>NZ_QKYZ01000023.1:0-92297 GCF_003253625.1 Pseudomonas sp. URMO17WK12:I6
CGAGCGTTAGCTCGCCTGCCGCTTTTGATCTTGATTCACCCGCCCCTTCGGGAGGCTGAGTGGAGGTGTTCATCTGGGGATTGGCGCGCAGCGCCGTTCGACGCAGTCGAACACATCGCATGTAGGTTGAAGCGAAGCCAACCGTAGGGCGATGCCCCCAGATGGATACCGGAGCGAAGGAACCCCGAGCCTTAGCGAGGGGCCGGACGTTCGGGGCGAGACCTTTTGGTTACTTTTGGGGCGTTTGCCAAAAGTGACCCGCTGTAAGAGCGGAACCCTAAGCAGCCGTTACCGCAGAAATGGATATGTACCCGGTCAACAAGAACATGGTCGGCCCAAAGGCCGCCAAGATCAATGCGCAGAAACCCGCCGCCCCCCGGCATTCCCGGGCGACAACGCCAACGCCACCTGCGTACGATTATGCATATGCGTCAACCGCAACACCTGCGACACATAAAGCTTCACCGTGTTCTCGGTAATCCCCAACTCACAGGCAATCTGATAATTGGTCTGCCCCTTGCCCACCAACTGCGCCACCTCCAACTGACGCGGCGACAACTGATTGAACACCGCCGGCATCCCCACCACCCGCTCCGGGTCACCGACCACACCGTCAACTGAACCTGACACAGGTTCCGGGGACGCCCCCCGACGAACCTTGTCCAGATCCTGATAAAGCTCATCGATCGATTCACAAAGATACTGCAGCTTCTGACTCAAATGCCCCAACTGCAGATTTCTCTGCCGCTCCTGCAAGGCCACCTCCTGACGCTGCAAACCTTCGAGCAACTCAGCCAGATCAATCGGCTTCTGATAGTAATCGGCGAATCCGGTACGCAAGGCCTTGATCACATCCTGCTTGTTCGCATGCCCGGTGAGCATGATCGCCTCGAACGCCCGGTGCTTGCCGCACAACCGCTGCAGCGCCTGGACGAGCTGAATGCCATCCATGTCAGGCATCTGCAAATCACACAGCACCAGGCCGATATTCTCGTCTTCGCTGAAACGCTCGATCGCCTGATTTCCGGACCGACAAGGAACACAGCGATAACCATTGCGTTCAATGAACTCGCAAAGTTCTTCGACAATCAACGGCTCATCATCAACCACAAGAACTTTTACTGCCGAGGTAAGCTTGTTCACGGGCCACTCCATGCCAAGTCTGGCTTGGCTGCTCCTGCACCGACACCACAGCTGTACAACAACAGTTTTGAAAGTAGACGCACTTTCCAACTATGTACATAGAACAGGGGACGCCTGCGATTAATGCATCCAGGCCAGTGTGAGCAGCACACCCACCAGCACGAACGGCGCAAAGGGCTGCTTTTTTGACGCGCCAGGCTCCAGGTAACGAAGACGCGCTCTAAGCCTCTGCCCCATATGCAGCCAGAGTCTTGGCGCCAGCAGCAACCAGAGCACACCGGCCACCCCGGCGCCGATGAAACCGCCGAGCAGGTGCGTACCGTCCGTCGCAAGACCCAGCGTCGCCATCAGCTTCACGTCGCCTGCCCCCATGCGTCGCACTGCATAACCGGGCAAGGTGAAGGCCAGTGCCAACAACAAAGCCCAGCCGCCCTGCACCGCCTCGGCCCCCAGCCACGTAGTCCCTGTCCACAACAGATAGATAAGCGCCAGCACACCTGCACCAACGGTCAGGCCATTGGCGATGTGGCGTTCTCGGGCATCCTGTGCTGCGCAAAGCGTCAGCCAGATGAGTAGGACAAGGCTCTGCATCCGGTAAAAAACGTCCGTTTTGGCTGAATGATTCTATGCTGACACTACGCAGTAATTGTCAGGGTAGACGCACTCATGAAAACAGGCCTCCCCCGCAAGCAAAAAGGTGCCGTGGCGATTGAGTTCGCCTTGGTGTTCGTGATTTTTTTCGCCGTGTTTTATGGGTTGGTCAGTTACAGCCTGCCGCTGTTGCTGATGCAATCGTTCAATAAGTCCACGGCCGAAGCGGTGCGTCGCAGTGTGGCGCTGGACCCGAGCACCGCCAATTACGACACGGCGGTCAGAAACATCGCGACCACCGAACTGACCCGGCAGCTGGCCTGGATTCCCGCCGCGCTGAATTTCAACGTGGCCACCGACGCCAGCGCCACCTACACCGGCGGCGTGCTGACGGTCAGCATCAACTACCCCACCAGTAAACTGAATCAAGTGCTGCCGTTTCTGGTACTGCCGGGAATCGGTTCGGTGCCCAATCTGCCGCCGACCCTCACGGCCCAATCGAGCCTGCAGTTTTGAGCTCTGGGGACAAACTCTTCGGGCGTCTGCTCAATCGTCACCCGCCACAGACCCCGAACACGCCAGAGCCTGCGAGCGTGCAGCGTGTCGGCTTGCAGCTGCATCTGAATGATGAAGGTCGAGTGATTCAGCTGAGCGGTCCGTTGCGGCATCTGCTGGCGCAACAGATACCCGACGCGCAGTCACCGCACCTGCTCGATTACCTCATGCCCCATAGCGCCCTGTCGGTCGAAGGCAGGCCGGCCGAGTGGCAGGGACAAAACCTGGACCTGGATTTTTTCAGTCTCGCCGGGCAACCGCTGCACTTGCGCGGCTGGGTGCAGCCGTTGGGCGAAGGATGGTTATTGCAGTTGATCGACATCGGCGATCTGTTGCTCGAACGTCGACAAGCGCGCAGTCGTGAACAGTGCCAGTTGCTCGCGGCGCAGGTCAGCGAGCAGTTGCGCCTGTGCAGCCTGACGCGCCTGCCCGAGGTATTGGCCGAACAACTGCAAGGTCTGGCCCAGCGTTTTCAGATCCCGTGCATGGCCATGGCCTTGCTCGATGAACAGGCCGAGGGTTGGTTGATTCACCAGCAGTACGCGGCCTTCGATGCACCAAGGTTATGGGAAACCCATCAACGCCTGGGCACCGGCCTCGACAGTTTGAATGGCTCAGTCCCCCAACAGTTGACACCCAGCGAGCACCCACGCCTGCAAAGCATCTTCGGCAATGCCGAAGGGTTCGCGGTGCCCTATCGCAATGCCCTGGGCGTGGTCGCGTGGTTGCTCTGTGGTTTCTACCCGGTGCAAGAACGTGCCCCCGACTTGAGCGAGCGCGACTGGTTGCAACTCACCGCCGCCCTGGCCGGGCCGCTGCTTGAGCGCTTGCGCGAGCATCAGCACCACCTGCAACTGGAGCGGCTGGAATCTCTACAAGCCTTGCTCGGTACCGGTTGGTGGGAGGTCTTCAGCGACCATGCCGAAGTGCAATTGGCGCCGTCGCTCGCCAGTACGCTGAACCTTGCGAGCACTCGTTTTCCGCTGCACGACTGGCTCGAACAGATTCATCCCGCCGACCGTGAAGAGCTGACGATTCGCCTGCAATCCTTGCAAGACGAAGGCGCGCCGTTGCTATTGTGCGTACGTCTGCATCGCCCCGACACGACACAAACGCCGATCTGGTATCGACTGCAAGGCCAGGCGTTGGGCATCGGTAAAAACCGCCGGCTGGTGGGTTTCATGCTCGACATCAGCGACATCAAAAACCAACAGCAGAACGCCGCTGCCGCCCATGCCCGGCTGGACAACCTGATCGCCAGTTCACCGGCGGTGATCTACGTGCAGCGCTATGTCGAAGGGGCGCTGCAACCGACGTTTTTCAGTGACAGCCTGTTGCCGCTGCTCGGTTGGTCGCTCGCCGATTGCGCCGCAGGCTCGCTGGTGGAGCGGGTCCATCCTGAAGACCGCGACGGCTATTTCGAGCGTACCCGGCAACTGCTGCGCGAGGGTTCGGTGAGCGCCCGTTATCGACTGCGCGACAGTCACGGCGATTACCACTGGCTGCTCGACGAAGCCAAACTGCTGCGCGATGACCTCGGGTTGCCGGTGGAAGCCGTGGGCCTGTGGCTGGATGTCACCGAGGCGACCCTGGCCACCGAGAAAGTCAAACAGAGTGAAGAGCGCTACCGGATCCTGGTGGAAGACTCCCCGGCGATGATCTGCCGCTACCGCCCCGACCTGACGCTGACCTTCGGCAACCGGCCACTGGCGACCTATCTGGAATGCCAACCCGAGCAGCTGCCGGGGGTGAATCTGGGCAGCTGGATGTCGCCGGAGCAGCGCGAAGCGTTCCTCCAGCGCCTCAGTAGACTGAGCCCGGAGTTCCCGGTCAGCACTGCGGAGATCAACCTGCAACTGCCGGGACGGGAACATGCCTGGTGGGTCTGGTCGGATCGCGGCGTGTTCGACGACCAGGGTCGTTTGCTGGAAATTCAGGCCGTGGGCCGCGACAACACTGAGGTCAGGCGCGCCCAGCAGCAGCTTACCCAGAGCGCGAAAATGGCCACCCTCGGCGAAATGGCCACCGGGCTTGCCCATGAAATCAATCAGCCGCTGAACGTGATGCGCATGGCCATCGTCAATGTGCTCAAGCGTCTGAGCAATGGCGATGCGCAAATCGATTACCTGACTGACAAGCTCAATCGCATCGACGCACAAGTCCAGCGCGCCGCGAAGGTGGTGGATCACATGCGGGTGTTCGGCCGGCGTTCGGAGGTCGAGCAGCAGCCGTTCAATCCGGTTCAAGCCATCGAGGGCACGCTGGCACTGCTGTCCGAAGGCTTGCGCGGCAAAGGCATTGAGCTGCGGGTCAGCGAGAGCGGTTTTGATGTGCAGGTGCGCGGTTACGTCGATCAGCTGGAACAGGTGCTGATCAACCTGATGGTCAATGCACGGGATGCGCTGCTGAGCAACCGCGAGGCCGACCCGGCGTTCAAACCGTGGATTTCGCTGTACGCCGAACGTGATGAGCATTCAGTGCGGCTGTGGGTCGAGGACAACGGCGGCGGCATCGACCCACGGTTGCTGGAGCGGATTTTCGAGCCATTCTTCACCACCAAACCGGTGGGCGTCGGTACTGGGCTCGGGTTGTCGGTGAGTTACGGCATCGTCGAGAACATGGGCGGACGGTTGAGCGTAAGAAACGCGGCCGAGGGCGCGCGCTTCTGCATCGAGTTGCCGATTGTCACGGGCGATCAGATCACCAGCGACGCGCGCCCTGAGTGACAACTGAGGTTGGCGCCGACGTCGACCTTGTTCAAGTCGACCCCAAGGCTTATCAGCACAGTGTTGATCAGACTGTCGAGCAACGGGTTGAGCACGCCGTTGATTGCGCTGACCAGCAAACTGGTCACGCTGCTCAGGATCGCCCCCAGACCGCCGACGAGACTGCCTGACGGGCCATACATATCGACGTGAAGGTTGACCGGGGTGTTGAGCAAGTTGCTGACAATGCTGCTGGTGGAAAATGAGTAGTAAAACGGCGGCTGGCTGATGTCCGGCAGGCTGTTGGCCGGTGGTGCGGAGTAGACATGGGGCATGTTGGTGTTCGCCGCCACACTGGTGTCGGCAACGACATCGATGCCACCACCGACGCCAGGTACACGCGGATCGCAGGTGATGGGCACGAACAAAAACCTGCGGCAGGTTTTGATCCCGATATCGATCAGCTTCAACGGCTGCACCGTGACCGTCGGTGGTACGGTGTTGCTGCCGAACATACTGGCGGCATCGATCCGGCCGATTTTCAGGTTCACCAGCGATGCGCTGGTGTTGGTGGTCAGGGTTTTGTTGGTGTTGCTGATGCAGCTGTAAGCCGTGACGTAACTATCGGCACTGGCGACGTCCAGCGCCACGTCGAGCCGTATCGGCCCCGGTAGCACGATGACGTCGGGCGTCTGACAGGGCACGCCGATGGCACAGGTCAGTGAATTGAGCACCGCCACCAGGTCGAGATTGAGCAAGGCGTTGAGGGTGTTGGTCAGCGGTCCTGCCAGATCCGCCGCGGCATTGACCAGCGCCGCGATGGCGTCCAGCGCCGGCAAGTCGATCGACAACAACGTGCGAAGCTGTGCGGTTCTCACGTAGATCCGATTGGGCCCCAGCGGATCCAGCGCGGCGTTTTTCGGATTGCCGATCGCGGAGAGTTGCGGCGGCTCCAACACCTGCACCCGAGCGGTGATTTGCGCCAGCCCTGCCAGATTGATCGGCACTGTCGCCACCACACCGTTTTTCTTGTTGGCCAGTTGCACGACGCCTTCGATCAGGTTGAACACACTCACAGTCGTCGCGAACGTTGAGACGTCGCTGCCGTTCTCGACGTGCAGCAGATTGCCCAACACCACGGTCGTGGAGCCAGCGGCCACCTTGAGGGCTTGCAGACCGACAATAGTCGCCGTCGCGCCGAGGGTGCCGCCGGGGTCCAGCACATTGACGGCGGTCTGGATCAATTGGCTGACGGCCACCGAAGCGCCCAATACCTGGTTATACCCGGCGGCGTTGAGGCCGAGGTCGACCTTCAGTCGATCAAGGTAACCCAGCAGGCTGATGTTGGTGTTCACCAACCCATCCCACCCTGCCACGGACAGGTTCAGACTGCCGCCGAGCAAACCGCCGAACAGCGCATTGAGGGTGGCCGACTTGCTGCTATCGATGCTCAGCGCCGTGGTGCGCAGGGTCAGCGATGCCAGCGGTGGCGGCAGCCCCGCAACGGCGGTCGCCGTCAGGTTGAGGGTGGCCCCGGCCGGTGCACCGCCGAACAGGGCGCCAACGCCACCGGCGAAACTCTGCGGCACCGAATGACTGACGATCACCCGAATGGCTTCGCTGCTGCTTGGGTTAGCCACAAAAACCCGAAGACTGTTGGCGTCCAGGCTCAAGGTGCCACAGGCTACCGCCAGGCTGCGCGTGGGGTCAGGAAGGGTGAAGCCGTTACGATTTACGCTGGCGGTGGCATAGGCGGTAGCGCTGGCACCCACGGCGCAATCACCGTTGCGCGTGGCAGCCTCCAGTGCGGCCATGTCGGCTATCCGCTGCAAGCTGCGTTTTTCCAGGTACAAGCGGCCACTGTCGACCACGATCAGCAGGAACGCCAGGGCCATGCCGAGGGTCAGCACTGCCATCAAACCGATCGCTCCCCGTTGCCGGGCCGGGCTACGAAACTGCAAGCAGGGAGACATGGCGCACTCCTTTGCCGGCGCACCGCCGAGGGCTACCTCCATTGATGAACAGCAGTGTAGACAAGGGTTTGGCAGATTGCTGGCAACTAGCCATCCCACCAACTTATTGTGGGCTTGTGTGACGACGAAGATCCTGTAGGAGCGAGGCTTGCCCGCGAAGAACGATAACGCGTAATGACTGAAAAACCGCGGTGTCTTCTTCGCGGGCAAGCCTCGCTCCTACAGGGGCTGTAGTGTTAGAGGGCTAAGCCATTTAGCGCGGTGGATAGTTGGCCAATATGCGCCCAACCGTCTGGCGTATCGTATTGCTGCGGTCCTCTGGCTTGGGTGTGCGGCTGAGGGTCTGCTCGTCGCTGCCGCGCCACACCAGTTTGCCGTCCTTGCCATCGAGCAGGTCGATCTGGATGGTCGCCACCTTGTAGCTGACGTTGCGGGTTTCGTTGTACATCGGCCCGCCCCAATAGCCGTTCCATGGACCACCATAACCACCGCCATAGGAGGTGGTCACTTGTTGCTGGCGATCTTCAACGATCAGGTAGGTCTGCACCTTAAGGTCTGCCTTGGCGCCGGCGGCGGCCGGACGCAAGCCACGCTGATCCAGTTGATCGGCAACGGCCTGGCGGATGCGTTGCTCGGTCAGGTCACTCTTGATCCGTGGGTCGTCTGGACGGTACTGCACGGCGGGCTCTTTCCAGCTCCAGCTGCGATAGGCGGCAAAGTCGCGACTGGCATCGAAGTCATGATTGACCTCGTTGGCGGCGCAGGCAGTGAGCAGCGCGGCGATGGCCAGTAAAACGAGACGGCGGAACATGATTTTTCTCCGATTGAAGACATGCACCTGCGGGAGGCTTCCTGAACAGGAAGCTAACTAGGAGGATACGCCGACATGGCCTTTTCGACAGCTTCGCGCAGGGCATCGGCACGTTCGCTCTGGTTGCCCTGACTGCTGGTTTCGGCACTGGCACTCCACACCGGTTGACCGGTGCTTGCGTCGAACAGATCGACCCGCACCACCACAACCTGTACCTGATAAGTACGGACGACCGGCACGCTGTTGTACATGCCGTAACCCGTGCCGTAGCGGTTGTAACCACCGCCGTAATACCCGCCGCCATAGCCGCCACCGTAACCAGAGCCGTCCTGCACCTGGCGCAAGCGGGTTTCCAGATGCAGGTCGGCGCTGACCAACAGGTCCGCCGGGCGGTTGTCGTGCAGTGGGCGCAAGCCGCGCTGATCAAGGGCATTGCTGACGACTTCGGCCACCTGCTCCGAATCGGCCCAGGCCGTGCCCGCAGGCAGGCGCCCGTTGAGCCAGGCCCAGCTGCGGTAGCGACCGTAATCCCGTGGCGCCGCCGGGTAGGCGCTGCGGTCGAAAGTGCCGGCGGCCTGGGGCGGTGCCGGTGGCAAGGGATTGGACGTCGCGATGTAAGGGTTGCTGCCCTGACAGGCCGCCAACCCGAGACAGATCACCAGTAGACCTGAACGACTATTCATTGCGCACTCCGGTCAGATCGGCCGACAGATCCAGTGCAAGTAGCGCCCAAGCCCGGCGAAGCTTGGGTGACGGCGGTGAGCCAGTTCCATTTCCAGCAAATCGAGCAGTTCGGCGCGGGCCTGGAATTCCACCGGCATGTAGTCATGAAAAACCCGCACTCCACTCTGGGTTTCGACCCGCCACAGCCCCTCAAGTTGCGCTGCCAGATCCCGTGGATCAAGCGGCTGTTGCGGCGTCAGGCTCTGCTTCTCGCCGGCCATGTCGTTCTTGCGCATCTTGCGGAAATGGCCCTTGAGCAGGTTGCGGTAGATCAGCGCATCGCGGTTATAGAACGCCAGGGACAACCAGCCGTCCGGCTTCGTCAGTTGATGCAACACCGGCAAAATCGCATGGGGTTCGGCCAGCCATTCCAGCACGGCGTGGCACAGCACCAGGTCGTAGGGTTCGGTGAGCTGACCAAGCAACTCCTGCCACGGCGCCTGAATGAATGTCGCGGTCTGCCCGGCTTCGGCAAAACGCTGGCGAGCGCCTTCAAGCATCGGCTCGGCGGGTTCGGCCAGGGTCACCTGGTGACCGCGCTGGGCCAGCCACAACGACATGTGGCCCAGGCCGGCACCGATGTCCAGTACGCGCAACGGGCGGTCCGGCAGGGTTTCGGCCAGGTCGGCCTGCAACACGGCGAGGCGGATCGCCCCTTTGGCGCCACCGTAGATTTTTTCAGCGAAGCGGGTCGCCAACTGATCGAAATGACGGTCGCTCATCAGCTGAACCGCCGTTCGCTGTCCGCGAGCTTGTTACGTACCACTTCATTCATGTCCAGTCCCAACTCGCTGCACAGCAGCAGTAAATACAGCACGATGTCGCCGATTTCCTGCCCGGCATGGGCCAGTTTGTCCGCCGGCAACTGGCGCGACTGGTCTTCGGTCAGCCACTGGAAGATTTCCACCAGCTCGGACATTTCCACGCTCGCGGCCATGGCCAGGTTTTTCGGGCTGTGAAATTGCCGCCAGTCATTGCGGTCACGAATGGCGTGCAGGCGTTCGGTCAGTTCAACAAGGTTCATCGGGCTCTCCTGAAGGCGTATAGCTTCAGGGGGATGACGGGTGAAGGCAAGTGGCAGCGTTGTGCCTGCGTACTTGCGCCATACTCAAAAAAATCGCAGCCTTCGGCAGCTTCCACGGGAACCCGGGAGCACGATCAATAGCCCAAGGCTCGGATCCGGCAACCACGCCACCACTCCATCAGGACGTACACATGCAGGTAGACAGCTTTTTCGAATGGCTCGGCCAGGCAATCGGTTCGGTCATCCGTTTTATCATCGACACCCTCAGTGGCCTGTTCAACCTGTTGAGCAACGCCGGCAGCAATTTTGTCGAAGGGCTGGCCCAGGCATTGGGCATGGAAACCTCGATCATCAGCATCATCACCTTGATCCTCGGGCTGATGCTGCTGTGGTCGGCGATCCGCGCCTTCATGAACGCGTCGATCATCATGGGGATTATCTGGTTGCTGCTGGGGTTGTGGTTGCTGAGCTGGATCATTCACTAAGGCTGCCACACAGGCTCGCTTCCACAATGGATCGATGCGGATTCCGAGTTCGTCGCTACAATGCAGGCGCCCCCAAGGAGCCTGCATGTCCAACCTGATTGCCGACTGGCGCGACCGTCCGACCCATCGCCGCGTCTGGGCGCTCGCCGCCCCGATGATTCTCTCGAACATTTCCGTACCGCTGGTGGCGCTGGTCGACAGTACCGTCATCGGTCACCTGCCCTATGCTCATCAGCTCGGCGCCGTCGCGGTGGGCGCCAGTCTGTATACCTTTCTTGCCTGGGCCATGGGCTTTCTGCGCATGGGCTCCACCGGGTTCGCCGCCCAGGCTGCAGGGCGTGGGGATGGCGCTGCGTTGCGGCAGATTTTGCTGCAAGGTCTGTTGTTGGCCATGGGCCTGGCCATTTTGTTGGGGGCGTTGGGCGTGCCGTTGAGCGGGGTCGCGTTGCACTTCATGCAACCGTCGGCGGAGCTGGATCAACTGACCCGCGAGTTTTTCCACACACGGCTGTTCGGCCTGCCGGCGGCGCTGGCCAGTTATGCGCTGGTCGGCTGGTTTCTCGGCACCCAGAATGCCCGGGCTCCGCTGGCGATTCTGCTGAGCACCAACCTGGTCAACATCGCACTCAACCTGTGGTTTGTGCTTGGCCTGGAGTGGGGAGTGGTCGGCGCGGCACGGGCCTCGGTGATCGCCGAGTGGACCGGCGCATTGATCGGCCTATTCATGACCCGCAAAGCCCTGCGCGCCTATCCCGGCCATATCGCCTGGGCCGCATTGGCGTTGTGGCAGAGCTGGCGCCCATTGTTGGCGGTCAACCGCGATATTTTCATCCGCAGCCTGGCGTTGCAGTCGGTGTTCTTCCTGATCACCGTGCAGGGTGCACGACTGGGCGATGCCACGGTCGCCGCCAATGCGCTGCTGCTCAACGGCCTGCTGCTGACCGCCCATGCGCTGGACGGTCTGGCCCACGCCGTGGAAGCCCTGTGCGGACACGCCATCGGTGCTCGCGACCGTGATGCCCTGCGCCGCTCACTGGTGGTGGCGTGCGGCTGGTCGTTGCTGGCAAGCCTGGGGTTTGCCTTGCTGTTTCTGTTCGCCGGGCACCTGTTCATCCAGATGCAGACCAACATCCAGAGCGTGCGCGACACCGCCTTCATCTACCTGCCGTACCTCGCCGCGCTGCCGCTGATTGCGGTCTGGAGTTACCTGCTCGACGGCCTGTTCATCGGCGCCACCCGCGCCCGGGAAATGCGCAACGGCATGCTGTTGACCGTGATCCTGCTACTGCCCTTCGCCTGGATACTGCAAGGCTTGGGCAACCATGGACTGTGGATAACCTTCCTGCTGTTCATGGTGCTGCGCAGCCTGACCCTTGGCACATTCGCCTGGTACTTGCGCAAGAACGACGGCTGGTTAAAAGGATGACGAGCGACATACCTTCAACCCGTTCAGGGTTGATCGTTCTGCCACAGGTTGCGCAGGCTATCGAGACGCTCCTGCTGGGTGGTTCCCGATAACGACTGCCCCGGCACGGCATCAGGGTGCTGCAAGCGCAGCCATAACCAGCCATCGAGCACCGGGCGCTCACTGAAACCCAGCGCCAGCCCTTCCTGCAGGTGAGCCCACAAGCTGTTGTAGTCGGTGCCGGTGGATCGGCTCCAGCGCCAGGCATGCTGCTCCAGCAGGCAGGTCTGCAAGCTGTCTCGCTGACGCGAGCTGAGGTTTTCTTCGATGGCCAGCGGCCTGACGGTAAGCCGTGGATTGAACAACTGTTGCCAGCCCAGACAGCCAATGGCCCGATCGGCCCAAGTGCCGCCGAACCAGCGTAACTGATCGATCGGACCGAGCCAGCGACTCAGCTCCTGCGCATCGCAGGCATCGAAAAAGTAACTCGCCGTTTGAGGGTTGTAGTAACTCAACAAGGCCCGGTGATGCAGGCTGAAGGTGACGGTGAGCATGCGGCGCAAATGCTCCAGCAGTTGTGATGAAGAGGCTTCACTGACCAGCAGCAACCCGCCCCATGTATGCGGCTCACTTGAGTACAGCTCGGCGAGTGCCGGGCATTCGCGAAGGTCGACCAACACTGGCCCGTGCTCACGCAACGGATGAAACTCGGTGCCTTCGAACAGCCAGAACCATCGGACATGAGCAAACTGTTGCCGCAACATCGCACCGGCCTGAGGCACGCCCGGTACATCGAGCAACAGCCATTGCGGGGTCGAGTCGGGCGCCTGAACGGCAATCATGCCGCACCGCTCTGGCCAAGCTGCGTCGCTGCCCGGCAAGTGCATAAGGATTGCGCGCAATGACTGAAACTGCCCCCACCTGGCAGCAGACACAGGAGTACCAAGGGTTCGCTGGATTGCAGCAAGCCCAATAAACCATCAACCGCGCGGCTGGCTTCAGTGGTCGAGGCGGATAGCCGGTCGGCCATGGCTGACTCTGGGCTGGACGGTGCTCCGGGAAGAAATCCGCTGATCAAGGGTTGATCAGGATCACCTTCGATAAAGCTCACCAGCACTTGCGTGCCCTCACTCAAGGGCATGACACCCGCGCTTTCCAGCTCGCCAGACAACGGCAACCAACAGTGGCTGGGGGCTGCGCCTTCGCCCTGATAAAGCCAGTCAAACTGCACGGCAACTGATCTGCCGGGATCGGGGCGAGATTCACCGACGTCGACTACCCATCCCCTTTGCAGGCTGTGCATCCTGGGTTTCACAACGGGATGAGCCGCGATGAAAGGCACCTCCTGCGCAACGACGCGCAGCTGGTTGCGATACAAAAAATCTGGCTGTTGTCCTCCCTGATGCTCGACATGGGTCACTCGCCAGAGACGATTCCAGTCCGCATACGGATGACCGGACAACGGCATCAGTTGACCGCTGCGCAGCGTTGGCAGGTTCGTCTGCCCCTCGGCAATCTGCCCGCAGCCATGAAGCTTGAACTGATGCACTCCCGGTCGCTCGCTCACATCCTCGAAGACCCTCTCTTCGCCACGGCGAAACTGCCCCGGACCGTCGCCCAAGACCAGACAATGCCCGCGCGTACGGTGCTCGAAGTAGTAATGAAGCCGCTCCTGGGCGCATAGACGCTGGAAAAACTGCAGGTCCGACTCCCGGTACTGCGTGCAGAAATCACGGGACGGGTAATCGCCGTTCAGGTCGAAACGACGATCCTTGCCGGCAATGCCGTGCTCCTTGAGAACCTGGGCGAGAATGTCCGGCACCGAGCGATCGCTGAAAATTCGCTGGTTGAAGCGCTGGGCCAGGCAAGCAAGCCTGGGGCCCAGACGCACGCGACAAAGCCTGGGCTCATTGCCATGGCCGGGTTGAACGAGGCCAAGCAACTGTCCGTGAATACCCTCCCCCTGCGGCCCGAAGTGCAAAAAGGCCGAGCGGTACAGCAGGCTTGCAAGGTCCAGTGTCGGGTCATCGTTCAGCAGGTCCACGTCGAACGCAAAAGGCTCGCTGATCGCTTCACTACCGGTAAAGGCCAAGACCTCAAAGGGGTCGGCAAGACCCGCTATATCCAGACGAAATGACGGCTCGTTGACTGAATCGAACATCGGCGATTCTCTACAGGAGGGGCGGCCGGGGATTCTCGCTGAGAGACATGGCCGAGTAGAGTGCCGAAGTACAACTTAGGAAATGACCTACGTGAAAAGAAGACCACATCACTTGGATTGCTCGGCATGTGGGCTATTTCGCGGGACAAAAGAGAAGCCCCGCACCAGGTCATCTGAAATTTCCGCAACCTACGGAGAAATTTCAGACAACCTGATGGGCGCGGTGCCCTACCTCAAGAAGACAGGTAAGACGAACGGGTCAGGCCCAGACGCAAGGCATCAAGGAACTGGGTGCGCTCGCTGGCGCTGATGCGGGCACTGGCGCACTTGTCGCGGTAGTGAGTCATCAGCTCTTCCGGCGACAAGTGCACGTAACGCAGCATGTCTTCGATGGTGTCGTGGGTTTCGATACCTGCGTGGTACACGCTGCCGTCAGCATTCTGATAGATGTTCACCGAGTCGGTGTCACCGAACAGGTTGTGCATGTCGCCAAGAATTTCCTGGTAGGCACCGACCAGGAAGATCCCCAGCAGGTAGTCTTCACCCTCGTTCAGACCGTGCACCGGCAGGCTGGTCTCGATGCTCTGCTCGTCGACGTACTGCTTGATCTTGCCGTCGGAGTCGCAGGTCAAGTCTTGCAGCACTGCACGGCGCAGCGGCTCTTCGTCGAGACGGTGCAGCGGCAGGATCGGCAGGACCTGGCCGATGGCCCAGGTGTCCGGCAGGCTCTGGAATACCGAGAAGTTGCAGATGTACTTGTCGGCCAGCTTGTCGTTGAGTTCGTCGAGCACCTGACGGTGGGAACGCTGACGGGCCTTCAACGAGTTGTGCAGGCGGCGGCAAACGGCGAAGTAGCATTGCTCGGCCAAGGCTTTTTGCGCCAGGGTCAGCTTGCCATCGGCGTATTGGGTGGCCACGTCGCTCATGTAGTGCGTGGCGCGCCAGTAGGTCTCGGTGACCATTTCGATGTCGGTCGGGCCGAGCAGGTCAACCAGCCACTGCACGGTTTCCGGCAGTTCTTCCTTGTTGTCGATCTTCGGCACGTCGTCGTTGTGTTTCTCGACGTCGGTCACCTGCACCACCAGCATCGCGTGGTGGGCGGTCAGGGAGCGGCCGCTTTCAGAGAAGATGTTCGGGTGCGGCAGGCTCTGCGCGTCGCAGAATTCCTTGAGCATCCCGACCACGACACCGGCGTAATCGTCCATGTCGTAGTTGATCGAACTGGCGTTACGCGAGTGAGTACCGTCGTAGTCCACGCCCAAACCGCCGCCGACGTCGATGTGATCGACCGGCAGGCCAAGGTTGCGCAGTTCGCCGTAGTAACGAATCGCTTCCTTGAAGCCGTGCTGGTAGTCCGCCAGGTTGGCGATCTGCGACCCCATGTGGAAGTGCAGCAGGCGAATGCCTTGGTCCAGGCCAGCGGCACGGAAACGCTCGACCACCGACAGCAGTTGCGCCGCCGACAGGCCGAACTTGGATTTTTCGCCACCGGTGTCTGCCCACTTGCTCGACGCCAGGGACGACAGACGCACACGCAGGCCGACCTGAGGCTTGACCTTGAGCGACGCCGCTTCTTCGATCACCAGACCGACTTCGGATTCTTTCTCGATCACGATGAACACGTTGTGGCCCAGCTTCTGGCCCATCAGCGCCAGACGGATGAACTCACGGTCCTTGTAACCGTTGCAGACAATGGTGCCACCCTTCGGCGCCAGCGCCAGTACCGCCAGCAGCTCAGGCTTGGAGCCGGCTTCCAGACCGATGGAAACGTTCTGGGTAGCGATGATGTTCTCGATCACCGCTTCCTGCTGGTTGACCTTGATCGGGTACAGCGCGGTGTACTTGCTCTGGTATTCCAGGCGCTCGATGTTGGCGTCAAACGCACCGGTCAGCTGACGCACGCGGTCTTGCAGGATGTCTGGGAAACGCACCAGCAACGGCAAGGACAAACCGCTTTTGCGCAGTTGGTCGACTTGCTCGAACAGGTCGATAGGCGAACTGGTCGGGCCGTTCGGACGAACTTCGACGCGACCGGCGTCATTGATCGCGAAATACCCGGCCCCCCAATGGCGAATCCCGTAAACACTGCGGCTGTCCGCAACTGTCCATTGGCTGCCATCGTCTTTGCGTGTGCGTCTTACGGACATCGAAGTCCCCTATAAAGAAGTCATAGAGCGTCGCCTTGAGTTCAGGCCGGCGCAGTCTAAAGAATGAAAATGACGTTTCGTCAACGAGGGGGTAGACCTCGCTGACCGCAGTGAGTTTAGAAACCGGTCTTGAACAGGCTCTGTGAAAACCATGGAGACGACGCCAGACCAGAATGAAATCAGGACTGGATCAAGCCGCGGGTGGTTTTCACAGAGGCTGCTAGCCGCCGGACTTCTTCGCTTTGAAACCGTGCTTGATCAGCTCAGCCAAGAGTAGCTCGACATGATCGCCCTGGATTTCGATGATCCCGTCTTTCAACGCCCCACCGGTCCCACAACGTTTCTTCAACGTGGTGGCCAGTTCCTTGAGCGCGTCTTCGGCCAACGGCACGCCGGTGATGGTCGTCACCGTCTTGCCGCCACGGCCCTTGCTTTCGCGACGCACGCGAGCGATGCCGTCGCCGGCCGGGATAACGGTTTGTTTGCAGATGCAGGCATCCACCGGTTTACTGCATTCCGGGCAATGACGACCTGCGTCGGTGGAAAATACCAGGCCACCAAGGGCGGCGAAGGATGCGGCTTTTTTGGCCACCGGCAATCCTCTTGGGAGGACAAAGACTGATCGCAACCTTGGGCAAGGTTATCGACCGCGAAGCCCCACTCAGGCAGGGGCAGCGCTACTGAGCCGGGCACTGCCGGTTCAGCTTGAAAAGGTCGCGCAGTGTAACGGCAAAAAGCCGACTTGCTAAGAGCCAATCGGCGCCAATTTACAGCTCTTTTGCGACGTCATCCCCTTGGGCGCGAAGATAGCGCTTCAGGGCTGCCAAAGAGTCCGGGCAGTACGGCTTTTGCTGGATTTCCAGCAGGACCTGATCGATCGGGATAAAGCGCGCTTCCAGCACCTCTTCCGGCTGCAGGATCAATGGGCCGTCCCACACCGCCGAAAACGCCGAACACCAGAGCCGGTTGCCGGTGTCCTCGAAGAAAAAGTGATCGTGGGCGGTCAGTTCCACACCGCTCACCCCCAGCTCTTCTTCCAGCTCACGGGCCGCCGATTCGGCGTAGGTCTCGGTGGCCAGCACCATGCCGCCGGCCGCCACGTCCCAATAACCGGGATAAATCGCCTTGCTCAGGGTGCGCCGGTGAACGCACAGCTCACCGGCAGAATTGAACAGCATGATGTAGGTGCCGCGCCCGATCAGCCCACGCTCACGCAGGTCGGAGCGCACCAGGGCGCCGAGCAGGTTGTCCCGCTCGTCGACCCAGGCGATCTGTTCGGCATCGGAGGCCGCGCGGTGGGCGGCCTCTTTAGCGCTATCTACCATGACTCAGCCCTGATTGAGCAGTTGACGCAAGTCGATCACCGCGGCGTTGGCCCGGGAGATGTAATTGGCCATGACCAGCGAGTGGTTGGCCAGCACACCGAAGCCGCTGCCGTTGAGGATCATCGGGCTCCAGACCGGCTCTTGCGAAGCCTCCAGCTCACGGATGATCTGGCGCACGCTGACCGTAGCGTTTTTCTTCGCCAGCACATCGGCGAAGTCGACTTCGATGGCGCGCAGCAGATGGGACAATGCCCAGGCCTGACCACGGGCTTCGTAGAACACGTTATCGATCTGCATCCACGGGGTTTCAACGACTTCTTCGTCAACCTGCGGCACCTGGCCGAGCGCCGGGATTTCGGTTTTCAGCGCAGTGTTGAGCTTGACCCGGCCAACGCTGGCCGACAGCCGTTGCGACAGCGAGCCCAGACGGGTCCCTACATCACCCAGCCAGTTGTTCAGGTTGTCGGCGCGGGCGTAGAACAGCGCGCTCTTCTGGTCAGGCCCCGACAGGCGTGCCTGATAGCGGCTCAGGGAGTTGATGCCTTCCTGATACTCGGACTCACTGGATGGCAACACCCAGCTCTTGTTGTCGAAGTTGAAGCGCGGCTCGGCCTTGGCCAAATCGGCGTCTTCGGCGGACTGCGACTGGGAACGGGCGAAGTCTTTACGCAGCGCACGGCTCAGGTCGCGGACCTGGACCAGCACGCCATATTCCCAGCTCGGCATGTTGTCCATCCACAGGCCCGGCGGGAAACGGTCGTTGGAAATATAGCCACCCGGTTTGGTCAGCAAGGTACCGGCGACGGTCTTGAGGGTTTCCACCGTGGTGTACCCGACCACCATCTGCTTACCTTCTTTCTCAGCTGCCATCTGGGCATTCTGCTGAACCGGGAACAGCGCGGGTTCCTGGCTCCAGTACCAGCCCAGCGCGATAGCCACCAACAAGTAAAGGCAAATCAGAGTGGCCAGCGCCCGGCTGAACAACAGGCCACCAAAATAACTGCGGGTGGCCGATTTCGGTTCAGCGGCACGCTCAGGCGCGCTGCCCGTGCGGTTCTTCCAGTCCAGCATGGCGATATCCTTTCAATCACTTGAGTTCATCGGTTCGACTACAACCCTACGCCATCGTGCCTTATTTGCCGCGCATTAAATCCTGCGGGACACAGCGAGCCATACAATGACTGCAATCGAAGCCATCACTATAAATGAAGCACAGCGTTGAGCCTATGCGACCAGTCGGTCGGGAACTGAATGATGTCGCTTTGCAGATTATTGACGCAGGACACTCATGCAATTGAAAAGAGATGCTAGCATAGAGCCACCAGTCGATCTCAGCATGCACCCTAACTAGTAGTCAGGATATGACCGAGCCAGAAGACCCCAGCCGTGAGCGCCTCAAGCACCACTTTGCCCAGCGGGTAATTCATCAGGCACGTCAGATTCTTGAGATATGGCAACGTCTGCAACGCAATGAATGGTCCATCACCGACCTGTCGGAGCTGAGCGAGGCCAATCTGCGCCTGCTGCGCTTTGCCGAACGTTTCGAACAACCGGAACACACCCTGCTGGCCCGTCATATCGGCCAGTCGCTGGAGGCCGTCGACGCCAATCGCGGACGCCTGAGCAGCGGATTGATCACTGACCTCAACCGCCTGATGCAGCGCTTGTCCCGCACCGGCCTGCGCCATGGCGATCAGCTCGAACACACCTTCCTGCCGCCGCTGCGCAAACCGATCTACGTGATGCTGCAGGATCACGACCGGGCCGAACGGCTGGCCAAGCAACTTGAATTCTTCGGGCTCAGCGCCCAAGCCCTCGACAGCGTCGCCGCGTTCCGCGCCTCGATGGTCGAGCGCTTACCGGCGGCGATTGTCATGGACGTCGACTTCAGCGGCGCCGGCATCGGCCTGAAACTGGCGGCCGAAGCCCAGCAAGGCTTGGAGCAGCCCTTGCCGCTGTTGTTTTTCAGCCTGCACGAAACCGACACCCCGACCCGCCTCGCCGCCGTGCGCGCCGGCGGCCAGGAGTTTCTCACCGGCACCCTCGAAGCCTCGAGCCTGCTGGAAAAGATCGAAGTGCTGACCTGCGTCGCCCAGTACGAACCTTATAAAGTGCTGATCATCGACGACTCCCGCGCACAGGCCTTGCACACCGAACGCCTGCTCAACAGCGCCGGGATCGTTACGCGGACCTTGATCGAACCGATCCAGGCCATGGCCGAGCTGGCGGATTTCCAGCCGGACCTGATCATCCTCGACATGTACATGCCGGCCTGCACCGGTACGGAACTGGCCAAGGTAATCCGCCATAACGACCGCTATGTCAGCGTGCCGATCATTTATCTGTCGGCCGAAGACGATCTAGACAAGCAGCTCGACGCCATGAGTGAGGGCGGCGACGACTTCCTGACCAAACCGATCAAGCCGCGACACCTGATCACCACCGTGCGCAACCGCGCGGCGCGGGCGCGCAATCTGAAAGCGCGGATGGTGCGCGACAGCCTGACTGGCTTGTACAACCACACCCATATCCTGCAATTGCTCGAAGACTGTTCATTCCGCGCCCGTCGCGAAAACAAGCCGCTGAGCTTTGCGATGCTCGACATCGACCACTTCAAACGGGTCAACGACAGCCACGGCCATCCCATGGGCGACCGGGTGATCAAGAGCCTGGCGCTGTTCCTCAAGCAACGGTTGCGCAAGAGCGACTTCATCGGCCGTTATGGCGGTGAAGAGTTCGCCATCGTCATGCCGGACACCGATATTGAATCGGCCTACAAGGTGCTCGATGAAATTCGTCAGCGCTTTGCCGAAATTCACTACCCCGCGCAGCCCCAGGACCTCTGGTGCACCTTCAGTGCCGGCGTCGTCGAACTGCACGAAGGCTCCGACAGCCTGATGATGGCCACACAGGCAGACGAGGCGCTGTACCGCGCCAAGGACGCCGGACGCAACCGCGTGCAAGCCGCGCGGGAGTCAAAGCAAAGTGCCACTTTTTCATCGGAATCGACCGATTCGGTCATAACGCTGTAACAGAAACGCAATAACTTCAGGCACTTACCATTCTGCCGTTGGTAGTCCGCAATGCGCCTGAAGCTGTTGACCAATCTCAATACCCTCCTTCTGGTCGCCGTGTGCGTGGCCCTCGGCGCGACCCTCTGGTGGTCGCAAAAAGCCCTGGAACGCCCCTATCTGTTGATGGAGCGTTACCTGGGCCTGTCCCAGCAGTTTCAAAATGAAGTGGCGCGCAACGTCGAGGATTACCTGGCCAGCGGCGATGCCCTGCGTCTGAGCAGCGCCAGCCAGGCCATTGACAGCCTGCAAAAGGAGCTCGGCGAATTACCTCCGCCCCTGGCCGATACCTTGCACCCCAGCCTGTCGAATCTGGAGGAGTTCAGCAAGACGGACCTGCTGGCCGCCGGCAAACTTGCCGGCGATCCACAAGCCCTGCTGTTGCAAGCTGAACGCGAGCTCGGTGCCAGCCTCGATCAGCTCAGCCAGTACGCCAACGGCAACGCGGCGTACCTGACGCCTTTGCTCGCAGCTTCCCAGCATCTGGGCAAGTTGTCTTTGGCCCGGGACAAACTGGTCAGCAGCGGGCGCAGTGAACTGGCCGCCGATGTCGAGCGCGAAGTCGCCAGCATCCGCGTTCAGGCTGAACAATTGAACAGCTTGCCGCTGCTGGGGGTGACTGCCAGCAGTGAATCGAACACCGATGACTTCTCCGCCATGATGGGCCTGGAGAACACCGAGAAAGCCGTCGCCGAAGACGCCGGCGTCAGCCTCAAGCGTGAACTCAACAGCCTGCTCACCCGCTACCCGACTGAACTGGCACGCACGCGCGGACAGATCCAGAAACGCGCCGACCTCGGCGCCGCGACTCACTTGAAAATCACCGCCGTGCAGCAGGCCATCGCCGGGCTGGAACCGGTAGTGCGCGCCCAGCACGGGCAAATCCAGGGCGAAGTGCGGCTGATGCAGGGCGTGATGATCGGGCTGATTCTGCTGATCGCCTTGCTCATCGATACCTTACAGCGACGCCTGGCCCGAACCCTGACCAATCTGGCGCCAGCCCTTTCGATCTGGGCCGAGGGCGACTTCAGTCGCGACATTCAACTGGGTGCGACCAACCGCGAACTGCATGACATTCAAGCTTCGCTCAATCGCTTGCGTGCCTATCTGGTCGACCTGGTGGGGACCATTCGCCTCAATGCCGAGCAAGTCGCCGGCAGCAGCCGGACGCTGGCCGAATTGAGCAATGACCTGCACAGCGGCGCCGAGCATCAGGCCGGCGACACCGCGCTGATCCGCGACTCCCTCGGTGAACTCGAGGCGACGATTCAACAAGTCGCCGGTGATGCCAGCCAGGCCGCGGACGCCAGTCGTCATGCAGGGCTGGCGGTGGAGCATGGTCAGAAGGTCATCGGCCTGAGCCTCACCGGGCTGCATGCGCTGGTGGGTGAAGTGCAAGGCAACGCGCAGATGATCGAACATCTGGCCGAAGAGTCGGCGACTATCGGCGGCGTGCTGACGGTGATTCGCTCGATTGCCGACCAGACCAACCTGCTGGCGCTGAATGCCGCCATCGAGGCGGCCCGCGCCGGGGAGATGGGCCGGGGATTTGCGGTGGTGGCCGAAGAGGTTCGTTCACTGGCGCAGCGCACCGCCGGTGCCACCGCCGAGATTCAGACACTGATCGCCGGCCTGCAAACCGCCGCGCGGCAATCGGTCGAAGGCATGCGCGCCCAGGTCGAACACGCCGAAGCCACGGCCAACCAGGCCCAGGCCGCCGACGGTGCGCTGGATAAAATCGTCGGAGCGATCCAGACCATTTCCGACACCGCCGTGCGCATCGCCGATGTCACTGCCCAGCAGAGCGGCGCTGTCAGCGAAATCCGCGATCACAGTGAGCGGATTCATCAATTGGGTGGGGATAACTTGCTGAGGATTGGTGAAGGGCGCAGCCAAGGCGAACATTTACTGACATTGGGTGGGCAGTTGCATACAGCGGTGCAGGCATTTCGGGTTTAAGGGCTCGGGCCTGAACGCTACCAACGAGCAAGATTATCGACACCTGAGTTTTTGTATGAAAACTCCTGTTTATCTATACGGTGCTTTTAGTCATCGTTTTGATGCTAGAGTTTAGCGCTTCAATCAATCGAGCGTGCACAGGAGTGCCCCGTGATAGTTCCAACGTCGCCCCCAGGCGTATCTGTGGAGGAAAACATGGCCATTGCCTTCCACAAGAAAAAAGTTTTGAAAGAGGGATCCGCATTCATTTACTCCTGGTTCTATAGCCAAGTCAGAAATCGCGGCCCTTGGGACTACAAAAAGCTATCCCCTGACTATGAAGCCTTTGGCAATTTCAATTACGGCGCGACCGGGATTGCTGCGGGGTTTTCCGAGAATGTTCTGTTACGTGCCGCCGGCCTTGCCCAGACACAGGCAAAAACGACAAAAGTAGAATTTGGAAGCTGGTGGAGCGAGGCTCCTTTTGGCGATGATCCTGCGGATCAGGAATGGATCAAGAAGGGAGTCAGGTATGCCCGTTTCAGGAACTACTAAAAACACTGCATACACAATCGTCGCCTCCTCCCTGCTAGCTGTATGCTTGGCTTACATCGGCTGGACATGGCTCATGTCTTCCGGCAACCCAGTGCTGACCGATGTAGTACTTAAACTACCCCTTGGCGAAAACGGCTTCATCTACGGCGTCAAAGATGATCGAGGCGGAGCAACAGTACCGTTCAGCTATCGATACTATGTCTATCGCGAACTGACATCCAACGAGCAAATAGCGTCTGAACTCAAGACCGCTGGTCCGTTTTTAGTCACCCGAGATCCAGCCATAAAGGTCGATATCCAAGGTTCAACTATCAATGTATCGACCAACCAGGAAGTCTATGAGTATCACAGCAGCACGCTGTTTCGACATACCAACAGTAACCACTACACCCCTGTAACAATCAACTTGTGTAAACACTCCAGCGATCAACCAACAAAGTAAGCCCGAAGCCTGACTGAAACACCTCCCTGCAGGAGCTGCCGAAGGCTGCGATCATTTGATGTTGATCCTGGCGGCGGATCGAGCGTTGAAGATCAAAGCAAAATATCGCAGCCTTTGGCAGCGCCTACGGGAGATCGGCGTAGTCGCATACATTGCACACTCAGCTATCATGCCCGCACCTCCAATACGCGAGATTGTCATGCGCCGTTTGCTCTGCCTGCTGTTTTTAGTGCTCGCCCTCCCGGCCTCCGCCGCCGGGTTGCTGGACAGTCGCCCCAGTTCCACCCTGGGTTCGATCAACAACAGCGCCGACTTTCTGCCGGTACGCGAAGCCTTTCAGTTGAGCCTGGTAGAAAGTACGCCGCAATCGATCAAGCTGCGTTTCGTCGCCACCGAGGGTTACTACCTCTACCGCCATCGCTTCCAGTTTCGCGCAGATCCGGCCGACGTTGGCCTCGGTGCGGCTCAACTGCCCAAGGGCGAACAAAAGCACGATGAATACTTCGGCGATGTCGAGGTTTACCACGGCATTCTCGATGTAGAGCTGCCACGCACCGATTCCCGCGCCTTTACGCTGGCCGTGACCTATCAGGGCTGCGCCGACAAAGGCCTGTGCTACCCGCCCGAGACCGAGCGCCTGAGTATTGATGGCAGCGGTGCCGCGACCACAGCCTGGGGCTGGCGCGAACTGGCGCTGTTCTTCCTCGCAGGCCTCGGCCTGACCTTCACCCCCTGTGTGCTGCCGATGCTGCCGATCCTCTCCGGGGTAGTCCTGCGCGGGCAGATTGGCGGTTTACGTGGCTTCAACCTGTCGCTGGCTTATGTGCTGCCGATGGCCATCTGCTTCGCCCTGTTGGGTGCATTGATGGGCATGTTCGGCGCACAGCTTAATCTTCAGGCGCGCTTGCAATCGGCCTGGGTGCTGGTGCCGTTCGCGATGTTTTTCGCAGTGTTTGCCTTAGCGATGTTCGGGGTGTTCGAACTGAAACTTCCCTACGCCATCAGCAGCCGCCTGGACCGGATCGCCGGACGCACCGAAGGTGGCTCACTGTGGGGCGCGGCGGTGCTGGGCGTGGTGTCGAGCCTGCTGGTTTCGCCCTGCGTCTCGGCTCCCCTGGCCGGTGCGCTGCTGTACATCAGCGCCAGCGGCGATGCCTTGGGCGGCGGATTGAAACTGTTCATGCTTGGCCTGGGCATGGGCGCACCGCTGTTGCTGGTGGCGACTGGCGGCGCGGCCTGGTTGCCGAAAAGCGGGCCGTGGCTGATCTACGTGAAAAACGCGATTGGTGTGCTCTTGCTGGGGCTGGCGATCGGTTTGCTCAGCCGAGTATTGCCAGGCCAGATCACTTTACTGTTGATCGGTTTGCTCGCCGGTGGCGTCGGTTTGTTCATGGGCGCGCTGGAGTTTGTCTATAAGCCGCCGAGAAAACGCCTGGGGCAATTGCTGGGGATGTTTCTGCTGTTTTATGCACTGGCCTGTTGGTACGGCGCGTTCAGCGGTCAGTCCGATCCATTCAACCCCATTGGCCAGCCGCGCCTCGTCGCCAGCAGCGAGCAGCAAGCGCCAATCGCCAGCACCTGGCAAACCATCAGCACTCCAGCCGAACTGGATCGCGTCCTCGCCGAAGCCAAATCCTCCGGCACGCCGCTGCTGCTCGACTGGTACGCCGACTGGTGCATCAGTTGCAAAGTCATCGAACACGAAGTGCTCAACGATGCCAACGTCGTCGAACGTCTCAAAGGCTATCGACTGATCCGTTTCGACATCACCGCCAGCAACACCGAACAGCGCGCCCTGCTCGACCGCTACAAGCTGTTCGGCCCTCCGGCGCTGATGTTTTTCGGCAGGGACGGCGTCGAACGCACCGATGTGCGAGTGATCGGCGAGATAAACGCCACGGGCTTCGCCGAACGTGTTGCGAAAGCAAATGACCGGATTTAATCACCCGGTCACATATTTCGCGCAAACATCGGCCATCGTGCTGCCTATTGCATAGAACTGGACAGTCACAAAGTCTTTGCGGCATAGTCGCCTGGTTCTGACAATTGCACACGGATCACAAAGGAGCAGCAGATGGCGACCCTATTGGTTTTGCACGGCCCTAACCTGAACCTGCTCGGCACCCGGGAACCGGGCGTCTATGGTGCAACCACCCTGGCACAAATCAACCAGGACCTGGAACAGCGGGCGCGCAATGCCGGCCACCATTTGCTTTACCTGCAAAGCAACGCCGAGTACGAATTGATTGACCGCATCCACGCTGCTCGCGGCGAAGGTGTGGACTTCATTCTGATCAATCCAGCAGCTTTTACGCATACAAGTGTCGCGTTACGTGACGCGCTGCTGGCGGTGAGCATCCCATTCATCGAAGTGCATTTGTCTAACGTGCATAAACGCGAACCTTTCCGCCATCACTCTTACTTCTCCGATGTAGCGGTGGGAGTGATCTGCGGCCTTGGCGCCAGCGGTTATCGACTGGCCCTGGAGGCCGCACTAGAGCAGCTTGAAAGACAGGCAACGGCTTGAACAACAAGCGTTAAACGCCCCTGACCGACCCTTGGGAGTTGATGATTCATGGATATCCGTAAAGTTAAGAAATTGATCGAATTGCTGGAAGAGTCCGGCATCGACGAGCTTGAGATCAAGGAAGGCGAAGAGTCCGTACGCATCAGCCGTCACAGCAAGACGCCGGCTCAGCAGTACTACGCACCGGCTCCGATGCATGCGCCGGCACCGGCTCCAGTTGCTGCCGCCGCTCCGGTTGCTGCCGCTGCGCCTGCGGCTCCAGCGGCTCCAACGCTGAACGGCAATGTTGCCCGTTCGCCGATGGTCGGCACGTTCTATCGCAAATCTTCGCCGTCCTCGCCATCCTTCGTTGAAGTTGGCCAGACCGTGAAGAAAGGCGACACCCTGTGCATCGTCGAAGCCATGAAGATGATGAACCACATTGAGGCTGACCACAGCGGTGTGATCGAATCCATCCTCGTCGAAGACGGCCAGCCGGTTGAGTTCGACCAACCGCTGTTCACCATCGTTTGAATCGCGGAGAGCCTTTGATGACTGCGAAGTTGGAAAAAGTTCTGATCGCCAACCGCGGTGAGATCGCCCTGCGGATTCTGCGTGCCTGCAAGGAAATGGGCATCAAGACCGTCGCCGTTTACTCCAAGGCCGACAAAGAGCTGATGCACCTGGGCCTGGCAGACGAATCCGTCTGCATCGGTCCGGCCTCCGCCGCTCACTCCTACCTGCACATTCCGGCCATCATCGCCGCTGCTGAAGTGACCGGCGCTACCGCCATTCACCCAGGCTACGGCTTCCTTGCGGAAAACGCCGACTTTGCCGAACAGGTCGAGAACTCCGGTTTCGCGTTCATTGGCCCGAAAGCCGATACCATCCGCCTGATGGGCGACAAGGTATCGGCCAAGCACGCCATGATCGCCGCTGGCGTTCCAACCGTTCCGGGCTCCGACGGCCCACTGCCTGAAGACGAAGAAACCGCTCTGCGCATTGGTCGCGAAGTCGGTTATCCGGTGATCATCAAAGCCGCTGGCGGCGGTGGTGGTCGTGGCATGCGCGTGGTGCACAAAGAAGAAGACCTGATCTCCTCGGCGAAACTGACCCGCTCCGAAGCGGGCGCAGCGTTCGGCAACCCGATGGTCTATCTGGAAAAATTCCTGACCAACCCACGTCACGTGGAAGTTCAGGTGCTTTCCGACGGTCAGGGCCACGCCATCCATCTGGGCGACCGCGACTGCTCGCTGCAACGTCGTCACCAGAAGGTTCTCGAAGAAGCGCCGGCACCGGGCATCGACGAGAACGCGCGCGAGGAAGTCCTCGCCCGTTGCGTCAAGGCTTGCATCGACATCGGCTACCGTGGCGCCGGCACTTTCGAGTTCCTGTACGAGAATGGCCGCTTCTACTTCATCGAGATGAACACTCGTGTCCAGGTAGAGCACCCGGTATCGGAAATGGTCACCGGCATCGACATCGTCAAGGAGATGCTCAGCATCGCCGCCGGCAACAAGCTGTCGTTCACCCAGGATGACGTGGTCATCCGCGGTCACGCGCTGGAATGCCGGATCAACGCCGAAGACCCGAAAACGTTCATGCCGAGCCCAGGCACGGTCAAGCATTTCCACGCACCAGGCGGCAACGGCGTTCGCGTCGATTCGCACCTGTACAGTGGCTATGCCGTTCCGCCGAACTACGACTCGTTGATCGGCAAGCTGATCACCTACGGCGCAACCCGTGACGAAGCCATGGCGCGCATGCGTAATGCGCTGGACGAGATCGTTGTCGACGGGATCAAGACCAACATCCCGCTGCACCGTGATCTGACCCGTGACGAAGGCTTCTGCAAAGGGGGGGTGAACATTCACTACCTCGAGCACAAGCTGGCTGGCGAGAAGCACTAAGCTTCAGCCGGAACATGACAAGGCCGCCTTCGGGCGGCTTTGTTGTTTCTGGAGATGCCGCCCGGAAACCTTGTGGCGAGGGAGCTTGCTCCCGCTCGGTTGCGCAGCAGCCGCAAGACCATTCATCCGAGTTGTGTCAGACAGAGCCGTATCTGCCATTTTGGGACCGCTTCGCGCTCCAGCGGGAGCAAGCTCCCTCGCCACAGAGACCGACGTCTCCGCTATTGGATGGCAACCCGGTCGTCTTCTGCCGCGCGCTCGCGTAAACTTGCGCGCTTCTCGCAGCCCGCTAGGCTGCAATCTATATTTTTCAAAGGTGCCCGCCATGCCTTGGCTGCAAGTCCGTCTCGCCATCAGCCCAGAACAAGCCGAAACCTACGAAGACGCTTTCCTTGAAGTGGGCGCCGTATCGGTGACCTTCATGGACGCCGAAGATCAGCCGATCTTCGAGCCGGAACTCAACACCACCCCGCTGTGGTCGCACACACACCTGCTGGCCTTGTTCGAAGGCGGCACTGACGCCGCCAGCGTGCTGGCCCACCTGGAGTTGCTGACCGGCAGCCCGCTGCCCGAGCATCACAGCGAAGTGATCGAAGACCAGGACTGGGAACGCAGCTGGATGGATGGCTTCCAGCCGATGCGCTTCGGCCAGCGCCTGTGGATTGTCCCGAGCTGGCACGCCGCCCCTGAGCCTGACGCGGTGAACCTGCTGCTGGACCCGGGCCTGGCGTTCGGCACCGGCACTCACCCGACCACCGCGCTGTGCCTGGAATGGCTCGATGGCCAGGACCTGAAAGACTGCAACGTGCTGGATTTCGGCTGCGGCTCGGGGATTCTGGCGATTGCCGCCCTGTTGCTGGGCGCCAAACAAGCCGTCGGCACCGATATCGATGTGCAAGCCCTGGAGGCCTCCCGCGACAACGCCGGACGCAACAACATTGCCGACGAGCTGTTCCCGCTCTATCTGCCGGAAGATTTGCCGCAGGTTCAAGCCGACGTACTGGTCGCCAATATCCTCGCCGGCCCGCTGGTTTCCCTGGCGCCGCAACTGTCCAGCCTGGTCAAGCCCGGCGGTCGCCTGGCACTGTCGGGCATCCTCGCCGAACAGGGCGAAGAGGTTGCCGCTGCCTATGCCCGGGACTTCGATCTGGATCCGATCGCCAATCGCGACGGCTGGGTACGCATCACTGGCCGTCGGCGCTAGAATGAGCGCCTGCATAAACCGGATTGCCGCATGACCGATAGCTTCGTCACCCAATGCCCGCATTGCCAAACCAGCTTCCGCGTCAGCCACGCTCAGTTGAGCGTGGCCCGTGGGGTGGTTCGTTGCGGCTCGTGCTTGCAGGTGTTCAACGCCGCCAGGCAGTTGCTTGAGCAACGGGCCGGCAAGGAAGCGGTAAAACCGGCTGCATCGGCGCCCGTAGAACCGCCCGTGCAGCGGGCCATCAGCCAAAAGCAATGGACCGCGGCCGAGATGGACCTGGACAGCCTGGACCTGGACGAAGAGCTCGCCCGGCTCGAACAGCGGGAAATCCAGCCGACGACGGAGTTCGGTCACCCCCGCGAAGACAGCCTCAGTGCTCGTCGCGACAGCACCGAACACGACGAAGCCCCTTGGCCCGACAGTCTCTTCAGTGAGTCGGCCGCCGATCGTGCGCAAGCCGCCGACGTGCAGACGCCATCACCGATGGTCGAACCGACGATCGAGCCAGGCAAACACTCGCGCACCGAGCCTTCGCTGTCCATGGAGCCCGTGCCGCTGGACGATGAGCCCGAGATA
Organism: Pseudomonas sp. URMO17WK12:I6; assembly: GCF_003253625.1. Lineage (NCBI taxonomy): Bacteria > Pseudomonadati > Pseudomonadota > Gammaproteobacteria > Pseudomonadales > Pseudomonadaceae > Pseudomonas > Pseudomonas sp. URMO17WK12:I6. The sequence goes on from NZ_QKYZ01000023.1 coordinate 29,251, forward strand.
CAGCAGCTGCGCCTGCACGACCCGCTCGACGCCCCGATCCCTTTTGGCAGCCTGTCGGCGAAAACCGATGACGATGAGATCGAAGATGACCTGCCCTCCGTCGAGCCCCTGCGCAAGCGACGCGAACGCAGCGAACCGGCCATGCGCGCTGAAGTGCTGCAGGACCTGACCGACGATCCGTTGCAACTGGATTGGCAAAAACGCCGCTCCCCCTGGGGTCGGCGCTTTTTCTGGCTGCTGCTGATCCTGATCGGTGCCGCCGGCCTCGTTGGCCAATACGTCGCCTACCACTTCGACGAACTGGCGCGCCAGGACCAGTATCGTCCGTGGTTCCAGCAACTGTGCCCGCACATCGGCTGCACAGTGCCGTCCAAGGTCGACATCGCGAAAGTCAAAAGCAGCAATCTGGTGGTCCGCAGCCACCCGGACTTCAACGGAGCGCTGGTGGTCGATGCCATCATTTATAACCGTGCGCCCTTCTCCCAGCCGTTCCCGCTGCTGGAGCTGCGTTTTGCCGACCTCAACGGCCACCTGATCGCCAGCCGCCGCTTCAAGCCCGGCGAGTACCTCAACGGCGATCTCGAAGGCATGGCCGAAATGCCGCCGCAAACGCCGATCCACATCGCACTGGACATTCTCGACCCAGGCCCCAAAGCGGTGAACTACAGCCTGAGCTTCCATTCGCCCGAGTGAAACACTCAAGCGTTGCAGGCTTGACGGCGGTTTCCTGACTTTGACCGTTCAAACCAAACCGCTGGCGATAACGAATTAGTTGTTCAGATTTTGTTCAATTCAGCCTTTATCCAGTCATCGAGAGCGGGTATCATGCCAACCCTTTTTCGAACTCTCATGATCCGGCCCCACAACAGGGAAGTCCTATGTCGGCGGTACGCATCGGTCCATATACATTGCACAACGGCTTGATCCTCGCCCCCATGGCGGGCGTCACCGACCAGCCCTTTCGTCAGCTGTGCAAACGATTGGGCGCTGGACTTGTAGTCTCGGAAATGGTCACCAGCGACATGAGCTTGTGGAACACCCGCAAATCGCGGATGCGCATGATCCACGAAGGCGATCCCGAGCCCCGCTCGGTACAGATCGCCGGCGGAGATGCGCAGATGCTGGCGGATGCGGCCCGAGCCAACGTCGAACTGGGCGCGCAGATTATTGACATCAACATGGGCTGTCCGGCGAAGAAGGTCTGCAACAAGGCCGCCGGTTCCGCACTGTTGAAAGATGAAGCATTGGTGACCGAGATCCTGCAGGCCGTGGTGGCTGCGGTCGATGTGCCGGTCACCCTGAAGATCCGCACCGGCTGGGACCGGGCGAACAAGAACGGTCTGACGGTGGCGAAGATCGCCGAACAGGCAGGCATCACGGCGTTGGCCGTACATGGCCGCACGCGTGCCGACCTGTACACCGGGGAAGCCGAGTACGACACCATTGCCGCGATCAAGCAGGCGGTGTCGATTCCGGTCTTCGCCAATGGCGATATCGATTCGCCCGAGAAAGCCCGGTACGTGCTCGACGCGACCGGTGCCGATGGCCTGTTGGTGGGTCGGGCTGCCCAGGGGCAGCCATGGATTTTTCGTGAGATCGACCATTATCTGCGTACCGGCGAAAAACTCCCGGCACCGGAACTGATCGAGGTGGAATGTATTCTGCTTGAGCATCTGGCCGCGCTGCATGCCTTCTATGGCGACGTCATGGGCGTGCGCATAGCTCGCAAGCATGTGGGCTGGTATCTCGCAACCTTGCCGGGCGCCAGGGAGTTTCGCGCCCACTTCAATCGTTTGGAAGATACGGAAGCACAATGCGCCTACGTTCGAGGCTTCTTCGCCGAACGTTACAAGAGCCTGACAGGGGACGGAGAAGGGGTGGCCGCATGACGATGATGACCGAGACTTTAGTGAGTGGAACAACACCCGTGAGCGACAACGTGAATTTGAAACAGCACCTCAATACCCCGAGCGAAGAAGGTCAGACCCTTCGCGGGAGTGTCGAGAAGGCGCTGCACAATTATTTCGCCCACCTTGAGGGCGCTGCCGTCACGGATGTGTACAACCTGGTGCTCTCCGAAGTCGAGGCCCCCCTGCTCGAATGCGTGATGAACTACGTCAAGGGCAACCAGACCAAGGCCAGTGAGCTGCTCGGACTGAACCGGGGCACCCTGCGCAAGAAACTCAAGCAGTACGATTTGCTGTAAGCATTCAATCAAACCAGAAAGGCGCCCACGTAAAACCGGTCGCCTTTTTTGCTGACTCCTTTGCTTTTGATGGAAATTGAGATGACCGACCAGACTACCCGCCTGCCGATCCGCCGCGCCTTGATCAGCGTTTCCGACAAGACCGGGATCCTTGAATTCGCCAAAGAGCTCGAAGCCCTGGGCGTAGAGATCCTCTCCACCGGCGGGACGTTCAAGCTGCTGCGCGACAATGGTGTTGCCGCAGTGGAAGTCGCGGATTACACCGGTTTCGCAGAAATGATGGACGGTCGGGTGAAAACCCTGCACCCGAAAATCCACGGCGGGATCCTTGGTCGTCGCGGTATCGACGACGCCATCATGAGCGAGCACGGCATCAAGCCGATCGATCTGGTAGCGGTCAACCTGTACCCGTTCGAAGCCACCATCAACAAGCCAGGCTGCGACCTGCCGACTGCCATCGAGAACATCGACATCGGCGGCCCGACCATGGTCCGTTCGGCGGCAAAAAACCACAAAGACGTGGCCATCGTGGTGAATGCCAGCGATTACGCCAACGTTCTGGAAAGCCTCAAGGCCGGCGGCCTGACCTACGCTCAGCGTTTCGACCTGATGCTCAAGGCCTTCGAACACACCGCCGCCTACGACGGCATGATCGCCAACTACATGGGCACCGTGAACCAGGCGGCTGAAACCCTCTCGACCTCCGGCCGCAGCGAATTCCCGCGCACCTTCAACAGCCAGTTCATCAAGGCTCAGGAAATGCGCTACGGCGAGAACCCGCACCAGAGCGCGGCGTTCTACGTTGAAGCCAAGCCTGCCGAAGTCGGCATCGCCACCGCGACCCAACTGCAAGGCAAAGAGCTGTCGTACAACAACGTGGCCGACACCGACGCCGCGCTGGAATGCGTGAAGAGCTTCGTCAAGCCGGCCTGCGTGATCGTCAAGCACGCCAACCCGTGCGGCGTGGCCGTGAGCCCGGACGCCGAAGGCGGCATCCGTCAAGCCTACGAGCTGGCCTACGCCACCGACACCGAGTCGGCGTTCGGCGGCATCATCGCGTTCAACCGCGAGCTGGATGCTGAAACCGCCAAGGCCATCGTCGAGCGTCAGTTCGTCGAAGTGATCATCGCCCCATCCGTCAGCGCAGAAGCCCGCGCCATCGTGGCCGCCAAAGCCAACGTACGCCTGCTGGCCTGCGGTGAGTGGTCGGCTGACCGCGTTCCAGCCTGGGACTACAAACGCGTCAACGGCGGTTTGCTGGTACAGAGCCGCGACATCGGTATGATCGGCAGCGAAGATCTGAAAGTGGTGACCAAGCGCGCGCCAACCGAGCAGGAAATCAACGACCTGATCTTCGCCTGGAAAGTCGCCAAGTACGTCAAGTCCAACGCCATCGTCTACGCCAAGAACCGTCAGACCATCGGTGTCGGCGCCGGCCAGATGAGCCGCGTGAACTCCGCGCGTATCGCCGCGATCAAGGCTGAACATGCCGGCTTGCAAGTGCAGGGCGCGGTCATGGCGTCGGATGCGTTCTTCCCGTTCCGCGACGGCATCGACAACGCAGCCAAGGTCGGTATCACTGCGGTGATCCAGCCAGGTGGCTCGATGCGTGATAACGAAGTGATTGCGGCAGCTGATGAAGCCGGCATCGCCATGGTCTTCACCGGCATGCGCCACTTCCGTCACTAATAAGACAACGGCCGCACTGAACCCGGTATCTGCTGCGTTGGAACCGACCTCGATGATGCTCATTGCCAAAAGGCAACTCCGCTCATCGAGGTCGACTCCGCCTTGCATCTACCGGCTTCATTGCGACCTCCTACGGCGTGAAGCGCTTTAGGTTCCAAAACAGAATTAGCGTCATCCGAGGTTTTTGAAATGAATGTTTTGATCATTGGCAGTGGTGGCCGTGAACACGCCCTGGCCTGGAAAGTGGCTCAGGATCCGCGCGTGCAGAAAGTGTTCGTTGCCCCGGGCAACGCAGGCACCGCCATTGAAGCCAAGTGCGAGAACGTCGCCATCGACGTGCTGGCCCTCGAGCAGCTTGCAGATTTCGCGGAGAAAAACGTTTCCCTCACCATCGTCGGCCCGGAAGTGCCGCTGGTTGCAGGCGTTGTCGACCTGTTCCGCTCCCGTGGCCTGGATTGCTTCGGCCCGACCGCAGGTGCCGCGCAACTGGAAGGTTCGAAAGCCTTTACCAAGGATTTCCTGGCGCGTCACAAGATCCCGACCGCCGACTACCAGAACTTCACCGAGATCGAGCCGGCCCTGGCTTATCTGCGTGAAAAAGGCGCACCGATCGTGATCAAGGCCGATGGCCTGGCCGCCGGCAAAGGCGTGATCGTGGCCATGACATTGGCTGAAGCTGAAGACGCGGTGCGCGACATGCTCGCTGGCAACGCGTTTGGCGATGCCGGCTCCCGCGTGGTCATCGAGGAGTTCCTGGACGGCGAAGAAGCCAGCTTCATCGTCATGGTCGACGGCAAGAACGTGCTGCCGATGGCCACCAGCCAGGACCACAAACGCGTCGGCGACGGCGACACCGGTCCGAACACCGGCGGCATGGGCGCCTACTCCCCGGCACCGGTCGTCACCGCCGAAGTCCATCAGCGGGTCATGGACCTGGTGATCTGGCCAACCGTGCGCGGCATGGCCGAGGAAGGCAATGTTTACACCGGTTTCCTCTATGCCGGCTTGATGATCGACAAGGCTGGTAACCCAAAAGTTATCGAGTTCAACTGCCGTTTCGGCGATCCTGAGACCCAACCGGTGATGCTGCGTTTGCAGTCGAGCCTGGTGTTGCTGGTCGAAGCGGCCCTGGCGCAAGCGCTGGACAAGGTCGAAGCACAGTGGGATCCACGTCCGAGCGTCGGTATCGTATTGGCCGCTGGCGGTTACCCGGGTGACTACGCCAAAGGCGTTGCCATCAACGGTCTGGATGCAGCCGCGGCACTGGAAGGCAAAGTCTTCCACGCCGGCACTGCACTCAAGGACGGTCAGGTGGTGACGGCCGGTGGTCGGGTACTGTGCGCAACCGCCATGGGCACCAGCGTCGACGCAGCCCAGCAGCAGGCTTACAAACTGGCGGCTAAAATCGACTGGGAAGGCTGCTTCTATCGTAAGGACATTGGCTACCGTGCCATTGCCCGCGAGCGTGGCGAAAATCAGGAATAAGCCATCCATTCGGCCAGGCAAGGGCTTGCAGCCCTTGCCGGACTATTCCGGCGCCGCGCATAGTTATATTCTGGCATCAACCTACGAAGGGATTTCGCCGTGCGCTGGCTCAGGATTGCCATAGGCTTCACCGTCACTCTGCTGACCTTGCTCTGCATGCTCCCGGCCCAGGCCTCGCAAGGCAGTGGCTGGGCGGTATTGCTCGACGAACAGGGCGATCTGCAGCTGAGCGACATCCGCTCCGGCCGCTACACCAATCAATTCAGCCCCGTTGAACTCGACCGCCTCACCGCAGCCGGGCCTGACGGTGCGCTGTGGCTGCGTTTCAGGCTGGCACCCGGCAAACACGAACAGTTGCTGAGGGTGTTCGCTCCCGACCTGTCGCACCTCAATCTGTATGTGCTCGATGGCGACCAGCTGATCGATCAATTGAATACCGGCACCGGGCAGCCTCAGGCTGAGCGCCCCCTGCCCGGCAACGACTTCATGTTACCGCTGCCGCAAAGCGACAAAACCCTCGACGTCTATATGCGACTGGTCTCCGAACACCAGTTTCGGCCTTACATCACCCTGCAATCGGCGGTCATGAGCGCAGCCACTCAGAACCAGACATTGATCTACGGTCTGCTCTTTGGCTGTCTCGGGATGCTGATCCTGCATAACCTGACCCGCTACACCTACACCCGCTCGCGCAGCAGCCTCTGGCTGGCAGCGTGCGAAGGGTTGTTGCTGCTCAGCCTGGTGCTGCTGCTGAACCTGGCCCGACCATGGTTGCCGAACTGGTCCGTCGTACAAACACCCGGTGCCTATCTTGCCTTGCTGCTGACCGCACCTTGCGGCCTGATGTTCGCCTACCGTTTTTTCGCCCCGCTCGGCCCGCACCCGCTGAACAAGCTGCTGCTGGGGGACATCCTGTTCATCGTGGCCTGCGGCCTGCTGCTGTTGTTCGTCAACACCCTGCCGCTGAACCTGATCACGTACGCACTGGTTGCCCTGGCCGGCCTGAGCATGTTGTTCGTCAGCGCCCATCACTGGCAAAAAGGTTATCGCCCGGCTCGCCTGTTCGTGGCGGCCATGGTGGTGTTCAACCTTGGCACGTTGATTATCCTGCCGGCGCTGCAGGGGCTGACCCTTGTCGCCCCGCAAGGCCTGATCATCACCCTGCTGGTGTTTATCTGTATCAGTGGCCTGTTGATGAGTGTGGCCCTGGGCGAGCGACAGCGTAGCATCACCGAAGACCGTTTCAGCGTCAGTCGCGACCTGGCTGCCAGCAATGCCGAAATAAACGCCAAAGCTGAATTCCTGGCGAAAATCAGCCACGAAATCCGCACCCCGATGAATGGTGTGCTGGGCATGACCGAACTGCTGCTGGGCACACCGCTGTCGGTCAAGCAGCGCGACTATGTGCAAACCATCCATAGCGCCGGCAACGAACTGCTGACACTGATCAACGAAATTCTCGACATCTCCAAGCTCGAGTCCGGACAGATCGAGCTGGACGATGTGCAGTTCGACCTCAATGCCCTGATCGAAGACTGCCTGAGCATCTTCCGCGCCAAGGCCGAACAACAGAACATCGAGCTGATCAGCTTTATCCAGCCACAGGTACCGCGCGTCATCAGCGGCGATCCGACGCGCCTGCGCCAGACCCTGCTGAGCCTGCTGGAAAACGCCCTGAAGAAAACCGACGAAGGCGAGATTCTGATCGTTGTCGCCCTGGATGAACGCAGCGCCAAACCGCGGCTGCGCATCGCCGTGCAGGACAGCGGCCAGCCGATGGAGGCTGAAGAACGCGACGCACTGATGCACGCCGAGCTGCACAGCAAGCATTTCCTCTCGGCCACCAGCCTGGGGGGCAATCTGGGGCTGGTGATTGCCCGTCAGCTGATCCGTTTGATGCAGGGCGAATTCGGCATCAAGAGCGGCGCCAACCAAGGCAGCACATTGTGGCTGACCCTGCCACTGGACCCGGACCGTCTCGAGCATCCGACCTCGGACCTGGACAGTCCGTTGCAAGGCGCACGCGTACTGGTCGTGGACGACAACGACACCTGTCGCAAGGTGCTGGTGCAGCAGTGCAGCGCCTGGGGCCTGAACGTCAGCGCCGTACCGTCCGGCAAGGAGGCCCTGGCGCTGCTGCGCACCAAGGCCCACCTGCGCGATTATTTCGACGTGGTCCTGCTGGACCAGAACATGCCCGGTATGACCGGCATGCAACTGGCCGCCAAGATCAAGGAAGACCCGAGCCTGAACCACGACATTCTGCTGATCATGCTCACCGGCATCAGCAACGCGCCGAGCAAGATCATCGCGCGCAACTCCGGGATCAAGCGCATCCTCGCCAAGCCAGTGGCCGGCTACACCCTCAAGACCACCCTGGCGGACGAACTGAACCAGCGCAACAACGGCCCGGCGACCTCGCAGCACCTGCCCACCGGCCCTACCCTTCCGGTCAAGGTGCCCAGCGACTTCCGCATCCTGGTGGCCGAAGACAACAGCATCTCGACCAAGGTCATCCGCGGCATGCTGGGCAAGCTCAACCTGCAACCGGATACCGCCAGCAATGGCGAAGAAGCCTTGGTGGCAATGAAGGCCCAGCGTTACGACCTGGTGCTGATGGACTGCGAAATGCCAATCCTTGACGGCTTCTCCGCCACCCAGCAATTGCGTGCCTGGGAAGTCGGCAACCAGCGGATTCGCACCCCCGTGGTGGCGTTGACCGCGCACATCCTCGCCGAGCACAAAGAGCGCGCGCGTCAGGCCGGCATGGACGGGCACATGGCCAAACCGGTCGAGCTGTCGCAGTTGCGCGACCTGATCGAGCATTGGGTTGCCCAGCGCGATCATCAGAATCGTACGGCTTCGACGTTCTGAGCAATCTCCCGTCGCGCGCCGACAACTTTCTAAACCGGCTGATAGACTCCGCTCCAACAATCTCCTGCCGCGAGCCGACATTATGCTCCACGTGTTATTCAGCGTTTATCTGAAGATGCTGGTGCTCTACAGCCCGTTCTTCGTGTTGTCCTGTTTCATCAGTCTGAGCCGCGGTTATTCGCGCAAGGAACAACGTCGCCTGGCCTGGAAAGTGGCAATTGCCACACTGGTTTCCAGCGTCTTGCTGTACCTGTTCGGGAGGGTGATATTTGACGTGTTCGGCATTACCGTGGATGCATTTCGCATCGGCGCCGGCAGCGTGCTATTCATCTCGGCGCTGGGCATGGCCCAGGGTAAGTCGGTGGTGCAAACCGACAACGTGCAGCAAGACGTGACCATCGTCCCGCTGACCATCCCCCTGACCGTCGGCCCGGGCACCATCGGTGCGCTGTTGGTGATGGGTGTCAGCCAACCGCACTGGGACGACAAACTCACCGCGATCCTCAGCATTGCCCTGGCCAGTTTCACGGTGGGGGTGGTGCTTTACTTGTCGAACCGTATCGAGCGGATTCTTGGCGATCAGGGCCTGCAGATCGTCAGTCGCTTGATGGGACTTTTTGTCTGTGCGCTGGCAGCACAGATCATCTTTACCGGCGTAAAAGGCTATCTGGTGCCCTGATAGGCGAACAACTCCGTCATCCCGTGAACGTGGTGATCGCCACACCGACCCCATCATGTCAAAGGCCGCGAACGGAATCGTTCGCGGCCTTTTTTCATGAACCCGGCGCCAGTCGCTGCTTATCCTGCGACTGCCGGGTCCGCCAACAACTCCTGCAGCGTTGCACTGCCGTTTTTTTCTTTCCTGTCGCGCAACCGCGCCACGAACATCGATACCGGATGGGATTGCAGCTTTTCAAACGCTAGGAACACATCACCGCGCAATGCCGGGTCGACGGAACACACATCACGGAAGATCAAACTGTGCTCACTGTCCGGGTCAACGATGACCAGATGTTCCTGAACAATCTCGAACAGCAATCTTTGCGGATCATCGAAGGCCCAGATCAATTTGCCTGGAATGGCCGGCACTTCACCCAGTGCGTGCCGGCAGTCGACGATGACTGAGTCGAGCCTCAGCCAGACAGCCTTCGTCAGGTGATAAGTCACGGCACCCTGCCCCAATCGCAGAATCAACGTATTGACGTCATCGGGAATCAGCGGCAGGAGATCACCCAGGGTCTTTTCTCCTTCGACAACCAGCACTTCGGCGTTGCGCTGGACATAATCGAACGGCCCGATGCTTCGCCTGTCCGGATACACACGCACCCGTCCTTCCCGGGCCTCATGCAGCAACACATTGACCTGGCCTTGAGTACCCAGCAGCGAATAATCTGCGGGCAGATCTTTACCGGTAATCCGGATCAACCGGGCGCTTTGGACGGCATACCACTGCAAGCTGCCGGGTTCGGACTCCACAGATACAAATTCGGCATGTTCCGTCGTTTCCAGTAACGCCTGGAGACTTTCGATCAAGTGTTCGCCATGGGCGCTCACCCAGTCGTGGCTGACGCCAGTGATGATCTCCACCTCTTGATGGCGGAGTTCGAGCAGTACGCCGTCAACGGTTGTCCCACGCAAGCCGGCGCCCTCGATGGTCACGTCGGCAAAACGCCAATCCGCCCACTCTGGTTGATGAGCCGGCAACCTGTCGCCCAGTAACAATCGCGAGCCCGTGCCGAATGCCTGATCAAGTTGCTGCGGATCGATGAACGTCTGATTCCAGATTTCACCGCTGGACAGATCGAACAGCCAGATCGCCTGATTGTCCGGGGTAATGCCAAGCAGGCGAATTTCCTTGTCGAGTCCCGGATCGCACAGCACCAGGCGGTTACTCACATACCAGGCACCCACGTTGCCGTTATCGGCGAAATTGCGCAGGCCGACAATGGCAATATTTTTGCCTGGGTACCGCTCGGCAATCGGCTCCAGCGCCTGCCACCACTGGGCGCGGCCGTTGAGCCACTGCTCGCTCAGGCCGCCCAGCTGCACCTCGCCTTGCGCGGTCAGGTTGAAAAACAGCCCCTCCTCATCGAGTGCCACATAGCCGCTCTCGACGGCCACGACCTGCTTGAGACCGGCGGGCTGCACCCATTGGTGGCCCCACTGTCCTTTGCCCTCCGTCACGGTCCGTTGCAGTCGGCAAAGGGTCTGGGCGAGCCGGTCGTAAATGAAGAATATGTCGCTGTCGTCGGCCATCGGCAACAGCATCAGATCGTTCAGGTGCTTGATCGAATCGGCCCAGCCACGCGTGTGTTGAGGTCGGGGCAGCGGATGAATGAGCAACTGATCGCGACTGCGAACCCACGCCATGTCTCGCCGATCCGGGTCAAACTTCCAACAGATCGAAACGTAAGGCGCCGGCTGCCAGTCGACCGTTGTGAAGCCGTCCCGCTCAGGAACAGGATTGAAAGACACATACTTGCCGAACACCGATGACCAGTCGGCCAGCGTTTCGCTGGCAAACACCAACGCCTGCAGTTCCCGCGCCATATCGTGAGTCACGGAACTCAACAGCAATCGACCTTCATGAATCAGGTAACGGTACTGCCTGGCGGCCTGATTGCCCGTGACGTACTCCTGCACGACATGAATCACACCATGAGCATCCGCTTCGATACTGCGAATGGAGCCTTTGCTGTCCTCTAGCAGTAAGCGATAGCGATTCTTGAGCAAGCCTGTGGCGGCATCGACTTGCCAGATCTGGTGGCCCTCCGGTTGGTAGAAATAAGCAGAACCCTCGACCACCATCGACAGCTGCGCCTCGTCGGCCTCAAGGACGGTCTCGTTGCGGATATACAGGAAACGATCTTCAGCGCAGTCATACCAGGCATTGGTGTAACGGGGCTCGTCCGGCGCCTCGTACGGAATCAGGTAACGATGGATCTGCGTGTACGGCAATACCAGTCGATGCTCCTGCGCGAGGCCTTTGTAGTGCGCCAGCAATGCCTGTTCATCGAGTCCTTCAGGCGCTGTCTGCTGGAGAATGTCCAATTGGCGTTTGCCAGGGTCAACGCTGAACAACTGTTTATCCGCCACCTGGATCAGCACCTCATGACGACCTTTGCCGGCAATTTTCACGTGGACAGTACCGATGTACAGTTCGCCGTAAGGCTCGATGCGGATATCACTTTCACTCGCCCAGCTTGCCTGCAACACCCAGTGGCATTGCTTCAGGCTGGGAGAGACAAGACGGATACTTGCACCGGGATTGAGCATCAATGAACAGCTCCCCCCAGCGCCTGTCAGCTCATACGACAACTTGCCGTGCCAGACATCCGGCAAAACGGGGACCACCAGTGAACGATCCACCGCATCCAGTTGCACCTCGATGACTGTTTCGCGATACACCGGATTCAGGCGGTGGAGGATGTAATGCGACGGAAAGGAATAGAACGTAAACAGAAATAGCCGCTGACCATCCGCTTGCTTTTTTTCAAGGCGCCGGGCCGTGTCAAAACCAGGGTCGTGAAATGCGGAGGCGAACGGCAGCGCCTTGTACTCATAGCCGTAAAAGGTTTGCGGTGTGCATGGCAGCACAATGGCTTGCCCTGTGGGCGGTGCAAATTCTTTTTGACCGGGCAGGTTCAATTCCTGGCGGATATTGATCGCCCGCGTGTAATCAACATCGAAACCCGGCACTCCAAAGTGATCGTGCAGTGGAAACAGCTTCGGGCTGTCGAGCAGCAACTTGCCAGCTCCCAGATCTATGCGCTGGACGATCAGCGAAGGCCGCACGACCCAGGCACCAACGGTGTGATCGAACCGGTAGCCGTGCGAGCGATACCCCCGATCCATGTCGTCGAAGAACTTGCCGACCTCCTCGGCGTCTCGCAAGATGCTGGCAAACCCTTGGGCCAGTGCAGCAACACCAATGGCCAAGCCACCAAGAATCACCCCGGCGCCACCGAGCACCGCAGCGGCGGTCGATGCGCCGGCCAGTCCTGCACCGATACCGCCTGCCGTGAGCGCCAGGCTGGCAGTATCGAATGTCAATTGAGTACCGAACTGGGCCTTCTCGACTTCGTTTTGCGCCGTCGACAGCTGATAAATATCAAAGCCGACGTTGGCCAGCCCCAATACGGCGCCGACACCTTCACCGGCTGCATGCCCCAAAGCTTCGCCGACGACCGGAGCGCAAGTACGAGCGATGATTTTCTCTTCTCTCAACGCGGTGCGAACCAACTGCACCAGGCCAACCACATCCACGACGGTGCCATGCACCAACTGGGCATAGTTGACGTAAGCGTGCAGGCGCACGGCGGTGGTCAATGTCCGACCCTCCCCTTCCCGGCCACGCAACGCGTTCATCAACGCCTGAATGGCGAACCCTGCGTTGAGGGTGTGAACACTGCCGATCTCGGTCGGATCCACGACACCGCCCGTCCCGGCCGGTTTACGCGCCAGGGTCGAAAACTGTTCCGACAGCCAATTCTTGATCCGCAACAGACGGTGATCGCCGCTGATCACCTGAACCTCGTGTTCCGGGTCTGACGGATTGATCAGACTCACCCGATATTTGCCCTCGGGCGTAATTTCCAGCGTTTCGAACAACGGCACCAGCGGCGTTACCGACGCATGCAACTCCTGCAAACCGACGCTGGCGTGTGCGATCTGCTGTCCCCACCAGTGGCTATCGAGCTCCAGCAAACTGCTGCCCAGATGCCAATTGTTGACCAGCGATTGCCCACGGGCACTGTTCAGGCGCTGGCGAATCGGACGCAGCGGTGCTCCCGGCAACGGTTCGGACTTCAGTAGCTGCTCCACGGCAAATCCGGCAGACAGCTTCAAGTCAGACACCTTTTCCCCATGCAGGTCAATCAGGTCAAACTCCGGCCGGGCTTGCGAACCATAGGCCGCGTAATGCCGTGCCATGCCTTGCTTCAGAAAAAAGTATTCCAGCGCCCGCTTGAACATGGCCGGTTGCTCGAATTCGAACAACGCGAAGTTGGGGTCGTAAAAATGATAAGTGGTGTGATCGCCCTCTACGGTCTTGGCCACCAGCATCGAATGATTGTCGGAGTTAAGCATCAGTGCGCGGCTGCCTTCATGTTGCTCGAGAGCGGCAGTGACCTGATCCAGGTCCGCGCGGTCAAGCGGTGCCCCTACATCGTTCAATTGCACATCCCGCAGCTCTTCCAGCGCTTGAAGGAAGGTTGCCGAATCAGCTTGCTCGGGATCGATGGCGGACAGATAGAAACGTTCACGCAACTGCCGGGAGGCCACGTCGTCCTGCAGCAGTGCCGCGCTCATCACCAGGGCCAACGGGTAGCACCGGCCGCCAACCGCCTCGCCACCGCTGCGCAGTAGCAGATCCTGGGGAACCAGTTTGATGCTGCTGGCTTCGATCTCGTCGAGTATCTGCCCCACCTTCTCGACGATCTGCATGCGATGTTCAAGGGTCGCCACTTGCTGGATTTGCGCCACATGGCGCCCCCACTGGCCCGCCGTCCGCGCCTGTGTCAATGCAGCCTTTTTCAGTTCAAGTGCGCTGCCGGCCGCCCTCGGCGCCGGTTCTGAATCACTGTTCAGACTGGCGATGAATCCCGGTGCCTCGCGCTTGTACAGTTGCCGCTCAATGACGGCGTAACGGCCTGAAGCGCCCTGCCCGACCATGCTGTTGGCCAGATTGTCCAGCTCACCGGTGAACTCCACAAAGCGTTGGTTATGCAGTGAGTCCATTCCCAACAACACCCCCAGCGACAGCCTCTGCAAGGGGGTTGTCTCGACGAAGTGACGGGGGCCATTGGCGATGTCGCTCAGCACTTCATCGACACCCGGGTTGTGGCTTTGCCCATCGTTCAGGAAAGCAGGGGCTTGCGATTCGAGGGGCTGATTACGGATGGCCTGGCGATCATCAAAACTCAGCGGCAGTGGATCTTCGAAGCGGATAGCGCCAGTGTGCCCCCGACTCATCGCCGCCATGAACGGCTCGCCCAGCCCTTCGACCAAACGCTCCAGCACGTGGGTCAGCAGCACCGGCCGCTCTTCGATCACCGGCCAGCCCTGTTCGAACTCAATCGTCGGGCCTTTGAGCAATTGCGCGATATCGCCGCTGTAACGGGTCTTGTATTGGCCTTCCTGCCAGCGTTTCTGCTCATTACTGACCCATTTATCAGGGTCGGTTTCATTGTCCTTCCAGGAATGGTCCAGTTCTTCTTCGGTCGCGCGGTTGACCGACGTGTAGCGCGCAATGGCGGCCTCCTTGCGCACGGCCTCAGCCACCGAGGGGGTAAAGTGGGCTCTTGCGTAATCGGCCATGCCATCACGCACGGCTCCAGGGCCGGTCAGGTAGATAGTCCCTTCGCTCTGAAGCCGAATGCCGTCGCGAAAGTAGGTCGCAATGGCATCGATCAGAAACCCTGCAAATATTTCCTCTTCCATCGACAGCTCAATCAGCGGCCCATACGTTCCTTCCACCACTTCCTGCACCAGCGGTGCTATGGCATCAACATCGCTCAAAGCAACGCCTCGTCGGGCGGCCAACCGGTTCGAAGCCTCAATCACCTCATAGTTGAACCGGAAACGCTCGAGCACGGTTTGCAGAATCGTCGAGCGGGGATGCGCCATCAGAAATGCATTCGTTATCGAACTGCCTTCCGACGCCGCTCGCAGCATAAAGGGTCGGGCCAACCGATCTGCCGGTGGCTGAAATACCTCACTCAGGCCCGGCCGGCTTTTTACAAAAGCCTCCAGTGCCGGCAAATGCTCAGGGGGAATCGTCTCGATGTAACTGGAGGATGCGCGACGCCCAGGCATCCATTCGGGATTGTCATTGAGCAATAACTGCAAAATCCCCAAATGCGCATCGGAACCCAAACCGTGGATATCGACTCCGCCCAGCGTTCTCGATAACGGCGGCAGGTTATCCACATCGGCATAGATGCCACCTTCGCCAAACAGAACTTCAACACGCACCACATCGGACGCCGCCGCCAGATTGCCGCGTAATCGCATTTCCTGTTCGTAGATGCCCTGTAATTGCAACGGCACCTCGGCTGCATCAAGATCGCGCAATTGGAAACCGTTCATGTCCTGCACACTGCGGTGATTGCTTTCCTTCAACGCTTGCAGTTGCGCCGCATCCTGGCCGTAGGCCCGAGTCAGCAAATCCATCCGTGCCTCATCGGCTGATTCACCGTTTGCCACTGCCGCATTGATGTGTGCGTACATCTGTTGCTTCAGAACAATAGCGCGCTCCTCGTACAGGGTTGCCAGTTCATCTTCGGAGATACTTTTGTCTGCGACCTGCGTCAGGGCATGCGCCTTGGCGGCGTCAACAATCAGTTTGTTGGTTTGATAAGCCAGCAGCGCATCGCTGTCATACCAGAGATTGAGGGTGTAGCCATGCTCGGCCAACACCTGTTTCCATAGGTTGAGGTAATCGCGCTGAATGGCGCCGAGACCGCCACCGAGCCAGACAAAATGCAACACCTTGGGAACTTCCGTCGCCACTGTGTTCATCTGCTCCACACTGAACCGAAGACGCGACTCATACCGTTCGACTTCGTCATGTATCTGCGATAGTTGCATCGCGGTGTCGTCAGCATTGCCCGGCGTCTGCGAATCAAGATTGCGTTTGACTCGCTTGTTGCCCAGCAACAGTGTCAGCGTGTGTTTAAATAACCCTAACGGTTCGAGCAGTCTTGGCGACTCCAGCAGCCCCACACAGGCAAAGTAATAACGCAATAGTTCCTCGTAGTGTGGACTGTCTTTATGCGACGACAATCCGCGCTCAAGATCCGCCAGTTTGAAAAGACTGACAAAATCAACATAACCATCCTTGTTTCGGCGCTCAATATCGTGCATGCGTATCCCGTTTACTGTTTCGGTTTAATTATCAACGAATAGGCCAGCCAATAAGCACAGACACTCAAACAACAGGGCATCTAAAACTTTGATCTGGAAGTTGAAAACTACGCTTTGAAACAGGCAAGCTCAAACAGGAAGAAATTCAATTAGTTTCAATAAAACAGAAACAAAAAAACTTAACAACACACTCTAACGACACCAAAAGTTACTTAACACATCACCAGCAAACATCAAACTACTGCCATCTCAAATAAACCTGTCACACACTCAACGATGCAAAATATTTAATATTTCCGAATAAATAAAACAAGACATTAGTGACAGAAAAAAGACCACAGGCAACCGCGCCAAATCCCATGACAGCCGCTGAAAAGGACGACACGTTCGAACGTGGAAAAAACCAACCCGACCACTGGGATTCCAGTGCTGGGAAGTGACGGAAAAGACTGCGGCCCCGAAGGGCCGCTGGATATCAGGACGCCGGTTTTTCACCGTACCAGCGTGGCGTATACACCCAATCGCCGCCCTCCGCGCGAGGGAATGCGCAGGTAGTGGAAGAGCCGACGAGCACCATGGTGCGCATGTCCACTTGATCCGGGGTCAACGCCCCCAAGGTGGTCGTGCGTAAGGTCTGTCCCGGTCGGCCGATATCCCGCCCCAGCACCACCGGCGTTTCAGGTTTGCGATGCTGCGCGACGATCTCCAGCGCACGCCCCAGCTGCCATGGCCGTGAACGTGAGATCGGGTTATAGAACGCCAGGGCCAGGTCCGCTTCGGCGGCCAGGTCCAGACGCTTTTCGATGATCGACCACGGCTTGAGATTGTCCGACAGGGACATCACGCAGAAGTCATGCCCCAGCGGCGCACCGGCCTGGGCAGCGGTGGCGAGCGACGCGGAGACGCCCGGCAGGATCTCCAGCTCGACAGTGTGCCAGGCCGGGTCACTCGACTCGTGCAAGGCTTCAAGCACCGCCGCCGCCATCGCGAACACGCCCGGGTCGCCTGAGGACACCACGATCACCGAACGGCCCCGGGCCGCCAGTTCGAAGGCGTGACGGGCACGCTGCATTTCTTCGCGGTTGTCGGTGCAATGCAGCACCTGATCCGCGCGGAAGGGACCGGCCATGCGCACGTAGGTTTCGTAGCCGAGCACATCGGTGGCCCGGGCCAATTCGGCCTTGACGGCCGGAACCATCAGTTCGGCGGCGCCCGGGCCGAGGCCGATCACGGCCAGACGCCCACGTGGGCGGCCGACTTGCGTGAGGTCCAGCGGCTGTTCGGTCACGGCCACAGCCACATTGTTTGTCGTTGCGATGATCGTCGCCTCGGGCACCGCGCTACGTGCCAACGCGCCGATGTCGCTCGCCGGCGCGACAAAACGCAGCGGCACACCCAGCGCAACGGCCGCTGCATGCAACACCGGGCTGGCCATTGCAGTGTCAGCCGCTACCAGGCAGGCCAGCGCCTGCACCGCGACGTTCGCCTGCTGTAACGCCGCGCGAACAGCGCTCGGCAAATCTGCGGCGGCGCCAATCGCCACCGCAACACTGCGCGGATAAATCACCAGCTCATTGGCACTTGCCTCACGGGCGTCGCTGCCGACATGGATCGAACGCTGCGCCAGTGGATCTTCCACCAACTGCGCCTGCTCCAGCCACGGCGCCGCGCCTTCGATGCGCACGCTGTGCCCGGCGAGCAAATCAGAGACAAAACGCTTGCCCAGTTCCAGATCGCCAAGGGCGTAACCGCTTGGCGGATTGAGCAGGCAGGTGCCAAAGCGCAGTTCGCCGCTGGTGGTGATCGCCGCGGCGACCTGCAAACCGGCAGCGATCTTGCGCGCCATGACGTTCACTCCACCGAGGCCACCGAGCAAGGGCACCACCGCGCTGCCGTCTTCGGCCACGGCCAGCACCGGCGGTTCGGCGCCCTTTTCCAGCAACAGCGCAGCCAGGGTGCGAATAACGATCCCCGCCGCGCACAGGGCAATGATCGGCGTGTCCTGCTGATACAGCTCGCGCAGGGTCGCGCCGAATTCGGGATAAGTGCGGTCGGCGCCCTCGACCCGTCCGGCCAGGCCGTGGATCAACGCAGCCGGATACACCTGTTGAATACGGCGGGCAGTGGCCAGACTGCCTTGACCGAGAATGACGATTGCGGGGGTGGAATGAGTCATCAGCCTTGCCACCGCTCGCCGGGAACGATGATCAGCGAGAAATACGGCGAGGACATCGGCTCGACCTGATCCAGCGGCACGATTTTCTGGTTGGCCATGGTCGCGCGCTCCACATACAGAGCACGCTCTGCCAGACCGAGTTCTTCGAGCACCTGACGGACCTTGGGAAAGTTACGCCCCAGTTTCATGATCACTGCCGCATCGGCATCGGCCAGGCGACGCTTGAGGTCTTCGTGGGGCAGCACGCCGGACAACACCGACAGGCTCTGATTGCGATACACCAGCGGCGCACCGAGTACCGAGGCACCGCCGAGCATCGAGCAGACACCCGGCACGACTTCGGCTTCGTAACGCTCGGCCAGTCGATCGTGCAGGTACATGTAGGAGCCGTAGAAGAACGGATCGCCTTCGCAGATCACCGCCACATCACGGCCCGCGTCCAGATGCGCGGCAAGTTGTTCAGCGGCCGTATCGTAGAAATCGCTGATCACTTGTTCATACGACAACGGTGCCGGCAGCGCTTCGGTGGTCACCGGATAAACCAGCGGCAGCAGGGTTTGTGGATCTTGCAGATGCGCTTCGATGATGCCGAATGCATTGCCCTTCTTGCCCTTGGCGACGAAGTACGCCACCACTGGCGATTCGCGCAGCAGGCGCAAGGCTTTGACGGTAATCAGTTCCGGATCACCGGGGCCGACGCCCAGGCCAATCAAACGTCCAGGTTGCTGCATCATTCGATCTCCGTGGCGAGGGCATTGACGGCGGCGGCGGCCATGGCGCTACCGCCCAGCCGGCCTTGCATGATGACGAAAGGCACGCCACGGCTGTCCGCCGCGAGCATCGCCTTGGATTCGGCGGCACCGACGAAGCCCACCGGGAAGCCGAGGATCAGCGCCGGCTTCGGCGCGCCGGCATCGAGCATTTCCAACAGATAAAACAGTGCGGTCGGTGCGTTGCCGATCACCACCACGCTGCCTTCCAGATGCGGGCGCCACAGCTCCAGCGCGGCGGCGGAACGGGTATTGCCCAACTCGCGGGCAAGCTCCGGCACGCTGTCGTCGCGCAGGGTGCAAATCACCGGGTTGTTGGCCGGCAAACGCGCGCGGGTCACGCCCTCGCTGACCATCCGCGCGTCGCACAGAATCGGCGCACCGGCCGCCAGCGCGTCGCGCCCGGCCTTGCCGGCGCCTTCGGAAAACTGCAGACCGTCGATGGCCTCGACCATGCCGCAGGCGTGGATCACCCGCACGGCGAGTTTCTCCAGATCGGCCGGAATACGCGCAAGGTTGGCCTCGGCGCGAATGATCGCGAAGGAGTTGCGATAGATCTCCTGACCGTCGCGGATGTAATCAAGCATCAAGGGGGCTCCGTGAGCGGGCGTCGAGCAAGGCTGCGACCGCTTCAATAGTGAGGTTGTGTGCGTGCAGGGCGCCGAAACCCGGCTGCCCTGCATCGCGAAAATAGAGGTCGTAGTGACCGGGGGCGACAGCCAGCAGCGTGACCGGTGCCACATGGGCCGCGGCGCAGGAACGCTGGCAGCCGGACAAATGCACTGCTTGATCGTGACGTTGCAACAGCGCGGCCAACTGCATGGCGTCGCTCTTGGTATCGGCCAGGCCCTTGCCACAGCCAGCGGAACCGGTGCAGGCGATCAACCGTGACACAGGCTGATCAGCGTCATATAGCAGGCCCAGTTGCTCCAGACGCCTAATCACTTCAGGCGCCCGCTCTTTTCGAACGTTGGGCAGCAACAGACTTTGCCATGGAGTGAAACGCAGACTCGCGTCGCCGAATTCGCACGCCAGTTGCGCCACGCCCCTGAGCATGACGGGATCGAGCCGCCCCAAAGGGGGGACGGCGCCGATATAGACGTGTTCGGCTTCACGTTGCGGATGAGCGCCGATGTGCAGAGTGTCCGGGTTCAGTGAACGCTGCCAATCGGCAATCGACTTCAAGGGCACACGCTCGGCCAGGCGAGCGAGAAACTCTGCGAGTGGATACTCGGCCAGCAAATGACGCATTCGTGTTTGATCCGGACGCGCCAGGTCGAGAAACAACTCCAGCACCGCTACCACCAGTGCGTACCCCTGCTCGAGTGACACCGCGCCTGCGGGCCTGTCCGTAGGGCAACCCGCCAGACCGAACGCCAGCAACAGCTCGCCGTTTCGCTCAGCAGCAGACAACCACAGATCATGCGGGTGTTCGAGCATCGCCAACGCCTCGCCGCCATCGAGTTGCACGGCAAACTTGGCGCTGAGATCGTGGAAACGTTCGTGGCTTTGCAGGGTCGTGAGGATCTGCTCCGCCAGCGCATGCGTGTCGAAGAGCATGCGCCGGTCAACCCCGGCAGACGGGCTGAGCATCAGATTGCGCACATCGTCGCCCGCCGCGGTACGCGGCCCCAACCCTGCGGCGAGCAGGCTGTCGATCAAAGCCGTCTGCTCACTGCCAATCCCGCGAATCTGCAGGTTGGCCCGGTTGGTCGCCTCGATCACGCCCCCGGCAAACCGTTCGGCCGCGCTGGCCACCGCTTCAGCCTGGGCCGCGCTGATCGAGCCGCCGTTCAATTTGATCCGGCAGATGCCGCCATCCAGCGCCGGGACGATACGCAGCAACCCCGGGCAGGCCGAGGGGCGTAAGGCGGTAGACATCGGGCGTTCGTTCAAAGGGGCGACCGGCTGTGTGGGAAAGGCGCTTCGCGGGCGAAGGCGCGGTATTATGCCTGCTTTGTCCGACGGCATGAAAAGCCTGCCCGTCGGAACACCCCGTTTGAGGCATTTTTTGAGGACTGCAGATGTCGCCCTGGCTGACAGTAGTAGGTATCGGTGAAGACGGCTTCAAGGGGCTGGGCAAGAACGCCCGTCGCGCCCTGCTGGGCGCTTCGCGGATATTCGGCGGCCAACGGCAACTGGATTTGTTGCCCGTGTGCATTCGCGGCGAGCGCCAGCTCTGGCCTAGTCCGTTCTCCCTTGAACCCCTATTGGCGCTGCGGGGCGAGCCGGTTTGCGTGCTGGCCAGCGGCGACCCGATGTTCTTTGGCGTCGGTGCCAGCCTGGCGCGGCAACTACCCGGCGCAGAAATGCTGATCCTGCCCGCCCCATCCTCCGTGTCACTGGCGGCCGCTCGCCTGGGCTGGCCGTTGCAGGATGTGGTGACGCTGTCGGTGGTCGCCCGTCCCGTCGCGGCGCTCAACGCTCATTTGTTCAGTGGTGTGCGTTTGCTGGTGCTGAGCAACGACGGCCAGAGTCCAGCGGCCATTGCGGCGCTGCTGCGTGAGCGCGGTTTCGGGCCGAGTCGCCTGACCGTGCTGGAACATCTGGGCGGCGAAGCCGAACGGCGCATCGAGGGCGCTGCCAACGACTGGAGCGACCCGGCGATCGCCGATCTGAACCTGATCGCCATCGAATGCATCGCTGAACCCAACACACCGCGCCTGTCGCGCCTGGCCGGCCTGCCGGATTCGGCCTTCCAGCACGACGGCCAACTGACTAAACGCGACGTGCGCGCCATCACCCTTTCTCGCCTCGCCCCGATCCCCGGCGAACTGCTATGGGACGTCGGCGCCGGCAGCGGCTCGATCGGCATCGAATGGATGCGCGCTCACCCGAGTTGCCGGGCGCTGGCCATCGAAGCGGATGAGGGACGGCAAGCGTTGATTGAACACAACCGCGATGCCCTGGGCGTTCCCGGCCTGCAATTGATTCGCGGCAGTGCGCCGCAAGCCCTGAGCGGACTCGAACGCCCGGACGCGATTTTCATCGGCGGTGGCGTCACTCGTGAGGGCGTGCTCGATACTTGCTGGGCGCAACTCAAACCCGGCGGCCGGTTGATCGCCAACGCTGTGACACTGCAAAGCGAAGTGACCTTGACGGCCTGGCGTGAACGGCATGGCGGTGAGCTGACCCGCATTCACGTCGCCCAGGCGCAACCGCTGGGCGAGTTCGATACCTGGCGTCAGGCGCTGCCGATTACCTTGCTGGACGTGACGAAACCCCTCGATGCGTGACGAAACCGCCGAACAACCCGCCCCGCTGCGCAGCGGCTTGACCACCGGCAGCTGCGCCACCGCCACCAGCCTCGCGGCCGCCCGCCTGCTGCTCGGCGGCGTGGAAGCGGACGCCGTCGAGATCATTCTGCCCAAAGGCAAACGGGTGCAAATGCGCCTGGAATTCTGTCGACTGACGGACGACGGCGCCGAAGCCGGAACGATCAAGGACGCCGGCGACGACCCCGACGTGACCCACGGCGCCCTGCTGTTTTCCCAGGTGCGCTTGCACAGCGAACCGGGTATCCGCTTCAGCGCCGGCCGTGGCGTCGGCACCGTCACCCGGCCCGGGCTGGTGCTGAACGTCGGCGAACCGGCGATCAACCCGGTGCCGCGCAAGATGATCACTGATCACCTGACGTTGCTGGCCGAGGAACTGAATTACCAGGGCGGCTTCGAGGTCACGGTAAACGTCGAGGACGGCGAAGCCCTGGCGCTGAAGACCATGAACCCGCGGCTGGGCATTCTCGGCGGCTTGTCGATCCTCGGCACCAGCGGCATCGTCCGGCCATTCTCCTGCGCCGCCTACATTGCCTCGATCCACCAGGGCATCGACGTCGCCAAAACCAACGGTTACCTGCACATCGCCGCATGCACTGGCAACGCCAGCGAAGACACCATGCGCCGGGTCTACGACTTGCCGGAAATCGCCCTGATCGAAATGGGCGACTTCGTCGGCGCGGTGCTCAAGCACTTGCGTAAAGTACCTGTGGAAAAACTCAGCCTGTGCGGCGGCTTCGGCAAGATCAGTAAACTGGCGGCCGGGCACATGGATTTGCACAGTCGGCATTCAAGCATCGACCTGCCGCAACTGGCCGAATGGGCCGCGGCGGTCGGTGCCGATGCGGCGTTGCAACAGGCGATCCGCGATGCCAATACCAGTCAACAAGCCTTGGCCATGGCCAGCGCCGCCGGGATCGCCCTCGGCGACGCGGTGTGCCAACACGCTCTCGACTTTGCCCGCAGCGTGGTGCCGGCGCAGGTTCAGGTCGAAGTGTTCGCCATCGATCGCCAGGGCGGGATTGTCGGCCATGCGGGAGTTTTTCAATGAAGCGCGTGTTGTTGCTCGGCGGCGTCACTGAGGCATTGGCCATCGCCCGAACCCTGGGGCCGGAGCACATCTACAGCCTGGCTGGCGTCGGTCGTGTGCCGACGGATCTGAACTGTCAGGTCCGCGTTGGCGGCTATGGCGGCGCCGAAGGTCTGGCGCAGTTCATCCGCGATGAAGGTATTGACCTGCTGCTGGATGCGACCCACCCCTACGCGGCCCGCATCAGCCACAACGCCGCCACCGCCGCGAAGTTGAGCGGCATTGCCTGCTGGGCCTTGCGCCGTCCGGCCTGGCAGCCACAAGCCGCAGATGACTGGCGCGAAGTCAGCGACTGGGGCGAGCTGATCGAAGCGCTGAAACCCTTTCGCCGACCGCTGTTCACCCTCGGTCGCGAGCCATTGCAGCACCTGCACGAAATCCCGCCGGAGCAATTCTGGACGTTGCGTGCACTGGACGTTTATCCGGGCAACGCGCGCTGCGAAGTGATCGGCGCCCGTGGGCCGTTTCTGATCGAGGATGAACGCGCGCTGTTCGAGCGGCGGCAGATCGATGTGCTGATCAGCAAGAACAGTGGCAGCACCGCCACCGAGCCGAAGCTGGAAGTGGCGCGGGAACGTGGAGTGCCGGTGCTGGTGTTGAAGCGGCCGGTGTTGCCGGGGGTTGAGCGGGAGTTTGGGGCGGTGACTGAGGTTTTAACGGCCCTCACACAAAACTGGTAGCAGCTGGCGAAGCCTGCGTTCGGCTGCGCAGCAGTCGTAAAATCAAACACCACGGTCTGCCAGGTTGACTGCGGCGCATGGGATCACGACCGCTACGCAGCCGAACGCAGCCTTCGGCAGCTGCTACATAAAATGCGCAATCCCCTACATATCCATCGGACCTAACGCACAACATCATCCAAATCGACTGACTTGTGGGCTCACAACCCAACCCCCATATTTCAAAGCCCCACCCATGTAACGGGAAATGGCGGATGACTGAAAAATTCACTCGCTTCGATATCACTGAGTTTCTCCTGACGTCTGCCGATATGTGGCACTACATCAAGGCCTGCGAAGAGGAAGACCCGGGCGATGGAAGCTTCAATCGTGTAGCGCTCAGAGATGTCAAACACACAATCCGGGCAAGAATCCAAAGTGACCCTCAATTCGCTCAGGCATTAAGAGTCGAAGTCGCTACACTCTTTCAAAACGGCGAGGCTGAGCTTGCACGCCGGCTGCTCGATATGCTGACTGACTCGCTGCGACACCACACCGCACGCGGTCTTTTTACTTATCGCCCCTGATCAGGCTAAATAACCGCGCCTGATCGCCCACTCAAACGGATCTGTCCCATGTCCCGACAACGGCTCGCATTTGCCTGGATCGCCTGCTTTGCAGTGCTGTTCAACATGCTCGCCATGCCGATGTCCGGAGCGATGGCGCAAACGGCGAAATCGCCGGCCGAACAGTTGCTGTGGGGCAGTTTCTGCTCTTCCAGCGGCACGAAGCTGGTGGCGATTTCCCTGGGCGACATCGAGCAGAAAGCCCCGCAGAACGACGATCATTCCAACATGCAGCATTGCTGGTGTTGCTCGGGCTCCGCGCCGTTGGTGGCGTTGCCGGGGCATACGCCGCAGTTGTATTACGCGCGATTCGAGGCCAATCGAAGCGTGCCGCCGGCCACGCTCGACACACCGACACCGCGCCAGCAATGGCCGAGTCTCAACCCCCGCGCGTCCCCTCTGGTGTGATTCCTTCTCGCAATTGACCTGCGTTTTGAATCGTTCTGGAGAACTGCCATGTTGAACAAACTCATCGTCCTGGCTGCGTTGCTGCTGCCTGCCTGTTTTGCCAATGCCCACGAATACAAGGTTGGCGAACTTGAGATCGCCCATCCGTGGTCGCAGGAGTTGCCGCCCAACGCGCCCACCGTCGCAGCGTATTTCGTGATTCACAACAACGGCAAAACCGCCGACCGGCTGCTCAGCGTCGGCTCGCCGATATCCGGCAAGGCCGAGTTGCACGAACATGTGATGCAAAATGATCTGATGAAAATGCAGCAAGTGCCCGACGTCGAAATCCCGGCTGGCGGCGAAGTCGCCTTCGCCCCGATGGCGTACCACGTGATGCTGCTGGAGCTCAGAGACCGCAGCCTGTTGAGCGACGGCAAACGCTTCCCGCTGACCCTGCACTTCGAGAAGTCCGGTGATGTAACGGTCGAGGTCTCGGTGCAGAAAAAGGCGCCGGACAGCATGCAAGCGCACATGCACGCCCAGTAATCGCCCCCGTTGAAAACGCCTATGCGCCCGCATAGCGCCAGGCCATCCGTGCGCCGCCGTCAGCCAATGAGCCTGACCCGCGGCAGCTGGATCAGCCTGTTCGCCATGCTGATGATCTTTATCGGCCCGCTGATTTCTCAGTCGATGCCGATGGATTCGCGCGCGGCTGCTTCGAGCATGGCGATGGGCATGTCCATGTCCATGAACATGTCGATGGACATGGGCTCGGACATGTCGGCGATGGAGCACGCCGACCACGACGCACAACCCGCCGCCGAACACTGCCGGCCGACAGCCGAACATCACGCGCTGTGGGAAAAATGCGGCTATTGCAGCCTGCTGTTCAATTGCCCAGCGCTCACCGGTGGCGCTTCATTCACCGCGTTCGACACCCCGCCCGCCACCACCTTCACCACACCCGCCACCCGCCTGGGCCACGCCCGGCAAACCTTCTTCCCTGGCGCCCGCACCCGCGCCCCGCCCATCGTCGCGTAAACACCCCCACCTCTGATCTCACACGGTTTAGAAGACAGCCGCAGGCTGCCGGCCGTGTCGTTTACGACTGTTCGATGGAAATTTTCATGTCCAGGTTTTCTGCTGACACACGTTTGGGCGCTGCCCAGGCTTTTTTTGCCCTGAACCCATCCCGCGTTCGTTTCAGGCAAGCCACCGCCGCCCTTTGCGGCTTGTTGCTGACGCCAATGGTGCTGGCCGATGAACACGCCGGCCACACCGAAGAACTGAGCCCGACGGTGATCACCGCCATCGCGCCGAGCTCGCCGCTGACCGTCGTCACCAACCCCAAGGACCCGCGCCAACCGGTGCCGGCCAGCGACGGTGGTGATTATCTGAAGACCATCCCCGGCTTCGCGCTGGTGCGCAACGGCGGCACCAATGGCGACCCGGTGCTGCGCGGCATGTTCGGTTCGCGCCTGAATATCCTCACCAACGGCAGCATGATGCTCGGCGCCTGCCCCGGCCGGATGGACGCTCCGACCTCGTACATCTCACCGGAAACCTACGACAAACTCACCGTGATCAAAGGCCCGCAAACCGTGCTCTGGGGCCCCGGCGCCTCCGCCGGCACCATCCTGTTCGACCGGGAGCCGGAAAGCTTCGGCGAACTCGGCACCCGGGTGAATGCCAGCGTATTGGCCGGCTCCAACGGCCGCTTCGACAAAGTGGTGGATGCCGCCGCTGGCGGGCCGCTGGGTTACGTGCGCGTGATCGGCAACACCGCGCACTCCGATGACTATAAGGACGGCAACAACGACACCGTGCCCTCGCGCTACGACAAATGGAACGGTGATATAGCGCTGGGCTGGACGCCGAACGCCGACACCCTGCTGGAATTGACTGCCGGCAAAGGCGACGGCGAAGCCCGTTACGCCGGGCGTGGCATGGACGGTTCGCAGTTCTTGCGCGAAAGCCTGGGCCTGCGCTTCGAGCAGTCGAACATCGGTGAAGTGCTGGATAAGGTCGAGGCGCAGGTCTACTACAACTACGCCGACCACGTGATGGACAACTACACCCTGCGCACGCCGTCCGGCACCGGGATGATGGCCGGTCCCATGGCCTCCAATGTCGATCGCCGAACCCTCGGCGCGCGGATCAAAGCCACCTGGCGCTGGGCCGATGTGCAACTGATCAGTGGCCTGGACGCGCAAACCAACGAACACCGCCAACGCAGCGCCATGGGCGTCGACGCCTACAAGGATGTGCCGCGCAACAAGGACGCCGACTTCCACAACTACGGCGTGTTCAGCGAACTGACCTGGTACGCCGCCGACCGTGATCGGCTGATCACTGGCGCACGACTGGACCGTGCTTCGGCCAAGGATTATCGGCAGACCATCGGCTCCGGGATGATGGCCCGCCCCAACCCGACCGCCGATGACACCCGCGCCGATACCCTGCCCAGCGGTTTCGTGCGTTACGAGCATGACCTGGCCGACAGCCCGACCACGCTGTATGCAGGCCTCGGTCATGCCCAGCGTTTCCCGGATTACTGGGAGCTGTTTTCACCCAAGTCCGGCCCTGCCGGTTCGGTGAATGCGTTCGACGCGATCAAGCCGGAGAAAACCACCCAGCTCGACTTCGGCCTGCAATACAAGACCGCCGACCTCGAAGCCTGGGCCTCGGGTTATGTCGGGCAGGTGCGTGACTACATCCTGTTCAACTACACGCCGGGAATGATGGGCATGACCTCGCAAGCCGAGAACATCGACGCGCGAATCATGGGCGGCGAACTCGGTGCAGCCTACAAACTGACGGCCAACTGGAAAGCCGACGCGACCCTGGCCTATGCCTGGGGCAAGAACAGCAGCGACGGCACTGCCCTGCCGCAAATGCCACCGCTGGATGCACGTTTCGGCCTGACCTACAGCGAAGACAACTGGAGCGCCGGCGCCTTGTGGCGGGTGGTCGCGGCGCAAAACCGCATCGACCGGAACAAGGGCAACGTGGTCGGCAAAGACTTCGACAAAAGCTCGGGGTTCGGCGTGTTCTCGCTCAACGGCGCGTACCGGATCAACAAGAACTGGAAGGTCAGCAGCGGCGTCGACAACTTGTTCGGCAAGGCCTACGCCGAACACCTGAACCTGGCCGGTAACGCCGGTTTCGGCTTCCCGGCCAATGATCCGCAAGCCATCAATGAACCGGGGCGCACGCTCTGGACCAAGGTCGACATGAGCTTCTAAGAGCATCGCGGGCAAGCCCGCCCCCACAGCTTCAACACCGCCGTGGGAGCGGGTTTGCCCGCGAATGACTGCGCAGCAGTCACCAGACAATGACAAAAGATCCAAGCCTAGCGGAGCACTCGAAGTGAAACAGCCCAAACCAAATTTCTACAACCTGGCCTGGCGTTGGCATTTCTATGCCGGCCTGTTCGTCGCGCCGTTCATGGTGATGCTGGCCCTGACCGGCATCGTCTACCTGTTCAAACCGCAACTCGATCCATTGATGTACGGCAGCCTGATGAACATCCCGGCCGGTCATCACACCGTGGCCGCCGACGACCTGCTCAAACGGGTGAAAGAGGCGTATCCACAGGCCCGGATCAAACAATACCTGCCGCCGGTCAACGCTGAACGCAGCGCGCAATTCGTGGTGATCAATGAAGGTCATGAACTGAACGTGTTCATCGATCCGTACCACGGCGACATCCTCGGCGAGCAAGACGCGAAGAACAATCTGCAGGCGCTCGCACGCTCGATTCACGGCGAGCTGATGATCGGCACCGTCGGTGATCGGCTGGTGGAACTGGCCGCCGGATGGGGTGTGGTGTTGGTGGTCTCCGGGGTGTTTTTGTGGTGGCCACGCGGTCAGTACGCCGGCGTGCTGTGGCCGCGCCTCAGCCGTCGCGGACGTGTGCTGTGGCGTGACTTGCACGCAGTGACTGGCTTCTGGGGGGCGGCGTTTTTGCTGGTGATGCTGCTCAGCGGCATGACCTGGACCGGCTTCTGGGGTAAGCAATACGCCGACCTCTGGAACCGCTTTCCGGTCGCCATGTGGAATGACGTGCCCAAGTCCGACGTCGAGGCCCGCAGCCTCAACAGCGCCACACGCCAGACCGTGCCGTGGGCCATGGAGAACACGCCGATGCCAATGTCCGGCGACCACGCCGAACACATGGCTCACGCCAGCACGCAAGCCGGCCCGGCGGCGCCGACCATCAGCCTGCAAGACGTGCAAAACATTGCCGTGCAGCGCAAGGTCGAGCCCGGCTACAGCATCACCTTCCCGACCACCGCCACCGGTGTGTTCACCATCGCGGTGTTCGCCGATGACCCGCGCAACGATGCCACCCTGCACGTCGACCAGTACACCGGCGACGTCCTCGCCGACGTGCGCTGGCAGCATTACAGCAATGTCGCCCGCGCCACCGAAGTCGGCGTGATGCTGCACGAAGGCAAGATGTTCGGCCCGTTCAATCAGATCATCGTGCTGCTGATCTGCCTGATGATTTTGCTCAGCGCCGTCAGCGGCGTGGTGATCTGGTGGAAGCGTCGGCCACAGGGCAAGTTCGGTGTGCCACCGTTGCGTCACGACCTGCCGAAATGGAAAACCGCAATGGTCATCATGTTCGCCCTGGCGGTGATGTTTCCGTTGGTGGGGGCTTCGCTGGTTGTCGTGTGGCTATTGGATTGGGGGCTGCTGTCGCGCCTGGGCCGGCAAATTGAATCCACCTCACCTTCATCATGAAACAGGCGAGATACGCGTACGCGTAAAGCCAATACAATGCGGGCCAGCATTGAATCCTTGGCAAACTGCCAAGTTTTTGTGGCGAGGGAGCTTGCTCCCGCTGGGTTGCGCAGCGACCCCAAAAATCAGGCACCGCAGTTTTACACTGACACTGCGCATTGTCTGGTTTTTGCGACTGCTGCGCAGCCGAGCGGGAGCAAGCTCCCTCGCCACAGGTTGTGTGCTGGCTTGAACGATCATCAGGAATGAAATGACTTCGCTGAACATCACCAACCTCGCCTGGGCCCCCCTGGGCCACGGCCACTGCCATCACCAGTTCCAGCTGCGTGACGCCTCCTTGCACGTGGCTGCCGGTGAGTTCGTCGGGTTGATCGGCCCCAACGGCAGCGGTAAAACCAGCCTGCTGCGGTGCGCTTATCGCTTCAGCAAACCGGAACATGGCGAGATAAAACTCGACCATCACAACGTCTGGAAGCAGTCCTCACGCTGGTGTGCGCAACGCATCGCCGTGGTGTTGCAGGAATTTCCCGACGCCTTCGGCCTGACCGTCGATGAAGTGGTCGCCATGGGCCGCACGCCGCACAAAGGACTGTTCGACGGCGACACCGTGCACGACCGCAACCTCGCGGCCCACGCCCTGGAATCAGTCGGCCTCAAGGGCTTCGAAGACCACGCCTTCGCCACCCTGTCCGGCGGTGAAAAGCAGCGCGTGATCCTCGCCCGCGCCCTGGCCCAGCAACCGCAATTGCTGATCCTCGATGAGCCGACCAACCACCTCGACCCGCGCTATCAACTGGAACTGCTGCAACTGGTCAAACGCCTGCAGATCGGCACATTGGCGAGCATCCACGACCTCAATCTGGCGGCAGCCTTCTGCGATCGGCTGTACGTGATCCATCACGGTCGCATCGTGGCCAGTGGCACCCCCAAAGAAGTCCTGACCACACACCTTTTGCACAACGTGTTCGGCGTCGACGCCCTGATCGATGACCATCCCTTGCACGGCTACCCACGAATCACCTGGATAACCCAACCATGACTTTGCGTTCCCTGCTTTGCGTCGCGTTGTTGCTGGGCAGTGCCCATGCCTTCGCCGAGGCCACGAAATACCCGCTGACTGTCCAGAGTTGCAACCGCGCAGTGACCTTCAAGCAAGCGCCGAAACACGCGGTCAGCCATGACATCAACATGACTCAGATGATGCTCGCCCTCGGTCTCAAACCCAGGATGGCCGGCTACAGCGGCGTGACCGGCTGGAAATCGGTGACGCCCCAAATGCAAACCATCCTCGATGGCTTGCCGGAGCTGGCAGCCAAGTACCCGTCGGTGGAAACCCTGCTCAACGCCAACGTCGATTTCTTCTTCGCCGGTTGGGACTACGGCATGCGCGTCGGTGGTGACCTCACGCCGCAAACCCTGCAACCACTGGGGATCAACGTCTACGAACTCACCGAGTCCTGCGCGTTCGTGATGAAGCGCCCACCGGCCAGCCTGGATGACACCTACAACGACCTGCGCAACCTCGGCAAAATCTTCGACGTGCAGGATCGCGCCAATGCCGTGATCGCCCGGATGCAGGCGCAAGTCGCCGAGGTGCGCCAGGATCTGCCAACGGACAAGCCTCGGGTATTTCTCTACGACAGCGGTGAAGACCGGGCCATGACCTCCGGGCGCCTGGGCATGCCGCAGGCGCTGATTGACGCGGCCGGCGGGCGCAACATTCTCGATGACGTCGAGGCGAGCTGGACCCGGGTCAACTGGGAAAACGTGGTCGAGCGCAATCCGCAGGTGATCGTGATCGTCGATTACGGCGAAGTCACCGCTGAACAGAAGGAGCAGTTTTTGCTGAACAACCAGGCCCTGCAATCGGTGGACGCGATCAAGAACCAGCGCTTCATCGTCATTCCTTACGTACAGGCCACCCCGGGGATCGACAACGTGCTGGCGGTCGAAACCCTGGCCAAGGGTTTCCACGGCGAATGATCGACCGTCGCTATGCCTTGTTGCTGATCGGCCTCGGCGTGCTGTTGCTGATGTCGTGTGTGGTGTCGCTGGGTTTTGGCCCGGCGCGGGTGCCGGTGGAGGTGGTGTGGCGGATTCTGCTGCACAAGGCGTTCGGTGTTGGCGAGCAGAACTGGACGGCCGGCCAGGAACACATCGTCTGGCTGATCCGCGTGCCGCGCATGTTGCTCGGCGCGCTGGTGGGCGCCGGCCTGGCGTTGATCGGTGCGGTGCTGCAAGCGGTGACGCGCAATCCATTGGCTGATCCGCACCTGCTGGGCGTGACCTCCGGCGCGACCCTCGGCGCAGTGATCGTGGTGTTGCATGTCGGTGAAATCGTCGGCCTGCTGACCTTGCCCATCGCGGCGTTCATCGGCGCGCTGCTGAGCATGCTGGTCGTGCTGATGATCGCCAACCGTCATGGGCGGCTGGACAGTGATCGGCTGCTGCTGTGCGGTGTCGCGGTGTCATTCGTGATGATGGCAATCGCCAACCTGCTGCTGTTTCTGGGCGACCATCGCGCCAGTTCGGCGGTGATGTTCTGGATGCTCGGTGGCCTCGGGCTGGCGCGTTGGGAATTGCTCGCCGTGCCCGCCGCGAGTGTGTTGCTCGGGTTGGTGTTGTTGCTGGGCATGGCCCGGCCGTTGAATGCGTTGATGGCCGGTGAACAGACCGCCGTGACCCTGGGCCTCAATGCCCGCACTGTGCGGCTGCGGGTGTTTTTGATTGCCTCGCTGATGACCGGGGTGCTGGTGTCCATCAGCGGCTCGATTGGTTTTGTCGGGCTGATGGTGCCGCACATTGCCCGGCGATTGGTGGGTGCCGAGCATCGTCGGTTGTTGCCGGTGTGCGTGTTGTTGGGCAGCCTGTTCCTGGTCTGGGTCGACGTGGCCGCACGAACCTTGATCGCCCCGGAAGACCTGCCCATCGGCGTCGCCACCGCCGCGATTGGCGGGCTGTTCTTCATCGGCCTGATGCGCCGGCGCTGACTCACCGCTCCCACAGGGTGATCGTTCCCACGCTCCTGCGTGGGAATGCCGCCAGGGACGCTCCGCGCTCCGCTTTGAATGTTTAACGGATGTATCAGAACGCAGACCTTTCCCACGCATCTTTCAGGTTGTCCGTCGGAAGCGGGCTCTCTAGTCTTTGGCTGTCGCTGACAACTCAGCGATCGGGTGTGAGAAGCCCGGCAACTTATGGTCATCCAGTGTCTGTACACGCATAATCGCCGCCAGCTTATTAGCTGCCTGCAAATGTGTTATGGCGGCTGTGTGCGGGCGGACTTCGGTCCGGCCGGGTGTCCATAACCGGTCTTCTCACCTCGCACATAGCTGCCACCTCTTCCCGTGTGAGAAGCGGCAAGTGGAGGCTCCAACGCTGGAGAAATTTTTCAATGGACAAATTAATTCCTGACCCACCCTTCAACACCACCACCAACGCCGAAGCCTCGCGCAACGAAGAATTACTCAAGGATCGCGAAGCCATAAAACGCGCCCTCGACTACTATCTCGATCCCCCGGCGCCCTACACCGAAAAACCCCGCCGCCCCAGCACCATGTTCATCGTCGCACCGAATATGGATACCGAAAGCCTGCTGGCCCACGCCTACGAATCGTTAGCCACGGCGAGTGTCCTGGCCAGCGACTTCGCCAACGACCTGACCGGCCCGCAGCGCTACACGGCGCTGGCGATTCAACAGAGCATCATGCTCGCAGAGCTGGCGGTGAACCGGGCGTTGGATAACGTCGACCCAGCGTAGACCGCGTTATCGACCATCGCGGGCTTGCCCGCGATGGCTGCATCGCCCCAATGTGGCGCATCTTCTCGCACCAACGCGCCAGCCCCGTCCCTTCATGGTGCGTCACGCAAACCCCGCAACCACTCTAATACGACATTTCCTTGCCCGTCCCCGACCGGGCACAGCCCTTGCAAAACAGCCTTCAGTCGTCCGCATCTGCCAACCATAAAAAACTTTAACGTTCATGGAGATCGCACAATGAAGCGTCGCAGTTTGATCAAGGCTTTCACACTCACGGCAAGCATTGCCGCGATGGGCATGACCTGGACTGTCCAGGCCGCCGAGACCATCAAGGTCGGTATTCTGCATTCGTTGTCCGGGACCATGGCGATCTCTGAAACTTCGCTCAAAGACATGGCGTTGATGACCATCGACGAAATCAACGCCAAGGGCGGTGTGAACGGCAAGATGCTGGAACCTGTGGTCGTGGACCCGGCATCG
This sequence comes from Pseudomonas sp. URMO17WK12:I6, assembly GCF_003253625.1. NCBI lineage: Bacteria > Pseudomonadati > Pseudomonadota > Gammaproteobacteria > Pseudomonadales > Pseudomonadaceae > Pseudomonas > Pseudomonas sp. URMO17WK12:I6. The sequence goes on from NZ_QKYZ01000023.1 coordinate 63,346, forward strand.
AACTGGCCGCTGTTCGCCGAAAAGGGCCGGCAGCTGCTGACCCAGGACAAGGTGGCGGTGGTGTTCGGTTGCTGGACCTCGGTGTCGCGTAAATCGGTGCTGCCGGTGTTCGAAGAGCTCAACGGCCTGCTGTTCTACCCGGTGCAATACGAAGGCGAAGAGATGTCGCCGAACGTGTTCTACACCGGCGCGGCGCCCAACCAGCAGGCGATCCCGGCAGTGGAATACCTGATGAGCGAAGAAGGCGGCAGCGCCAAGCGCTACTTCCTGCTCGGCACCGACTACGTCTACCCGCGCACCACCAACAAGATCCTGCGCTCGTTCCTGCACTCCAAAGGTGTGGCGGACAAGGACATCGAAGAGGTCTACACCCCGTTCGGCCACAGCGATTACCAGACCATCGTGGCCAGCATCAAAAAATTCTCTGCCGGTGGCAAGACGGCGGTCATCTCCACCGTCAACGGCGACTCCAACGTGCCGTTCTATAAAGAGCTGGCCAACCAGGGCCTGAAAGCCACCGACGTACCGGTCGTGGCGTTCTCCGTGGGTGAAGAGGAATTGCGCGGCATCGACACCAAACCGCTGGTGGGCAACCTCGCGGCGTGGAACTACTTTGAGTCGGTGGAAAACCCGGTGAACAAGAAGTTCGTCGATGACTGGAAAGCCTACGCCAAGAAACACAACCTGCCGGGCGCCGACAAAGCGGTGACCAACGACCCGATGGAAGCCACTTACGTTGGCATCCACATGTGGGCGCAAGCCGCCGAGAAGGCCAAATCCACCGACGTCGACAAAGTCCGCGAAGCCCTGGCCGGCCAGACCTTTGCCGCACCATCCGGCTACACCCTGACCATGGACAAGACCAACCACCACCTGCACAAGCCAGTGATGATCGGCGAGATTCAGGCCGACGGTCAGTTCAACGTGGTGTGGCAGACCGAAGGGCCGATCCGCGCCCAACCGTGGAGCCCGTTCATTCCGGGCAACGACAAGAAGCCGGAGTATGCGGTGAAGAGCAACTGAGCCACTGGGGCCTGAGCACGGAGCTCAGGCCCGACACAACTCCTGTGTGAGCGGGCTTTGTGGTGAGGGGGCTTGCCCCCGTTGGGCTGCGAAGCGGCCCCAAAAAACGGGACTACTGCGTAGTCCAGCGGGAGCAAGCTCCCTCGCCACAGAGTTTGCTCCCACACTTAGTCCGCGCAAGGACACTGACATGCCCACTGCCTTTTACCGCTTGATCCTTGCCATCGCACTGTTACTGCCGATGGTCACCCACGCCGGCGATGCCGAAGACTTCGTCGCGGCCAATCCCGTGCAGCAAGCCAAGCTTCTGGAAACCTGGGCCGCGCAGCCCGATCCGGCCCGTATCGCACTGATCAACGCCCTGCAACAAGGCGAGCTGACCATCGATGGCCAACCGAAAACCCTGCGCCTGAACAATCGCCTGCGGGGTCTGATCGACACCGCTTTGGCCAGCCACCAATTGCTCGCCGCCGACGCCAAAATCCGTCTGGCCGCCGCGCAGCAATTGCAGAAAAGCGCCAAACCGGCGCAGCTGAAATTCCTCGACCAACAGTTGACCCGCGAACAAGACGAAACCGTTCACGCCGCCCTGAGCCTGGCCTTGGCCAATCTGCAACTGGTCGACAGTGACCCTGCCGTGCGCCTCGCCGCCGTGCGTTTGCTCGGCGAAACCGGCGACCCGCTGGCCCGCACCCGCCTCGAAGGCTTGCTCGAACCCGGCGTCGAAGCCGACGCCAGTGTGCACACCGCCGCCGAAACCAGCCTGGCCCAGGTCAAACGCAAATTGCTGATCGGCGAAATGCTCGGCCAGGCCTTCAGTGGCATGTCCCTGGGTTCGATTCTGCTGCTCGCGGCATTGGGCTTGGCGATCACCTTCGGCCTGCTCGGGGTGATCAACATGGCCCACGGCGAGATGCTGATGCTCGGCGCGTACTCGACGTACGTGGTGCAGCTGATGTTCCAGCGCTTCGCCCCACAAGCCATCGAGTTCTATCCGCTGATTGCGCTGCCGGTGGCGTTTTTCGTTACCGCCGCCATCGGCATGGCGCTGGAGCGCACGGTGATTCGCCACCTCTACGGCCGCCCGCTGGAAACCCTGCTCGCCACGTGGGGCATCAGCCTGATGCTGATCCAGTTGGTGCGGCTGGTGTTCGGCGCGCAGAACGTCGAAGTGGCCAACCCGGCGTGGTTGTCGGGCGGAATTCAGGTGCTGCCCAATCTTGTGCTGCCGTACAACCGCATCGTGATCATCGCGTTTGCCTTGTTTGTGGTGGTGCTGACCTGGCTGCTGTTGAACAAGACGCGCCTTGGCTTGAACGTGCGCGCCGTCACCCAGAACCGCAACATGGCGGCGTGCTGCGGGGTGCCGACCGGGCGCGTGGACATGCTCGCCTTCGGCTTAGGCTCGGGCATCGCCGGGCTCGGTGGTGTGGCGCTCAGCCAGATCGGCAACGTCGGCCCGGACCTCGGCCAGAGCTACATCATCGATTCGTTCCTGGTGGTGGTGCTCGGCGGTGTCGGTCAATTGGCCGGCAGCGTGTTGGCTGCATTCGGCCTGGGCATCGCCAACAAGATTCTCGAACCGCAGATCGGTGCGGTGCTGGGCAAAATCCTGATCCTCGCGTTGATCATTCTGTTCATCCAGAAACGTCCGCAAGGCCTCTTCGCACTGAAAGGACGGGTGATCGACTGATGAACCAGCCTCTGCTCGTTACCGCGACAAAAAAAGCCGGCCCCAAAGTCACCATCACTGTTGGCGCGGTGATTCTCGTTTTGCTACTGGCGTTGCCATTGCTGTCGTTGTTATCGCCCGACAGCGCGCTGCACGTCTCGGCCTACACGCTGACACTGGTGGGCAAGATTCTTTGCTACGCCATCGTCGCCCTCGCCCTCGATCTGGTCTGGGGCTACGCCGGCCTCCTGTCCCTCGGTCACGGTCTGTTCTTCGCCCTCGGCGGTTATGCGATGGGCATGTACCTGATGCGCCAAGCCTCGGGTGACGGCTTGCCGGCGTTCATGACGTTCCTGTCCTGGACCGAATTGCCATGGTACTGGACCGGCACCAGCAGCTTCCTCTGGGCCATGTGCCTGGTGGTATTGGCGCCGGGTTTGCTGGCATTGGTATTCGGTTTCTTCGCCTTCCGCTCGCGGATCAAGGGCGTGTATTTCTCGATCATGACCCAGGCCCTGACCTTCGCCGGGATGCTGCTGTTTTTCCGCAACGAAACCGGGTTTGGCGGCAACAACGGCTTCACCAACTTCCGCAGCATTCTCGGGTTTGGCATCACGGAACCGGGGACTCGCGCGGTGTTGTTTTTCGCCACGGTACTGTTGCTGGTGGCGAGCCTGTTCATCGGCTGGCGGCTGGCGCAAAGCAAGTTCGGCCGGGTGTTGACCGCGTTGCGCGATGCCGAGAACCGCCTGATGTTTTGCGGCTACGACCCGCGCGGCTTCAAGCTGTTTGTCTGGGTGTTGAGTGCAGTGTTGTGTGGCCTGGCGGGGGCGTTGTATGTGCCGCAAGTCGGGATCATCAACCCGAGCGAAATGTCGCCGACCAACTCGATCGAAGCGGCGGTCTGGGTTGCCTTGGGGGGGCGCGGCACGCTGATCGGCCCGCTGCTGGGTGCCGGTGTGGTCAACGGGATGAAGAGCTGGTTCACCGTGGCGTTTCCGGAATACTGGCTGTTCTTCCTCGGCGCGCTGTTCATCGTCGTGACGCTGTACCTGCCTAAGGGTGTGATCGGGCTGCTGAAGAAAAGGGGTGAACAATGAGGATCACTGCAACGGCTGAATTCATGCTCGAACCGGCCTTTTTCCCACCGCAGCCCAACAAGGACGCCGGCAGCAGCCGCGACGCCATCGGCCTCGGCCAACGTGTCGGCCCCGGCCTGAATACACGTCACGGCACCATCCTGACCCTGGAGGACATCAGCGTCAGCTTCGATGGTTTCAAGGCCCTCAACAATCTGAACCTGTACATCGGCGTCGGTGAATTGCGCTGCATCATCGGCCCCAACGGCGCGGGCAAGACCACGCTGATGGACGTGATCACCGGCAAGACCCGCCCCAGTCACGGCAAGGCCTGGTTCGGCGAAACCCTGGACCTGACGCAGATGAGCGAAGTGCAAATCGCCCAGGCCGGTATCGGTCGCAAGTTCCAGAAGCCAACCGTGTTCGAAGCCCTGAGCGTGTTCGAAAACCTGGAGCTGGCGCAGAAAACCGACAAGTCGGTGTGGGCCAGCTTGCGGGCTCGCCTGAGTGGTGAACAAAAAGATCGCATCAGCGAAGTGCTGGAAACCATTCGCCTGACCAGTTCGGTCAATCGCCCGGCAGGGTTGTTGTCCCATGGGCAGAAGCAGTTTCTGGAAATCGGCATGCTGCTGATGCAAGACCCGCAACTGCTGTTGCTCGACGAGCCGGTGGCGGGCATGACCGACGCCGAAACCGAATTCACCGCCGAACTGTTCAAGCGCCTGGCCGGCAAGCATTCGCTGATGGTGGTGGAACACGACATGGGCTTCGTCGGCTCGATCGCCGACCACGTCACCGTGTTGCACCAGGGCAGCGTGCTGGCCGAAGGGTCGCTGGAGCAGGTGCAGGACAATGAGCGGGTGATCGAGGTCTACCTCGGTCGATGATTTTGCCTTTGTCGGAGCGAGGCTTGCCCGCGAATAACGATAACGCGGTGTTTCAGTTCAACCGTGGCGTCCCCTTCGCGGGCAAGCCTCGCTCCTACAGGGAATGAGAGGAATTTGAGAATGCTGCAAGTCGACAAGCTGCACCAGTACTACGGCGGTAGCCACATCCTGCGGGGCCTGACGTTTGAGGTGAAGGTCGGCGAAGTCACCTGCCTGCTCGGGCGCAACGGCGTGGGCAAGACCACCTTGCTCAAATGCCTGATGGGTTTGCTGCCGGCCAAGGAGGGCGCGGTGAACTGGGAAGGTAAACCGATCACCACGTTCAAGCCGCACCAACGGGTGCATGCCGGTATCGCCTACGTGCCTCAGGGCCGGGAAATCTTCGGCCGGCTGACCGTGGAAGAAAACCTGCTGATGGGCCTGTCGCGGTTTCCTGGCTCCGAGGCCAAGGAAGTCCCGGCGTTCATCTACGAGCTTTTCCCGGTGCTGCTGCAAATGAAGCAACGGCGTGGCGGTGACTTGTCCGGCGGTCAGCAACAGCAGCTGGCGATCGGCAGGGCATTGGCCAGTCGTCCACGGCTGCTGATTCTCGACGAACCCACCGAAGGCATCCAGCCGTCAGTGATCAAGGAAATCGGCGCGGTGATCAAAAAGCTCGCGGCCCGTGGCGACATGGCAATTTTGCTGGTGGAGCAGTTCTACGATTTCGCCGCCGAGCTGGCCGATCAGTACCTGGTGATGTCCCGGGGCGAGATCGTGCAGCAGGGTCGTGGCGAAAATATGGAAGCCGAAGGTGTGCGCGGGCTGGTTACGATCTAACCTGCAGCCTTCTGACGATAAATTAGACGATATGAATTTACCTCTCCCCACTGCGCTGTTTACCCCGAGCTGGCATGCCGAGCTGGAGCTGGGCTACGCCCGTTTCGGCGCCAGCACCCGCCCGGTACAGCGCCGTCATCAAGGCCCGCTGCGGGTGCAGAAGCACTTGTATGCCGAAGGCCCCGAGGTGTGTCAGCACATCATCGTCCACCCGCCGGGGGGGATTGCCGGCGGTGATCGGCTGGATATATCGGCCAGCGTCGGCACCCACGCCTGGGCGCAAATCACCAGCCCCGGCGCTGCCAAGTGGTATCGCGCTGCCGGGCCGGCTTATCAGAAACTCGACTTGCGCGTTGCCGCCGGTGCTACGTTGGAGTGGCTGCCGCAAGAGACGATTATCTTCAGCGCCGCTCAGGCTGAACTCAGCACGAGCATTGATCTTGAGGGTGATGCCCGGTTGTTCTACTGGGACGTGGTCGCGCTGGGGCGTCCGGCCAGTGGCGAGCGCTTCGACCTCGGGCACTTCCAGGCCCACCTGGATATCCGCCGCGACGGCCAGTTGCTCTGGCACGAACGCCAGCGCATTACCGGGGATGACGGTTTGCTGGACTCGCCGATCGGGCTGGATGGGCAACCGGTGTTTGCGACGTTGCTGGTGACCGGAGAGATTGATAGTGAATTGCTGGAGAAGTGCCGCTCGCTGCCCAATGAGGTGCGCGGGGATCTGACGCAGCTGCCGGGGCTGTTGGTCGCCCGGTGCCTGGCCAGCGAGGCGTTGTTGGCACGGGGTTGGCTAATTGATTTGTGGCGATTGCTCCGGCCTGCGTTGCTCGGCCGCGAAGCCGTCCCACCCAGAATATGGGCCACCTGAATACGCTCCTACAGAAGACTTTTTAACTGCCGATTATGGATTTCTACGATGGACCTGACCCCACGCGAAAAAGACAAGCTGCTGATCTTCACCGCCGGCCTCGTGGCCGAGCGGCGTTTGGCTCGCGGCGTGAAACTCAATTACCCGGAGGCCATGGCCTACATTTCCGCGGCGCTGCTCGAAGGCGCGCGTGACGGCCAGACCGTGGCCGAGCTGATGCACTACGGCACCACCCTGCTCAGCCGCGAGCAAGTGATGGAAGGCATCCCGGAAATGATCCCGGAGATCCAGGTCGAAGCGACGTTTCCCGACGGCACCAAACTGGTCACCGTTCACCAACCGATCGCCTGAGGCTGCGCCATGACTTACCACATCCGCGATGCGCTGCACGCCGATCTGCCGGCGATCCGCGACATCTACAACGACGCGGTGCTCAACACCACGGCGATCTGGAACGAACAGGCCGTGGACCTGGGCAACCGCCAGGCCTGGTTCAGCGCGCGGCAAGCCCAGGGCTATCCGATTCTGGTAATCGTCGACGGCGACGACAACGTACTCGGCTACGCTTCATTCGGTGACTGGCGCCCCTTCGACGGGTTCCGCCACACGGTCGAGCACTCGGTGTACGTGCGCAACGACCAGCGTGGCAATGGCCTCGGCCCGCAACTGATGGCAGCGCTGATCGAGCGCGCCAAAGGCTGCAACAAACACGTGATGGTCGCCGCCATCGAAAGCGGTAATAGCGCCTCGATCCGGCTGCACGATCGGGCCGGTTTTGTCGTCACCGGCCAAATGCCGCAGGTGGGTACCAAGTTCGGCCGCTGGCTGGACCTGACCTTCATGCAACTGATCCTCGATCCGGGCGCAATGCCACCCGATCCCCACAAGGAGTGATGCCCCATGAACGCCGCCCAACTGCGACGCGTCAATGTTGAAAGCTTTGCGCACTATCGTCAGGGATTGATTGATCTGCTGCTCGACGCCGTCGGCTATGGCGCCAGCGTCGGGTTCATGGCGGATCTGGACGCCACCCAGGCCCGAGCCCATTTCGATGAAGTCCAGGACAACCTGAACAAAGGCAACGTGCTGCTGTGGGTGGTGGTCAAGGACGAACAGGTGCAGGCCAGTGTGCAACTGAACCTGTGCCAGAAAGCCAATGGGCTGAATCGCGCCGAAGTGCAGAAACTGCTGGTGCGTGAACACGCCCGTCGTCGCGGCCTGGGCCAGCAGTTGATGCATGCCCTGGAGCTCGCCGCCCGCCAGCACAAGCGCGGCATGCTCTACCTCGACACCGAGGCCGGCTCCCCCGCCGAAGACTTCTACAAGGCCCTGGGTTACACCCGTGCCGGCGAAATTCCGGACTACGCCTGCGACCCGAACGGGCGCTACAAACCGACCGCCCTCTACTACAAGATTCTCCAAGGAGCCCAGTGATGATTCCCGGTGAGTACCAGATCCAGCCTGGCGACATCGAGCTTAACGTGGGCCGACGCACTGTCAGCCTGAAGGTGGCCAACAGCGGCGACCGGCCGATCCAGGTCGGCTCGCATTATCACTTCTTCGAAACCAACGACGCGCTGACCTTCGACCGCGTCGCCAGCCGCGGCATGCGCCTGAACATCCCCGCCGGCACCGCAGTGCGCTTCGAACCGGGGCAGAGCCGCGAGGTCGAGCTGGTGGACCTGGCCGGGCATCGCCGGGTGTTCGGGTTTGCCGGCAGGATCATGGGCGACCTCGACTGACACGCAAACCCTGTGGCGAGGGAGCTTGCTCCCGCTCGAGTGCGAAGCGCTCGCAACACAGCTGGTGCGATCTATCTGAATAATCGGAGCGGCAGATTTTACGACTGCTGCGCAGCCGAACGGGAGCAAGCTCCCTCGCCACAATGGACCGCGGACTACCGCACTTCACTTTCAAGGCAAGCGCATGAAAATCTCAAGACAAGCCTACGCCGACATGTTCGGCCCCACCGTCGGTGACAAAGTCCGTCTGGCCGACACCGAACTGTGGATCGAAGTGGAACAGGACTTCACCACCTACGGCGAAGAAGTGAAATTCGGTGGCGGCAAAGTCATCCGCGACGGCCAGGGTCAAAGCCAGTTACTGGCAGCCGAAGTCGTCGACACCCTGATCACCAACGCGCTGATCATCGACCACTGGGGCATCGTCAAGGCCGACGTCGGCCTCAAGGACGGGCGCATCGCCGCCATCGGCAAGGCTGGCAACCCGGACATCCAGCCCAACGTCACCATCGCGGTCGGCGCCAGCACCGAAGTGATCGCCGGTGAAGGCATGATCCTCACCGCCGGCGGCATCGACACCCACATCCACTTCATCTGTCCGCAGCAGATCGAAGAAGCGCTGATGAGCGGCGTCACCACCATGATCGGCGGCGGCACGGGACCGGCCACCGGCACCAACGCCACCACCTGCACCTCCGGGCCGTGGCACCTGGCGCGCATGCTCCAGGCCGCCGATGCGTTCCCGATGAACATCGGCCTCACCGGCAAGGGCAACGCCAGCCTGCCGGAGCCGTTGATCGAGCAGGTCACGGCTGGCGCCATTGGTCTGAAGCTGCACGAAGACTGGGGCACCACCCCGGCGAGCATCGACAATTGCTTGACCGTGGCCGACCAGTACGACGTGCAAGTGGCGATTCACACCGACACCCTCAACGAGTCCGGCTTCGTCGAAACCACCCTCGCCGCCTTCAAGGGCCGCACCATCCACACCTATCACACCGAAGGTGCCGGTGGAGGTCATGCGCCGGACATCATCAAGGCCTGCGGTTTCGCCAACGTGCTGCCGAGCTCGACCAACCCGACCCGGCCGTTCACCCGCAACACCATCGACGAGCACCTCGACATGCTGATGGTCTGCCACCACCTGGACCCGAGCATTGCCGAAGACGTGGCCTTCGCCGAAAGCCGCATCCGCCGCGAAACCATTGCTGCCGAAGACATCCTGCATGACCTCGGTGCCTTCTCGATGATCAGCTCCGACAGCCAGGCCATGGGCCGCGTCGGCGAAGTCATCACGCGCACCTGGCAGACCGCCGACAAGATGAAAAAGCAACGCGGCCCGCTACCCGGCGATGGTGAAGGCAACGACAACTTCCGCGCCAAACGCTACATCGCCAAGTACACCATCAACCCGGCGATCACCCACGGCATCAGCCATGAAGTGGGCTCGGTCGAAGTGGGCAAGTGGGCGGATCTGGTGCTCTGGCGTCCGGCGTTTTTCGGGGTAAAGCCAACGCTGATCCTCAAGGGCGGCGCCATTGCGGCCAGCCTGATGGGCGACGCCAACGCGTCTATTCCAACGCCGCAACCGGTGCACTACCGCCCGATGTTCGCCAGTTACGGCGGTTCGTTGCATGCCACCAGCCTGACCTTTATCAGCCAGGCGGCGCAGGAGGCGGGTTTGCCCGAGGCCCTGGGCCTGAAGAAGAAAATCGCCGTGGTCAAAGGCTGTCGCGAGGTGCAGAAAACCGACCTGATTCACAACGACTACCTGCCGGACATCGACGTCGATCCGCAGACCTATCAGGTCAAGGCCGACGGTGTGCTGCTGTGGTGCGAGCCGGCGGATGTGTTGCCGATGGCTCAGCGTTACTTCCTGTTTTGAGATTCGCTCAGGTATAAAAAAACCGGCACGAATGGCGTCAGTCTTCGTGCTGGTAGGGTTGTTTGTCAGGTCAATCAGTTATTCGGTTCGACCGTGAAGGGAATCTCTACCCTTTGCAGCTTCGCCCGATCCATCGCCTGCTGGGTCAGGGTCTTCATCAGCGTTTTCATCTCGGTGTTGATCGCCTCCAGCTCGGCGGCATAAGCCTCGTCTGTCATGACCTCTCCCGGAGCAATCGCGCTTTCCGGTTTACCCAACTCTGCGGCGAGGACCCGCAGCTCTTCTTTGAGAGCTGCCTTGGCCTCGACCGATAGATTCGGTTCGGTCGCGCGCTTATCAAGCGCCATGTAAAACTCCGTCGTCGCATCGATTCGTCGCCTGAAGACTTTGAAGGCGCTTCGATTCAAACGCTGGATGAAAGTCTCCCAGAACGGCTGTTCGATGATCGAATCACGCAACAAGTCGCCGGCTTCCAGAGCCAGTACCCGCTGATAGGCACTTTCGATCATCTCGGGGGTGACACCTGTGTGCGTGCGAAATTGCAAGTCACGGGATTGCCAGGGCAGATCCAGTCGTTCGGCCAGGTCCGTCATGTAGGCCAGGTGCACCTCGACTTCATCGATGCTCCCCGAGACTCGGCCTTCGGCATCGACAACCCTGAATTGCTCACCGTTCTGCAGTCGCTCGGCGACCTCCTTGTGGGCAATCCGGCTCAACTCATCCAGTCGGGATTTGCCTCTGGCCAACTGCACCAGTTCCGCCTCCACCAGAGCCGGATTGCCCAGTGCATAGGCCTCGTGGATCAGCACCTCCACCCCCATCGCGTTGAACAGCTGTGCCCCGGCATCGACACAAAGGGTGACCTCATCCCTGCCCATGACAAAAAGATTGCGCCGCAGCTCGCTGTCCCTGGACATCGCTTCCAGCATTCTCCAGACCTTGCTCGTCATGTCCTTCCTGAACGCGAGGTCATGCTTGAAATGGCTGGACTGGGTCAGTTGCCTGATCTTGTTGAAAAAAGGTACTGAGCCGAACTCATCCTCAACGCTGTTCCAAACATCCTGTTTGGCCACCCACTCAGGTCGCGTCAAGCCTTCCTCCCACTCGAGACTGTCACGTACGCCGCGAGGCGGATACGGACGATCGGGGTCCAGACCGACGGACCGGATATAGCCTCTGAGCGTTTCCAGGTTGTCGGCCGACAACCACGGCGGGTCGCGATTCAATACCGTGCGCGCCAACAGCTCCGCGGAGGCTGAGCCGGGCGTAACCTGCGGGATAACGGTCAGTTCGTTGCGCTGCAGGTTCAGGTAAAAATGCCGGAACCTGGGTTGAGCGAACAGCCCGTCCGGCCAGGTATCAATCCCGGTGTCACCCAGCATCAGGGTATGCAGCATGCGCATCCCACCGATATCGGGCACTCTCCCCAACGGGTTTCCTTGCAGATCCAGACTTTTCAGCCGGGAGAGCCATCTCAAATAGGTAGCTCCCTGGGCATCCAGCACAATTCGGTTATCGCCGAGGTTCAGTTCGGTCAGCCCACGCATTCGCCCCACCGCACGAGGAAATTGCGTGAGCTGGTTACCGGTGAGATTCAGCGAACGGAGTTTCGGAAAATGAACCAGAAACGTGACGTGGGCATCGTTCATTCCAGTGCCCAGCAAGTTCAGGCTGGTGACGTGCTGAAAATCGGCTTCCAACAGAGGCATGCTTCCCAAGTGTCGCCCCAGGGGAACGTTTCTGAAATCAAGCGCTGTCCCGTACATATTTCCCAAAGGGTCCACATCCCTGGGCCCGGTGTGCTGCCAGCACTGGCGAATGGTTGTGTAGATCGAGTTTCGGGTCTGCCATTCGGCAATGCCGGCAGGGCTGTACCTGAACGCTTCGGTGGGTAAATTGAGCCAGTGCCGGAAATTGGCATTGAGACGATCGAACTCCGCCTCCAATGCGCTTGCCCGCTGTTCCGGAGTAACGTCGTCGCCCCCGCCGTCCAGGTAAGCCTGGGCCTCGGTTTCCGTCCACCCGGGGCGCACACTCCTGACCCGCTCCTGCGGCGTCACTCGGCCGGTCAGTTGTCGAATGCCCTGGGGGGCAAACATGCCACCGCGCAACTTCATCGTTTCGGGATCGTAGGCGGGCTTGCGCAGAGGGTTGTCCGCCAGCATCGGACGCAGCTTGTCACGCGCCAACGGGGCATTTTGAACACTGCGTTTGAGGTTCGCGCCTTGATAGATCTCGTACCCCAGCGCTTTGCGTTCGGCGTCGGGCAGAGCGTGCAAGACGGATGAAAAAAGATCGTCGGCACCCCGCAGATGGTTATCCTCGGCATCCCGCGCTTCATAGCCCTCGTCCGTGCTGACCAGCACTTTGCGCGTACGTGCGTTCTCCGGGCCAATGCTGTCGCGCAGGTGCCCGGTGAACGAATGTTCGCGAACTTCAATGCGCACGTCGCCCGGCCAGTTCGGCAAGGTTTCCAGGGTGTGCAGCGCCAGCCGTTCCGTATCCGGAGCGTGCATCGAGTCAAGGAACAGCCCTTCATAGGCGCGCGCCAAACGTACTTCCAGCAAGGCCGCCCGCACCTGTTGCCGCAGATGCAAGGCAATGCGCTTTTGTTCGGCCAGTGCTCGCAAATCCGCCGGAGCAGCGGCGGCCAGCAGTTCCTCGGCCACGCCGTCGGGCAATTGTGCAAAAGCATCCTGAAGCACCCGCACATTGGCATTGTCTGATGGCGACAGACCGCTCTGTGGCAGCTTCCCCGTGTCCGACCACGTCTTGAACCGTTCGATCGTGTCGACCAGCAACGCCGGCGGTGCTTCGTTTTCGACATGCAGCCGACGCAGCACATCTGCTTCGACGCCACTGGCGATCCGGATCTGCTCAAGCGTTGCATCGTCGAACGTTTCTACCCTCGCCCCCAACCGCCGCATGAGCTCGGTCGAGGTCCATTCGACAGGGCGGTCGAGCTCGGTATGCCAGGTGCCTGCGCCATTGTGTTCAAGCTTCGGTTGGTAGGCCATCGCTCGATCCGGATGGAGAATCCGCGGTTGCCCCGTGAGTGGATCGTCTTGCACCGCAAAGTATTTACCGCCGATCGACAGGAATTCCTGATCGTTGTGCAGATACAGGCCTCGCTCGTTTGGCTTCGTACCCGGACTCAGACTGACTTGATGTTCATACGGACTCAGGTCCGGATTCCAGAGACGGGTCTTGCCGTCAGCGAGCACCACCGGCTTCAGCTGATCGACAAAAGATGAAGGCCGGACCGCTGGCGCTGCGCCCGTGGGTAAAACATGCCCTGCCGCCATGATTGCCAACTGGGCAGCATTGATCAGGACACCGCACAGAAGCGCCGACGCTTCTTCCTTGTCTCCCTTGCTCCAGTCCTCAATGCCCTCCATGGTTTCGAGCAGCATTTGCCCGACCATCACGCCCAACATGGCCTCCCCCAGGCCAGGCACCAGCATTGCGCCGAAGTTGAACACATTCCAGCCGATGTTCGCGTAACTCCTCAGCCGCGCCCAGCGGGCATTGGCATCTTCATCGCCAGTGGGCACGGCGATATGTCGCGCATCGGCGATGGCCTTGTCGCGCCGCCATCGACTGAACTGAGGCCAGAGCGCGCCTTCGATCACATGGGTGATCGGTTCTGCGTCGGGGTTTTCCACTGCGGTTTCCCGCCACCATGGCCCCATGTTCAACGGCTCCCGCTGCTGCCAGGTGAAGGTGCTGAAGCGCTCCCTGACGCGAGCGAAAAACCTGCCCTGGTCTTTTTGCGGTACGAACCGACTGAAGAACTGCTGATAGTCCGACGAGCGCAACTGGCTCGTCAGCGCCTTCATGAAGTCGGTGAAGGACGAATATTCCTTCAAGGGATGTTCAGGGTCGTCAGGGACGTAGGCGATCAAGGTGCCATCGAGCCGGCTCTGCGTGAAAATATCGTTCCTGCCCAGCACCTCGTCGACCACACCACTTGGCCCGTTGGCAAAAAAGGCCTTGAGCAGTTTGAATTGATCAAACTCCTGCCCGGGTAAAATGGCCAGTTTGCGCGACCACTCCATCATTGTTCGTTGGTCCGCCGGAACCAGGCTGTTGTAGATTCGCTTTACTCGTGTCGGATCAGCCACTGCACTGAACAACACGATACCCGACAGCTTCACGCCCAAAAGAGTCAGCCGATGAGACTGTAACGGGCGATTGCCCATCGTGACGTTTGTCTGGTTGTCTCGCAGTTGCTGCAACTTGCCATATGCATAAGAAGTGATATCACTCTTCAAATAGGCAATCAGCGCTGACTCATTGAACGCGGCCTTTTCGGTCCCGATGAAGTGCTGCTCAAGCGAGGCCTTGGCATCAACCGCCGAAGGGGCCAGCAACCCTTTGATGTGCCGCTGATATTGCGCACCGAGATCCAGATCCCTGCAAAGGCTCGCAAAACTTTCGATGGTCAATGAATGGCGCGTCAGGGCTCCTTCGGCGTCGGTAATGAAAATGCCGGAGCCATCACGAAAGGCGCCAGCACGGGTTTCAGAGTCCTCGAAGTTATGGAGGGCGGCCTCCAGCAGAGTTGACTGCCTGAGCCGACTGGCATTGGTGTCGACGCCAAAACCCAAAAGGGCCGGAATATAAAGCCGTACCGATGTCGCATGAACATCCAGATCCAGGTTCAGTTTTTCTTTCAGGGCCTGAACAAGCAAGGGTTCGGCGAACTTATTGATGTCCTTTTGCAAATCGCCCAGTGTGTCATCCAGGCTGTCTTGCAACCGCCAGCGCTCACTGATGAGTTCGTTGAGATACTGACGGTTGATAGCGCTCGCCTTGATGTACCACTCGGGAACGTCCGGTTTCATATCAGTCGTTGATACAAAACTTGATACAGATGGTTTCTTTATGAATGCGGGAACTTTGGTTGCAAGATAATTCAAATAAACATTGGCGCCAGCTGTCATCTCTTGAGAAATGTTGGAAACGCCCCCTTCTGACAATTCATTCATTGCGCATGTATCCCTATGCATTTGAGAAGAACGCCAAGCTTATTCAATACCTGCAAAAACAAAAGATTAAATAACTGTTGGAAAATAGCGATAAAACAAACAACACCTTCCAACTTAAGAATCTAAAAAACAAATAAGTACCACCTGCACGACCTGCAAGCATGATCCGGCGTGTCAGCGGTAGTTTTTACCGATCTACAAAGAGGCTAAGATGCCCAGACTCTCCAGGCAGGTAACGGCCATGCGCTTATCCGAATTCATCAGGCAACACGTGGACCGTATCGTCGATGAATGGGAACAGTTCGCCAGAACGATCACCCCGGCGGCCGAGTGCATGGATCGAGCAGCCTTGCGCGATCACGCCAAGGCCATTCTGCTGGCGGCAGCGCGGGACATGAGCACCGCGCAAACCGCCAGCGAACAGCTCGCCAAGGCCAAGGGCGAAGGCCCGGAGAAAACCCCAAGCCTGGATGAAGCGGGTGCCAGCCATGGCGAACTGCGGCATACCGTGGGCTTCGACCTGGTGCAAATGACCAGCGAGTTCCGCCATTTGCGGGCCTGTGTGATTCGGTTGTGGGTCGACAGCCTGGAGTCACCGGACCTGACCTATTTCCAGGACATGATCCGTTTCAACGAAGCCATCGATGAAGCCCTCGCCGAATCCACCGCCGCCTATGCCGAACAGGTCAACCATTCGCGGGATCTGTTTCTGGCGATACTCGGGCATGACCTGCGAGCGCCATTGCAGGCAGTAAGCATGTCCACCGAGTTACTGCTGCGTAAAGCAACGCTTGAAGGCGATGCGCTGACCTGTGCAAACAATATCAAGGATGGCGCGCGGCACATGGCGGTGATGGTCAGCGATTTGCTGGAACTGGTGCGCAGTCGCCTGGGCAAGCGCCTGCCGATCGAACCGGCGCCCATGGACCTGGCCGAGGCGGCGCGCGAAGCGATTGCCCAAGCCTGCGCTGCTCATCCGCAATGCGATCCGACACTGAGCGTCGAAGGCGATACCCGGGGTGTATGGGATGGCCGAAGGCTCGCTCAAATGCTGCAGAACCTGATCGGCAATGCCTTGCAGCACGGTTCGAACCACAGCGTGATCAAACTGACCCTCAGGGGCGAAGCGGACAGCGTTCGGCTCACCGTGCACAACGACGGCATCCCGATTCCGCCCGAGGTCATCGGCACAATCTTCGATCCACTGGTACGCAGTGCCGACGAAGAACTCGGCGGGCCGAGCACCAGTCTCGGTCTGGGACTGTTCATCGTCAAGGAAGTGGTTGATGCCCATCAAGGGACGATCGAGGTCAGTTCCAGCGCCGAACAGGGCACACTGTTTAGCGTGGTGTTGCCCAGGAAGGTGTAACTCCTTGGGACCGCTGTGGCGAGGGGGCTTGCCCCCGTTCGGCTGCGCAGCAGTCGTAAAATCGACGCATGCGGTCAGTCTGAAAAACCGCGATGACCGGATTTGGGGTCGCTACGCAACCCAACGGGGGCAAGCCCCCTCGCCACAGGTTTAGTGTTTACAGCTATTCGATCACCAAGCGCCCCAACCGCTGCTTGAGCATGCGGTTCTCGGCCCGCAGTTGCTGGACCTCGTCAAGCAGGTCCAGCGCCAGGGCGACACCTTCCCATTCCAGCTCCAGGTCGCGCCGCAGCTTGGCGGCGCGCTTGGCCAAAACCAGTTCGTAGTCGGTGAAACGCCAATCCTTGGGCTCTGTACCCTGTGGTTCGAGGATGCCGTGTTCGACGATCTCGATCACATGCACGTCCGACAACTCGGTCGCCTCACAGAATTCTGCCAGGTCCAATAGAACGATCACGGGGTCGCTCATGATTGGGCTCCTCCTTATCTCGGAATCAAAAATTCTCTCGCGGATCGAAAGCGGCTTTTTTCGCCAACTCCTCCCACAACGCCTTGACGTCATGGTCGAGTTTTTTCGGCATCACCGCCTTGAGCTGCACGAACAGGTAACCACGGTGCCCGGCCTTGTGCATCAGGCCGTGACCCTTGGCGCGCATGCGCTGGCCATTCTGGCTGCCGGCCGGAACCTTGAGGTTGATCTTGCCGGTCAGGGTCGGCACCGCGACTTCGGTCCCCAGTGCCAGTTCCCACGGCGCCAGTGGCAAGGTGATGATCAGGTTCTCGCCTTCGACATCGAATTTGGGGTGTGGCGCAAAACGAATGGTCAGGTACAGGTCGCCATTGGCCCCGCCACCGATGCCCGGAGCACCCTGCCCCTTGAGGCGGATGCGCTCGCCGTCGGTCACGCCGGCGGGGATCTTCACGTTCAAGCTTTTGCTGGTGTTGCTGACATGCTGGCCGGCAGCGTTGTACTGCGGCACCTGGAAGCTGACCTTCTTCGATTCGGTCGAGAGGGTTTCTTCCAGAAAAACCGGTAATTCCATTTCCACGTCTTGCCCTCGACGACCGGCGCTATGGCCCGACCGTCCACCACCACCGAAACCCGAACCACGGTTGCCGAAGATCGAACTGAAGAAGTCCGAGAAATCGCCCGTGTCCTGACCACCGCCACCGAAACCACCACGACTCTGCCAACCCGGCGGGCCCTGGAACGGCTGGCCATGGTGACCGTATTTGCGCAAGTCGTCGTATTCGGCGCGCTTGTCGGCGCTTTTCAGCGCTTCATAGGCTTCCGACGCATCCTTGAACTTGGCCTCGGCGTCCTTTTCCTTGCTGACATCGGGGTGGTATTTGCGCGCCAGCTTCCGATAGGCGGCCTTGATCGCCTTATCGTCCGCGGTCGGCTCCACGCCGAGAATCTTGTAATAGTCTTTGAAGTCCATCGAGGGAATCACCATCCATTATCGAAATCGCGCCACTCGGTACAGCATGCTCTGGTTTACAGCGTCTTGATTGATCAATCTCAATTTTGTGACCGGGCAGCGCATCAGTAGTTTATCGGCAGCCAGGCGCAGTTCTTGCTGTCGCCCAAGGATTGCCAAACCTATGCAGGGAAGTTTGGGGGTGATGGCGCATCTTTCAAGCGTAGATCAATGTGATTTAACAGATAGTCGGCCTTCGAATCTGCGCCGCACTGACATACACTGCGCGGCCGTTTTTTAACCGGAACTTGAAAGACATGAAAAACGCATCTCCAGCCCGTGCCTGCGGTATCGACTTCGGCACGTCCAACTCCACCGTCGGCTGGCTGCGCCCCGGCATGGAAACGCTGATCGCGCTGGAGGACGACAAGATAACCCTGCCCTCGGTGGTCTTCTTCAATATGGAAGAACGCCGCCCGGTGTACGGCCGGCTGGCGCTGCACGAGTACCTGGAAGGTTACGAGGGCCGCTTGATGCGCTCGCTCAAGAGCCTGCTGGGCTCCAAGCTGATCAAGCACGACACCAGCGTCCTCGGCACGGCGATGCCGTTCAAGGACCTGCTCGGGCTGTTCATCGGCCAGTTGAAAAAGCGCGCCGAAGCCGCTGCCGGTCGGGAGTTCGAGGAAGTGGTGCTGGGCCGTCCGGTGTTTTTCGTCGATGACGATGAACTGGCCGACCAGGAAGCCGAGAACACCCTGGTGGACGTAGCCCGCGCCATTGGTTTCAAGGACGTCTCGTTCCAGTACGAGCCGATTGCAGCGGCGTTCGACTATGAATCCACCATCGAAAAGGAAGAGCTGGTACTGATTGTCGACATCGGCGGTGGTACGTCGGACTTCTCGCTGGTGCGCCTGTCCCCTGAGCGACGCGGGCACGACAACCGTCACGACGACATCCTCGCCACCGGCGGCGTGCACATCGGCGGGACCGATTTCGACAAACAGCTGAGCCTGCAAGGCCTGATGCCGCTGTTCGGCTACGGCAGCCGTATGAAGAGCGGCGCCTACATGCCCACCAGCCATCACATGAACCTGGCGACCTGGCACACCATCAACTCGGTGTACTCGCAGAAATCGACCCTGGCCCTGGGCAGCATGCGCTACGACATCGAAGACACCGGCGGCATCGATCGCCTGTTCAAGCTGATCGACCAGCGCGCCGGGCACTGGCTGGCGATGGAAGTGGAAGAGACCAAGATCCAGCTGACCCACGCCGACAGCCGTCATGTGCCGCTGGACCGCATCGAGCCCGGTTTGAGTGTGGAACTGACTCGTGCGCTGTTCGAATCAGCCATCGACAACTTGCTGGAGCGGGTGCGCAACAGCGTGACCCAATTGCTGAACGACGCGAATGTGCGGGTCGATCAGGTAGATACGGTGTTCTTCACTGGCGGTTCGAGCGGGATTCCGGCGCTGCGCAACAGCGTCTCGGCAATGTTGCCGAAGGCGCAGCATGTGGAAGGCAACATCTTCGGCAGCATCGGCAGCGGGTTGGCGATCGAGGCGGCCAAGCGTTACGGCCCGATGGATTGACCTGAAACCCTGTGGCGAGGGAGCTTGCTCCCGTTGGACTGCGCAGCAGTCCCTTCTTTTGGAGATAAGGGGGGCCGCTTCGCGCCCCAACGGGAGCAAGCTCCCTCGCCACAATTAGATCAACACGGGATCAAACCATCCCCACCTGCTTCAACTCACTCTTCAGGTACGCGTAATAAATCGGCCCCGCCACCACCCCCGGCAGGCCGAACGCGGCTTCGAACACCAGCATCGCCAGCAGCAACTCCCACGACTTGGCGCTGATCTGCCCGCCTACAATGCGCGCGTTGAGAAAGTATTCGAGCTTGTGGATAAAAATCAGATACCCCAATGCCGCCACCGCCACCCAGATCGACAGTGACAGGCCGACGATGGTGATCAAGGTGTTCGACATCAGGTTGCCGATCACCGGCAACAAGCCGAGCAGGAAGGTCAGCACGATCAGGGTTTTGGTCAGCGGCAGCTTGATCCCGAACATCGGCAGGACCACCGCGAGGAAAATCCCGGTGAAGAAGGTGTTGAGCAGGGAAATCTTGATCTGCGCGAAGACGATATTGCGAAACGCCTGGACCAACAGGTGCAAGCGGTCGAACAGCGCCGCGGCCAAGGGCTTGCGCTTGGTCAGGTCCGGCACGCGCTGCAAGGCGATGATCGCCCCCAGTACCATGCCGATCAGCAGCGTCACGAACATGTGCGCCGCGTCCTTGCCCACCAGTTGCAAGTCGCTGAGGTGCTTGCTCATCCACTCGCCGATGGCCACTCGGAATTCGGCGGCACTGGCCGGCAAATAAGCGTCGATGAACGGCGGCAGCTGCCCGCGTGCGCGGTCGACCACGCCCATGAATTTATCGAGGGAAGCACCGGGGTTTTCCGCCTCGTGCAGCAGAAAACTGATCGCACCGGCAAAGATCAGCGCCAGCACACTGACCACCAAAGTCCCCAGTAACGCCACCGCCAGCCAGCGCGCACGGCGGCCCTCGATCAGCCGTTGCAATTGCGGCGTAAGCATGTTGACCAGTTCGAACACCAACAACCCGGCCAGCAGGCTGGGCAGCAATCGCAGAGGGATCACCAGCAGCAAACCGCCAAAAATAATGACCCAACTGATGAGCAACAAGACCTGACGCTGAGAAAACGCTGACATACAGCCTCAAAACGAACGACGTGAAAGGATTGGCAGTCTGCCAGCGTTCCGGCGCCGAAGCGAGCAAACACGAACCTTGGGAGCAAGCCTGCTCGCGATAGCATCAACGCGCTTCTGCGTGATACCGAGTCGCCTGCATCATCGGATCGCCGTCCGGAGCAGGCTCGCCCCCACACTGCTTATTTTTTCTTCAGGCACTCACTCATGAACGCTTTGCGCGCATCGCCCTTGAGGCCCTTGGTAGTGGCATCGGCGTTACAGGTTTTCATCTTTTCTTGTTGAGGTGTCATGGGCTTGGCGGCATCGGCGGCCGGCGCGGCTTTGAGGCAGGTACTCATGAAGGCTTTGCGCTCATCGCCCTTGAGGCTCTTGGCGGTAGCTTCGGCATTGCAGGTAGTCATTTTGTTCTGTTGGGCAGTGGCAGCAAAACCCTGGGAGCAGAGCAGCAGACCGATCATCAACAACGGGGCACGCAACATCTTCATGGAGTTTTCTCCTTGTTACCGCACCGATGGGTACGGCCTCGCTCTGGAGTGTAGACAAAGCCTGTTACACGTTCACCTGCTATCAAGGTGGCTGCGTCGATACTGTTCCGGCGTGCACCCGGCCTGGCGCTGAAACATCGCGATAAACGCCGAGCCGGTGCTGTAACCCATGTCGAAGGCGATTTCCTGAATGCTGCGGTGGCTGTCCAGCGCTTCGATCGCCGCCAGAAACCGCAACCGTTGCCGCCATTCACCGAAACTCATGCCCAACTCGCGCACAAACTGCCGGGCCAACGTGCGTTCGCTGACGTGAACCTGCCCGGCCCAATACGCCAACGGCCGGTTATCCCCAGGTTCGGCCTGCAAGGCTTCCAGAATGCCAAGTAACCCGGGACTGCTGGCGTAGGGCAAATAGCACTCATGCATGGGCGCCTGTTGCAGTTGGTCTACCAGCACTTGAGCCAGACGCTGGTCCGCGTCGTGCTCGGGAATTTTCACATCGCGGGCGGCGAAGTCTTTCAGGATCGCCTTGAGGATGTCGCTGATCGCCAGGGTGCAGGCCTGTTGCGGCAGATCGCGGCACAGCGTCGGCGCGAGGCAGACCGCGCGATAGTTGATCGGCTGATGGCTATAGAAACTGTGTTCGGTCCCGGGCGGCACCCACACCGCGTACTGCGGTGGCGACATGAAACGGCTGCCATCGACTTCCATGTGCAACACGCCATGGGCCGCGTACTCCAGCGTGCCCCACGGATGCCGGTGAGGTGCGGCGTATTCGTGGGCGTTGAAGTCGGCATAGCGGAAATACACCGCCGACGGCAGTTCGCTGAAATCCAGCAGGTCGATGTGTTTACTGTTCATGCTGTCCGGAATCAGGGGCAGATTGTCTGGATCGCAGTATAGGCTTGCATCCAGACAGACGGATAATTGCCCCTCATTAACGTTCTGGCTTTTTCCCGATGCAATACGCTTATCCCCTGCTGGCCATCTTCATTTGGGCTGGCAACACCGTGATCAACAAACTCGCGGTGGGCGCAATCTTCCCCGCCGAAATCGGCTTCTACCGCTGGCTGCTGGCCGGGATTCTGTTCACGCCTTTCATGCTTAAGCCGGTGATCGCCCATTGGCCGGTCATACGCCCAAACCTGGGGAGGATCTTCATCCTCGGCGTACTCGGCATGGCGGTTTATCAGAGCCTGGCCTATTTCGCTGCAACACTGACGTCGGCCACCAACATGGGGATCATTCTGTCGCTGATGCCGTTGATGTCGCTGGCCATGGCGATAGTCAGCCTCGGCCAACGCCTGACCGCCGGAGCCCTGGCCGGTGCGGTATTGTCGTTTGCCGGTGTTCTGGTGGTGGTGTCGTCCGGCAGCCTTGGCGCGTTGCTGGAGCACGGGGTGAACCTGGGCGACGCGATGATGCTGATCGCCACGCTGGCTTATGCGGTTTACAGCACCTTGCTGAAAAAATGGCAGCTGCGCTTGCCGCCGCTGGTGTTGCTGTATTTACAGGTGCTGGTGGCGGTGGTGGTGCTGTTTCCGCTGTTCCTCGCCTCACCGAAAATCGGCCCGACCCTGCATAACATTCCGCTGGTGCTTTACGCCTGTCTGCTGGCCTCGATGCTTGCGCCGCTGGCGTGGATGCAGGCCGTGGTACGCCTGGGCCCGAGCCGGACCACGCTGTTTTTCAACCTGCTGCCGTTGATCACCGCGCTGATTGCGGCGGCGGTGCTGCATGAGCAGTTGGCGCTGTATCACCTGGTGGGTGGGGTGTTGACGTTGGGTGGGGTGATTCTTTCCGAGCGCTGGACTACCACATTGGGCCGCGCATAACCCTTTGTGGCGAGGGAGCTTGCTCCCGCTCGAGCGCAAAGCATCGCATTCTGGGGGCTGCTTCGCAGCCCAACGGGAGCAAGCTCCCTCGCCACAGGGCTTAAACGCCTGCCGCCTTCAACCGCGCGGCATGCTCGACAAACAACCGCACCGGCTCTGCCCCCTTGCCCACCAGCCCCAGGGATTGGTTGACGATATCGAAGTGATCCATCGGGTATTGATCGCCAATCACCGTCCCGAGATGCGAACTGTAGCGCCCGACCATCCCGTCGCAATGCCCCGCTTCACGCACGAAGGTTCTGGCAAACAACCGGCAACTGCGGTTAGTGCCGTCGAACAGGTTGCACCCGCGATCGGTCTTGCCCGGCTGCAAAGTCCCGGACCAGGAGTAATAGCGCACGCCATTGACCACTTCCGGGCCATGCCCACCCCAGGTGTCAGGCAGCCCCTGTGGATAACGCTGATTGAACAGCGCCACGCCGGCCGTGGTCAGCGATTGATGCGAAGCCGGGATATCCACCGGCAGTCGCGGCCCGCGATAACCGGTTTCCAGCAGGCACATCAACGCGCTGATCAACCACAAAAAAAAGGTGAGCAATCGGCCCCTGGCGCTGTCTGCCGGGTAGTGATCGTGCAGGTAATCCGCCAGCTCCGAACCGTGATTGGGCCCGGCCACCGAGGTCACTGACGCCACCCGGTCCGGGCGTTTTGCCGCAGCATACCGAGCGGTCAGCGAGCCCTGGCTGTGGCCGATCAGGTTGACCTTCTCGGCCCCGGTGTCGCGCAGGATTTCCTCGATTCGTGCCAGCAATTGCTCACCGCGCACCTCGGTTGAGTTGAGCGGCGAGACCTGCACCGCGATCACGGTCGCCCCATCCCGGCGCAACGCCGAAATGATCCCGAACCAATACGGATAGAGCAGCAGACGAATAAACCCGAGCATCCCCGGGACCAGCACCAACGGGTAACGCGTGGCGGAGCCTTGCGACATGGATGAACATCCTTGTGGTCGGTGAGATGAAGCAAGGCTGGATGCAAGGCCTCAGCCAAGCATCGCCACCCAAGATGACAACCCGGTGACCAATCTATGACATCCACCCTACTTCAACCCCACCACGCCCGCCACAATCAGCCCGACCGACACCAGTTTGAGCGCGGTCAGGCTTTCGCCCAGCAGCGCAAAGCCGAGGAACACCGTGCCCAATGAACCGATGGCGGTCCAGATCGGGTAGGCGATGCTCACCGGCAATTCGCGCATGGCCAAGGTCAGGAAATAGATCCCACCCACGGCCGCCACCACGGTGATCACCGAAGGCCAGAGCCGGGTGAAGCCATCGGCGTACTTCATGCCCATGGCGAAGGTGACCTCGAACCCGGCGGCAATCAGCAGGAACAGCCAGGCCATCTAGAACTCCCTGGCCAGCGCCAGCAAACGCTGTTCGGCCTCGGCTACGGAAACCTGGAAGGTGCGCTCGGCGGACTCTTCGCCCTCGGCGGCGACAACCGTGACGTCAGTGATGCCGATGAACCCCAGTGCCGTGCGCAGCAACGGGTCGGCATGGTTCATCGCTTCAAGCTCGCCACCGGGGCCGAAACCAAACCCGCCGCGACTGGTGACGATCAACGCCTTCTTGCCCCGCACCAGCGGTTCGTACTGCGCGATGCCGTTGTCCAGGGTGTGATTGAACGTCAGCCCGAGCCGCACAATCTGGTCGATCCAGGCCTTGAGGCCACTGGGCACGCTGAAGTTGTACATCGGGGTGGAAATCACCAGCAGATCATGGCCGAGCAACTCCCCCACCAACTCATCGCTGAGTGCCAGGTCAGCCTGCATCGACAGCGGTCGCGCTTGAGGCTCCGGATGAAAAGCAGCCGCTACGAAGGCTTCGTTGACGGCCGGGATCAACGCCCGGCCGACTTCACGGCGGGTCAATTGCGACTGCGGGTTACGGACCTGCCAGGCTGAAAGAAACACCTCGGCCAACCGCCGCGAATGAGAGCGTTCGCCACGGGGGCTGGCGTGAATGGCAAGAATTGTGCTCATCTGAATCTCCTTGAGGGCTAAACTGAAACGGCTTGTGGTTGCAGCTTGAAGCGCACAGCCGCCTGCCTTCAAATGAGCAAAAATCAGTCTGGATGAATCTATTTCACCCATGGAGTTTTAAATGTTTGCCTCGTTGCCGTTGACCGCCCTGCGGGCCTTCGAATCCGCCTCGCGCCTGCTGAGTTTCAAGGCTGCCGCCGAAGAGCTGTCCGTGACGCCGACGGCGGTTTCCCACCAGATCCGCTCCCTGGAAAACTGGCTCGGCGTGCCGCTGTTCGAACGACTGCCACGCCAGGTACGCCTGACCGAGTGCGGCGAACGGCTGTTCCGTAGCCTGCATGGCGCCCTGCTGGAGGTGGCGCAAAGCGTCGATACCTTGCGCCCGCAACGCAGCGGCACGAGCCTGACGATCTCCACCACCGCCGCTTTCGCCGCCCTTTGGCTGGTGCCACGGCTGGGACGGTTTTATGCCCGGCATCCGCACATCAGCGTGCGGCTGGACACTCACTGCGAAGTCATCGATTTGCATCAGGACGCCAGCGTCGATCTGGTGCTGCGCTACAGCCAAGACGACTACCCGAACCTGTATGGGTTGTGCCTGTTCGACGAGTCCTTCGGGGTTTATGGCTCGCCTGAACAAGTGGCCCTGGCGACCCGTCGGGTACCCACCCTGATCAGCGTGCAGTGGCATAACTCCAAACTGTATGCCCACGGCTGGGAAGCCTGGTGCGCGCAATCCGGCGAAACCTGGCTGGCCGGACAGCCAGCGGTGCGTGAATACGACGAAGAACATTACGCCCTGCAAGCCGCCATCGCCGGGCAAGGTTTGGTGCTGGCGAGCAATATTCTGGTGTCGGAGAGTGTGGCCAGCGGCTTATTGCTGCCTTACCGGGGTGAGATTCAGGTCGACGGGGCCGGATACAGCGCACTGTGCGTTCCAGGGCGCGAACGGCATCCGCCGGTGCGGGCGTTTTTTGCGTGGTTGCAGGAGGAAGCTCGATTGTCTGGTCTATTGCCAAGATCGAAGCCTGCGGCAGCTCCTGCAGGGTAACGCGTTCCAATGTAGCGGCCGCAGGCTGAGATCTTTTGATCTACCGGGTGGGCTTGACCGTCACCGGCGCCTTGCCCGCCTTCATCTGCTCCAGCAACGGCGCACATTGATTCGGCTCGCCAGCACTCGGCGCGATCAGCGCCAGCAAACCCGCCGCCGGCGCGGCAATCACACCCAACGCCACCATCCCGGCCCCGCGCAGCATCAGCGGCACCGCTTTCACCCCCGCATCCGGCTTGATGAACTTACCCCGCACATACAGTGGCGAACGCAACGAAATCAAGCGCCAGCCCTTGGATTCCGGGCTGATGGTCAGGTCCAGTTGCTCGGTCGCCATGTTCGCCGTGCCATCGATGTAGACAATCGCGTTCTCGGTATCGAAGACGAACAACTGCGTGGTCGCCAGACCGCTCTTGATGTCGAAATTGGCCGCCGCGCAGTTGATCTTCACTTCCTTGTCGCCAAAGATTTTCCCGACCACATAGTTGCCGACATTGAGCCCGGCCAGCTCCATCAACTCACGACTGATGGCGCCATCATTGATCAGCATCTTCAAATTGCCGTCGGCGGTGCCCAGCAGCTTGGCCACCGAGTTGCCACGACCGACAAGGTCGGCATCGCCATTGAGCTCACCGAAACTGGTTTTCATCCGTTCAATGGAGGGGAACAGCTGTTTGAGCTTGAACTTGCGCGCGGTCAGTTTGGCCCGGCCTTCCAATGGCTCAGCGCGCCCGTTCAGACGAACCTGCGCATCCAGATTGCCGCCAGCCACGCCGAAACGCAGGGGCTCGAGACTGAGCACACCATCCGTCAGCACCAAATGGGTGTAGAGGTCGTTGAACGGCAGTTTTTCGCTGTGGACGATGCGCTTGCCAGTGAACTCGACGTCAGCGTCCATATCGCGCCAGCGCTCGGTCTTGAATTCCTCGACCGGCAGTATCTTGTCCGCCGGCTGCTTGCTTTCACCGCCGCGGGCCTTTTGCTTGGCATTGGAGTCGGCGCCGATCAGTGGGGCCAGGTCGGCAAACAACAGTTGATTGGACTCCACCGCCCCGCTGAGCTTGGGCCGCGGTTGACTCGCGACATAAGCCAGGTTGCCATGGATGTCGCTCTCGCCAATCTTGCCGTTGAAGTCCTCATAGCGGTACACCGCCCCGCCCGACTCATGCAACTTGGCGGTCAAATGCCCATCCGTGGCGTACGGCGGGGTATCCGGCAGGGTCACGCCGATCAGCGGATAGAGATTGCCCAGGCTGGCACCGGCCAGTTTCAGGCGCAGATCCAGGGCGCCGAGGTTCAATGGATCGGTGAGCGTGCCGGCCAGTTCGACGCTGGTGTCGGCAATCTGCATTTGCGCATGAAGCGGGAACGGCTTGGCGGCATCCTGTAGGGCCAGCAAACCACCGATTTTGCCTTGGCCAGCCAGATTCTGGCCGTGGTATTGGCCTTTGACCTTCAACGCGAACGCGTAATCCTGCGGCGAACCGCCCTTCTCAAGCGCGGTTTTCGCCGCTTTGTCGCCGACGATGTCACTGAACGGAATCGGCTTGCCCAGCGGATCGATCAGCAAGTCGAGGCGGGTTTTCAGGCTCTGGTCGTCGAGCGTGACATGGCCCTTGTCGAAGCCGATGGCACCGATGTCCAGCACCCAGTTAGAAGGCTCGGCATTCGGGTCCTTGGGGTCGAACTTGAATGTCCAGTTGGCGCGGCCGTCGGCCAGACGCTGCAGGTCGGCATTGGGCTCGGTCAGGTCGATGCGCGGGATCGTCACCCGCTGTGTCAGCAAGGCCAGCGGTGAAATACGCAGCTCGACGCGTTTGAGGGTGGCCATCTGCGGTTGCTTCGACCAGTCCGGGTTGCCCAGGCTCAGGTCTTCGGCCACCACATGCGGCCACGGTACCCAGGCCCGCCAGCCGCCTTCGTCGGGCTCGCGCTGCCAGACCACCGCGAGGTTGCCATTGATGGCGAACGGACGATGCAGCTCTTCGGAGACTTTGGCGTTAAGGGGCGGTTTGATCCGGTTCCAATCGAAGAACGCGATGATCAGCACCAGGACGGCCAGCAGCACAACGAGGCTGGCGGAGGTCCAGGCAAGCATTTTACGAGTGCGCGTCATTGCACAGAGCTCCTGAATACGACTGAGCGCCCTGACAGCGACGCACTGATGAAACGTTAGGCCAGAACCGGCCTGCCATGAAATGTACGACTGGAAAACGGCCCGCAGGTTTAACCCGAAGGCCGATTCGAACGCAAATAGCCGTCTCGCCCCTCCCTTTTTAGCGTTACCGACCCCGCACTTTTGCGAGGCGAAAATGAGTCGAAAATACCCACCTCAGTGCAAAAACGTTCGCCGGAAACGCCCGTTCTAGAGCTGCTCGGCCAAACAATCAATTCCGTTGATTATTACCATTGCGTTTATGAACTTTTATATCGACTTATCGAGAGTAGCATTGACTTCGTACCCACTTTATCGCCCTCCCAAGGAGCAACCCATCATGAAACGCGAATTACTGCTTAGCCTGACCCTCTCAATGTTAGCCAGCACCGCTTTTGCTCTGCCGGCTGCCGATCAGGCCACTCCACAAGTCAAAGACAGCCACTCGGTGTTCAGCCAGACCGTTGCCGATGGTGCCAACGGTAACGAGCGCCTGAAAGAAAAAGGCCTGATCACCCAGGATGGCTCGGATCGCACTCCACAGGGCCAAACCCTGGCGGCTGACGGTACCGACCGTACCCCACAGGGCCAAACCCTGGCTGCTGACGGTACCGACCGTACCCCACAAGGCCAAACTCTGGCGGCTGACGGTACCGATCGCACTCCACAAGGCCAAACCCTGGCCGCTGACGGTACCGATCGCACTCCACAAGGCCAAACCCTGGCCGCTGACGGTACCGATCGCACTCCACAAGGCCAAACCCTTGCTGAAGGTGGTGGTGACCGTGTGATCGAACGCAACAGCGCTGTGAGCTAAGCCCATGGTGGCCTGGAAAAAAAGCCCAATCCCCGGATTGGGCTTTTGACTTTATAGAAGCTGCGTTTTC
>NZ_QKYZ01000024.1:0-77846 GCF_003253625.1 Pseudomonas sp. URMO17WK12:I6
AGCACGTTGTTGCCGCTGTTGCCGATCAGCACGTTGTTCAGGGCGTTGCCGGTGGCGTCGAGCTGGTCGCTGCCGGTGAGTGTCAGGTTCTCGAGGTTGCTGCCCAGGGTGTAGCTGATCGACGACATAACCGTGTCGATTTCGCTCAGCGAGGTGCCGGTTTCCACCACCACGTCACCCACGTTATCCACAACGTAAACGTCATTGCCTGCACCGCCAATCATGACGTCTTGGCCGGCACCACCATCGAGAACGTTACCCAGCGCATTGCCGATAAGCTCATCGTTAAAAGCCGAACCGGTGGCATTTTCGATTTTGGTGCCAAAGGCGATCGCCAGCCCGTCATTGACCAGTTGCAGGTTCGGGATGTCGACGAATGCCTTGCCGATGTTGCTGAACTCACCCTCATTCAGGTTCAGTCTGACAGCCGCCTGCTGGTTGCTGGCATCGATCGTATCGTTTCCGCCGGCATCCCAGATGGTTTCGAATACTGATTGGTCGGGTGCCCAGCGATAGACGTTGTCACCGGTTTGCCAAAGCATGTTGGCGCCGTAAATTTTCTGGATAGCGAGAATATCCAGCAGCATCGGTGTCGTCGGCTGATAGGAGTACGCATTGTTGTAGCTCATGATCGTGTAATGCGTATCATCGAGCAGGGGCGAGATCAGCGTACTGTTGGATTGGCTCGACTCGAATGGATGTTTGAGGCCCAGGGCATGACCGATTTCATGCACGAACGTCATGAAGTCGTAAGTGCCTTTGACGGGGGTAGGGTTGTTCGTATCCGGGCTGATCCATACATCCCCGGCCAGCGGTGTCCGGTCGGGGAAGTAGGCCCAGGCAGCGGCGTCGTCGTCCATGTCCCAATAGCCGCCGAATCGCAAGTCGCCCACAGTGTTGATGTTGTCACTGACCAGAGTGAACTTGACGTTAGCCACGGCGCTCCAGGCGCCAAGCGCACCGGTCACGGCGTTTTGTTGAGCCGATGTCAGAGCGAAGCTGTTCAGGAATTCATTTTTTAAGCTGTATTTGGCAGAGAAATACGATTGGCCGGGGGTGACGAAACTATAGGTCAGCCTTGTCGCGAAGATGTCTGCGCCGAAGTCAGGGCTCAGCCAGGAGGTGCCATAGATCAGGCTGTCGACTTGTTGGTTACCGGTTAGAACAGATGGCTTTGTTAAAATGTAACCAAGAGGAGACGACATTCTAAATATCCTGAGAAGGCTGCGACCGTCCTGTATGTGGCCGCTACAAGGACGCGATTTTGCACCAGAGTCAGCGTCAATTGATATTACATGGCCACTATTTTTTTAATAATGGCGTCAAAAAACTGGCCAGTAAATCTGTGTCGACGTGCGCCAGTGAGTCTTGAGGAATGCGCGCTGGTATCCTGTTCGAAATCGACTTATCAGGGCCTCCCGTGAACGCTCCGACCCCCACCCTCATCCGCGAAACCTTCCCCGTCGGCCCTTTGCAGTGCAATTGCACAATCATCGGCGACCCCATCACCAAAAAAGCCATCGTCGTCGACCCAGGCGGCAATCACGAGCTGATCCTGGCGCGGCTCGACGCCCTGGGCCTGAAGGTGGTCAGCATCATTCACACCCACGCACACCTCGATCACTTCCTCGCCTCCGGTCAGTTGAAGGAGAAAACCGGCGCGACCCTGCACCTGCATAAAGAAGATCAATTTCTCTGGGACAACCTGGAGATGCAGTGCCAGATGTTCGGTGTGCCTTACACCCCGGTGCCATCGCCGGATCGCTGGTTGGCCGATGATGAAGAGTTGGCGTGCGGGTGTGGCGTGGCGTTGCACACGCCGGGTCATACGCCGGGTTCCATGAGCTTTTGGTTTTCAGAGGCTAAGCTGCTGATTGCCGGTGACACGCTGTTCAAGCGTGGGGTAGGGCGCACGGATTTGTGGGGTGGTGATCAGGCAACACTCGTGCGATCGATCAAGCAGCGGTTGTATACCCTCGACGAAGAGGCAACCGTGGTGGCCGGGCATGGCCCGGACACCTGTCTGGGCGATGAAATGCGCGGTAACCCCTTTGTAAGAGCTTGAAGGGCTCTGACGGAATTTTTGTCATTGCCAGTGATCCAACGCCCGCAAAGGTTCATTGCTTAAGTCCGTTGCACCACAGAATGCAAAAAAAGTAGGAGCTCCTCCATGTTCACCTCGCGTCGTTTGATCGTTGTCGCTACTGCAGTGGCTCTGTTGTCCGGTTGTGCATCGCCGAACCCTTATGACAACCAGGGTCAGGCCGATGGCAGCTCCACGGGCATGAGCAATACCGCCAAATACGGTGGCCTCGGCGCCCTGGCCGGTGCGCTGGCCGGTGCTGCCATCAGTCACGATAACCGTGGCAAGGGCGCGCTGATTGGCGCCGCCGTGGTGGGTGCTTCTGCTGCCGGTTACGGTTACTACGCCGACCAGCAAGAGAAAAAGCTGCGCGCCAGCATGGCCAACACCGGGGTTGAGGTGCAGCGCCAGGGCGATCAGATCAAGCTGATCATGCCGGGCAACATCACGTTCGCCACCGATTCGGCGAACATTGCCTCAAGCTTCTACCAGCCGCTGAACAACCTGGCGGGCTCGCTCAAGGAGTTCAACCAGAACCAGATCGAGATCGTCGGCTACACCGACAGCACCGGCAGCCGCCAGCACAACATGGACCTGTCCCAGCGTCGCGCCCAGAGCGTGGCGACTTACCTGACCTCACAGGGTGTCAGCGGCGCCAACCTGTCGGCACGTGGTGCCGGGCCGGATAACCCGATTGCCAGCAACGGTGATGCCAATGGCCGGGCACAGAACCGCCGCGTCGAGGTCAACCTGAAGGCGATTCCGGGCCAGCAATACGGCGGCCAGCAACAGCAAGGCACTGTCCAGCAGTACCCATGAGAGGCTGACCTCTCCCTGAAATGAAAATGCCCGATCCTTAAAGGATCGGGCATTTTTTTGTGTCGCTTGTTCAGGCGATGAAAAATTCAGAATAAAAAAGCCCTCGGACAATCACTCGTCCGAGGGCTTTTTGTGTCGCGCGAAACCTGATTACTTCTTCAGGCCGTAATGCTCATCGAGCATGCCCGGCGCGTTCGGGGCTTTGGGAGCGTAATCGCGAGGCGGTTCCTGATCGCGCGGTGGCGTCAGGCGTTCCCGTGGAGCCTGCACCGCGTCAGCGTGCAGGGCAGCCAGCAAGCGTTGGCGAGTCTGCTCGTCCAGGGCCAGGCGGTTGGCACCCTCGGCGAGATGATCCTGCACTTCCTGATAGCTCTGAGTCAGTTTCTTGACCAGGGATGCAGTGCTGTTGAAGTGGGTGACCACTTCGTTCTGATACTTGTCAAAACGTTCCTGAATATCATCCAGCTGACGTTGCGTGCTGCTCGGAGCGGCATTCGGCACCAGGCGAGCGATCAGGAATCCAATGGCGACACCCACAACCAGGGCAAGAGTCGGCAACAACCAAACTAAGAGCGAGTGTTCCACGAGTCCTTCCTCTATAAACGGCTTTGCTTTACGTTAACGGCTCGAACCTGCGCTGTATACCGCGATTCACTCGCAATAGATTGGCACAGACAATTTGCTAGACGAGTCGACCCGATTCGAGGTCACGGAGTTCCTTCCTTGCTTATGCGCGAAACCCCTGTAGTGATTGATGGCCCGGTGGGTCAGTTGGAAGCCCTGTATCTGGAAAACATGAGCCCGGACAATGAGCAGCCCCGCGGCCTGGCGCTGATCTGCCATCCGAACCCGGTGCAGGGCGGCACGATGCTCAACAAAGTCGTCTCGACCCTGCAGCGCACCGCGCGGGACGCCGGTTTGATTACCTTGCGTTTCAACTACCGTGGCGTCGGTGCCAGTGAAGGCTCGCA
Source organism: Pseudomonas sp. URMO17WK12:I6 (assembly GCF_003253625.1). Taxonomy (NCBI): domain Bacteria; kingdom Pseudomonadati; phylum Pseudomonadota; class Gammaproteobacteria; order Pseudomonadales; family Pseudomonadaceae; genus Pseudomonas; species Pseudomonas sp. URMO17WK12:I6. Next base: position 3,874 of record NZ_QKYZ01000024.1, read on the forward strand.
CGACATGGGCTCCGGCGAAGTCGACGATGCCCAGGCAGCGGCCGAGTGGCTGCGGGCCAAACATCCTGAATTACCTTTGACCCTGTTCGGCTTCTCCTTCGGCGGTTTTGTTGCAGCCAGTCTCGGCGGACGGCTGGAGGCCAAGGGTGAGCAGATCAAGCATCTGTTCATGGTCGCGCCTGCGGTCATGCGTCTGGGCGATCAGGATCAACTGCCGCACCAAGGTACATTGACCCTGATCCAGCCGGAAACCGACGAAGTGATCGATCCGCAACTCGTTTACGATTGGTCCGACGCACTCGATCGCCCCCATGAGCTGCTGAAAGTGGCAGAATGCGGACACTTTTTTCATGGCAAGCTGACCGATCTCAAGGATCTGATCCTGCCGCGTCTTTCGAATTGATTGCAGTCTGACAAGCGATTACCCATGACGACTCGTACCCGTATCCTCACCGGCATCACCACCACCGGCACGCCGCACCTGGGCAATTACGCGGGGGCTATCCGCCCGGCGATTCTTGCCAGCCGCGATAGCAATGCCGATTCGTTCTACTTCCTGGCCGACTACCACGCCCTGATCAAATGCGATGACCCGCTGCGCATCCAGCGCTCGCGTCTGGAAATCGCCGCGACCTGGCTGGCCGGTGGCCTGGACGTGGACCGGGTGACGTTCTATCGCCAGTCCGACATCCCGGAAATCCCGGAGCTGACCTGGCTGCTGACCTGCGTGGCCGCCAAGGGCTTGCTCAACCGCGCCCACGCCTACAAGGCGTCGGTGGACAAGAACGTCGAGAATGGCGAAGACCCGGATGCGGGCATCACCATGGGCCTGTACAGCTACCCGGTGCTGATGGCCGCGGACATCCTGATGTTCAACGCCCACAAGGTGCCGGTCGGTCGTGACCAGATCCAGCACGTGGAAATGGCCCGTGACATCGGCCAGCGCTTCAACCACTTGTTCGGCCAGGGCAAGGAGTTCTTCACCATGCCCGAAGCGCTGATCGAGGAAAGCGTCGCCACGCTGCCAGGCCTCGACGGTCGCAAGATGTCGAAGAGCTACGACAACACCATTCCGTTGTTCAGCAGCGCCAAAGAGATGAAAGACGCGATTTCGCGGATCGTGACCGACTCCCGTGCCCCGGGCGAAGCCAAAGATCCGGACAACTCGCACCTGTTCACCTTGTTCCAGGCTTTCGCTACACCGGCACAAGCCGACGAGTTCCGCAGCGAATTGCTCCAGGGCCTGGGTTGGGGCGAGGCGAAGAATCGCCTGTTCCAGTTGCTGGACAACGAGTTGGGCGAGTCCCGCGAGCGTTATCACCAACTGATCGAGCGTCCGGCGGATCTGGAAGACATCCTGCAACACGGCGCGAAAAAGGCCCGTGCAGTGGCCACGCCGTTCCTCAACGAGTTGCGTGAAGCGGTCGGCCTGCGTTCTTTCGTCGCCCAGACTCAAGTCGCTGCCACCACCAAGAAGAAAGCCGCGAAAGCCGCGCGTTTTGTCAGCTTCCGTGAAGACGATGGCAGTTTCCGCTTCCGTCTGCTGGCAGCCGATGGTGAGCAGCTGCTGCTGTCGCGGCACTTCGCCGATGGCAAAACCGCAGGTCAGGTGACCAAACAACTGCAATCCGGCCAGCCATTGGACGTGCGCAGTGAAGACCTGAACTTCAGCGTCTGGCTGGAAGGCGAGTGCGTGGCCGACAGCCCGGCCTTCGCCGACAGTGCTGCTCGCGATGCTGCCATCGGCGCATTGCGGGTTGCACTGACACCGGTTCAGGAATAAACAACGGTTCGGTCCGACCAAGGGTCGATTGCCATTCCCACGGGCCGTCGCTACAGTGACGGCCCGTTTTTGTTGCCTTGCTAACGAATTATGACGCCCCTAGAACGATACCAAGCTGATCTGAAACGCCCGGAATTCTTCCACGATGCTGCGCAGGAAACGGCAGTGCGTCATTTGCAGCGCCTGTACGACGATCTGGTCGCGGCCTCGCAGAACAAACCGGGCCTGCTCGGCAAACTGTTTGGCAAGAAGGACCAGGCGCCGGTCAAAGGCCTGTACTTCTGGGGTGGCGTGGGTCGCGGCAAGACTTACCTGGTCGACACCTTCTTTGAAGCGCTGCCGTTCAAGGAAAAGACCCGTACTCACTTCCACCGCTTCATGAAGCGCGTGCACGAAGAGATGAAGACTCTGGGCGGCGAGAAAAACCCGCTGACGATCATCGCCAAGCGCTTTTCCGACGAAACGCGAGTGATCTGTTTCGACGAATTCTTCGTCTCCGACATCACCGACGCCATGATCCTTGGCACGCTGATGGAAGAACTGTTCAAGAACGGCGTGACCCTGGTCGCGACCTCGAACATCGTGCCGGACGGTCTGTACAAGGACGGCCTGCAACGTGCGCGCTTCTTGCCGGCCATTGCGCTGATCAAGCAGAACACCGAAATCGTCAACGTCGACAGCGGCGTCGATTACCGTCTGCGTCACCTCGAGCAAGCGGAACTGTTCCACTTCCCGCTGGACGAAGCCGCCCAGGAAAGCCTGCGCAAGAGTTTCCGGGCCCTGACGCCGGAATGCACGGCTGCCGTCGAGAACGACGTGCTGATGATCGAGAACCGTGAAATCCGCGCCGTGCGCACTTGCGATGACGTGGCTTGGTTCGACTTCCGCGAACTGTGCGACGGCCCGCGCAGCCAGAACGACTACATCGAACTGGGCAAGATCTTCCATGCCGTGTTGCTCAGCGGCGTCGAGCAGATGAGCGTCACCACCGACGACATCGCCCGACGTTTTATCAACATGGTCGACGAGTTCTACGACCGCAACGTGAAGCTGATCATCTCCGCCGAAGTCGAGCTTAAAGACCTCTACACCGGCGGTCGCCTGACCTTCGAGTTCCAGCGCACGCTTAGCCGCTTGCTGGAAATGCAGTCTCACGAATTCCTGTCCCGGGCGCACAAGCCGTAGGACATTTCGGAAAATAAAAAGGGCCTGCATTGCAGGCCCTTTTTTATGCGCGCTGAAGAGCCAATCTGGATTGGTGTCCAGCCCTTAAGCTGCTTGTTGAAACTGCTGTCGATACTGATTCGGCGACAACTCCGTATGCTGGCGGAACAGTCGGGCGAAGAAGCTCGCATCGTCGTATCCGACTTCATAGCTGATGGTCTTGATGCTCTTGCGGCTGCCGGACAACAAGCCCTTGGCGGTCTCGATGCGCAGGCGTTGCAGGTAATGCAGCGGTTTATCGCCGGTGGCGGTCTGGAAGCGTCGCATGAAGTTGCGGATGCTCATGCCGTGTTCGCGGGCCACGTCTTCGAAGCGGAATTTATCGGCGAAGTGTTCTTCGAGCCAATGCTGGATCTGCAGGATGATCACATCCTGGTGCAGTTTTTGCCCGCCGAAACCGATCCGCCCCGGCGCATAGCTGCGTTGTACTTCGTAGAGAATGTCGCGAGCCACGGCCTGGGCCACGTTGGCACCGCAAAAGCGCTCGATCAGGTAAATGTAGAGGTCGCAGGCCGAGGTGGTGCCGCCGGCGCAATACAGGTTGTCGGCGTCGGTCAGGTGTTTGTCCTGATTGAGATGAACCTGCGGGAAGCGCTCAGCGAAAGCATTGAAGAAGCGCCAGTACGTGGTCGCTTCCTTGCCGTTGAGCAGTCCGGCTTCGGCGAGCCAGAACACCCCCGTGGCCTCGCCACACAGCACTGCCCCGCGGGCGTGTTGTTCGCGCAGCCACGGCAGGACCTGTGGATAACGTTTGCAGAGCGTGTCGAAATCGTCCCAGAAGGCGGGGAGGATGATGACGTCGGCATTTTCCAGGCCGCCGTCCACCGGCATGATCACGTCGCTGAAGCTGTTCACCGGTTTGCCGTCGGGGCTGACCAGCCGGGTTTCGAACGCCGGTGTCAGGCCGTGGCCCAGTTGTTTGCCATAGCGCAGGCTGGCCAGATGGAAGAAATCCTTGGCTTGCATGAGGGTGGAAGCGAAAACCCGGTCGATAGCCAGGATGCTGACGCGCCGCAAGGGCTTGGAGGCTTGGTTAGACATAATTCAACTTTATTCTTATAGGGGAAAGTGGTCACCAGACGGCTGGATCGTCTTATTTTTTGTCGGATGTGTCCAGTGTCCTGTATCGGAAGCGAGGCTTAGTCTCTGAAGATCAATTCCGTCTGACAATAACGACAGGTGACGCATGATCCCCAGAACCTTGTTCAGCCCCGAGCACGAACTTTTTCGCGACAGCGTGCGAACGTTCCTCGAAAAAGAGGCCGTGCCGTTCCATGGGCAATGGGAGAAACAAGGCTATATCGACCGCAATCTCTGGAACAAGGCGGGGGAGGCGGGGATGCTCTGTTCGCATCTGCCGGAAGAATACGGCGGGCTGGGGGCAGACTTTCTCTATAGCGCAGTGGTGATCGAGGAGGTCGGTCGTCTGGGGCTGACCGGGATCGGATTTTCTCTTCATTCGGACATTGTTGCGCCTTATATCCTGCATTACGGCAGTGAGGCGCTGAAACACAAATACCTGCCCAAGCTGGTGTCTGGCGAGATGGTCACTGCGATCGCCATGACCGAGCCGGGTGCTGGCTCCGACCTGCAGGGGGTGAAGACTACCGCGGTGCTGGAGGGCGACGAATACGTGATCAACGGTTCGAAGACTTTCATCACCAACGGCTTTCTGGCTGACCTGGTGATCGTCGTGGCCAAGACTGATCCGAAAGCGGGGGCGAAGGGCACCAGTCTGTTTCTGGTGGAGGCCAACACGCCGGGTTTCGCCAAGGGCAAGCGCCTGGAAAAGGTCGGCATGAAGGCTCAAGATACCTCGGAGCTGTTCTTCCAGGACGTTCGGGTGCCCAAGGAAAACCTGTTGGGCCAAGCGGGGATGGGCTTCGCTTACCTGATGCAGGAATTACCGCAGGAGCGCTTGACGGTCGCGGTGGGAGGCTTGGCGTCAGCCGAAGCGGCGTTGCAGTGGACGCTGGATTACACCCGTGAGCGCAAGGCTTTCGGCAAGGCCATCGCCGACTTCCAGAACACCCGCTTCAAGCTCGCTGAAATGGCGACCGAGATCCAGATCGGCCGGGTTTTCGTCGATCGCTGCCTGGAACTGCATCTGCAAGGCAAGCTCGACGTGCCGACGGCGGCGATGGCCAAGTACTGGGGCACCGACCTGCAATGCAAGGTGCTCGACGAATGCGTGCAGTTGCATGGCGGTTACGGATTCATGTGGGAATACCCGATCGCCCGGGCATGGGCGGATGCGCGGGTGCAGCGGATTTATGCCGGGACCAATGAAATCATGAAGGAGATTATTGCGCGGTCGCTGTAATGCAGCGTGATCGTTCCCATGCTCTGCGTGGGAATGCCGCCATGGACGCTCTGCGTCCGCTTCGGAAGTGACGCGGAGCGTCACGGGATGCATTCCCACGCAGAGCGTGGGAACGATCGTCGACGTAAGTTACGGCGCAGGATTCGGCTGATCCTGGTGAATCGCCTCAATGCCTGCCAGCACTTCATCCGACAGCTTCAAATTGATGCTGGCAATGTTGCTGTCCAGTTGCTCAAGCGTGGTGGCGCCAATGATGTTGCTGGTCACGAATGGCTGTTGTGTGACGAATGCCAGCGCCATCTGCGCCGGGTCCAGGCCGTGTTGACGGGCCAGTGCCACGTAACGACTGCACGCTGCTTCCGACTGTGGGTTGAAATAGCGGCTGAAGCGGCTGTAGAGGCTCAGGCGACCTTTGGGCGGACGCGCGCCACCTTCGTACTTGCCCGACAGAAAGCCGAACGCCAGTGGCGAGTAGGCCAGCAAGCCACATTGTTCGCGGATGGCAATTTCCGCCAGGCCGACTTCGAAGCTGCGATTGAGCAGGTTGTAGGGGTTCTGGATGGATACCGCGCGGGGCCAGCCACGGGCTTCGGCGAGGGCAAGGAAGCGCATGGTGCCCCACGGGGTTTCGTTGGACAGGCCGATGTGGCGGATCTTGCCAGCCTTGACCTGTTCGTCCAGCGCTTCGAGGGTGTCCTCCAGTGGCGTCAGATTGGCTTCGATCTTGTGTTTGTAACCGAGCTGGCCAAAGAAATTGGTACTGCGTTCCGGCCAGTGCAGTTGATAGAGGTCGATGTAATCGGTCTGCAAGCGCTTGAGGCTGGCGTCCACGGCTTCGCTGATGTGTTGGCGGTTGTGCCGCAGGTTTTTGTCGCGAATGTAGTCGATGGTGTTGCCGGGGCCGGCGATCTTGCTCGCCAGGATCCAGTCGGCGCGATCGCCGCGACTTTTGAAGTAGTTGCCGATGTAGCGTTCGGTGGTGGCGTAGGTTTCGGCCTTGGGCGGCACCGGGTACATCTCGGCGGTGTCGATGAAATTGATCCCGGCGCCCTTGGCGCGTTCGATCTGGGCGAAGGCTTCAGTCTCACTGTTTTGCTCGCCCCAGGTCATGGTGCCGAGGCAGATGGCGCTCACGTTCAGATCGGTACGGCCTAGCTGGCGATAGTCCATCGGGTGCTCCTTGGGCAAAACAATCATAAAAGCAGGTTGAAATATTTTTCGCAATCTGCATAATTGCGCACCTCTTTCTGCAGTGGAAGTGATGCGCCGCCGCCGAAGAATCTTGCCGTTGAACGGACGCGCCGACCCGAGCCCCCGAAAGCGTCTGTATCCGGCTGCCTTTGACTTGTCAAAGTACGCACTATTCAGTAAGATCCGCCGTCTAATTTACAGGGCGGCCCCTGAGGCTATAAAGAATGAAAACTTTTACTGCTAAACCGGAAACAGTAAAGCGCGACTGGTTTGTCGTCGACGCTGCTGGTCAGACCCTGGGTCGTCTGGCCACTGAAATCGCGAGCCGTCTGCGTGGCAAGCACAAGGCTGAGTACACTCCTCACGTTGACACTGGCGACTACATCGTCGTAATCAACGCTGAGCAAGTACGTGTTACTGGCGCTAAAACCACTGACAAAATGTACTACTCCCACTCCGGTTTCCCGGGCGGCATCAAGTCGATCAACTTCGAAAAGCTGATCGCTAAAGCCCCTGAGCGCGTGATCGAGACCGCGGTCAAAGGCATGCTGCCTAAGAACCCGCTGGGTCGCGACATGTATCGTAAGCTGAAAGTCTATGCGGGCGCTGCTCACCCTCATACTGCTCAGCAGCCCCAAGAACTGAAGTTTTAACGGAATAGTTCATTATGTCGGCGACTCAAAATTACGGCACTGGCCGTCGCAAGACTGCAACCGCACGCGTTTTCCTGCGTCCGGGCACTGGTAACATCTCCATCAACAACCGTTCGCTGGATAATTTCTTCGGCCGCGAAACTGCCCGCATGGTAGTTCGTCAGCCGCTGGAATTGACTGAGACTGTCGAGAAGTTCGACATCTACGTCACCGTGATCGGCGGTGGTGTAAGTGGTCAAGCTGGCGCAATCCGCCACGGTATCACTCGCGCTCTGATGGACTACGACGAAACTCTGCGCTCTGCTCTGCGCAAAGCTGGCTTCGTAACCCGCGATGCACGTGAAGTTGAACGTAAGAAAGTCGGTCTGCGTAAAGCGCGTAAGCGTCCGCAGTACTCGAAGCGTTAATTCGCTTTCACGTTCAAAAAGAACGCCCAGTTTCCTTGCGAAGCTGGGCGTTTTTTTATGGGCGCTATTTATCAACGAATTGCGCTGTGACAACTTGCCACATCCGCAGAGGCCCTATACTACAAGGCTTGGCAGTGGAGCCCTTCGGTAATTACCTTGTCAGAATTGGGGCTTTTCATTACCATTCGGCAAAATTTTTATAAGTTCAGATTTTTACTTAGTAGACGCCTGATTTAACAGGCCACAAAGCTGATGGGAGAGGACTGAATGAGCAATGACGGCGTGAATGCAGGCCGGCGTCGCTTCTTGGTAGCAGCCACATCCGTGGTGGGTGCTGCAGGAGCGGTGGGGGCTGCGGTCCCGTTCGTGGGGTCATGGTTTCCCAGTGCCAAGGCGAAAGCCGCAGGTGCACCGGTGAAAGTGAATGTCAGCAAAATCGAGCCAGGCCAGCAAATGATTGCTGAGTGGCGCGGCCAGCCGGTGTTCATCGTCCGCCGTACCGAGGAAATCCTGGGGAATCTGAAAAAGATTGAGGGCCAGCTGTCTGACCCCGCCTCCAAGAGCTCGACGCAACCGACCTATGTCGACCCGCAGACGCGTTCGATCAAGCCAGAAGTCCTGCTGCTGATCGGTATCTGCACTCACCTGGGGTGCTCGCCGACCTTCCGTCCGGAAGTGGCACCTGCCGATCTGGGCAAGGATTGGGTCGGGGGCTACTTCTGCCCTTGCCACGGTTCCCACTACGATTTGGCTGGCCGCGTCTACAAGTCGCAACCCGCGCCTTTGAACCTGCCAGTTCCCCCGCATTCCTATGAGACCGATGACATCATTGTCGTTGGCGTCGATACGGAGAAAGCGTGATGAGCAAGTTCATGGATTGGGTTGATGCGCGCTTTCCCGCGACCAAAATGTGGGAAGACCATCTCAGTAAGTATTACGCCCCGAAGAACTTCAACTTCTTCTATTTCTTTGGCTCCCTGGCGCTGCTCGTTCTGGTCAACCAGATCGTTACCGGTGTCTGGCTGACCATGAGCTATACCCCGTCGGCGGAAGAAGCATTCGCTTCCGTCGAATACATCATGCGCGACGTCGAGTACGGCTCGATCCTGCGTCTGCTGCACTCCACTGGCGCTTCGGCGTTCTTCATCGTGGTTTATCTGCACATGTTCCGTGGCCTGCTCTACGGTTCGTACCAGAAGCCGCGTGAGCTGGTGTGGGTGTTCGGCATGCTGATCTACCTGGCGCTGATGGCTGAAGCCTTCATGGGTTACCTGCTGCCGTGGGGCCAGATGTCCTACTGGGGCGCCCAGGTGATCATCTCGCTGTTCGGTGCGATCCCGGTCATCGGAAACGACCTGACCCAGTGGATCCGTGGTGACTACCTGATTTCCGGTATTACCCTGAACCGTTTCTTCGCCTTGCATGTGGTTGCCTTGCCGATCGTGATCCTTGGCCTGGTGGTGCTGCACATTCTGGCGTTGCACGAAGTGGGTTCGAACAACCCGGACGGCGTGGACATCAAGAAACACAAAGACGAAAACGGCGTACCGCTGGACGGCATTGCTTTCCATCCGTACTACACCGTGAAAGATATCGTCGGCGTGGTGGTGTTCCTGTTCATCTTCTGCGCGATCGTGTTCTTCTTCCCGGAAATGGGCGGCTACTTCCTCGAGAAGCCGAACTTTGAAGTGGCGAACGCCTTCAAGACCCCTGAGCACATCGCTCCGGTCTGGTACTTCACGCCGTTCTACGCGATTCTGCGGGCAGTTCCGGACAAGCTCCTGGGTGTTGTTGCCATGGGTGCTTCGATTGCCTTGCTGTTCGTCCTGCCCTGGCTTGACCGTAGCCCGGTCAAGTCCATGCGCTACAAGGGCTGGCTGAGCAAGATCTGGCTCTGGGTATTCTGCATCTCCTTCGTGATTCTTGGCTGGCTGGGCGTCATGGCGCCTACCCCGGAACGTACGTTGCTGTCGCAGGTTTGTACCTTCCTGTACTTCGCCTACTTCATTCTGATGCCGTTCTACACCAGGCTCGAGAAGACCAAACCGGTTCCGGAAAGGGTGACTGGCTGATGAAAAAACTATTTGCTGTACTGATTCTTGCTGCTCTGCCAGCACTGTCCTTCGCGGCCGAACACGGCGGCCCAGAGCTGGAAAAAGTCGACATCGACGTTTCCGACAAGGCTGCCATGCAGGATGGCGCACGTACGTTCGCCAACTATTGCATGGGCTGCCACAGTGCCAAGTTCCAGCGCTACGAGCGTGTCGCCGATGACCTGGGCATTCCTCACGAGCTGATGCTCGAGAAGCTGGTGTTCACTGGCGCCAAGATCGGCGACCACATGAGCATCGGCATGCAGCCGGCTGACGCCAAGACCTGGTTTGGTGCGGCGCCACCCGACCTGACACTGGTGGCTCGCGTTCGTGGCACGGATTGGCTCTATGGCTACCTGCGTTCGTTCTATGAAGACCCGTCGCGTCCATGGGGCGTGAACAACAAGGTGTTCCCGAACGTCGGCATGCCTAACGTTCTGGTCGGCTTGCAGGGTCGCCAGGTGGTAGGCTGTAAACAGGTTCAAGTCGTCGATGACGGCAAGAAGCAGTTCGATCCGCTGACCGGCACCGCTTTGACTCATGAAGCCTGCGATCAACTGACCGTATTGCCGAAAACCGGCACGCTGACCGAAGAGCAGTTCAACGAGAAGGTCAAGAATCTGGTGACCTTCCTGGCCTACTCGGCCAACCCGGTGAAGCTGCAGCATCAGCGCATCGGTACCTATGTGTTGCTGTACCTGGCGTTCTTCTTCGTATTCGCTTACTTGCTCAAGCGTGAATACTGGAAAGACGTCCATTGATAACGTTGTAAGCCATTGCTGTTAATCGCACGCGCCCAGGGGCGTCTCTGAAGGTGTAACGAGTCTGGTGATCCAGGCGTTACGGGAGGCGCCCTCTGGGCGCGCGTGTTTTTCCGTTTTCGATAATTTCAACAAGCGAGGAGGACCGCCATGGGCGTGACCAATCGGTTGGCCTGTTACTCCGACCCCGCCGACCACTATTCCCACCGAGTGCGCATCGTACTTGCAGAGAAGGGTGTCAGCGCCGAGATCATTTACGTGGAGGCTGGTCGTCAGCCGCCTAAACTGATTGAAGTGAACCCTTACGGAAGCCTGCCCACCCTGGTCGATCGTGACCTGGCGTTGTGGGAGTCGACCGTGGTGATGGAATATCTGGATGAGCGTTACCCGCATCCGCCACTACTGCCGGTTTATCCTGTGGCGCGTGCCAACAGCCGTCTGCTGATTCATCGCATTCAGCGTGACTGGTGTGGCCTGGTGGATCTGATTCTGGATTCGCGGACCAAGGAAGCAGCTCGCGTGGTGGCTCGTAAAGAGCTGCGCGAAAGCCTGACAGGCGTGTCGCCGCTATTCGCCGACAAGCCGTTTTTCCTCAGTGAGGAACAAAGTCTGGTGGATTGCTGCCTACTACCAATACTCTGGCGATTGCCGATTTTGGGTATAGAACTGCCGCGGCCTGCCAAGCCGCTGCTTGATTACATGGAGCGCCAGTTTGCGCGTGAGGCTTTCCAGGCGAGTCTGTCTGGTGTCGAACGCGATATGCGCTAAGGCTTAAGGAGCCGCTATGAACTCCAGTCGACCTTATCTGGTCCGCGCGCTCTACGAGTGGATTGTGGACAACGATTGCACCCCGCACATGCTGGTCAATTCCGAGTATCCGTCGGTGCAGGTGCCTCAGGGTTTTGCCAGTGACGGGCAGATTGTCCTGAACGTATCCCCGGCAGCCGTGCGTCATTTGCACATGGATAACGAGGCGGTCAGTTTCGAGGGGCGCTTCGGTGGCGTGCCACACACCCTGTACGTGCCTATCGCGTCGATCCTGGGCATTTACGCTCGGGAGAACGGCCAGGGCATGGTGTTCGATATGGAATCGCCGCTAGAGGACGAGGAAGACATCGAGCCGGATGATGATATCCCGCCACCCGACAGCGAGCCGCCGCGTCCCAGCGGTCGACCCAGTTTGAAGGTGGTGAAGTAATAAAAAAGGCGATCCGCAAGGATCGCCTTTTTTATTACTGTAGGAGCCAGGCTTGCCGGCGAAGGCGATCTCAAGGATGCCATCGCGTAAGCAAGTATCAGTCGATGTACTCAAACAGCTTCACAATCTTCTGCACGCCAGAAACGCCTTGCACCAGATTGGTCGCCTGCGCCGCTTCCTGCTTGGTCAGCAGGCCGAGCAGATAAACGATGCCGTTCTCGGTCACAACCTTGATGCGCGAGCCCGGGATGGAGGGATCGGTGAGCATCTGAGTCTTGATCTTGGTGGTCAGCCAGGTGTCGTTCTGGCGTGCCAGCAGCGAGGAGGGCTGCAGCACTTGCAGTTCGTTGTGCACCTTCTTCACGCGCTGAACGGAGGCGGCGACCTGTTCGGCCTTGGCCTTGAGGTCGGCGCGCGGGGTTTGCCCGGCGAGCAACACAACACCGTTGAAGCTGGTTACGACGATGTGCGAATCGTTGTCCAGGGCCGGATCGGCCTTGGCGATGTTCACGCCGACCTTGGTGTCGATCAGAGAATCGTCGATCTTGCTGCCGAAGGTGCGCGTACCGCGGTCATCTTCGATCGGCGCTTCACGGCTGGCGTTAACCACTGATGTGCAGCCGCTGATGCCGAGGCACAGGGTCAAGGCCAGAAGGCTTAGGCGATTAGGGGTCATTCTTCACTCCCGAACAGTTGGCTGTCGATCAGATCGCAAAGGCAATGGATCGCCAGCAGGTGGACTTCCTGAATACGTGCAGTGACATTGGCCGGTACGCGAATCTCGACGTCTTCAGGCAATAGCAGCGATGCCATGCCGCCGCCATCGCGACCCGTCAATGCTACGACAATCATTTCGCGATCATGTGCGGCCTGGATCGCTTGAATAATGTTCGCCGAGTTGCCGCTGGTGGAAATCGCCAGCAATACGTCGCCCGGCTGGCCGAGGGCGCGGATCTGTTTGGAGAAGATTTCGTTGTAGCTGTAATCGTTGGCAATCGAGGTGATCGTCGAGCTGTCGGTGGTCAGCGCAATGGCTGGCAGGCTCGGACGTTCACGCTCGAAGCGATTGAGCAGCTCGGACGAAAAGTGCTGTGCATCGCCGGCGGAGCCACCGTTGCCGCACGAAAGCATTTTGCCCTCGTTGAGCAGGGCGTTGACCATCACCTGGCTGGCTTGCTCGATGTGCGGTGCAAGTACGTCCATCGCCATTTGCTTGGTGTCGATACTGGCCTGAAAAAGCTGGCGAATTCGGGATTGCATGTCCATCTGTGTGACCTTAATTAGCGCGGCTACTTGGCACATGAAAGTGCAGCCCGCAAAGCAAAGAGCAAAAGTGTTGGGTGTAGGTGTCCGGTTCGGGGCGCAAGCGATCAGCAGTCGAAGGCATTTTGCATCCAGTTCAACTGATCGAGGCTGCTGTCGATGGCAACCACGTCGAAGCGGCAGGGGGAATCGGCCCAACGCGACTCGCGCTGAAGAAAATACTGCGCGGCGAAAATCAGTTTCTGCCGTTTGCGCTCATCGATGCTATCGAGCGCGCCACCCCATTGGGTGTTTTTTCTGTAGCGGACTTCGACGAATACTACTGTATCGCCATCAAGCATGACCAGATCAAGCTCGCCGCGTTTACATAACCAGTTCTGCGCCAGCAGGCGCAGACCTTGTTGCTGAAGATGCTCGAGCGCATGGCGCTCGGCATCCTTACCGCTTTGCTGGCGTGACCTGTCGGGCATCAGTGCGAGGTGTCCGGCAGGCGTTGAACCTGACCGTTGACGAACTCTGCCCATGGCAACTGACGCACGACCCGTTGATTCTGAGTCATGCCCAGGCTGCCCGATTGACCTTCGATGCGGCTGTCCGGCAAGGCCTTGAGTTGCCCCAGGCGTGGTGCCAGGCGATAGGCGTCAACGCCCATCGCGTATAGACGGCCCAGGCTGCCAGCGGCTTGTGGCCATTGTGCGGTGACCTGTTTGCGCAGCGGGTCGTTGGCATCCAGCAGCCATGGGGTTTCGCAGAAGCGAATACCGTTCATGTCGTTGTACTGGTTCTGGTCGCCGCTGGCGCTGAACACGTGGGAGGTGGCGTAAACCGGCACGTCACCCGCGTACTGGAAGTTCAGGGTCGGTTTGATCTGTTGAGCCTGTTGCGGCGTCGCGGCCAGGAAGATGAACTCGATGTCCTGACGACGCGAAGGCTGGGCGGCTACCTGTGAGCCAACGGTGTTTTGCAGGCTCTTGGCGCGGCCTTCGCTCTGACGCAGCTGGAACATGTCGGCAATTTGCTGGGCCAGTTGCACCGGTTGGTCGACGCGCTCGGTCGCGACAATGCTGCCGCCGTTGGCTTGCCAATCCTGGCTGAATGCTCTGAGTACGCGGTCACCCCATTCGCCTTTCGGCACCATGATGGCGGCACGATGCAGGCCATCGGCGCGCGCACGACGGGATACTTCGCGGGCTTCGTCTTCAGCGGCAAGGCCGAATTGGAACAGCTGGGGCGGACCTTGTTCGCCTTCGCTGTAGTTCAGCGCCAGGGTGGTGATCGGTAGTTGCGGGCGAGCGCTGAGCTGTTTGACCAGCGGTTTTTCCAGCGGCCCGACCACCAATTGCACGCCGTCGGCCTGGGCCTTGCGATAGAACTCGTCAAGGGAGGTCAGGCGCGAGCTGTCATAGAACTCGACGGCTGGCGGCTTCTGCCCGGCTTGTTGCGCCTGGTAGTGTGCGGCCATGAAACCTTCGCGCAATGCTTTGCCGACCGAGGCCAGCGGGCCGTCTTGCGGCAGCAGCAGGGCAATCTTGCTCAGGGGCTGGCTGGCCAGATCCTTGAGTTTGGTCAATGGCAGCGGCAGCTGGATGGCGGCCGGGTGCTTTGGATTGTTCGCGCGCCAGTTGTCGATCGCGGCTTGCTGCTGTTCCAGGGTGCCGGCTGTTTTCACTGCCCGGGCCAGGCTCAGCCAGCCGCCGAGGTCGTCGTCGGTGGTCGGCTGCAATTGATCGGTCGGCAGTGAAGCGATCAGGGTCCAGATCGCTTCGTGGTTTTTGCTCGCAGCTTGATCGCTCAGCATGGGGGCGATGAAAATGCGCTCCCGTGCGGCGGCCAGGGTCTGACCGTCGGCCTCAAGGGCGCGGGCATGGACGGTGCCGGTGCGAACCTGTTGTTCGGCTGGCAGTTCGCTCAGGCGTTGCAGGCTCGGATGGCTCAGGGCCGTCAGCGCCGCTTTGGGCTGATTGCGCACCATGGCCAATTCAGCCGCCAGGGTGCTGGCGAAGACCTGTTGGCCAGGCTTGAGTTGTTCCATCGGTACTTGTTGCAGAATTTGCGCGGATTGGCCGGCATTGCCCTGACGATAAGCCAGGTCTGCCGCGCTCAAGCGCAGCAAGGCTGCCTTGTCCGGCGTTTTACTTTGAGTGGCCTGTTCGAGCAGTTGCTCGACACTGGCATCCGGGGTCCGTGGAAGTTCGCCAAGGCTGGAGGAGGGCGAGCTGGCGCAAGCCGCCAGCAAGGCAGCGAGGCAGAGGGCAGAGAACAGCCGCAGGCAAGCGATCATGTAAGTGTTCCTGATACTCGATCAAATAAGCGTGGAATTGTACCCAAGCGCTGGCCGGGGCGCGATGTTACTGGCGTGAATCGATCAATTTAGCTCATGCAAATGTTGCGACACTGCACAAAAGGCTGGAAAACCGAGGGTTGCTTGCAGGTATCGCGAATGTCGCTACGCGCTACAATGGCGGCTTTTACCGATTATGAGGTGTGCGCTTTGACTGCTCCAGGTGCTTTGAATTCCGCTGCTGGCTCGCTTTATGTGGTGGCGACGCCCATCGGCAACCTGGACGACATCAGTGCGCGTGCGCTGAAGATCCTGCGCGAGGTTTCGTTGATTGCTGCCGAAGACACTCGCCATTCCCAGCGATTGATGCAGCACTTCGGTATCCCCACGCCGCTGGCGGCCTGCCATGAACACAATGAGAGGGATGAAGGCAGTCGCTTTATCACTCGCTTGCTCGCTGGCGACGATGTGGCATTGATCTCCGATGCCGGGACACCGCTGATTTCCGATCCGGGTTATCACCTGGTGCGTCAGGCCCGTGCCGCAGGGATCAATGTGGTGCCGGTTCCGGGGGCCTGTGCATTGATTGCGGCGCTCTCGGCGGCGGGGTTGCCATCGGACCGTTTCATCTTCGAAGGGTTTCTACCGGCCAAGGCTGTCGGCCGACGCGCTCGCCTGGAACTGATAAAAGAAGAGCCGCGCACGCTGATCTTTTATGAAGCTCCACACCGCATCCTTGAATGCCTGCAAGACATGGAGCTGGTATTCGGCGCCGATCGTCCGGCATTGCTGGCGCGCGAGTTGACCAAGACCTTCGAAACCCTTAAAGGCTTGCCGCTGGCCGAGCTGCGCGAGTTCGTCGAATCGGACAGCAACCAGCAGCGCGGCGAGTGCGTAGTGCTGGTCGCTGGCTGGTCTGCTCCCGAGACTGAGGACGCTGTCAGCAGCGAAGCCATGCGTATTCTCAATCTGCTGCTTGAAGAAATGCCGCTCAAGCGTGCGGCGGCATTGGCGGCGCAAATTACTGGCGAGCGCAAGAATGTGCTCTATCAGGTTGCGCTGGATAAGCAGAAGGGCGAGTAAAAAAGCGACGCGCAGCGCCGGCCAGAGGCTTTTAGAGCTTGTTCTTCGACCGCTCTGCCGTTAATCTTCGCGGCGGAGAGTCGATCGGACAGTCGCTGCCCTCTATGAAAATTAGGGGGGGGAGGAAAGTCCGGGCTCCATAGGGCGAAGTGCCAGGTAATGCCTGGGAGGCGTGAGCCTACGGAAAGTGCCACAGAAAATAACCGCCTAAGCGCTTCGGCGCCGGTAAGGGTGAAAAGGTGCGGTAAGAGCGCACCGCACGTCTGGCAACAGTTCGTGGCTAGGTAAACCCCACTTGGAGCAAGACCAAATAGGGTCCCAAGGCGTGGCCCGCGCTGGGACCGGGTAGGTTGCTAAAGATGTCCAGTGATGGCCATCGTAGACGAATGACTGTTCAAGACAGAACCCGGCTTACAGATCGACTCTCCACCTTTTTTTCTCTCTGCTTCAATCATTGGCAGCGATATGCGTAATGGCAGTTTCCCTCCCTGCTGAATCAATAGCAGAAGCGCTTTTGTAATACCGAAAAAATCTTACTCTTAACAAACTACTTTAACTTCTGAACGCAGCCTTCTGTGCTGATTCAAGTTATTGAACGAATTCATCCGCCAGATTCTCGTTTCCCCTCCTTTTACACTCCTAAATCTCCGTTCTGTAAGGCTTTTCCTTCTATCCGCGCCTTGACGGTGTGGTGGGCGCATTCCTATAGTGTGCGCAAGTGGCGGAAAGTGGCATGAAGTGGGTTTTTTGAGCGCAAAACGCTAATATTTGGAGAAACGCTGACGTGTTTCGCGGAGCTAACGCTATCAGTCTCGATGCAAAGGGCCGTCTCGCCATGCCGAGCCGGTACCGTGACGAGCTCGTTTCGCGTAGTTCCGGTCAATTAATCGTCACCATCGATGCCGTTGATCCGTGTTTGTGTGTTTATCCCCTCGATGAGTGGGAAATTATCGAAACCAAACTGCGTGCACTGCCTTCGCTTCGCGAAGAAAACCGCCGCCTGCAACGTTTACTGATTGGTAATGCCGTCGACCTCGAGCTCGATGGCAGTGGTCGTTTTCTGGTCCCGCCGCGTCTTCGCGAATATGCCAAGTTGGATAAGCGCGCAATGTTGGTAGGCCAACTGAACAAGTTCCAATTGTGGGACGAGGATGCCTGGAATGCGGTTTCTGCCGCTGACCTGGCTGCTATTCAACAACCGGGCGCCATGCCTGATGAACTGCGTGATTTGATCCTGTGACTATTGATAGCGGCTTTAACCACATCACCGTACTGCTTGACGAAGCCGTCGAGGCTCTCGCCGTACGTCCTGATGGCTGCTATCTGGACGGCACGTTCGGACGCGGCGGACATAGCCGGTTGATTCTCAGCAAGCTCGGGCCCGATGGTCGGTTACTCGGGTTCGACAAAGATCCTCAAGCGATTGCCACCGGGCAAACGCTAGCGGCCGAAGACGGCCGCTTTGTCGTTGTACAGCGCAGCTTTGCCGAGCTCGGTTCGGAAGTCGCCGAACGCGGTCTGGCCGGCAAGGTCAGCGGTGTTCTGCTTGACCTGGGCGTGTCTTCGCCTCAGCTCGACGACCCTGAGCGCGGCTTCAGTTTTCTCAACGACGGCCCGTTGGACATGCGAATGGACCCGTCCCGCGGGATCAGCGCCGCCGAGTTCGTCAATACCGCGCCGGTGGAGGAAATCGCCCGGGTGTTCAAGGAATACGGCGAAGAACGTTTCTCAGGCCGCATGGCGCGTGCCGTGGCCGAACGTCGCGACATCAAGCCGTTCGAGCGCACTGCCGATCTGGCAGAAGTGCTGAAAGTCGCCAACCCTGCATGGGAAAAGGGCAAGAACCCGGCCACCCGTGCATTCCAGGGGCTGCGTATTCACGTCAACAACGAGCTGGGCGATCTGGAAGCCGGTCTCGAAGCCGCTCTGGAGTGCCTGGAAGTCGGCGGTCGCCTGGTGGTGATCAGCTTCCACTCGCTGGAAGACCGCATCGTCAAACTGTTCATGCGCAAACTGGTGAAAGGCGAAGCCGACAACCTGCCGCGCAACTTGCCGGTCCGTCACGTCGCCTTCGAACCGAAAATCAAAGTCCATGGCAAAGCGCAGTCCGCCTCCGAGGCCGAACTCAAAGCCAACCCACGTTCCCGTAGCGCCATCATGCGTGTCGCGGAGAAACTGCGGTGAGCAAGCTTTTCGCCAAACCACTTCCCGGCGGAAGCTTTTTCATGCTGCTGCTGTTTATCGGTGTGCTCGTGTCGGCCATCGGTGTGTCCTATAGCGCCCACTGGAACCGTCAGCTGTTGAATTCGCTGTACAACGAATTGAGCGTGCGCGACAAGGCGCAGGCGGAGTGGGGCCGGTTGATTCTCGAACAAAGCACCTGGACCGCCCACAGCCGTATCGAAGTGTTGGCGACCGAACAACTGAAGATGCGCATTCCTGGCGCTGCTGAAGTGCAGATGGTGGCGCCATGATGAAACTCGAAGGCGCACTCTTCCCGTGGCGATTCCGTCTGGTGCTGGGCTTGCTCGGCATCATGGTGGTGGCGATTTCCTGGCGCATCATTGATCTGCAAGTGGTCGACCGTGACTTCCTTAAAGGTCAGGGCGACGCGCGCAGTGTTCGTCATATTCCAATCCCGGCTCACCGTGGTCTGATCACCGACCGTAACGGCGAGCCGTTGGCCGTGAGTACCCCGGTCACCACCCTGTGGGCCAACGCCAAGGAAATGCAGCTGGCCAAAGAGAAATGGCCGGCACTGGCGGCTGCCTTGGGGCAGGATCCCAAAGCCCTGGCCGAACGTCTCGAAGCCCAGGCCAACAAAGAATTCATCTACCTGGTGCGCGGGCTGACCCCTGAGCAGGGCCAGGCTGTGCTCGATCTGAAAGTGCCGGGCGTTTATGGCATCGAAGAGTTCCGGCGTTTCTACCCGGCGGGTGAAGTCACCGCCCACATGGTCGGCTTTACCGACATCGACGATCACGGACGCGAAGGCGTCGAGCTGGCCTACGACGAATGGCTGGCCGGGGTGCCCGGCAAGCGACAGGTCATCAAGGACCGGCGCGGCCGGCTGATCAAAGATGTCCAGGTCACCAAAAACGCCAAGGCCGGCAAGCCCTTGGCGTTGTCCATTGACCTGCGCCTGCAATACCTGGCCAACCGCGAACTGCGCAACGCGATCATCGAGAACGGCGCCAAGGCCGGTAGCCTGGTGATCATGGACGTGAAGACCGGCGAGATTCTCGCCATGGTCAACCAGCCGACCTACAACCCGAACAACCGTCGCAACCTGCAACCGGCGATGATGCGCAACCGCGCGATGATCGACGTGTTCGAGCCGGGTTCGACCATGAAAGCGATCTCCATGAGCGCCGCGATCGAAACCGGGCGCTGGAAACCGAGCGACACCGTCGAGGTGTACCCGGGCAGTTTGCAGATTGGTAAATACACCATCAAGGACGTATCCAAGACCGAAGGTCCGGTGCTCGACCTGACCGGTATCCTGATCAATTCCAGTAACGTCGGCATGAGTAAGGTCGCGTTCGATATCGGTGGCGAAACGATTTTCCGTCTGGCACAGAAAGTTGGCCTCGGCCAGGACACCGGCTTGGGTTTCCCGGGTGAGCGCGTCGGCAACCTGCCGAACTACCGCGAATGGCGCAAGGCTGAAACCGCCACGCTGTCCTACGGCTACGGTATTTCCGTGACCGCGATCCAGTTGGTCCACGCCTTCTCGGCCCTGGCCAACAATGGTCGCCTCGCGCCGTTGACCCTGATCAAAACCGACAAGGCGCCGCAAACCACTCAGGTGCTGCCAGAAGCCGTCGCGAAAACCATGCAAGGCATGCTGCAACAAGTGATCGAAGCCCCGCGCGGCGTATTCCGTGCGCAGGTGCCGGCGTATCACGTGGGCGGCAAGTCGGGTACTGCGCGTAAGACGTCGGTCGGAACCAAAGGCTACGCCGAGAACTCCTACCGCTCGCTGTTCGCCGGTTTCGGCCCGATGAGCGACCCGCGTTACGCGATCGTGGTGGTGATCGACGAACCGACCAAGGCCGGTTACTTCGGTGGTCTGGTATCGGCGCCGGTGTTCAGCAAAGTGATGTCCGGGACCTTGCGCCTGATGAACATCACCCCGGACAACCTGCCAGCCACTCAACAAGCGAACGCCGCACCGGTCGTTCCGCTGAAAGCTAATGGAGGGCGCGGCTGATGTCGCTGAGCCTGAACAAGATTTTCGCCCACGCCGGCCATGATCTATTGATCCGCGAATTGGCGCTGGACAGCCGTAACGTACGGGCAGGTGATTTGTTCCTTGCGGTCCCTGGTGGCAAGTTCGACGGTCGTGCGCACATCGCCGACGCCTTGCAGCGCGGTGCTGCCGCCGTGGCTTATGAAGTCGAAGGCGCGACCGTGCTGCCGATTACCGACGTGCCGCTGATTCCGGTCAAAGGCCTGGCGGCGCAGCTGTCGGATATCGCCGGGCGCTTTTACGGCGACCCGAGCCGTCACATGAACCTGATCGGCGTGACCGGCACCAACGGTAAAACCAGCGTGACCCAGTTGGTCGCGCAAGCCTTGGATTTGCTCGGTCAACACTGCGGTATCGTTGGCACTTTGGGCTCCGGTTTCCATGGCGCGCTGGAAAGCGGCTTGCACACCACGCCGAACCCGATTGCGCTGCAAGCAACCCTCGCCGACCTGAAAAAGGCCGGTGCCAAAGCCGTGGCCATGGAAGTCTCTTCCCATGGGCTGGATCAGGGCCGCGTAACCGCGCTGGCCTTCGATGTGGCGGTGATGACCAACCTGTCGCGCGATCATCTGGATTACCACGGCACCATGCAGGCCTATGGCGAAACCAAGGCCAAGTTGTTTGCCTGGAATGATCTGAAGTGCCGGGTGGTCAACCTCGACGACGATTTTGGCCGGCAACTGGCGGCTGATGAGGGTGAGTCGCGGCTGATCACTTACAGCCTGGAAGACTCCCGCGCTTACCTGTATTGCCGCGAAGCGCAGTTCAGTGACGAAGGCGTGCGCGCCACGCTGGTTACCCCGCAAGGCGAACACCATTTGCGCAGCACCTTGCTCGGCCGTTTCAACCTGAGCAACGTGTTGGCCGCGGTCGGTGCCTTGCTCGGTCTGGACTATGCGCTGGACGAAATCCTCAACGTGTTGCCAAAGCTCGAAGGTCCGGCCGGTCGCATGCAGCGTCTGGGCGGCGGCACTCAGCCGTTGGTGGTGGTCGATTACGCCCACACGCCGGATGCGCTGGAAAAAGTCTTGATGGCCCTGCGTCCTCACGCCAAAGGCCGGTTGCTGTGCCTGTTCGGTTGCGGCGGTGATCGCGATCGCGGCAAGCGTCCGCTGATGGCTGAAGTGGTCGAGCGTCTGGCCGATGGTGTGCTGGTCACCGACGACAACCCGCGCACCGAAGACCCCGCCGCGATTTTCGACGACATCCGCGCCGGTTTCACCGCTGTGGATAAAGTCACCTTCGTCGCCGGTCGTGGCCAGGCGATTGCCCAGTTGATCGCCAGCGCTTCGGCGGATGACGTGATTGTCTTGGCCGGTAAAGGTCATGAGGACTATCAGGAAATCAATGGCGAACGCCTCGCTTTCTCCGATCTGGTCGAGGCCGATCATGCGCTGACCGCGTGGGAGGTGGCCCATGCTTAAAGCCTTGAAACTGAGCGAACTGACCGGCGCACTGAATGCCCGTCTGATCTCCGTCGATGCCAGCTTCGATGGTGTCAGCATCGACAGCCGCGCGATCAAGCCCGGCCAGCTGTTTATTGCTCTGGCCGGTCCACGTTTCGATGGCCATGACTACCTGAATGACGTCGCCGCCAAAGGCGCCGTGGGTGCACTGGTCGAGCGCGAAGTGGCCGACAGCTCGCTGCCGCAACTGCTGGTCAAGGACACCCGCCAGGCCCTCGGCCAGTTGGGCGCGATCAACCGTGCCGCGTTCACTCAGCCGGTCGCGGCCGTTACCGGCTCCAGCGGCAAGACCACGGTCAAGGAAATGCTGGCGAGCATCCTGCGCACACGCGGTCCGGTGCTGGCGACCCGTGGCAACCTGAACAATGACCTCGGCGCTCCGCTGACCCTGCTCGAACTGGCGCCGGAACACACCGCCGCCGTGATCGAACTCGGCGCTTCGCGCATTGGCGAGATTGCCTACACCGTCGCCATGACCAAACCCCACGTGGCCATCATCAACAACGCCGGGACTGCCCACGTTGGAGAGTTCGGCGGGCCGGAAAAAATCGTCGAAGCCAAGGGCGAGATTCTCGAAGGGCTGGATGCCGATGGCATCGCCGTGCTGAATCTCGACGACAAGGCCTTCGACATCTGGAAGACCCGTGCCGCCGGTCGAAAAGTGCTGACTTTTGCCCTGAGCAACGTCAACGCCGATTTCCATGCCAGCGACCTGGATCGCGATGCCCGCGGTTGCCCGGCGTTCAACCTGCACAGCCCTGAAGGTGTGGAGCGGGTTCAGCTGAATCTGCTCGGCACCCATAACGTCGCCAATGCCATGGCCGCTGCCGCTGCCGCGCATGCCTTGGGTGTGTCGCTGTTCGGCATCGCCACCGGCCTTGGCGCGGTGCAACCGGTCAAGGGACGCACCGTCGCGCAACTGGCGCCTAACGGCATGCGCGTAATCGATGACACATACAACGCGAACCCCACCTCTATGTGCGCCGCCGTTGATATACTCGCCGGCTTTTCCGGCCGCACCGTTTTGGTGCTCGGGGATATCGGCGAGTTGGGCGCGTGGGCAGAGCAGGGGCACCGCGATGTGGGCGATTACGCCCGCGGCAAGGTTTCCGCGCTTTACGCCGTCGGGCCAATGATGGCTCACGCCGTGAACGCTTTCGGCGAGCAGGCCTTTCACTTCAGCACACAGGCTGAACTGATCAAGGCCCTGGAAGCCGAGCAGGACACAAACACTACCTTTTTGATCAAGGGCTCGCGCAGCGCTGCGATGGAAAACATCGTTGCCGCTTTGTGCGGGACCAGTCTGGAGAAACATTAATGCTGCTGCTGCTAGCGGAGTATCTGCAACAGTTCTACAAAGGCTTCGCGGTCTTTCAGTACCTGACCCTGCGCGGGATTCTCGGTGTACTGACCGCGCTGGTCTTGTCGCTGTGCTATGGCCCGTGGATGATCCGCACTCTGCAGAACCGTCAGATCGGTCAATCCGTTCGCAACGACGGCCCGCAATCGCACCTGTCGAAGTCAGGCACCCCGACCATGGGCGGCGCGCTGATTCTTTCCTCCATCGGCGTCAGCACCTTGCTTTGGGCTGACCTGACCAACCGTTACGTTTGGGTCGTGTTGTTGGTGACCCTGCTGTTCGGCGCCATCGGCTGGGTTGACGACTATCGCAAAGTCATCGAGAAAAACTCCCGCGGCCTTCCGAGCCGCTGGAAGTATTTCTGGCAGTCGGTGTTCGGCCTGGGCGCGGCGATCTTCCTTTATATGACTGCCGCGACGCCGGTGGAAACCACCCTGATCCTGCCGATGCTCAAGGACTACAGCATTCCGCTGGGCGCAGGTTTCATCGTCCTGACCTATTTCGTGATTGTCGGCTCGAGCAACGCGGTCAACCTGACCGACGGCCTCGACGGTCTGGCGATCATGCCCACCGTGATGGTCGGCGGCGGCCTGGGGATCTTCTGCTACCTGTCGGGTAACGTGAAGTTCGCCGAATACCTGCTGATTCCTTACGTACCGGGCGCGGGCGAGCTGATTGTGTTCTGCGGCGCCTTGATCGGTGCTGGCCTGGGCTTCCTCTGGTTCAACACCTATCCGGCACAAGTCTTCATGGGCGACGTTGGCGCGCTGGCGCTGGGTGCGGCCCTGGGCACCATCGCAGTGATCGTCCGTCAGGAAATCGTCCTGTTCATCATGGGCGGTGTGTTCGTGATGGAGACCCTGTCAGTCGTCATTCAGGTTGCCTCCTTTAAGCTGACCGGTCGCCGTGTGTTCCGCATGGCACCGATTCACCACCACTTTGAACTCAAGGGCTGGCCCGAGCCGCGCGTGATCGTCCGTTTCTGGATCATCACCGTGATTCTCGTGTTGATCGGCCTTGCCACCCTGAAGCTGAGGTAGAACGAGTGTCTCTGATCGCTTCTGACCACTTCCGCATCGTTGTCGGCCTCGGCAAGAGCGGCATGTCCCTGGTTCGCTTCCTGGCGAACCGGGGCGTGTCGTTTGCTGTCGCCGATACGCGGGAAAATCCACCGGAACTGGCCACGCTCAAGCGTGACTATCCGCACGTGGAAGTGCGTTGTGGCGAGCTGGACGTCGAATTCCTGTGCCGTGCCGACGAGCTCTACGTGAGCCCCGGCCTGGCGCTGGCGACCCCGGCCCTGCAGGCTGCCGCCGCCCGTGGCGTGAAAATGTCCGGAGACATCGAGCTGTTCGCGCGTAACGCGAAAGCGCCGATTGTCGCCATTACCGGTTCCAACGCCAAAAGTACCGTCACCACCCTGGTCGGCGAGATGGCGGCTGCGGCCGGCAAGCGTGTTGCCGTTGGTGGCAACCTCGGCACGCCGGCGCTGGATTTGCTCAGCGACGACATCGAGCTGTACGTGATGGAACTGTCGAGCTTCCAGCTCGAAACCACCGATCAGCTCAACGCCGAAGTGGCGACCGTGCTCAACATCAGTGAAGACCACATGGACCGCTACAGCGGTCTGCCGGCCTATCACTTGGCCAAGCACCGGATCTTCCGGGGCGCCAGGCAGTTTGTGGTCAACCGTCAGGACGCCCTGAGCCGTCCGCTGATGGGTGAAGGTCAGCCGTGCTGGACCTTCGGTTTGAACAAACCCGACTTCAAGGCCTTCGGCATTCGAGAAGAGAGCGGCGAGAAATACCTGGCCTTCGAATTCCAGAACCTGATGCCGGTACGCGAGCTGAAAGTTCGTGGTGCGCATAACCAGTCCAACGCCCTCGCGGCATTGGCGCTCGGTCACGCCGTCGGCCTGCCGTTCGACGCCATGCTTTCAGCCCTGCGCAATTTCGCCGGGCTCGAGCACCGCTGCCAGTGGGTCCGCGACCTTGATGGCGTGAGCTACTACAACGATTCCAAAGCCACCAACGTCGGCGCCGCATTGGCGGCCATCGAGGGCCTGGGGGCGGACATCGACGGCAAGCTTGTGCTGATCGCCGGTGGCGATGGCAAGGGCGCCGAATTCAAGGATTTGCGTGATCCGGTGGCGGCCAACTGCCGCGCCGTCATTTTGATGGGCCGTGATTCCGACAAGATCGGTGAGGCCATCGGCGATGCCGTGCCACTGATTCGCGTCGGCTCGCTGATCGAAGCGGTCGAGCAATGCCGCGCCATCGCCGAAAAGGGCGACGCGGTGCTGCTGTCGCCGGCCTGCGCCAGCTTCGACATGTTCAAGAACTATGAAGACCGTGGTCACCAGTTCGTCCGCGCCGTGGAGGATCTGGCATGAGCTTGAGAAACATCATCAAGCCGTATCCATCGCCGCTGATCACCGGGCGCGGTATCGACCTCGATTTCCCGATGCTCGCCGGTTGCCTGGCACTGCTCGGCCTGGGGCTGATCATGATTGCCTCGGCATCGACCGAGGTGGGGGCGGTGCAGTCGGGCAGCGCCCTGTACTACATGATTCGCCACCTTGTTTACGTTGTGCTGGGCCTGGGTGCCTGCGTCGTCACCATGATGATTCCGATTGCCACCTGGCAACGCTTGGGCTGGCTGATGTTGATTGGTGCATTCGGCTTGCTGGTGATGGTGATCATCCCGGGGATCGGCCGGGAAGTGAACGGTTCGATGCGCTGGATCGGCTTCAGTTTCTTCAACGTTCAGCCTTCCGAGATCGCCAAGGTGTTCGTGGTGATCTACCTCGCCGGTTATCTGGTGCGTCGCCAGAAAGAAGTGCGTGAAAGCTGGATGGGCTTCTTCAAGCCGTTCATCGTGCTGTTGCCAATGGCGGGTCTGTTGCTGATGGAGCCAGACTTCGGTGCCACCGTCGTGATGATGGGGGCAGCTGCGGCGATGCTGTTCCTCGGCGGGGTCGGGCTGTTCCGGTTTTCCCTGATGGTGGTCCTGGCCGTCGCGGCGGTGGTGTTGTTGATTCAGATGCAGCCGTATCGAATGGCGCGTCTGACCAACTTTGCCGATCCGTGGGCCGACCAGTTCGGTGCCGGCTATCAGCTCTCCCAGGCCTTGATCGCTTTCGGTCGCGGCGAATGGCTGGGCGTCGGCCTGGGCAACAGCGTGCAGAAACAGTTCTACCTGCCGGAAGCCCATACCGACTTCGTGTTTTCGGTGCTGGCTGAAGAGCTGGGGGCCGTAGGTTCCTTGTGCACGGTGGCGCTGTTCGTCTTCGTGTGTATTCGTGGCATGTACATCGGCCTGTGGGCCGAGAAAGCCAAACAGTTTTTTGCCGCCTACGTTGCTTACGGCTTGTCGTTCCTGTGGATCGGCCAGTTCCTGATCAACATCGGCGTGAACGTCGGCCTGTTGCCGACCAAAGGTCTGACCCTGCCATTCCTCAGTTATGGCGGCAGTTCGTTGGTTATCTGCTGTGCCTGTCTTGGCTTGTTGCTGCGCATCGAGTGGGAGAGTCGAACCCATTTGGGCAGCGAAGAAATGGAATTCCATGAGAGCGACTTCGCCGAGGAGCCGAACCATGGGCGCTAACGTACTGATCATGGCTGGCGGCACCGGGGGCCATGTGTTCCCGGCACTTTCCTGTGCGCGTGAGTTCCAGGCCCGCGGCTACACCGTGCACTGGCTCGGTACGCCCCGCGGGATCGAAAACGATCTGGTGCCGGCGGCCGGTATTGAATTGCATCGGATCCACGCCAGCGGTTTGCGCGGCAAGGGCAAATTGTCCCTGCTCAAGGCGCCGGTCATGTTGCTCAAGTCGATCTGGCAGGCGCGGGCGATCATTCGTCAGCTGCGGCCAGTCTGTGTGGTCGGCTTTGGTGGTTTTGTGACTGGCCCTGGCGGCGTTGCAGCCAGACTGGCCGGCGTGCCGGTCATCGTTCACGAGCAGAACGCCGTGGCCGGTACCGCCAATCGGTTGCTGGTGCCGTTGGCCGCCCGAGTCTGTGAAGCGTTCCCCGACACCTTTACCCTGTCGGACAGCCGTCGGACCACCGGTAACCCAGTGCGCACCGAGCTGTTCCTCGAAACACCGCGACCTGCCCTGGCCGGTCGCAAGGCGCGTTTGCTGATCCTGGGCGGAAGCCTGGGCGCAGAGCCGTTGAACAAGTTGCTGCCTGAAGCCCTGTCGCAAGTCGCCCCCGACCTGCGCCCGGACGTGTTCCATCAGGCCGGCAAAAACCACGATGAAGTGACTGCAGAGCGCTATCGCGCGGCTGGCGTCGAGGCGCAAGTGCAGCCATTCATCAAAGACATGGCCCAAGCCTATGGCTGGGCCGACCTGGTGGTGTGCCGCGCAGGAGCGCTGACCATCAGTGAACTGGCGGCCGCCGGTCTGCCCTCGATGCTGGTGCCTTTGCCCCACGCGATCGACGATCACCAGACCCGCAACGCCGATTATTTGGCCCGTGAAGGCGCTGCCTTCCTGATGCCGCAAAGAACGACTGGCGCAGCGGACCTTGCCGCTCGCCTGACAGAGGTCTTGATGCAACCGCAACGACTCAACGACATGGCCAGCGCGGCACGCCGCCTGGCCAAACCCGATGCCACTCGTAACGTGGTCGATACTTGCCTTGAGGTGGCCCATGGTTGAGAACAAGAAAGCCATGCCACAACCGGAAATGCGCCGTATCCGTCGTATCCACTTCGTCGGAATCGGCGGTGTGGGTATGTGCGGTATCGCCGAAGTGTTGCTGAACCTGGGCTATCAAGTGTCCGGTTCCGACTTGAAAGCTTCGCCGGTGACCGAGCGCCTGGAATCTTTTGGTGCGCATATTTTCATCGGCCACCGTGCCGAGAATGCCGCAGCCGCCGACGTGCTGGTGGTGTCGAGCGCCGTCAACACGTCCAACCCGGAAGTCGCGACCGCGCTGGAACGCCGGATTCCGGTGGTGCCGCGTGCCGAGATGCTCGCCGAGCTGATGCGCTACCGCCACGGCATCGCCGTCGCCGGTACCCACGGCAAAACCACCACCACCAGCCTGATCGCTTCGGTGTTCGCCGCCGGTGGCCTGGACCCGACGTTCGTCATCGGTGGCCGTCTGAATGCCGCGGGCACCAATGCCCAGCTCGGCACCAGCCGCTACCTGATCGCCGAAGCCGACGAAAGCGATGCCAGCTTCCTGCACTTGCAGCCGCTGGTGGCCGTGGTCACCAACATCGACGCCGACCACATGGCGACCTACGACGGTGACTTCAACAAGCTGAAGAAAACCTTCGTCGAGTTCCTGCACAACCTGCCGTTCTACGGTTTGGCGGTGGTGTGCCTGGACGATCCGGTGGTGCGTGAAATCCTCCCGCTGGTGAAGCGTCCGACGGTCACTTACGGCTTCGGCGATGACGCCGACGTACGCGCCATCAACGTACGCCAACAAGGCATGCAGACTTTCTTCACCGTGCTGCGCCCTGATCGCGAGCCGCTGGATGTCTCGGTGAACATGCCGGGCAACCACAACGTGTTGAACGCGCTGGCGACCATTTGCATCGCCACCGACGAAGGCGTCAGCGATGAAGCCATCGTCCAGGGCCTGTCCGGCTTCCAGGGTGTTGGCCGTCGCTTCCAGGTGTACGGCGAACTGCCGGTCGAAGGCGGCAACGTGATGCTGGTGGACGACTACGGTCACCACCCGACCGAAGTCGCGGCCGTGATCAAAGCCGTGCGCGGTGGCTGGCCGGAGCGCCGTCTGGTGATGGTCTACCAGCCGCACCGTTACAGCCGCACCCGCGACCTGTACGACGATTTCGTCAATGTGCTGGCCGACGCCAACGTGCTGCTGCTAATGGAAGTCTATCCGGCCGGCGAAGAGCCGATTCCGGGCGCCGACAGCCGCAAGCTGTGCAACAGCATCCGTCAGCGCGGTCAGCTCGACCCGATCTACATCGAGCGCGGCATCGATCTCGCGCCGATCGTCAAGCCGCTGCTGCGTGCCGGCGACATTCTGCTGTGCCAGGGCGCCGGTGATATCGGCGGTCTCGCACCCAAACTGTTGAACAGTCCGTTGTTCGCCGGGGCCGTTGCCGCACCGGTAGAGGGGAAGTTGAAATGACTGCTGCTTACGCCAACCTCGTCTCCACTGTAGCGCCGAAGGATTTCGGTCGCGTTGCCGTGCTGTTCGGCGGCAAGAGTGCCGAGCGTGAAGTGTCCCTGAAGTCGGGTAACGCGGTGATCGAAGCACTGCAAAGCGCCGGCGTGGACGCGTTCGGTATTGATGTAGGCGATGACCTGCTGCAACGCTTGCTGAACGAAAAAATCGACCGCGCCTTCATCATCCTCCACGGTCGTGGCGGTGAAGACGGCAGCATGCAGGGCCTGCTCGAATGCGCAGGAATTCCGTACACCGGCAGCGGCATTCTGGCCTCGGCCCTGGCCATGGACAAACTGCGCACCAAGCAGGTCTGGCACAGCCTAGGCATTCCGACGCCACGCCACGCGGTACTGCGCTGCGAGGCCGATTGTATTTCGGCGGCCAAGGAACTGGGCTTCCCGTTGATCGTCAAACCGGCCCATGAAGGTTCCAGTATCGGGATGGCCAAAGTGACGACCGCGCCCGAGTTGATCGAGGCGTGGAAAGCGGCCAGTACCTACGATTCGCAAGTGTTGGTCGAGCAATGGATTCATGGTCCGGAGTTCACCATCGCCACCCTGCGTGACCAGGTGTTGCCACCGATTGCCTTGGGCACGACGCACAGTTTCTACGACTACGACGCCAAGTACATCGCCAACGATACCCAGTACCGCATTCCGTGCGGCCTGGACAGCGACAAAGAAAAGGAACTCATGGACCTCACGGCCAAAGCCTGTGAGGCGCTGGGTATCGCCGGTTGGGGCAGGGCGGACGTGATGCAGGACGCCGACGGGCAGTTCTGGTTCCTGGAAGTCAACACCGCACCGGGCATGACCGATCACAGTCTGGTACCAATGGCGGCCCGTGCCGCCGGCCTGGATTTCCAGCAACTGGTTCTGGCGATTCTGGCCGCAAGCATCGAGCCACGAGGGTAAGACCATGCAAGGCGCACAGCTGAGACATCAGCCCTCCGCACCACCCGGCCGCAAGCCGGTGCCGCGGGGTGCCAGCCGAATGGTGGCCAAAGAGCCGATGTCCGTGCGCCTGCCGAAAGCCAACTTCGGTTTTCTGAAAAGCCTGTTCTGGCCCGTGTTGCTGGTGGCGTTGGGGTTCGGTACTTACGAAGGCGCACAGCGTTTGCTGCCGTACGCCGACCGGCCGATCACCAAAATCGCCGTGCAGGGCGACTTGAGTTACATCAGCCAGCAAGCGGTGCAGCAGCGGATCGCCCCGTACGTGGCGTCGAGCTTCTTCACCATCGACCTGGCGAGCATGCGCACCGAGCTTGAACAGATGCCATGGATTGCCCACGCCGAAGTGCGTCGGGTGTGGCCGGATCAGGTAGTGATTCGCCTGGAAGAACAACTGCCGGTGGCCCGTTGGGGCGATGAGTCGCTGTTGAATAACCAGGGACAGGCGTTCACCCCGCGCGAGCTGGCGAACTACGAACACTTGCCACAGCTGTTCGGCCCGCAGCGGGCCCAGCAACAAGTGATGCAGCAATACCAGGTGCTGAGCCAGATGCTCAGGCCATTGGGCTTCTCGATTGCACGCCTGGAGTTGCGTGAACGAGGCAGCTGGTTCCTGACCACCGGCGCAGGCAGCGCCGGTCCCGGAATCGAACTGCTGCTGGGACGCGGCAACCTGGTGGAAAAGATGCGCCGCTTCATTGCCATCTATGACAAGACGCTCAAAGAGCAGATTACGAACATTGCGCGCATCGATCTGCGCTACGCCAACGGCCTTGCCGTTGGCTGGCGGGAACCTGTAGCGCCGACGACAGCCCAACCCGCTGTCGCAAAGAATTAAGAAGAGGCAGGACCCATGGCAAACGTGCAAAGCGGCAAAATGATCGTCGGTCTCGATATCGGCACCTCCAAGGTGGTGGCGCTGGTCGGCGAGGTCGCGGACGACGGCACGCTCGAAATCGTCGGGATCGGTACACATCCGTCCCGCGGCCTGAAAAAAGGCGTAGTGGTGAACATCGAGTCCACCGTCCAGTCGATCCAGCGCGCTATCGAAGAAGCGCAGCTGATGGCCGGTTGCCGGATCCACTCGGCGTTCGTCGGCGTGGCCGGCAATCACATCCGCAGCCTGAACTCCCACGGCATCGTGGCGATTCGTGATCGCGAAGTCAGCTCCGCCGACCTTGAACGCGTCCTCGACGCCGCCCAGGCTGTGGCAATCCCGGCTGACCAGCGCGTGCTGCACACCCTGCCGCAGGATTATGTGATCGATAACCAGGAAGGCGTGCGCGAGCCGCTGGGCATGTCCGGCGTGCGTCTGGAAGCCAAGGTTCACGTGGTCACCTGCGCCGTCAACGCCGCACAGAACATTGAAAAGTGCGTGCGTCGCTGCGGCCTGGAAATCGACGACATCATTCTCGAGCAACTGGCTTCGGCGTATTCGGTGCTGACCGACGACGAGAAAGAACTGGGCGTGTGCCTGGTGGACATCGGCGGCGGTACCACCGACATCGCGATCTTCACCGAAGGCGCGATCCGCCACACCGCAGTGATCCCGATTGCGGGCGACCAGGTGACCAACGACATCGCGATGGCGTTGCGCACCCCGACCCAGTACGCCGAAGAAATCAAGATTCGCTATGCCTGCGCCCTGGCCAAACTGGCCGGTGCCGGCGAAACCATCAAGGTACCGAGTGTCGGCGACCGTCCACCGCGCGAACTGTCCCGCCAGGCCCTGGCCGAAGTGGTCGAGCCGCGTTACGACGAGCTGTTCACCCTGATCCAGGCCGAACTGCGTCGCAGCGGCTATGAAGACCTGATCCCGGCCGGCATCGTGCTGACCGGCGGTACGTCGAAGATGGAAGGCGCGGTCGAACTGGCCGAAGAGATCTTCCACATGCCGGTTCGCCTGGGCGTGCCCCATGGCGTCAAGGGCCTGGACGACGTGGTCCGCAACCCGATCTATTCCACCGGCGTTGGCCTGTTGATGTACGGCCTGCAGAAGCAGTCCGACGGGATTTCGTTCTCGGGCATCGGCAGCCGCGACAGCTACAGCAATGACGAACCGAAAGCCGCTCTGCTCGATCGCATCAAGAGCTGGGTACAAGGCAATTTCTAAAGCTTTACCGCAACACCGCTTCAAAAGCAGTAGGCGAAAAAACTAGAGAATGTAAGGAGAGGGAAAATGTTCGAACTCGTAGACAACATCCCCGCAAGCCCGGTTATTAAAGTTATCGGTGTTGGCGGAGGCGGCGGCAACGCTGTCAATCACATGGTCAAGAGCAACATTGAAGGCGTTGAATTCATCTGCGCCAACACTGATGCCCAAGCGCTGAAAAGCATCAGCGCGCGCACCATTCTGCAACTGGGTACCAGCGTGACCAAAGGTCTGGGCGCCGGCGCCAACCCTGAAGTAGGTCGTCAGGCCGCTCTCGAAGACCGTGAGCGCATTGCCGAAGTCCTGCAGGGCACCAACATGGTGTTCATCACGACCGGCATGGGCGGCGGTACCGGTACCGGTGCAGCGCCAATCATTGCTGAAGTGGCCAAGGAAATGGGGATCCTCACCGTTGCGGTGGTGACCCGTCCGTTCCCGTTCGAAGGCCGCAAGCGCATGCAGCTCGCCGACGAAGGTATCCGTCTGCTGTCTGAAAGCGTCGACTCGTTGATCACCATTCCCAACGAGAAGCTGCTGACCATCCTCGGTAAAGACGCAAGCCTCCTGTCGGCTTTCGCCAAGGCCGACGATGTACTGGCCGGCGCCGTTCGCGGTATCTCCGACATCATCAAGCGTCCGGGCATGATCAACGTCGACTTCGCCGACGTACGTACCGTGATGAGCGAAATGGGCATGGCGATGATGGGCACTGGCTGCGCCAGCGGTCCGAACCGTGCACGTGAAGCGACCGAAGCGGCCATTCGCAACCCGCTGCTCGAAGACGTGAACCTGCAAGGTGCACGCGGCATCCTGGTGAATATCACCGCCGGTCCTGACCTGTCTCTGGGTGAGTACTCCGACGTGGGTAGCATCATCGAAGCTTTCGCTTCCGAGCACGCAATGGTCAAGGTCGGTACCGTTATCGATCCGGACATGCGCGACGAACTGCACGTGACCGTGGTTGCCACTGGTCTGGGCGCCAAAATCGAGAAGCCTGTGAAGGTCATCGACAATACCGTTCACACCTCGATGGCCTCCCAGCCACAACAACAAGCCCCTGTTCGTCAGGAACAGCCAGCGGTGAATTACCGTGACCTGGACCGTCCGACCGTCATGCGCAACCAGGCTCAGGCCGGTGCTGCGACTGCCGCGAAGATGAACCCGCAAGATGATCTGGACTACCTGGACATCCCGGCTTTCCTGCGTCGTCAGGCCGATTGATGAAATGTATCAGGGGTATTAGGGTGATTGGTGTTCAGCAAAGGTCTGGTCTGCTATCATCGCCAGCCTTTGTTGATACCAGTTCGCAATTTGCGCTGAAGCGGCCCATGCCATGATTAAACAACGCACCCTGAAGAATATTATCCGTGCCACAGGTGTCGGCCTGCACTCCGGGGAGAAGGTCTACCTGACCCTCAAGCCAGCGCCTGTCGATACCGGCATTGTGTTTTGTCGTGCTGACCTCGACCCTGTGGTGCAGATTCCTGCCCGCGCGGAAAACGTTGGCGAAACCACTATGTCGACCACGCTTGTTAACGGTGACGTCAAAGTGGACACGGTGGAGCACCTGCTCTCGGCCATGGCTGGCCTGGGCATCGATAACGCCTACGTCGAGCTCTCCGCGTCCGAAGTCCCGATCATGGATGGTAGCGCTGGCCCCTTCGTATTCCTGATTCAATCGGCCGGCCTGGAAGAGCAGGACGCCGCCAAGAAGTTCATCCGGATCCTGCGGGAAGTGACAGTGGAAGACGGCGACAAGCGCGCCACTTTCGTCCCTTTCGAAGGTTTCAAAGTGAGCTTCGAGATCGATTTCGATCACCCGGTTTTCCGTGACCGCACACAAAGTGCAAGCGTGGATTTTTCCAGCACTTCGTTCGTAAAAGAAGTCAGCCGCGCGCGTACCTTTGGTTTCATGAGTGATATCGAGTACCTGCGCAAGCACAACCTCGCACTCGGCGGCAGCGTTGAAAACGCAATTGTGGTCGACGCGGATGGTGTACTGAACGAAGACGGCCTTCGCTATGAAGACGAATTCGTGAAGCACAAAATCCTCGATGCGATTGGTGACCTCTACCTGCTGGGCAATAGCCTGATTGGTGAGTTCAAGGGCTTCAAGTCCGGACACGCATTGAACAACCAGCTGCTGCG
Organism: Pseudomonas sp. URMO17WK12:I6; assembly: GCF_003253625.1. Classification (NCBI taxonomy): domain Bacteria; kingdom Pseudomonadati; phylum Pseudomonadota; class Gammaproteobacteria; order Pseudomonadales; family Pseudomonadaceae; genus Pseudomonas; species Pseudomonas sp. URMO17WK12:I6. Next base: position 38,620 of record NZ_QKYZ01000024.1, read on the forward strand.
CAAGTTGATTGAGCAGACAGATGCTTGGGAAGTCGTGACGTTCGAAGACGCCAGCACCGCACCGATCTCTTACATGCGTCCTGTTGCGGCCGTGTAAGCAAAAAACCTCTCTAGTTTTTTAAAGGCTACCTTCGGGTGGCCTTTTTTTATGCCAGCGGGAACGATCAATCCGCAGCGACCACCCGGTTCCGCCCGTTTTCCTTGGCCTGATACAGCGCCTTGTCCGCTGCAAACAGCAACTGTTCCAGGCTGATGTCGGTTGCTGTCGTCCAGGTACTGATACCAATACTGACAGTAATCGGTGACACATCACCTCCCACCAACGGCAATTGCTCCACCGCCATACGGATTTTTTCGGCAATCTGTCGGGCTCCGGCGCTGTCGGTTTCAGCCAGGATCACTGAAAACTCCTCGCCACCATACCGGGCGACCAGGTCCGCCGGCCGTCGAACATGGGTGTCGATCACCTTGGCCACCGAGCGCAAGGCATCGTCGCCCCCTCGGTGGCCGTGGCGATCATTGAACGCCTTGAAATGATCGATATCGATCATCAATAGCGACAACGGCTGACCGGAACGCTGGGCACGAAACCATTCATGGTGCAGAGCCTGATCCAGGCTTCGGCGATTGGCCAGACCGGTCAAGGGGTCGGTGGCGGCCAGTTGTGCCAGCTCCTGCTCGGCACTTTGGCGTCGACGCAGCTCCCGGCAGAGCAACCAGGTCAGCCACAGCAGGCTCACGCACAGGGCAACGGTCGCAGAAGTGACTACCACCGCGGTGCGCTTCCAGGCCGCAAAGACTTCATCGCTGGACAGCGCAACGATGACGATCAACGGCAAATTCCCGACCTTGGAGAAGGTGTACAAGCGCTCATCGTTGTATCGACTGGACATGCCGGTGAAGCTGCCGTTGCCTTCTTTGACGATGCGCTGGAAATTGGGGCGGTTGCTGAAATCCTTGCCGATCAGCTCTTCGGCCAGGTGGGGTTGGTGGGCCAGGAGAATCCCGTCCTTGCTGATCAGGCTGACCGTACTGTCGCGGCCGATGCTCAAGCTGTTGAACAACTGATCGAAGTAGCTCAAATGCATGGCGGCCTCGGCCACGCCGAGGAACTCACCCTGGGTGCCGTTCACCCGGCGGCTGAAACTGATCCGCCAATCCTGTTCCGGCGGCCGGGCCTTGAAAGGGCGACTGATGAACATGCCCGGGTCCGGATTGTTGATGTGGGCCTGGAAGTATTCGCGATCGGCAAAGTTGCCCTTTCTGGGCTCCACCGAGGCCGAGTCGGCGATCACATAGCCCTTGTTGTCGAGCAACAAGATGTTGCCCTTGTACGGCGCGGCAGTGGCGCGGTCGAAATAGGCCAGGTGACGAATGGCTGGGGAAACGCTCTTGAGGTCTTCCCGCTGGGAGGCAGCGATCAAACCCAGCAGGGACACGTCATAGAGTTCGACATTGCGCAGCACGTCGGCGTCGATCAATTGCACGATATTGTTGGCGGCGCGAGCGGCGGACAATTTGGCATTGGCGTGTTCGCGGATCAGCAGGAACGCGACGATGCTCAGTATTGCAATCACCAACAACACACTACTGAGAACCAGAAGCCGCTCCGAGCGTGTCGAACGGATCGGATCACGGGATTTCGCACTGTTCACACTCATGGTTCTGACTTCTGCAAATAAGGCGTTATGAAAGTGCTTTTACAACAATCGGGCAGAGTCCCAGAAACCGGTCGCGTCCTGCGCGCCTATATAAATCCCGGATAATAAAAAGGCCAGCAAAACATGCTGGCCTTTTGCTAATTGAAGCTTAGAAGACATTCACCGGGTAGTCGACAATTACCCGGTATTCATCCGTGTCCTGATCCACCGCACCGTAACCGTTGCCGCCACGGTTAGACGCCCATTGCAGACGCATCGCCAGGTCTTTGGCCTTGCCACCCTGGACCACGTACTTGAGCTCGATGTCTCGTTCCCGATGCCTGGCGTTTCTGCCGTCGGCGCTGTGCCACGAGGCGTAGCCGCGGCTGTCCGGATCGACCTTGGTCAGGTCCAGTTCACCCCGTGAGTAGGACACCGCCGAGGTCAGGCCGGGCATGTCGAGGCCAGCAAAGTCGTAGGCGTACTTGAGTTTCCACGAGCGCTCATTCGGACCGTTGAAGTCCGAATACTGCTGGGAGTTGTCGAGATAAATGCTGTCGGCCTGGCTGATGTAATCGAACGGCGTGTTGCCGTTGACCCGCTGGTAGGCGGCGGTGACGCTGTGATGGCCCACGTCGACGGTGAAATGCAGGCTGTAGGTGTTGTTGTCGATGTTGCCCAGCAGTGCATCGCCGGTGTCTTGCGTGTGATAGAAGTGCAGGCCCGGGTTGAGGCTGACCAAGTCATTCAGCGCATAGGTGTAATCCAGGTCGTAGTAGTACTGGTTCCAGATGTCCTTGAGTTCGGCCGCATACAGGCTGCTGGTCAGGCCCGGTAGGCCGCTCCAGGCCACGCCGGCCCAATTCAGATGCCGGCTTTCATCGCCGTCGGCCAGGCTGCCATAGGACGTGCCGATGCGGGTGTGGCCGCTTTGGTTGTAGAGTTTGGTGAAGCTGGCCTGACCGCCCTCGATCATCAACCCGTCGACACTGTGGTTGGTCAGGCTGACGCCGCGAAAGGTCTGCGGCAGCATGCGGGTTTCGCCACCGGCGATCACCGGGTTGGCAAGGAACAGGTCGCCGGCCTTCAATTCGGTATCGAAGGCACGCATTTTCAGGGTGCCGCCAGCCGTGGAAAACGAGCCCGGTGCCTTGCCGTTGCCATCGCTGATCGGCAGGATGCTCGACCCGTCGGTGCCACCACCGCCGTCGAGCTTGAGCCCGAGCATCGCGTGGGCATCAACGCCGAAACCGATGGTGCCCTGGCTGAATCCCGATTCGAAGCGGCCAAGAAAGCCCTGACCCCACTCGATGTTGTCATCGGCCTTTTGCAGGCGATTGCGGTTCATGTAGTAGTTGCGGGCATTGAGGTTGAGGCTCGCCCCATCGACAAAGCCTTCGCGGCTGGATTCGTCATCGGCCTGCGCGTTGTTGGCCATCGTTGCAGTGATTGCAATGAACAGCGGACTGAATCTGAGAGGGAAACGCACGTGCGGTAAAGCTCCTTGGGTCAACTAATTACTTCATTGTTTTGAAGTGCGGATGTTTGTTGTCAGGGAAGATGAACTGAAGGGGTTTAAAACCACCACGAAAAAAAGCCGCTGATAGCAGCGGCTTTGAAGACAACTTTTCAAAGGGAAGAGCCGATGAAAAGTGTCGAGGGAAACAGAGCGATACGTATGGATCAGCTGTCTTTCTCAACCCGTGGCTGGGCTTGAGTACTCGACGCTTGAGGGGTTTGCGCAGCCTCTTGGGCCTTGGCTGTCAGTTCGTTTTGATACTGTTCGTAGGCCTTGGCGCGTTCGGCATTTTGTGCGACGAATGTCTGCGACTCTTCAGCCATGGCGAACGGAGACAGGAACAGGGACGACAAAACGAAAGCGCTGGCAATACCCATACTGTTGGACATCTTTTGAACCTTCTTGCTTGGCAAGTGCTGTTTGATGGGGCAACGATAAGGGGCTTGGGCGAGGGGAAAAAGAGTGGATTGCATAAATGACTGTTGCGCTAAAAGTAATAGTCCGCAGTTGCAAGTGGTTTGGCTTTTTTTGTGGCGAGGGAGCTTGCTCCCGCTCGGCTGCGCAGCAGTCGTAATCGGAGTATGTGGCCTGTCTGATTGAATGTAGTCGTATTTTTGGGGCCGCTTCGCAGCCCAGCGCGAGCAAGCTCGCTCGCCACAGGGAGTGGGGGGTCAGACTGGAAGATGAATGCCGAAGGTATTCATCCCATGATCACTGCGCACAAACACATCCCCGCCATGCATCAGCGCAATCGCCTTGACGATCGCCAACCCCAGGCCATGGTTGTTGCCACTGTTACTGCGTGACGCATCAACCCGGTAGAAACGTTCGAACAGGCGCGGCAGATGCTCATTGGCAATCGGCGACCCCGGGTTGGCGACGCCGATGCTTACTTGGTGCTCCTCGACTTCGATCCGCACCTGAATCACTTGCCCAGGCGCGGTGTGCTGCACCGCGTTGCTCAGCAAGTTGATCAACGCCCGGCGCAGATGTGCGATCTCGATTCGCACCTGCGCGTCGCCACTGACCTCGACCTGAACCTGTGCATCCTCAAGAATGAAATCCAGATATTCCAGCGTCGTCGCCACTTCGTCGGCCAGTGAGGTGGACGTCAGTTGGGTGGCCTTGCTGCCTTGGTCGGCGCTGGCGAGGAACAGCATGTCATTGATGATCGAGCGCAGCCGTTCAAGCTCTTCAAGGTTCGATTGCAGCACTTCGAAATAGTGTTCGGCTGAACGCCCGCGTGTCAGTGCAACCTGGGTCTGACCGATCAGGTTGGTCAGCGGCGAGCGCAGTTCATGGGCCACGTCGGCATTGAACGATTCCAGCCGCGAGTAGGCCTGTTCCACCCGTTCCAGCGTGGCGTTGAACGAACTGACGAACTGATCGAGCTCCGGGGGCAATGGCGACAGTTGCAGGCGCCCGGACAGCCTCGGTGGTGCCAGGCGCTGGGCTTCCTGCGACAACTTGATCAGTGGTTTGAGGCCGATCCGCGCCACCCAGTAACCGAGTAGCGAGGCCAGCAATACCCCAATGATCGCCAGGCTGATCAGGGCGATCAGCAAGTGGTGCTGCGTCTCGTAAAAGGTTTCGGTGTCGATGCCGATCATGAAGCGCAGCGGTGGGCGCTGGTCCTTGGCTGGCAACTCGGTTAGCAGCACTTTCAGCGGGTACGGATGGTCGGGTAATTCCATGTCGCGCATGCCCAATGGGCCTTGGGCGAACGCGCGGATCGACGCGTCGGGTTGGCCGTATTCATAACCGGGATTACCGCTGACCACCCAAAAGCGAATGCGCTTGTCTTCTTCGCTCAGCAGCTTGAGCTTGGCGTTGATCTTCACCCAATGCTCGGGCGTGCCGTAACGGTTGAGCGCCGATTCGAGCACGCTGTAGCGGGCATCGAGCTCGGCTTCGGGCAGCAGGCCCAAGCCCTTGTCGACCTGTTGATACAGCGCACCGCCGATCAACAGAAACACCAGCAGCGCCACCAGCGTAAACATCCCGCTCAGGCGCAGCGCGATGGAATTACTGGACACCACGGCTCTCCAGCACATAACCCATGCCCCGAATGGTGTGCAGCAATTTCTCGTCGAACGGCCCGTCGAGCTTGGCCCGCAGGCGTTTGATCGCGACTTCGACCACGTTGGCGTCGCTGTCGAAATTAATGTCCCAGACCATCTCGGCGATGGCGGTTTTCGAGAGGATTTCCCCTTGTCGCCGCGCCAGTACGCTGAGCAGCGAGAATTCCTTGGCGGTCAGGTCCAGGCGGGTGCCGGCGCGGGTGGCTTTGCGGCTGATCAAATCTATCCACAGGTCGGCGATGCTCACCTGCACCGGCTCATGGCCACCGCTGCGCCGGGTCAGCGCTTGCAAACGCGCCACCAGTTCGAGGAAGGAAAACGGTTTGCCGAGGTAATCGTCCGCGCCATCGCGCAAGCCTTTGATGCGATCTTCTACCCGCTCGCGGGCGGTGAGCATGATCACCGGGGTTTGCTTGCGCGCACGCAATGCGCGCAGCACGCCGAAACCGTCGAGGCCCGGCAGCATGACGTCGAGGACAATCACCGCGTAGTCATTTTCCAGCGCCAGGTGCAGGCCTTCGACGCCATCGCGGGCCACGTCCACGGTGTAACCCTGTTCCGTCAGACCGCGGTGCAGATAATCCGCGGTTTTTTCCTCGTCTTCGATAATCAGAACGCGCATGACCCCGCCTCAGTCTGTGGTCGCCAGCACCGGCTGCTGTGCTGGTGTGGGTCTATGGAATATCCGCTCAAGCCACAAGTATATGACCGGCGTAGTGAACAGCGTCAGCGCCTGACTCACCAGCAAACCGCCGACCACCGCGATGCCCAATGGCTGGCGCAGTTCGGCGCCGGTGCCGTAGCCGATCATCAACGGCAAGGCGCCGAGCAGGGCGGCAAGCGTGGTCATGATGATCGGCCGGAACCGTGTGAGGCAGGCCTCATGGATTGCCTCCAGCGGTGGCAGGCCACGGTTGCGCTGGGCATCCAGCGCGAAGTCGATCATCAGGATACCGTTCTTCTTGACGATACCGATCAGCAGCACCAGCCCGATCAGCGCCATGATCGAAAAGTCCTGGCCGCAGATCCACAGCATGATCACCGCCCCGAGCCCCGCCGAAGGCAGGGTCGAAATGATCGTCAGTGGATGCACGAAGCTTTCGTACAGCACGCCGAGAATGATGTACACCGCCACCAACGCCGCCAGAATCAACCACGGCTGGCTGGCCAGCGAACTCTGGAACGCCTGGGCCGCGCCCTGGAAGTTACCGCTGATGGCGGCCGGCATACCGATGTCAGCCTTGGCCTGGTTGAGCATGATCACCGCATCACCCAACGCCACGCCGGAAGCCAGGTTGAATGACAGGTTGGCCGCCGGGAACATTCCGTCGTGAGCGATGGACAGCGGGCCGATGGTCGGCGCATCGAATTTCGCCAGGGCCGACAGCGGCACCATTTCCCCACTCAGCGGCGAGCGCAGGTAGAAATAGTTGAGGCTTTCGGCCTTGCCGCGCTGTTTGGTGTCCAGTTCCAGAATCACGTTGTACTGGTTGGTCTGGGTCTGGAATTCATTGATCTGCCGCTGGCCGAAGGCGTCGTACAGCGCTTCGTCGACGTCGCTGGCGGTCAGGCCGAAACGCGCCGCCGCGCTGCGGTCGATGCTGATGTGGGTGATGCTGCCGCCCAGTTGCAAGTCGTTGGAAATGTCACGGAACGCCGGGTTGCTGCGCAGTTTTTCCGTCAGGCGCTGGGTCCAGGTACTCAGGAGGGCACCGTCGTTGCTCTTGAGCACATATTGGTACTGGGCGCGGCTCGGGCCGGAACTAAGGTTGATGTCTTGTCCGGCGCGCAGGTACAGCACGATGCCCGGGACTTTCATCAGTTGCGGGCGAATCCGGTCGATGAACTGGCTGGCGGATACATCGCGGTCGCCACGCTTTTTCAGCGAAATCCAGAAGCGGCCGTTGGCGATGGTCTGGTTGCTGCCTGAAACGCCGACCGAGTGCGAGAACGTCTCGACGGCGGGGTCGGCGGCGACGATTTCGGCCATCGCCAAGTGTTTTTTCACCATGTCGCCGTAGGAAATATCTGCAGCTGCTTCGGTGGTGCCGAGGACGAATCCGGTGTCCTGTATCGGGAAGAAGCCTTTGGGGATGAAGATGTAACCGGCAATGGCCAGCCCCAGCGACAGGCCGAACACACCGATCATCAATGTCTGATGGGCGAGGGCGCGGCGCAGGCCCTTATCGTACAGCGCCAGCAAGCGCTCGCCGAAACCCGGCTTGCTGTGGGCATGATGCACCGGTGCGCGCATGAACAGCGCGGCCAGCGTCGGTGCCAGGGTCAGGGACACCACCACCGAAATCAGGATGGTCGAGGTCGCGGTCAAGGCGAACTCCTTGAACAGCCGCCCGACCACGCCGCCCATGAACAGCAGCGGAATGAACGCCGCCACCAGCGAGAAACTGATCGAGACCACGGTAAAACCGATCTCGCCGGCGCCTTTGATCGCCGCCTCGCGCATGCCGTCGCCGGCCTCCAGGTGCCGGTGAATGTTTTCCACCACCACAATCGCATCGTCGACCACAAACCCGACGGACACCACGATCGCCACCAGCGTCAGGTTATTCAGGCTGAAGCCCATGATGTACATCAGGGCGAAACTGGCAGTCAGCGACACACCGAGCACCGCTGTCACGATCAGGGTCGCCGACAGTTGCCGCAGGAACAGCGCCATCACCGCCACCACCAGCAGGATCGCGATCAGCAGGGTGACTTCCACTTCATGCAGCGAGGCGCGGATGGTCTGGGTGCGGTCGATCAGCACCTTGACCTGCACCGAGGCCGGCAACATGGCATTCAGCGTCGGCAGGGCCGCTTGAATACGATCAACGGTCTCGACGATGTTGGCGCTCGGTTGCCGGAAAATCACCAGGTTCACCCCCGGCTGGCCGTCAGCCCAGGCCTGGATGTAGGCATCTTCTGAACCGTTGACCACTTTGGCCACGTCCTTGAGATGAACTGGGGCACCGTTCTTGTAGGAAACGATGAGTTGGCTGTAATCCTCGGGGTGGAACAACTGGTCGTTGGTGGACAGGGTCGAGATGCTCGACTCGCCGTACAACGCACCTTTGGCCTGGTTGAGGCTGGTTTTCTGGATCGCCAGGCGAATGTCCGCCAGGGTCAGGCCAATGGCGGCGAGTTTGTCCGCCGAGGCCTGCACGCGAATCGCCGGACGTTGCTGACCGGTGATGTTCACTTGGCCTACACCGTCGATCTGACTGATCTGACGGGCGAGCAGGGTTTCCACCAGATCGCTGAGTTCGGTGCCGGGCATTTGCGGTGAATTGATGCTGAGAATCAGCACCGGACTGTCAGCCGGGTTGACCTTGCGCCAGGTTGGCAGGTTGGGCATATCTTTGGGCAGTTTGCCGGCGGCGGTGTTGATCGCGGCCTGGACTTCCTGGGCGGCGGTGTCGATGCTTTTGTCGAGGGTGAATTGCAGGGTCAGGATGGTCGAGCCCAGGGCGCTGCTCGAGGTCATCTGGGTCACGCCGGGGATGGCGCTGAATTGCACTTCAAGCGGCGTGGCCACCGACGAGGCCATGGTCTCCGGGTTGGCACCGGGCAGCTGCGCGGCCACCTGAATGGTCGGGAATTCCGCTTCCGGCAGTGGCGCGATCGACAGTCGCGGGAAGGCGATGACGCCGAGCAATATAAGGGCAAAGGTCAGCAGGACCGTCGCCACCGGATGATCGATGCACCACGCGGAAATGGAACCGTGGCCCTTCATGGTTTTGGCTCCGACTGGACCACTTGCGGTGGCTCGCTCAGTACCTGAACCGTCGAGCCGGGTTTGAGTCTCGATTGGCCGTCGCTGACCAGCACGTCGCCCGGTTTAACGCCTTTGATAATGTCCTGGCCGCTGCCTTGATAAACCATCTGTACCTGCACGGCTTCGACCTTGTCGCCGTTGACCCTGTACACGAAATGTTGATCGAGCCCGCGTTGTACGACCGTGGGCGGCACCACCAACGCATTTTTATCCAGCGCTGTCTGAATCTTTACCGTCACCAGCAGGCCCGGCCAGAGTTTCTGTGCGGGGTTGGCGAATTCGGCCTTGGCGCGGATGGTGCCGGTGTTGGCGTTGATCTGGTTGTCGATCAGGGTCAGGTGACCTTCGCCCAGCAGGTTGCCGGTTTCACCGTCAGTGTCAGCGCCGATGTAAGCCTTGACCGGTGCTTGCTGTGGATTGTTGATCAGGCCTTGCAGGGTCGGCAGCATTTGCTGCGGCAGGGAAAACTCCACGGCGATCGGGTCGATCTGGGTCACCGTGAACAGACCTTGGGTGTCGGTCATGCGCAGGAAGTTGCCTTCATCGACTGTGCGAATACCAACGCGACCGGTGACTGGCGAGCGAATCTGTGTGTAGGAAAGCTGCACCAGAGCGGCGTCGATGGAGGCCTGATTGCCTTGGGCGGTGGCTTTGAGTTGGTTGACCAGAGCTTGTTGCTGGTCGTAGGTCTGCTTGGACACGCCGTCGTCGACACTGAGCAGTTTGTAGCGCTTGAGGTTGACCTGGGCCACTTGCAGTTGCGCCTGGCTTTCGCCCAGTTGCGCCCGGGCCTGGTCGAGGCTGGCGCGGATCGAGCGGTCATCGAGGGTGGCCAGCAGGTCGCCCTGGTTCACCAGTTGGCCTTCCTTGACCAGCAGTTTGGTGAGGATGCCGTCGATTTGCGGGCGCACGACCACGCTGTGCAAGGACAACACCGAGCCGATGCCGCTGACGTAGCGGGGCACATCTTTTTCGACGACGCTGACCACCCGCACGGGAATGGCGGTGGGGGCGGCCAGTTTGGTGGCGGCGGGTTTGGTGGCGTACCAAACGCCCGTCGCTGCCAGGGCGATCAGAAGGGCGGCGAGCAGGGCGGTTTTTTTCTGAATTCGCATGCGAGTGGGGCGCCGGGCTGAGTGGTCTGGTTTTGTCAGGTTTATACCTTCCTTTATAAACCTGTTCGCCGGTCAGGAGCGTGACTGGTAACTGACGGCTCTGTCAGTTTGGACCGGGATCTTGTTTTGATCTTGGCGGCCTTATAGCCGACCAGGTTCTTGCTGACTGAGTACATATCCATTTCTGCGGTAACGGCCACTTATGGTTCCGCTCTTACAGCGGGTCACTTTTGGCAAACGCCCGGAATGCCGGCCCAGCCAAAAGTAACCAAAAGGTCTCGCCCCGAACGTACGGCCCCTCGCTAAGGCTCGGCGTTCCTTCGCTCCGGTATCCATCTGGGGGCATCGCCCTACGGTTGGCTTCGCTTCAACCTACATGCGATGTGTTCGACTGCGTCGAACGGCGCTGCGCGCCAATCCCCAGATGAACACCGGAACGAGGCCTCCCGAAGGGGCGGGTGAATCAAGATCAAAAGCGGCAGGCGAGCTAACGCTCGGCCTGTAGTTTGGCGGGTGTACGCCGCTTCATCGTAGGAGCGAGGCTTGCCCGCGAAGGCGGCCTGACAGCCGACCCATCTCTTTCGTCTGTCCCTGAATGATCGTTCCCACTCTCCTGCGTGGGAACGCCTCCAGGGACGCTCCGCGTTCCGCTTTTGAATGTTTAATGGATGTGCCTGAACGCAGACCTTTCCCACGTATCTTTCAGGTTGTCCGTCGGAAGCGGGCTCTCTAGTCTTTGGCTGTCGCTGCACATTCAGCGACCGGGCGTGAGATCCCCGCAATAAGTAGGCGAAAGCCTCACGACCATAACGGTAAGTGATGGCTCCAATTGAGATTAGGAGCTACAGATGGATGACGGTAATTCTGATTCGAACTTCAATAAAACCAACCCTATCGCCGACACCCTGCGCGCCGAAGAATTACTCAAAGACCGCGAAGCCATAAAACGCGCGCTCGACTACTACCTCGATCCCCCAACGCCCTACACCGAAAAAAAACGCCGCCCCAGCACCATGTTCATCGTCGCCCCGAATATGGATACCGAAAGCCTCCTGGCCCACGCCTACGAATCGTTAGCCACGGCGAGTGTCCTGGCCAGCGATTTCGCCAACGACCTGACCGGCCCGCAGCGCTACATGGCGCTGGCGATTCAACAGAGCATCATGCTGGCGGAGCTGGCGGTGAACCGGGCGCTGGATAACGTCGATCCGCAGACGTAGGCAGGCGTTCAGTCAGATTGACCGCGTTATCGTTCTTCGCGGGCAGCCTCGCTCCTACAGAATTCGATGTGATCGACACATGACCTGTAGGAGCGAGGCTTGCCCGCGAAGGCGGCAGGTCCGTCAGCACAAAACCCGACGGACTCGCTCGCGGCTTGAAGCTTGCGGCCTCCGACACAGGTATACTGCCGCCTTTCGCGGCTCGCCTACCGGGCCCGACTCTTTAGCATCACCCGGAGCTTTCATGACTTCCCCGACACAACCGCCGGTTGCCGACGCTTTGCGCGACGACCAGGCAGACCTGCCCGACAGCGTCGACTCCAGCGCCGACAGCGAAACCAAAGCGGCGATCCCAGCGTTCAAGTTTCCGTTCAAGCCGGGCGAACTGGCCGCCGCGAAGAGCGCCAGCCAGCCTTGGTACAAGAATGGCGCCAAGAACGGCCACACCAAGACCCCGGGCGCAGCGCCTCCCGGCACTCGTCGTTCGATGGGCAAACGCTGACCGCCAGGCGTTTTTTGTCGGTAGCAGTTCCTTCTGTCATTGAGACAATTCCCACAAGGATGAGCGATTTGTCCTCTGGGAAGTCGGTGACCACTCATCAAAGATTCATGTCCCTGAATGCTTGATGACGGTCACCGAAATGCCTTTGGTAAAAATCTTCTCCCTGTTGTCGCTGGTGGTCCTGACCGCCGGCTGTGTTTCGTCTGCGGCCAATACACAGATCCGTTTCGGGGTCGAGGCCCTGGTTCCCCCCTTCGAGAGTCGCAACGACAAAGGTGAGCTGGTCGGATTGAACATCGAACTGGGTAATGCGCTATGTGCCGAACTCAAAAAACGCTGTGTCTGGGTTGATCAGGATTACGCCACCAACATCCAGGCCCTGGAGGCCAACCGTTTCGATGTGATCATGCCCATGACGGCAACGCCGGCGCGTCGAGAACGGCTCGACTTCACCGATAATCTTTATCCCTTGAGCAGCCGTCTGGTGGCGCGTACAGGGGCGAATCTGCACCCGGATGCGCTATCGCTCAAAGGCAAGCGTGTCGGCGTTCTGACAGGCACCAGCCGTGAGGCGTTCGCCAAGTCCCGTTGGGCTCCCGCGGGAGTGACGGTGCGCAGTTTTCATTTCAACAGTCAACTGATAGCCAGCCTGCTGGCGGGTGAGATCGACGCGACCCTGCAAGACTCGATTGAAATCACCCAGGCGTTTTTAAGTCAGCCTCAGGGGCAAGGATTTGATTTTGCCGGGCCTGCGCTCAAGGACCCCATGCTGGGCAGTGGCGTGGCGATGGCTGTGCGAAAATCCGACACCGCCTTGCGCGATGAGCTGAATGCGGCCCTTGAGCGTCTCAAGCAGAATGGCCAGTACCAGGCGATTACCGGGCGGTACCTACCGCCCACCGTGCCAGATTCGCCACGCTATTTCCCTGCTGAAGGAGGCTTGCCATTCTCCGAAGCGGTGCAAGCCGGCACCACCCTCTATCTGTCCGGCGTGCTCGGGACGGGCTCCGATGGCGAGTTGGTCAAGGGCGGGATTGTCCCGCAGATGACCCAGACCATGGAGAATCTGCAAACCGCATTACACCGCACTGGTTCGACGTTGTCTCAGCTGGTCAAATGCACGGTCATCCTTGCAGACATCAATGATTTTGCTGCGATGAATACGGTGTATAGCCGCTATTTTCCGGCGGACCGTTTGCCTGCTCGCACGACATTCGCTGGCCAAAAGCTGGTGCTGGATGCGCGCGTGGAGGTCGAATGCCTGGCGGTTGCTGCTCGCTAAAGTAAAAGAACCGCTGCGCACGGATGCTGCGCGGCGGTTTGGCGTTTACGCTGCCCGCAACGAAATAAACGCATAGTTCAGCGGCGCTTCAGTCACCACCTGCGCCCCGGCCGCCAGCACTTGCCCGGCGATATCATCGCCAGACAGATGAAACAGCCATTCACCGCCCGCCCCGGCCTGCGGTTGCTGCGCCAGCTGATCGATCACCATGGCAAACGCAGTCATGTCCGGCAGATAAGCGGTAAACCCATCGCCTTTCAGCGCTGTCGTTTGAATCCCCAATAGCGCGCATATCGCATCCTTGGCCTGAATCTCATCGCGATCCGCTTGGCGGGAGCGCTGGATCAATCCCGCCAGTTCCTGATCGACCAGTTCACCGCCAACAATCAGATCCGGGCCTTTGTCCCATGACTCGGGCGGGCAATCCTTTGCTGCCGGGTTGAGCGGGATGTGCGGGTTGATTTCCATCGGATAGATGCGGCACACCAGCGGGCGGCGTTCGTAGATGCGGCAGAGGTTGTCTTCGTCAAGATTCCGGCAGGGGCCGACGTTGTAGGCGGCAAAGGTGATCGCCACATGCGCTTCGCAAGTGCCACTGCGAACCAGCGCCGAACGGCGTTCGGCGTGTTCGCGTTGTTGTGTTGGCAGGCCCAGGCCGTTGGCGAGAAAGGCTTCCACCAGCACGATCACCTGGCCGCCATCGGCCGCCCACATGCGGGCTTCGGCCAGTGTCAGGGGAACATGGTGGTCGGTGCAGCATTTGCCACAACCGACGCAGGAAAACGGTGTATTCATTGAACGGCCAGTGACCTGTGAGGGCATGAAACGGCGACAGAAAGCCACCGCAAAGGCCAGTGCCGAAGCAAGTTATGCGCCAGTCACTGCGCTTTTGCCGTTGGACGGATGGAGTCCCATTCGGTGACGTAGGCGGTTTTGATTTTCTTGTTGTAGAGGCACAGCTCGGTGCCTTGCTGGCCTTTCATGTGTTTTTGCGGGTACTGGCCTTGCAGCAGGAGTGCGGTATAACCGACCCGGTCATCGAACTGCGCGGCGTTGCCGACGGGTTGGGGGTTTTTCAGGCCGCTGGCCTTGGTGCAACTGGCGAGCACGGCTCTGTCGAAGGCGGCCCAGGCATCGGGGCTGGAGGCGTGGGCATGGGCGGCGAGGGTGGTGAGACAGAGGAAGGTCAGGGTGGTGGCTTTCATGATCAGGCATCCTTGGCGTGTAGTGGTCAAGGTCGGAGTATGCCTGATGGCTTGCTCGCGAAAGCGGTCTGTCAGACAGGCACAGGCTCCCGGCGGACCACATACATCCCGGCACTTTCATACAAACCCCGCGCCCGAAGGTTGTCTTCCCGCACCTTCAAATCCACAAAACCTTCGCGGCGCTGCGCAAACACCTTGAAAGCATGGAGCAGCAGCGCACGGCCAAGTCCGAGGCCTCGAGCACGCGGGTGCACCACCAAGTCCTTGATGTAGGCACTGGTCCAGCACTGGGCGACGCCGACGATGCCTTTGGCATCCAGAGCGATGAAGCACAGGGTAGGATCGTATTCAGGATCGGTTTCGAAACGCTGTTGCCAGACTTCCAGCGCCGGCACGCGACCGCCGCCTTCCCGATAACCCAGTTCCATCAAGTGATGAACGGCTTCGGCGAGTTCGGGACGGTACTCGGTCAACTCAATGTCGTTTGGCCAAGTGAAAGGCGGCACACCCTCGGCGAGGTTGCGCCGCATCAGAAAACAAAAGTCCTCGGCCACACTCAGTGACCTTGTTCGGCGACGACCCTGGCCGCCTCGATCAGGCACTTGGTCAGTTCTGGCGAGGAGAACTTGGTCAGCACCCCGTTGGCCCCGGCCAGTCGAGCCTTCTCGCTGTTCATCGCGCTGTCCAGCGAGGTGTGCAGCAACACGTAGAGGTGCGAGAAGTCCGGGGTTTCGCGCAAGGTGCGGGTGAAGGCATAGCCATCCATCTCCGACATTTCGATGTCCGAGACGATCAGGTTGATCTGCTGGGCGGTGCCTTGCAGGTCCAGCAGGCAGTCGATGGCTTCCTTGGCGCTGCGGGCGGTGTGGCATTGCAGGCCGAGGTTGCGCAGGGTGTGCACCGATTGTTGCAGTGCGACCTGGCTGTCATCGACCACCAGAATTCGCGCATTGCCCAGTACTTCAGCCTCTTCCATGCTCAGTTCGGTCGGGGCCATTTCGATCTGCGCCGGCGCAATGCCGTGGATGACCTTTTCGATGTCCAGCACCTGCACCAGCGTACCGTCGACCGACGTCACGCCGGTGATGTACGAGCGCACGCCGCCAGAGCCGAAGGGGGGTGGACGGATGTCGGTGGTCAGGCAGTGGACGATCTTGCTCACCGCCTGAACGTGCAGGCCCTGCTTGGAGCGGCTGACGTCGGTGACGATCAGACAGCCACCGTTCGGGTCTTCCAGCGGTCGTTCGCCGATGGCGCGGCTCAGGTCGATCACCGACAACGACGCGCCGCGCAGGGTGGCGATGCCTTTGACGTGGGGATGCGACTCCGGCAGCTTGGTCAGCGGCGGGCAGGGGATGATTTCGCTGACTTTCAGCAGGTTGATCGCCATCAGCTTGCCGCTGCGCAAGGTAAACAGCAGAAGCGAAAGTGAATCTGCGCGGGCTTTGTTGGAAGACATAAAAACCTTCTGTGGAAAAGGTGAGGCGATTATGAGCATCGCCAACAGCTATCGATGCCGGGTTATCGACTTGTTGGGGGCTGGCTTTAGGGGAAATGCCTATTGCCAGCCAAACGGTGCCCCCTGTGGCGAGGGAGCTTGCTCCCGCTCGGCTGCGTAGCAGTCGCAAAACCGGCAACTGCGTATTGCCTGATACAACGCGGTGACTGATTTAGGAGCGCAGCGCACTCCAACGGGAGCAAGCTCCCTCGCCACAAGGGTATTACTTCATTCTGGTGAAACTATTTCATGCCCAACCGCTTGGCCATTCGCCCCAGGTTCGCCCGATCCAGGCCCAACTCCCGCGCCGCGCTGGCCCAGTTGTGGTGGTGTCGTTCCAGGCAAGCGCTGATCAGTTGGCGCTGATAGTGCTCGGTGGCTTCACGCAAATCCCCTGGAATCAACTCAGCTACCGGCGCAGCGACCACGGGTTCCGCTGCCTGTTCTACGCCGCTATTGGGCAAATCCAGATCCGCCGCGCTCAAGCTGAGAATCTTCGGCCGTTGCGTGCAATTACCCAGCGCCTTCAACGCGCTGCGGCCAATCAAGTGCTCCAGTTCCCGCACGTTCCCCGGCCAACCATACCCCAACAACGCCGCTTGGGCATCGCTGGTCAGGCGCAGGCTGTTGAGGCCCATGCGTGAGCGGTTTTGCTCCAGGAAGTAGCCACTGAGCAGCAGCACATCCCGACCGCGATCCCGCAATGCGGGCACCAGCAGCGGGTAAACACTCAGGCGATGATAGAAGTCGGCGCGGTAGCGGCCGCTGCGTACTTCCTCGGCCAGGTCGCGGTTGGTCGCTGCGATCAGTCGCACGTCGACCTGATGCTCCTTGTCCGACCCCAGCCGCTGCAATTGCCCGCTCTGCAGCACCCTGAGCAATTTGGCCTGCACCGCCAGCGACAGTTCGCCCACTTCATCGAGGAACAACGTGCCGCCATTGGCCAGTTCGAACTTGCCGCGACGATCATTCATCGCGCCGGTGAAGGCGCCACGCACATGGCCGAACAGTTCGCTCTCCACCAGGGTGTCCGGCAGGGCGGCGCAGTTGAGGCTGATGATCGGTTTGTCGGCCCGGGGCGACGCGGCGTGGATGGCTTGGGCCACCAGCTCTTTACCGACCCCGGTTTCCCCGGTGATCAACACAGTGAGATCGCTGCCTCCCACCAGATTGATCTCTTCCATCAGGCGCTTGTAAGTCTTGCTCTGGCCGATCATTTCACGGTTCTGCTGGCCGCTGGCCTGGCGGTAAACCTCGGCGCGCTGATGTTCGTCTTCGGCGCGATTGGCCAGCCGTTCGATGCGCTCGGCGGCGTTTACGGTGGCGGCGGCGAGGCTGGCGAAGGCTTGCAGGGCATCCAGTTCGATCGGCTCGAAGCGCTCAGGGTCGAGGGCGTCGAGGGTCAGCAGGCCCCACGGGCGCTCGTCGATAAACAGCGGGCAGCCCATGCAGTCGTGGACTTCCAAATGCTCGTGCAGGCCATCGACCAGGCCGTCATAAGGATCGGGCAAGTCGCTGTCGGCGGCGAAGCGGGTCGGGCCGGGGCTGCTGAGCAGCGCTTCGAAGCGCGGGTGTTCGCTGACCTTGAAGCGGCGGCCGAGGGTGTCGGTGCTCAACCCGTCCACAGCCAGCGGCACCAGCCATTCGCCGTCGAGTCGCAGCAGGGCGGCGGCATCGCAAGGGAGCAGGGCGCGCATGGCTTCGAGCAGGCGCCGATAGCGCTCGCCTTCGGGCAGCTCGCGGGACAGGTCGGAGACCAGGGGCAGCAGGGTCGTGAGCAGTAATTTTGCAGTCATAATGACTCCGTGTAGTCGCTATGACTATAAATGGATGAGTGTCGATATGACTACTTTGTTTTTAACTGTTTGATTTTTAAGGTTTTAATTGTTGGCATGAAAACTGATAAGCAAAGGGTATTCATATAAAGCCCAGGAGTTGCTCTTATGCTTAGCGTTCAAGACCGTGCCATCGTCAAGTCCACCGTACCGCTGCTGGAAAGCGGTGGCGAGGCATTGATCACTCACTTCTACCGCATGATGCTCTCCGAATACCCGGAAGTCCGCCCGCTGTTCAACCAGGCCCACCAGGCCAGCGGCGATCAGCCTCGCGCCTTGGCCAATGGTGTATTGATGTACGCGCGGCACATCGACCAGCTCGATCAGTTGGGCGACCTGGTGGCCAAGATCATCAACAAGCACGTGGCCCTGCAAATCCTCCCGGAACATTACCCGATCGTGGGCAGCTGCCTGTTGCGAGCCATCTCTGAAGTACTGGGCGACGAAATTGCCACGCCTGAAGTGATGAGCGCCTGGGGCGCGGCCTACAACCAACTGGCCGAAATCCTGATCGGTGCCGAAGCCAGTATCTACGACCAGAAAGCCCAGGCACCGGGCGGCTGGCGCGGCGCGCGGGAATTCATCGTGGCGGCCAAGGTCGAGGAAAGCTCGGAAATCACTTCGTTCTACTTCGAACCGGCGGATAAAGGGCCGATTCTCGCGGCCGAGCCCGGCCAGTACATCGGCATGAAACTGATCCTCGACGGCGAAGAAATCCGGCGTAATTATTCGCTGTCGGCGCTGGCCAACAAGGGCCAGTACCGCATCAGCGTCAAGCGCGAAACCGGTGGCCGCGCCTCCAACCATTTGCACGATCAACTGCACGTCGGAGCGAGCATCATGCTGTTCCCGCCAGCGGGCGACTTCACCCTGACCGCCAGCGACAAACCGTTGGTGCTGATCAGTGGCGGTGTCGGCATCACCCCGACGCTGGCAATGCTCGAAGCGGCGCTGGCGACCGAGCGGCCGGTGCATTTTATTCACTGTGCGCGCAACGGCAGCGTGCATGCCTTCCGCGACTGGATCGACGGGCTGGCCGAGCGTCATCCGCAGCTCAAGCGTTTCTATTGCTACGCCGAAGACGATGGCGTCAGCCCGGCGGCGGACAAGGTTGGCCTGCTGAGCCAGGAGCAACTCGGCGAGTGGTTGCCGCAGCAACGCGATGTGGATGCTTACTTCCTGGGGCCTAAAGGCTTCATGGCGGCGATCAAGCGTCACCTCAAGGCCTTGGGTGTGCCGGAGAAGCAAAGCCGTTACGAGTTCTTCGGGCCGGCTGCGGCGTTGGAGTAAGCAGTGCGGCGACTCGGTCGGGGGACCGAGTCGCTTTCTTCGCGGGCAAGCTTCACCACGGTCCCGATTCGTAAAAAACGCTTAAAAGTTAATCCGTTCTTAACCGGTTTATCGTTTATTCCCCGATGCTGATGATAGGCGCTCGTTCGTTTACATGATCAGGATCGCCCCATGACTCACATCACTATCTCCCGCCGTTTAACCCTGGCCGGCTTCAGCCTGACCGCTGCGCTGCTGGCGAGTCCGTTTGCCTCTGCCGAACCGACCTTGCTCCAGCCCAAGAGCCTGATTGTCGATCAGAGCCTGTCGAAGGCGCAGCGCGACTCCATGGAATTGGCCGCCCGGCGTTATGGCAGCTTCTGGAACACCGGGGAGGAGGGGTTGGCCAAGGCTGCGTTGTCAGAGCAGTTCGTCGACAAGACCCCGCCAGAAGGCCGGGTTCAGGGGCCGACCGGGCCACTGCTGGCGTCGAAGTTCTTTCGCACGGCGGTGCCGGACCTGAGCTGCGAGATCGAACAAATGATCATTGCCGGTGATCGGGTGGTGGTGCATTTGCACTTTCGCGGGCACTTCACCGGCCCGTTCAAGGCTCTCAAAGGTCAGGGCCAGCGTGTAGACTTCCGGGCAACCGATATCTATCAGATCGACAACGGTCGCATCGCGGCCAATTGGCATATCGAAGACAACATCAGCCTGATGCAGCAGCTGCAAGCGCAGCCGCCGGCGAGCTGATCCACGGACACAGAAGGGAAACGCGATGAGCGAGGAAACAATGCGGTTGGGACGTGAACGGCGCTATCTGGTGTTGCTGGGCATCATCTGCCTGGCGCTGATCGGTGGCGCGCTGTACATGCAAGTGGTGCTGGGCGAGGCGCCGTGCCCGTTGTGCATCTTGCAGCGCTACGCATTGTTGCTGATCGCGCTCTTCGCGTTTATCGGCGCGGCGATGCGCACCCGCCGCAGCATCACGCTGTTCGAGGCGTTGGTGGTGATCAGCGCCATCGCAGGCGTTGGGGTGGCCGGGCATCACGTCTATACCCAGCTGTACCCGGAAGTCAGCTGTGGCATCGATGTGCTGCAACCGATCGTCGACGGCCTGCCGCTGGCGAAGATCTTCCCGCTGGGCTTCCAGGTCGACGGTTTCTGCTCCACGCCGTACCCGCCGATCCTTGGTTTGTCCCTGGCACAGTGGGCGCTGACGGCGTTCGTGCTGGTCGTGGTGCTGGTGCCGCTGCTCACTTGGCGTAACCGCAAAGCGCTGCACTGAGGCCGTCCGCCACACCGTTGCAGGAAACAAAAAACGCCCCGGTCCTCGTTGAGAGGCCGGGGCGTTTTGCATGTTCAAAGCTCAAATGAAAAGACCTTGATGCGCGACAATTATGGATGCGGCATGTGTGCGACATGTTGTCACAGCTCGAGTGTCGCAAGTCATTTCAAGACATGGAATCGGGACACCTTCAGGCACCCAAAACAGGCCCCGCAAGCCACTGCCGCTTTCAGTGCCAATCAGCCGAAACAGGCAGTTTTAACAGGGGCTGGCGAATGGCCAAAGCCCTTGTCACATAGGGGGTAGAGCAGGGTCTGAGGCGAGCGCAGAGCCCAGGAAGCTGTCTGAACTTCGCGCGGTACACCTACATTTTTTGGTGTTTTTGTTGAGAATTAATTTCGATACCATGGCCCACTTTTGCAAAAACCGTGAATGATTGTTGCTGGAACGGATAAAAATTATTTCGGGATGAGACATGGTTTATGAATCGCTACATATCTACAATCGCCCGCACTGAATTCCCGGCACTGCTCATCCTGACTCAGGCTTATGAGTAGAACAGGGCGTCGAGAAGCCTGATGGCTTCATGCGACCCCCCATTGTCGGTGCCTTCCGACGATCCGCACCAAATGGAATTGGTCTGTAACAAGGCCCTTGACCACGAATTCGAATAAGAACACACCGCAGGCCCAGCAATTGTCGAGCCGCGTCTGACGCGCGACGGGCAGGCCCTTATTCAATCCAAGAAAAATGCCAACCCTTGGCAGGGTGAAGTGTTGGCGATCAAAACCCAACTGCATTGCGCAAGCTGCTTTAGAGGTCGTGAGATGAGTAAAAACAGGTACCCCAGACTACTAGGCTTATTGCCGCTGCTCGGCACGTTGTTGCTGGGAGGCTGCAACATGACCTTGCTCGATCCCAAGGGCCAGGTCGGCCTGGATGAGCGAAACCTGATCATCACCGCAACGCTGCTGATGCTGTTGGTCGTCGTGCCGGTCATCGTCATGACGTTCCTGTTCGCCTGGAAATACCGCGCTTCCAACCAGGACGCCGTCTACACGCCAAAATGGTCTCACTCCACCAAGATCGAAATCGCGGTGTGGACTATTCCGGTACTGATCATCATTGCCCTGGGTTACGTCACCTACAAGTCGACCCACGCGCTGGACCCTTACAAGCCGCTGGAATCCGACGTCAAGCCGGTCACCATTGAAGTGGTCGCGCTGGACTGGAAGTGGCTGTTCATCTACCCGGAACAAGGCATCGCCACGGTCAACAAGATCGTGTTCCCGGCGCACACCCCGATCAACTTCAAGATCACTTCCGACGCCGTGATGAACTCGTTCTTCATCCCTGCTCTGGGCGGTCAGATCTACGCGATGGCGGGCATGCAGACCAAACTGCACCTGATCGCCAACCAGAACGCTGAAATGGACGGTATCTCCGCCAACTACAGCGGCGCGGGTTTCACCGGCATGAAATTCAAAGCTATCGCCACTTCTCAGGAAGATTTCGACGCCTGGGTAAGCGAAGTCAAAAAGGCACCTAAACAGCTTGAACAAGCTGAATACGCAGCCCTGTCCAAACAAAGCCAGAACAACCCAGTCGAGCTTTACTCCTCGGTCACGCCGAACCTGTTCCAGATCATCGTCGACAAGTACGAAGGCATGAAACCGGGCAAGCCAGTGCACCACGAGAAGAAAGAGCACGAAGTGGCCGCCATGGAAGGAATGGACATGAGTTCGCATTCAGCTGCCGGGGCAGAGGAGTAAACGATGTTTGGTAAATTAAGTTGGGAAGCGGTCCCGTTCCACGAACCGATCGTAATGGTGACCATCGCCATGATCGCGCTCGGTGGTCTGGCACTGTTCGCTGCAATCACCTACTTCAAGAAGTGGACCTATTTGTGGACCGAGTGGTTGACCTCGGTCGACCACAAGAAAATCGGTGTGATGTACATCGTCGTCGCCATGGTCATGCTGCTGCGTGGCTTTGCCGACGCCATCATGATGCGTACCCAGTTGGCCATGGCCACCGAGGGTTCGCCTGGCTACCTGCCACCTGAACACTATGACCAGATCTTCACCGCCCACGGTGTGATCATGATCATTTTCATGGCGATGCCATTCTTCACCGGCCTGATGAACCTTGCAGTGCCGTTGCAGATCGGCGCGCGTGACGTTGCCTTCCCGTTCCTGAACTCCCTGAGCTTCTGGCTGCTGGTTTCCGGCGTGGTGCTGATCAACCTGTCCCTGGGCGTTGGCGAATTCGCCAAGACTGGTTGGGTTGCCTATCCGCCGCTGTCGGGCCTGCAATACAGCCCGGGCGTGGGGATGGATTACTACATCTGGGCGCTGCAGCTATCCGGGCTAGGTACGACGCTGACGGGGGTCAACTTCCTGGCCACCGTGCTGAAAATGCGTACCCCTGGCATGAAGCTGATGGACATGCCGATCTTCACCTGGACCTGCACCTGGGCCAACGTCCTGATCGTGGCTTCGTTCCCGATCCTGACCGCTACCCTGGCTTTGCTGACGCTTGACCGTTACATGGATTTCCACATTTTCACCAATGAACTTGGTGGTAATCCGATGATGTACGTCAACCTGTTCTGGGCTTGGGGTCACCCTGAGGTTTACATCCTGATCCTGCCGGCGTTCGGTATCTTCTCCGAAGTCATCTCGACCTTCACCGGCAAGAAGCTGTTCGGCCACCATTCGATGATCTACGCTTCGGGCGCGATCTCGATCCTGGGCTTCATGGTTTGGCTGCACCACTTCTTCACCATGGGTTCGGGTGCCAGCGTCAACGCCTTCTTCGGTCTGGCGACGATGCTGATTTCCATCCCGACGGGTGTGAAGCTGTTCAACTGGCTGTTCACCATCTACCAGGGCCGTCTGCGCTTCACCAGCCAGGTGATGTGGACCCTGGGCTTCATGGTGACCTTCGCCATCGGCGGCATGACCGGCGTACTGCTGGCCATCCCGGGTGCTGACTTCGTACTGCACAACAGCCTGTTCGTGATCGCGCACTTCCACAACGTGATCATCGGCGGCGCGGTATTCGGTTACATCGCAGGTTTCGCCTTCTACTTCCCGAAAGCGTTCGGCTTCAAGCTGCACGAAGGCTGGGGCAAGGCAGCATTCTGGTTCTGGATCTCCGGCTTCTTCGTCGCGTTCATGCCGCTCTATGTACTGGGCTTCATGGGTATGACCCGTCGTCTGAACGCCACCACCAACCCTGAGTGGGTGCCGTACCTGTACGTTGCCATGTTCGGTGCGGTGATGATCGCTGCGGGTATCGCCTGCCAGCTGATCCAGCTGTACGTGAGTATCCGTGACCGCAAGCTGCCGCAGAACATGTGCGAGCACGGCGACCCATGGAATGCCCACACCCTGGAATGGTCGACCTCCTCGCCACCTCCGTTCTACAACTTCGCCGTGCTGCCAAAAGCCGACGTTGTCGACCCGTTCACCGAAGCCAAGGAAAACGGCACCGCGTACAAGGCTCCGACCAAGTACGAGCCGATCCACATGCCAAACAACACCGCGACCGGTGTGGTCATGGGCGCACTGTTGACCGTATTCGGTTTCGCGATGATCTGGCACATCTGGTGGCTGGCAATCGCCAGCCTGGCAGGCACCGTGATCTACTTCGCGATCCACGCGGCCCGTGATGATCAAGGCTACTACGTGCCGGTCGACGTGATCGAGCGCATCGAAGCCGAGCAGCACAAGCGTCTGGTAGCAGCCGGGAAAGTCCCAGCCACCACCACCCGTGTTGAAACCTCGTTGGAACAGGCTTAAACCATGTCGAACTTAGTGACCAATGCTGGACACACCCATGTCGATGGACATGGGCATGATGACCATCACCACGACTCGGGCGAGATGACCGTATTCGGTTTCTGGCTCTACCTGATGACCGACTGCATTCTGTTTGCGTCGATCTTCGCAGCGTACGCGGTACTGGTTAACAACGTAGCGGGTGGCCCGTCGGGCCACGACATCTTCGAACTGCCATACGTACTGGGCGAAACCGCTCTGCTGCTGTTCAGTTCGATCACCTACGGCTTCGCCATGCTGGCGTTCTTCCGTGGCAACAAGAAGCAGGTCCTGGGCTGGCTGGCCCTGACTTTCCTGTTCGGTGCCGGCTTCATCGGCATGGAGATCAACGAGTTCCACATGCTGATCTCCGAGGGCTACGGCCCTAACCGTTCGGGCTTCCTGTCCGGGTTCTTCACCCTGGTCGGCACCCACGGTCTGCACGTGACCAGCGGTCTGATCTGGATGGCGATCATGATGTACCAGGTGCAGAAAAACGGCCTGACGGCGACCAACAAGACCCGTCTGAGCTGCCTGAGCCTGTTCTGGCACTTCCTGGACGTGGTGTGGATCTGCGTATTCACCGTTGTTTATCTGATGGGGACTATGTAAATGGCTAACGCGCACTCTCATGACGACGCCGGTCACGGCAGCGTCAAGTCCTACGTCATTGGCTTCGTCCTGTCGGTGATCCTGACCCTGATCCCGTTCGGTCTGGTGATGTACCCGTCGCTGCCGAAGTCACTGACTCTGTGGATCGTACTGGCTTTCGCCGTTATCCAGGTGCTGGTGCACCTGGTGTACTTCCTCCACCTGGACCGTTCCGCCGCGCAGCGTAACAACGTGATTGCGTTTGTTTTCGCCGCGATCGTGATTGTCCTGCTGGTTGGCCTGTCGCTGTGGATCATGTTCAGCATCCACACCAACATGATGGCGAAGTGAGGTAAGTCCGGATGTCCTTTAAGCACTTTATCCAAATCACCAAACCGGGGATCATTTTCGGTAACGTGCTTTCTGTGGCAGGCGGAGTTTTCCTGGCCTCCAAAGGGCATGTCGATCTGGCCATTTTCCTGGCCGCGATGATCGGCACGTCCCTGGTCGTGGCTTCCGGTTGCGTGTTCAACAACTGCATCGACCGCGACATCGACCTGAAGATGGAACGCACCAAGAACCGGGTGCTGGTCCAGGGCTTGATCTCCCTGAAACTGGCCCTGGCTTATGCGACCGTCCTGGGTGTCGCCGGCGTTGCGTTGTTGTACAAGGTGGCCAACCCGTTGGCCGCGTTGTTCGCGGTGATCGGTTTTGTCATCTACGTCGGCTTCTACAGCCTGTACCTCAAGCGCAAGTCGGTTCACGGCACGCTGGTGGGCAGTCTGTCGGGGGCGATGCCGCCGGTGATCGGTTACGTCGCAGTCAGCAATAACTTCGACATGGCCGCACTGACGTTGCTGGTGATGTTCAGCCTGTGGCAGATGCCGCATTCCTACGCCATCGCAATCTTCCGCTTCAACGATTACCTGGCCGCATCGATTCCGGTGCTGCCAGTGAAGCGCGGCATTGAAGTGGCCAAGAAACACATCCTGCTCTACATCCTGGCCTTCCTCGTGGCGACCTTGATGCTGACTTTCAGCGGCTACGCCGGCATGAGCTACCTCGCCGTCGCCGCGGCCATGGGCATGTACTGGCTGTACATGGCCTGGACCGGCTACAAGGCAGTGGATGACACGGTCTGGGCACGCAAGCTGTTCGTGTTCTCGATCTTCACCATTACCGCGTTGAGCGTGATGATGTCTTTGGACTTCAAAGTGCCGAGCGAGTTGTTGCTGACGTACGCGCCTTAAGCGTCGGATGTTGTAAAGAAAAGCCCCGCCCTTCGAGAGAAGGGCGGGGCTTTTTCGTTTAATCACGATTGGTGTACAGGCAATAAAAATCCCCGCTCGATGGCGGGGATTTTTGTGTGCAGCGTTTAGCGTTACTGCGCGGCGATGCTGTAACCGTCGAACGCGGTCTGCTGCTGCAGCGCGGTGATGATGTTTTTTCGGTTGACCGGTTGTTCGGCCCCGGCATTGTCCAGGAACGTCTCGCTTTCCAGCTCCGCTTCTTCACCTTCGCCGACGAAAGTGAAGCCCAGGAATTCCAGTGCTTCACGGTCAACGTTCAGGCGCGAGCGCGGGGTGCGCAGGGGCAGGGTGACGCTGATGCCGTCCTTGCTGATGGTGAACACTTCGACTTCTTTTTTGGCGCGAGCCGCTTTGCTCTTGCCGCTGCTCGGGTTGCTGATGGCTTGGTGAGTCTGGTTCAGCACTTTCAGCGCCAGGCCATAAACGATTTCCTGGAACGCCGGGTCGTCCTTGAAGCTGGACAGAATGCGGCTGATCGGGAATTTGCTGCTCAGGTCTTCCAGGGCGGCAATATCGGCCGCTTCGGCGTCTTTCAATTGCTTGAGTTCGCCCATCAATTCGTAGGCTTTATCGTCATCGAAGCTGTCGTGAGCCTGGCGAATCGCGGCGCGCAGTTCGCGGATCTGGTCGCTTTCCCGGGTGGATTGAAAAGCGTCCAGAACCATCTCGCTGATGGTCTTGGCCTGAGGCACGTGTTGTGAAAGATTGATGGAGTTTTCGTATTCCGCTTTGGACGACAAGGTGACTACGGATTCAGCGGTATTGGAATCGGACATTGAAATTTCACTACTTCTTTAACTTGGATAGAGGCGAGAAAGCACGGGGCTTTTTCAGGCCGCCTAATCTATTGGACCAGCGCTGTGTTGTCACGGATGAACCGGTGGCTGGTCTGCATTTTTGGTGAGAGCGCTTTTAGCTGACTGACATCTGCGGGCGTTTTGCCTGGAGTGTCAGCAGCACCCGATAAAGTTTCAGCGCCCGCCCGCTGATCAATCCGCAGACAAAACCCGACGCCGTAGCCTTGAGCAACACCATCTCAAGCGTGACGGCGAACTCCGGATGCACCTCATCCTGATAGCCAAAGTAATAGTTCACGGCAAAAAACAGCAGGTAGAGCACCGGTGTTTTAACCGTGCCCGGCACGATCAGCCCGGTTTCCGGATCATCCAGCTCAATACCCTTGTGCGCAAATACAACCAGTGCCGTGAGGCTGCCCATAATGACGGCGGCCAACCAGCAGCCAATCGATAGTTGAGGGTTCAGCGTCAGGTTCAGCGAGTACAACGACCAGCCGAGCAAAAGCGGTGGAGTGACAAGCAACGACGTTTTGCTTTCATGGGTTGGGGATAAGGCTTTGACGCCGTAGTAACAGAGCAGCAGAAAGATCGCATAAACCCATAGCGGGGTGTTTTGCAGGGTATTGAGCATTACGTAGCATCCGTGCCGGGAATGAAGAGTCCGGATAATAGCTGCTGCCATGGCCGAGGCTATCGACTATTTCCCCGTCGAATTCATATTCATCGAACGAGTCATCCATTGCTCCGCCGTTTGCTCATCCGCCGGCAAGGAGAAGCGAAAAGTCGCGCCGCGTCCCGGCACATCAATCAGCTCGATCTCGCGACCGTGCAATTGCAGGATCCGGTGCACGATCCGCAGCCCCAGCCCGCCATCGCGCCGTGCGCCGCCAATGTTGAATGGCCGCAGGAACAGACCTTCACGCAGTTGGGGGGCGATGCCGGGGCCGGTGTCGCTGACGGTCACTTCGATAAAAGCCCCTTGGGGGCGGAGGCTGAGTTCGATTTCTCCGCCTGGGGGCGTGTGGCGCAGGGCGTTGTCGAACAAATTGGTCAGCACCCGCTCGATCAGCCCCAGATCGGCGCAGGCCACGGCGACGTTGGGGGCGAAGGTGGCCTTGAGTTCGATCTGGCGCGCTTCGGCGCTGAGTTCGAACTTCTGAAAAATGTCCTGCACCAGATCAGTCAGGGAGAAACGCTCCAGCACCGGTTGCACGAAACCGTGTTCCAGCCGCACCAGTTCCAGCAACGATTGCGCCAGGCCGCCGACCTTGCGGCTTTGATCCAGGGCGATTCCCAGATAGCGACGGCGATCGGCGGGGGACAAGGTGGCGTCCTTGAGCGAAAGGGTTTCCAGGTAACCGTGCAGTGAGGCCAGCGGTGTGCGTAGGTCGTGGGAGATGTTGGCCACCAGTTCGCGACGCTCCTGATCCTGACGGGTCAGCGAGCGCCATTGTTCACCGAGGCGCGCTTGCATCTGCCGAAAGGCCGCGTCGAGTACGGCTATCTCATCGTGGCTGGCGGCCTTTTCCATCGGCTCCGGCTCAGGATCCGGCGAAGCGGCCGGAACGCCGTTGATATCAAACTGACTGACTTTTTCGGTCAAGCGCCGCAATGGCCGGGTGATCAGGGCAAATGCCGTGAGGCCGGCAATCAGGCACAGCAACGCCACCAGTCCGATGGACAACAACGCGGTATTGAGCGCCGCGCTGGTGGCTCCGCGCTCGGCGAAGCGGTCATGCGCTTCGCTGAGCAACACTACATACAGATAACCGGCCGGCTGACCGTTGACCCGCAAAGGCGCGGCGCTGAACACCTTGCGACCATCGACGCTGCGCGGATCGTCACCCAGAATCGGCAGGGACTCGCCTTTTAGCAAACGCTGGATCGGCACCAGATCGACCTGCTCCCGATGTATCCGGCCTTCGGGCGCGGCGCTGCCGACAATCCGGCCTCCTGTGTCCAGCAGATAGACCTCGACACTGGGATTGACCAGCATCAGCTGGCTGAACAGTTCGCGCACGGCATTGGGCATCGGGCCATTGCGGTCCATCAGCACGGTGTCGTGGGCAATGTGTTGGGCCAGATCCCGCGACAAGCCTTGCACCACTTCCAGTTCATGCATCTGACTGGAGCGCACCTGCATCCACGCCGAGGTACCGCAGCACACCAGCAACAGCACGGCGAACACCAGGGACAGGCGTTGAGTCAGGGTCAGCCTCATGGCTGCTCTCCGCTTGCTGCGAATTTGTAGCCACGGCCCCACACCGTGAGGATGCGCGCCGGTTGCGCCGGATCGGCCTCGATCTTTGCCCGCAGGCGGTTGATATGAGTGTTGACCGTGTGTTCATAGCCTTCGTGGCTGTAGCCCCACACCGCATTGAGCAGGTCCATGCGCGAGAAGACTTTGCCAGGCTGACGGACAAAGAAGTAAAGCAGGTCGAATTCCCGTGGCGTGAGGTCAAGACGCCGGCCGTCGAGGGAGACTTCACGGGTGATCGGGTCGATGGACAGGCCATCGCTGATCAGACTGCCAGCATCCATTTTCAGATTGCGGGCCATGGCGTCGACCCGTCGCAGCAGTGCCTTGACCCGTGCCACCAGCTCGAGCATGGAAAAGGGTTTGGCCAGGTAATCGTCGGCGCCCAGCTCCAGTCCCAGAATCCGATGCACTTCGCTGGAGCGCGCACTGGTGATGATGATCGGTGTGTAACGGGCCATGGCCCGGGCGCGGCGGCAGATTTCCAGGCCATCGACGCCGGGCAGCATCAGGTCGAGGATCAGTGCGTCCCAGCTTCCTTGCTGCAACAGACGCATGCCCTCGTCGCCGTCGGCGCAGTGCACCACCTCGAACTGCTCATCGCGCAGATGCAGGCAGATAAGGTCGGCGATGTGCAGGTCGTCCTCGACCACCAGGACGCGTTTGGTCTGTTCCATGGAGCTCAATCCTTTGTGACGCAATGAACACATTGTGCGGGTTTTCCTGAGGTTGAGTTATCACGAATTATTTAACTCCTCGTGAGGATTTGGCGATCAACTCAAGCCTAGGCTGTGTTCCATGCAAGGCACCTGGAATTTTGGAGAAGGCCATGTTTTCACGGCGACAGTTTCTTGTAGCGAGCGGCGGGCTGGGGGCTGCAGCCCTGGTGATCGGTGTATTGCCAAAATTTTCCACAAGCGTTGCGCTGGTCGATGAAGCCCGCGCGCAGGAGGTTTTCGAGGTGACCCACAGCGACAGCGAATGGCGTGCCCGGCTCAGCGCCGAGCAGTACGAAATACTGCGCGAAGAGGGCACCGAACGGGCCTACAGCAGCCCGCTGAACAACGAGCACCGCAAAGGCGTTTTTGCCTGCGCCGGTTGTGATCTGCCGTTGTTTTCTTCCGACACCAAGTTCGACAGTCGTACTGGCTGGCCGAGTTTCTGGGCTCCCCTGGACAACGCGGTGGCCACCCGACAGGACCGCTCCTTCGGTGTATTGCGCGAAGAGGTGCACTGTCGTCGTTGCGGCGGTCATCTGGGGCATGTCTTCGAGGATGGGCCAAAGCCCACCGGTCTGCGCTACTGCATGAACGGCCTGGCGCTGACCTTCAAGCCACAGGCGTAATCCATGGGCACTTCCTTTCACTCACTTCATGCAGGTCGACGTTATGTGGCTTCTGGTCCTCGCTTATCTCGGTGGTGTGCTGACGATTGTCAGCCCGTGCATTCTGCCGGTATTGCCCTTTGTCTTCGCTCGCACCGGGCAGCCATTTATGAAAAGTGGCTTGCCGCTGCTGGCGGGGATGGCGCTGACCTTCGCGCTCGTCGCCTCGTTGGCGGCGGTGGGCGGCGGTTGGGTGGTGCAAGTCAATCAATACGGTCGCTGGCTCGCGTTGCTGTTCGTTGCACTGTTCGGGTTGACGCTGTTGCTGCCGCGGTTGGCCGAACGCCTGACGCGTCCACTGGTGGCAGCCGGCGGTCGGCTGTCGCAAGCCGCGGGCGCCGATGCCCGGCCGCGTCCCGGCGCTTCATTCCTGATCGGCGTCGCCACGGGCCTGCTTTGGGCACCCTGCGCCGGGCCGATTCTGGGTTTGCTGCTGACCGGCGCGGCGCTGCAAGGGGCAAGCATCGCAACCACTCTGTTGCTGCTGGCTTACGCGGCCGGTGCCGCCACTTCTCTCGCCGCAGCACTACTGCTGGGCGGTAAGGTCTTCGCCGCAATGAAGCGCTCGATAGGCGCGGGCGAGTGGCTGCGTCGAGGCCTGGGCGCTGCGATGCTGGTTGGTGTGGTGGCGATAGCCCTGGGACTGGACACCGGGATTCTGGCGCGGGTTTCAACGGCGTCCACCGGCGGTATCGAGCAGGTGCTGGTTAACCGATTGGCCAGTCAGACACCGGCCAACAGCGGGACAATGATGGCGCAGATTCCACAGGCCGGCGATCAACCCGCCGGCGGCATGATGGCCGCTGGAGATGCGATGAAAGTGACCGCGAAGGCGCCGAACGCGCTGCCGATTGAGGGCAGCCTTCCATCCCTGGACGGCGCCGTGCAATGGCTCAACTCGCCCCCACTCACCGCTCAGGCGTTGAAGGGCAAGGTCGTGCTGGTGGATTTCTGGACTTACTCCTGCATCAACTGCCTGCGCACCCTGCCGTATGTGAAGGCCTGGGCCGAGAAGTATCGCGATCAGGGCTTGGTGGTGGTCGGTGTCCATGCGCCCGAGTTTGCCTTCGAACGGGATGTGGGCAATGTCACCAAAGCCATGAAGGACCTGGGCATCACCTACCCGGTGGCCATTGATAATGACTACAAGATCTGGCGTGCTTTCAACAACGAATACTGGCCGGCCCATTACTTTGCCGATGCTCAGGGGCGCATTCGTTATCACCATTTTGGTGAAGGCAAGTACGCCGAATCCGAACAAGTGATTCAGCGACTGTTACGTGAGGCGGGGGCCGCGAAAGTCGCGCAGGGGCTGATCAATGCCAACGCCCAGGGTGTTCAACTCGCCCCGGATATGAATGAAGTGCAATCGCCCGAAACCTATGTCGGCTACCGACGGATGGAGCATTTCGCCTCTGAAACCAGCCTGGTGCCGGACAAGGCGACTGCCTATAAGCCACCGTCACAACTGGCCCTCAATGACTGGAGCCTGGACGGTCAATGGGCTGTCGGTCCGGAGCGGGCCGTTTCAAATGCTGCGGCCAGTCGTATCGTCTATCGCTTTCACGCTCGCGACTTGCACTTGGTGTTGGGCCCCGGTGCTGACGGCAAACCGGTGCGTTTCAAAGTGTTGATCGACGGCAAGCCCCCAGGTGATGCCCACGGTATCGACGTCGCGCCTGATGGCCGCGGCAGCGTCACCGAGCAGCGGTTGTATCAACTGGTACGCCAGAGCACAGGCGTAAAGGACCGGACTTTCAGCATCGAGTTTCTCGATCCGGGTGTGTCGGCGTATGCGTTTACCTTTGGTTGATAGCCCCCATTCATTCAGGAGACAGCCCATGAAAACCCCATTCAACTGGCGTCGCACATTTCTGGGTTTGGCCGCCGCCAGCGTAATTGGTCAGTGCTCTGCATTCTCGTTCGCAGGCGCCGAAGAGGCGGTCATCATCCCGGCGCCGACGCTTGACGAAACCACCCAGGCGCACAGCGAAACGGCGGTTTTTGCCGGCGGTTGCTTCTGGGGCGTCCAAGGCGTGTTCCAGCATGTCAAAGGGGTGAAAAATGCGGTTTCCGGTTATGCCGGTGGCGCAGCCAATACCGCTCAATACGAGCGGGTCAGCGAGGGTGACACCGGCCATGCGGAGGCCGTCGAAGTGACCTTCGATCCCGCTCAGGTCAGTTACGGAAGCCTGCTGCAGATCTATTTCTCGGTGGCCCACAACCCCACCGAACTCAACCGCCAGGGCCCGGACCGAGGCACTCAGTATCGGTCGGCGCTATTCCCGAAAAGCACCGAACAGCAACGCGTCGCCCAGGCTTACATCACCCAGCTCGACGCTGCCCATTCGTTCAATAAACCGATTGTCACCAAGCTGGAAAGCTACAACGGTTTCTACCCGGCGGAAGAGGAGCATCAGGACTTCCTGACCGAGCATCCGACCTACCCCTACATCGTGATCAATGACCTGCCGAAAGTGGCGCAGTTGAAGCAACTGTATCCGGATCGGTATCAGGAAAAACCAGTATTGGTGAAAGCGGGCATGCAGGGCGGCTGACAGGACGGAGTCGCCTCACCCAGAAATCAGGTTCTTGCCCGCGATTTTCGACCGATACAACGCCTGATCGGCCCTGGCCAGCAACCCGGTCTGTTGTTCTTCTTCAAAGCGCTGCACCACGCCAAAACTCATGGTCACTTGATAGTCCCCGACCGGCAGCAGGCTCGCCAGGCCATGACGGATTCTTTCAGCGAGTGACCTGGCGTCGGCCAACAAGGTATTGGGCAAAATCAGGATGAATTCGTCACCGCCCCAGCGCGCCAACAGATCGCCTTTGCGCACGCAGTGCTTCACACTCTCGATCACTTGCACCAACGCTGCATCTCCCAGGGCGTGACCGTAGTGATCGTTGATGTTTTTGAAGTCATCGAGGTCCATGGCAATCAGCGACAGGGGTTCGCGGAAGCGTTGGGCGCGGTCGCATTCCTTAGGCAGGGTTTTCTCCAGTCGATAGCGATTGGCGATGCCGGTCAGCACATCGGTTTCTGCCAATTTGCGATTTTCTTCGAGTTGAATCTGTAACTGCTGATTGACCCGGGACAACTCCCGAGTACGTTCCTTGACGATGGCTTCCAGGGATTGATTACGCCGCTCCATTTCTTCGATCAGGCGTTTCTTGTCTTCGATGCTGCGGTGCGCGCCG
This sequence comes from Pseudomonas sp. URMO17WK12:I6, assembly GCF_003253625.1. Lineage (NCBI taxonomy): Bacteria > Pseudomonadati > Pseudomonadota > Gammaproteobacteria > Pseudomonadales > Pseudomonadaceae > Pseudomonas > Pseudomonas sp. URMO17WK12:I6. Next base: position 72,213 of record NZ_QKYZ01000024.1, read on the forward strand.
ATCATTCGCGCCACCGAGCCGTCGGCATTACGTGCCAGCACGTAGCCGCGATCCTCGATCCAGGTGTAAGTGCCATCGCGCATGCGGCAGCGATACTCGGCCTGATAACCGGGAGCGCGCTGATCCAGGTAGTCATCAAACAACGCCATGACCCGCGAATAATCGTCGGGGTGGATCACGTTTTCCCAGGTCAACACATTGTTGTCCAGGGAATGAGGCGTATAGCCGAGCATCTCGTACCACCCGGGGTTGCGATAGACGAACCCGGTGTTGGCGTTCCAGTCCCAGATACCATCGCTGACCAGTTCCAGAATGGTGTGCAGCATGTCTTCGTTAAAATCTGACAGATCGAACTTCAACGGCTCGATTTTCGATGCCTCACCCATCATCGGTCTCCCTGCCGTCCTGATATTAACGTGACTCGTCAGTCGAGGAGATTAGTTCATGGCGTATTGCCCCGGCTAGTGCTTGCCCCACCACTGCAGTGCAAAGTCAACGAAGCTGCGCAATTTCGGCAAACGGTAGCGGTCCTGGGCATACACCAGGTTCATCGGCCGACTTGGCAGTTGGTAGTCCTGCATCAAGGCCACCAGTTTTCCGTCCCGAAGGTCTTGCTCCACCAGCGCATCGGGAACCATCACGATGCCCATGCCGGTTCGCGCCGCTTGATGCAACCCCGCCGAGCTGTTGATCAACATCGGCCCGCTGACCGCCACCATGACTTCACCTTCGGGCCCCTTCAGGCGCCATTGTTTGGCTACCGAGTGCCAGTCATCTCCGGCCGGGTAGGCGAAGGCCAAACAGTCATGGTGTTGCAGGTCGGCGGGTTTCTGCGGTGTGCCTCGACGCTCCAGATAATCCTTCGATGCGCACAGGGTCATCGTGTAGTCGATGAGCGGGCGAGAAATCATGTTGGACAGCTCGGTCGTGCCCAGACGAATCGCCACGTCGAAACCGTTGTCGAGCAAGTCCAGGCGCTGGTTGGTCAAAACGACATCGAGTTTGACTTGCGGGCAGCGCAGGGTGAACTCGCTCAGGGCCGGTGCGAGCCGTTCGGTGCCGAAGGTCAGCGGTGCGGTGATGCGCAGAGTGCCGCTCGGCTCGTCGAGGGTTTGTTCGGCCAGGCGTTCGGAGTCAGCCACCAGCCCCAGCACTTCGAGACACCGCTGATAGTACGCCGTGCCGAATTCCGTCAAACGCTGACGCCGTGTCGTACGGTTGAGCAAGCGCACACCCAGGCGTTGCTCCAGAGCCCGCAGGTGATTACCGACCATGGTCGTGGACATTTCGCACTGCAAAGCGGCGGCGGTCATGCTGCCGGCTTCCACCACTCTTACGTAAACGGTCATTGCCTGGAATAAATCCATTATCAAGCCCAGCTTTAAAATGATTGAAGTGTTGCGGTATTTATCCAGCTCAGGTGGCTAACCATACTGCAAAAACACCGACTATTGATGGAGCTTGATGTCATGACCGCCACCTGCCTGATGAGCACTTACCAACCTTTGGCCCTGAGTTTCAGCAAAGGCCTGGGCACGCGCCTATGGGATCAGGCCGGTCGTGAATACCTGGACGCGGTGGCGGGCGTGGCGGTGACCAACGTCGGCCATTCCCATCCGCGAATCGTGTCGGCCATCAGCGAACAGGCCGGGTTGCTGTTGCACACATCCAACCTGTACAGCATCGACTGGCAACAGCGGCTGGCGCAGAAACTGGTTCGGCTGTCGGGCATGGAGCGGGCGTTCTTCAATAACTCCGGTGCCGAAGCCAACGAAACCGCGCTGAAACTTGCGCGGCTTTACGGCTGGCACAAAGGCATCGAGCAGCCGCTGGTAGTGGTCATGGAGAACGCTTTCCACGGACGGACCCTCGGCACCTTGTCGGCCAGTGACGGCCCGGCGGTGCGCCTGGGGTATAACAAGTTGCCGGGGGACTTCATTAAAGTGCCATTCGGCGACCTCGCTGCCCTGGAGAAGGCGCAGAAAGCCCACGGCCCACGCATTGTGGCGATTCTGATGGAGCCGATTCAGGGCGAAAGTGGTGTGCAAGTGGCGCCGCCTGGTTATCTCAAAGCGGTGCGCGAGCTCTGTGACCGGCGCGCCTGGTTAATGATGCTCGACGAAATCCAGACCGGCATCGGCCGTACCGGCCAGTGGTTTGCGTTCCAGCACGAAGGCATCATCCCGGACGTCATGACCTTGGCCAAAGGCCTGGGTAACGGAGTGCCCATCGGTGCCTGCCTGGCTCGGGGCAGGGCTGCGGATTTATTCACACCTGGCAGCCACGGCAGTACATTCGGCGGCAATCCGCTGGCGTGTCGGGTGGGTTGCACCGTGCTGGAGATCATCGAAGAACAAGGCCTGCTGGAAAACGCCAGACTTCAGGGCGAACGCCTGCTTGCCAGATTGCGCGTCGAACTGGCCGACGATCCGAACGTCCTGGTGATCCGTGGCCAGGGATTGATGATCGGCATCGAACTCGCCCAACCAATCCGCGACCTGACCTTGATTGCCGCGCGGGATCACGGTTTGCTGATCAACGTGACACGGGGCAAGACCATTCGCCTGCTGCCACCGCTGACGATCGATGAGCGGGAAGTGGAAATGATTGTCAGAGGAGTGGGGCGGGCGGTGAAAGCGGCCTGACACCTTCTGTGTATACACCGCTTCCCTTTGTAGGAGCAGCCTTCGGCAGCTCCTACAAAATCGGTGTCTCCCTGAGTGAAATAGCCCCCAAAGAAAATTGCGGGGGCTATCTTGCGGGGCTATCAATTGGTTTGCTGCACCGTACTGACGAAAGCGGAGACTTCAGCCCGGTTCATCAGTTGAAGTTTTGAGCCGCTAAACCGGTCAAACAAACGCTGATGGGCGGCAAATCCACTGGACCCTTGGCGAGTACGGTAGCTGCCGGCCCAATCGAGTAACGCAATCAGCAACTCTTCCTTCTCGTCCCGCCTCGCTTCTCGCTGGCGTATGTTGTTCACGCAATCTTCGTCCTCCAGACACAGCCAGATCAGCGCAGTGGCCTGCTCCACAAGTTCGCTGACCATCCAGCCGTAAACACCCTCGATAACCCAACGCTCTTCACTCGCCGCCACCCGCGCCATTCCCAGTGCTTCGTTGCGGGGACGGGCGATGCTGTGTTCATCGGATACCCAGTGAATCAGGTCGAGATCGGTACAAGGCACTTGCAGATGCTCGGCCAGTCGTTTGGCCAGCCAGCTCTTGCCCGAGCCGGAATTGCCGATGATCAGGGTTCGAGTGAGGTTTAGGGTGGCCGGGTAATGATTACTCATGGTCATTCGTGCGAAGTCAGTCGGCTGTTTCGGACATTTCTGGCGCGATCATTCGCGTCTTCGGCGATCCATCCGCATTGAATTGATAAATATCCTGTGGCTGGCCCTTTTCATTGAAGAACACTTGGCCAATTCCTGCCGAGTTCCACAACCGTTCCCCTGCTTCGGCGTGTTCGGGGATGTGCGGAACAATGCGCATGCGTCGGCGTTTGGTCAGCCAGTTAAGGGGCGAGCGGGGCGAGTAGAGCCAACGGTTGAGGCGGTCGAACCATTCGAGCAGGGCGGGTGGGAATTCGTTTTTGATGCCGCTGCTGGTGATCTGCCAGATACGCGGGCCGGCCTTGCGGTGTCGGATCAATACTTCATAGACGAAGGAATAATGCACATCGCCGGACAGCACCACGTAGTTACCGGGTGTGCGGGAGTGTCGGAAAATGTTCAGGATCACCTGAGCCGCGCCGCGATGAGCCATCCAGTTTTCGGCGTCCACCAGCAGTGGGTAACCGCACCAACTGAACACGCGCTGTACGGTTTCGATCAATTTGACGCCGAAGATCGGCGCCGGTGAGACGATGATCGCCGAAGAATGATCGAGCAATTCCTGTTGCAGCTCACTGAGTGCTTCCCAGTCCAGCAGGCCCGACGGCTGCTTGAGATTCATCTCGCTACGCCAGCGCCGGGTGCGGGTGTCGAGCACCACCAGCGCCGGGCGGGTGGGCAGCACGTAATGCCACTGCTGAAAACTCAGCAGTTCATCGATCAATTCGTCCTGGATCTCGCTGTCGAGGTGATGGTCTTGCCCCGTGACGCTCAATAAGCGGGTTTTTTCCAGTACGTTGCCAAACGCATCCGGGTTGTTGCCCCAACCCTGACACAACATATAAGCAAGCAGCGCGTTGCCGATGATGCGCTTGGAGAACGGATGGTTGTAGGCCGTTTCCTCCCATTGCGCAGAAAGATTCCAGTCATCGGTAATATCGTGGTCATCGAAAATCATCAGGCATGGCAAATGCGCCATCGCTCGCGCGACGCCACCCAGCCCCGCCTTGAACCCATCGATGCGCGTCTGCTCCAGGGCATAACGCTTGCGTCGTTCGGGCGTCAGTGTCGGTGGTTGCGGCGCGATCAACGTCCAGGGCGTTGGCGACCACACCAGCAGGTACATGGCCATGACTTCGGCGAAGGTCACCAAATGATTGTCGGCGCTGCTGCTGGTGAAAATCGGCTTACGCGCCCCACCGAAAAATCGCTCGCGCAGGGTTTCGTTGCTCTCAAGCGCTGGTAACAAATCCGCACGATGGTAGTAACTGGCCGGATGTTCGTAGAGTTTGGCGCTGTCGCTGACCACTGCGCCGTCGAGGTGTTCGTCGAACAACCCCAGGCGTTCGATCAAGGCATGAATTGCACGCAGCATTGGTCCCGCGACATCATCCGCATACACCTGATCACCGCTCATCATTAATAGAGCCGGACGCTTGCTTGCGTCCGGCTCTGACGCGAGCAACCGGTCGACACACAGCAAGCCATCGGCCGCCGGATGGTGAGGTTTACGGCAGGAGCCATGCAGCAACTGATCGATCTGTGAGCGCAACACAAAGTTCGGGCAGCGCGCTTCACCATATAGTAGGTGAGGTGCCCACTCGGCGATGCCCGACGGAGCGCCATCCGCCTCGGCGATCAGCAGGTCGTACTCGATCAGTGTGTCGCAGGGCAGGGCGGTGTTCAGTGGTACATCTATTAAATGAACAAAGGCATGAGTGCCGACGGGAATGATCGTGCATTGATCCGCATTGAGGCGGATATCGATGCCTTGCAGGCGCAGCGTCAGCGCCAGCGAACGCGACCCGACCAGCCATAGCACCAGCCGCGCAGGTTCCAGGCGCCGCAATAACGGGCCGACGAGTACGGGTGGTAGTGATTGATGAGCGTCAGCTAGTGGCAAAGACATGGACATCCCGTTCAAGAATCCTGGCGCAGAGGGGCGCGATCATAGCGCAGCTGGTAAAGAGGGCGGGTTTGTCGACGGGTAATGCAAGCAAAGCCTGGACTGCTCATGAGGCAGAAGTCGGTACTGCGCCTAAGTCGCATGGATTAGGTAAAAATAATTACAACAGGTGGTTGACCACCAAATAAAACACTGTATTATTCGCCTCCCGCTAACGAGGAGTTTGAAACTGAGTTAGCGGCAAGTAGTTGAATTTCATGAAGAAAATTTGAAATTTACTGCTTGACAGCAACAGAGGCTGCTGTAGAATGCGCGCCTCGGTTGAGACGAAAGATCTTAACCAACCGCTCTTTAACAACTGAATCAAGCAATTCGTGTGGGTGCTTGTGGAGTC
>NZ_QKYZ01000025.1:0-71701 GCF_003253625.1 Pseudomonas sp. URMO17WK12:I6
CGAGCGTTAGCTCGCCTGCCGCTTTTGATCTTGATTCACCCGCCCCTTCGGGAGGCTGAGTGGAGGTGTTCATCTGGGGATTGGCGCGCAGCGCCGTTCGACGCAGTCGAACACATCGCATGTAGGTTGAAGCGAAGCCAACCGTAGGGCGATGCCCCCAGATGGATACCGGAGCGAAGGAACCCCGAGCCTTAGCGAGGGGCCGGACGCTTGGGGCGAGCGTTTTTTGCTTCCTTTTTTAGGCGCTTGTAAAAAAGGGAGTCGCCGTAAGGGCGAAACCATAAGCCGCCGTTACCGCAGAAATGGATATGTACACCACCAACAAGAACATGGTCGGCCCGAAGGCCGCCAAGATCAAACCGGTTCTTTTTTCACTCTGAACCAAGCCGCATACAACGCCGGCAAGAACAGTAACGTCAACGCCGTCGCCACAATCAGCCCGCCCATGATCGCCACCGCCATCGGCCCGAAAAACACACTGCGCGATAATGGAATCATCGCCAGCACCGCCGCCAGCGCGGTCAACACAATCGGCCGGAAACGTCGCACCGTCGCCTCGATGATCGCCTGCCAGGGCTTGAGCCCGGCAGCAATGTCCTGCTCGATCTGATCCACCAGAATCACCGAGTTACGCATGATCATCCCGGACAGCGCGATGGTCCCGAGCATGGCGACGAAACCGAACGGCTGACGGAACACCATCAAGAACAGCGTCACCCCGATCAACCCCAGCGGCGCTGTCAGAAACACCATGGCAGTGCGTGAGAAACTGCGCAGTTGCAGCATCAGCAACGTCAGCACCACCACGATGAACAGCGGCACGCCGGCCTTCACCGAGTTCTGCCCACGGGCCGAGTCTTCCACCGTACCGCCGACTTCCAGCAGATAGCCGTCCGGCAGTTCGGCGCGGATCGGATCGAGGGTCGGCATGATTTGCTGCACCAGTGTCGCCGGTTGTTCCTTGCCGTAGATGTCGGCGCGAACCGTCACGTTGGGCAGGCGGTTACGGTGCCAGATGATGCCTTCTTCAAAGCCGTATTCCAGCGTGGCAATCTGCGACAGCGCCACGCTGCGACCGTTGTCGGTCGGCACGGCCAGGCTCGGCAGCAATGCCAGTTCAGTGCGCTCATGCACCGTGCCGCGCAGCAGGATCTCGATCAATTCGTTGTCTTCGCGGTACTGACTGACACTGGAGCCGGTCAGCGAGCTTCGCAGGAACCCCGAGAGGTTCGCCGTGCTCACGCCCAGCGCCCGCGCGCGATCCTGATCGACGTTCAGGTACACGACTTTGCTCGGCTCTTCCCAATCCAGATGCACGTTGGCCACGTGTGGGTTCTCGCGAACCTTGGCCGCGACTTTACGTGCCAGGGCGCGGACGTCCGCAATGTTCTCACCGGTGACCCGGAACTGCACCGGATAGCCAACCGGCGGGCCGTTTTCCAGACGCGTGACCCGCGAGCGCAGGGCCGGGAATTGTTCATTGAGGGTTTCGATCAGCCAAGTGCGCAGGGCTTCGCGGTCTTCGATGGTTTTGGCCAGGACAACAAATTGCGCAAAGCTTGCAGCCGGAAGTTGCTGGTCCAGCGGCAGGTAGAAACGCGGCGAACCGGTGCCGACATAAGCCACATAGTTGTCGATCCCGGCGTGATCCTTGAGCAGGCCTTCGAGACGCTTGACCTCCTCGGCGGTGTTGCTCAGGGAGGCACCTTCGGCGAGTTTCAGATCAACCATCAATTCCAGTCGCCCCGATGCCGGGAAGAACTGCTGCGGCACGAAACGGAACAGCACCACGGACGCGACGAACATCACGATGGTCAGCACGATCACCGTTTTGCGTCGGCGCACGCACCACTCCACCAGCCGTCTGACGCGCTGATAGAACGGCGTGCCGTAAGGGTCGGGTTGGCCGTCGCCGGCGCCGTGTTTGGCGGCGTGAATTTTTGCCAGGTCCGGCAGAAGTTTCTCCCCCAGATAAGGCACAAAAACCACGGCGGCCACCCACGACGCCAGTAGCGCAATGGTCACCACCTGGAAGATCGAGCGGGTGTACTCGCCGGTGCCCGATTGCGCGGTGGCGATCGGCAGGAAACCGGCGGCGGTGATCAACGTACCGGTGAGCATCGGGAACGCGGTGCTGGTCCAGGCATAGCTGGCGGCCTTGATCCGGTCGAAGCCCTGCTCCATTTTGATCGCCATCATTTCCACGGCGATGATCGCATCATCCACCAGCAAGCCCAGCGCCAGCACCAGCGCGCCGAGGGAAATCTTGTGCAGGCCTATCCCTAAGTAATACATGCAGGCGAACGTCATCGCCAACACCAGCGGTATCGCCAGCGCTACGACCATGCCGGTGCGCACGCCGAGGGAGAAGAAGCTCACCAGCAACACAATCGCCAGGGCCTCCACCAGCACCTGAACGAACTCGCCCACACCGGTTTTCACCGCGGCGGGTTGATCGGAGACTTTGCGCAACTGCATGCCGGCCGGCAGGTTTTGCTGAATCCGGGCGAACTCGATTTCCAGCGCCTTGCCCAATACCAGAATATCGCCACCGTCCTTCATGGCCACCGCCAGACCGATGGCGTCTTCAGCCATGAAGCGCATGCGCGGCGCCGGTGGATCGTTGAAGCCACGACGAACGTCCGCCACATCACCGATGCGGAACGTGCGATCTGCAACGCGAATCGGGAAGTTCTTGATCTCGTCGACCGTCTGAAAATTCCCCGAGACCCGTAGCTGCAAACGCTCGCTGGTGGTTTCGAAGAAGCCGGCGGTGGACATCGCGTTCTGTTCTTCAAGTGCCTGCTGCACCGCCGCCAGCGGCACCCCGAGGGTGGCCAGTTTAACGTTGGAGAGTTCGATCCAGACCTTCTCGTCCTGCAACCCGAGCAGGTCGACCTTGCCCACATCCTTGACCCGTTGCAGCTGGATCTGGATGCGGTCGGCGTAATCCTTGAGCACTGCGTAATCAAAGCCCTCGCCGGTCAGGGCGTAGATGTTGCCGAACGTGGTGCCGAATTCATCGTTGAAAAACGGGCCCTGGATTCCCGGTGGCAGGGTCTGGCGAATATCGCCGATCTTCTTGCGGACCTGATACCAGAGGTCCGGGATATCCACCGAATGCATGGAATCGCGCGCCATGAACGTCACCTGGGACTCGCCCGGGCGGGAGAACGAGGTGATCCGTTCGTACTCCCCGGTTTCCATCAGTTTCTTTTCAATACGCTCGGTGACCTGGCGCGCCACTTCTTCGGCCGTGGCCCCCGGCCAGTTGGTACGAATTACCATGGCCTTGAAGGTGAACGGCGGGTCTTCGCTTTGGCCAAGCTTGGTGTAGGACAACGCCCCGACCACAGCCAGCAGGAGCATCAGGAACAGTACGATCTGGCGGTTACGCAGCGCCCATTCGGATAGATTGAAACCCATCGGGGATTACTCCTTGTGCGCCAGATTGACCACGCGATTGGAGCGATCCACCGGGCGCACTTGCTGCCCGTCGTGAAGCACATGAACACCGGCCGCCACCACCCAGTCGCTGGCGTTCAGTCCCTCGAGCACCGGCACGGTTTTCTCGCCAAATGCACCGACCCGCACCGGGACTTTTTTCAAGGTGTTGTTGGCGCCGACCACCCACACGTAGGTGGCGCCGTTTTCTGCGGTGAGGGCCGACAGCGGCACTGACAACGGCACCACTTCGGCAGTCTGGATGAACACCCGGGCGCTCTGGCCGAGTTCGGCGGGAACCTTGCCGGCGGTAAAAGCGATACGGGCGGCAAAAGTGCGGGATTTAGGATCGGCGGCAGGCGACAACTCACGGATCTGCCCAGGGAAACGCTGATCGGGTTGGGTCCAGAGCTCCACCGAGACCGGCTGACCGACCTTGAAGCGGCCGAAGCTCTGCTCCGGCAGGCTGATCAATACTTCGCGCTCGCCATCGGTGGCCAGGGTAAACACGGTTTGCCCGGCCGCCACCACTTGCCCGACTTCAACCGCACGCTTGGCCACCACGCCATCCTGCGGCGCACGCAGCACCGCGTAACTGGCCTGATTGGTCGAAACGTTGAATTCGGCTTTGATTTGCTTGAGGCGGGCCTCACCGGAGCGGTAGAGGTTTTCCGCGTTGTCGTACTGCGAACGGCTGACCATCTGCCGCTCCATCAGGGTCTTGTAGCGATCACGCTCGGCGCGCACCAGGTTCAGATTGGCTTCGGCAGCCGCGACCTGGGCACGGGTGGCTTCCAGTTGCAGGCGCACGTCCTGAGGATCGAGTTCCGCCAGGGGTTGGTCAGCCTTGACCCGCTGCCCTTCTTCGACCAGTCGTCGGCTGACTTTGCCGCCAATCCGGAAGGCAAGGTCCGGCTCATAACGCGCGCGAACTTCGCCGGGATAGCTTTCCATTCCCTGGGCCGAGGGCTCTGGCTGTACCACCATGGCCGGGCGCACGCTGACCGGAGGGGCTTCTTCATGGCCACATGCCGACAATAAAAAAGCCAGACTGACCGGCAACGCGAGGGGCAAGGCAAAGCGCAGCATGGTGAACGACCTTTCGCTAATGGTGCTTGGAATAATTATACTGACCAGTATGTTATTAATAGCAAACTCACCAGTCCAGTATTAAAAGCGAAGAATGTCAGACAATCTTTCCACCCCCAGCGGTCCGGGCCGTCCCAAGGATCTGGCCAAGCGCCGGGCAATCCTCGACGCGGCGAAAATCCTGTTTTTGAGTAAGGGATACGCCAACACCAGCATGGATGCCGTAGCGACTGAGGCCGGCGTGTCGAAGCTGACGGTCTACAGCCATTTCAACGACAAGGAGACGCTGTTCTCTTCCGCTGTCGTGGCCAAATGCGAGGAGCAATTGCCTCCGCTGGTTTTTGAATTGCCGGACGGCGTCGCCGTGGAAACCGTGCTGCTGAACATCGCACACGGCTTTCATCAACTGATCAACAGCGACGAATCGGTGAACCTGCACCGGCTGATGATGACGCTGGGCAGCCAGGACCCGAAACTCGCACAGATCTTCTTCGAGGCCGGGCCGGAACGCGTGCTGCACGGCATGGAGCGTTTGCTGAGCAAGATCGATCAGAGTGGCGTGTTGAGCATCGATAAACCGCGCAATGCCGCCGAACACTTCTTCTGCCTGCTCAAGGGCGCGGGGAATTTCCGCTTGCTGTATGGCTGTGGCGAACCGGTAACCGGGGATGCGGCCGAAGCCCATGTGCAGGAAGTGGTGGGATTGTTTATGCGGGCGTATCGGCCGGAGTCGGCCTGATAGATATTTGGCGTGATGATCGTTCCCACGCTGCGTGGGAACGATCAGTGAAGGCGACTCGATCTTAAGGCTTGAGCGCTTTCTTCGGATAAATGTCATACCGGCTGGACTTGCCGTCCAGCGCATGGCTTGGCTTCGGCCCATCGATGCACGGCGCCTTGCGCGGGCGTTTGACCACCACCCGGTGGCTGGCCAGGGCCAAGGCCGCTGCGAGCAGGGCCGGCGCATCCGGATCATCGCCGACCAGCGGCCGGAACAGACGCATTTCCTTCTTCACCAACGCGGTTTTCTCACGATGGGGAAACATCGGGTCGAGGTAGATCACCTGCGGCGGTTCGCCTTCCCAGTTGCGCATCACCTCGATCGAATTGCCCTTGAGCAAACGCATCCGCGCCACGATCGGCGCTACGTCGAAATCTTCCGCGCCGCGTGCCAGACCATCTTCAAGCAAGGCGCCGATCAGCGGCTGGCGCTCGATCAGGCTCATCTCGCAGCCCAGGCTGGCCAGCACGAACGCGTCCTTGCCCAGCCCGGCCGTGGCGTCCAGCACCCGTGGCCGCACGCCCTGGGCGATGCCGACCGCCTTGGCGATCATCTGACCGCTGCCGCCGCCGTACAACCGACGATGGGCCGCGCCACCCTCGACGAAGTCGACCCGCACCGGCCCCGGTGCATCCGGCCCCAGTTGTTGCAGTTGCAAACCCTGCTCGCCCACCTGCAGGGCAAACTCGCCGTCATCCACCTGCAACGGCAAACCCAGGCGCTCGGCCCATTGCTCGGCCTGTGGCTGGAACGTCGCGCCCAAGGCTTCGACATGGATGCGGCAGGCCGCAGGTTGCTCAATCATGGGAAAACACGCTCAAAAAATTAATGATCGGCAAAAACGGCCGATAACCAAACTATCGAGCATTTTGCCAGAGCTGAGCGTCGACCGAGAAAAATGTCAGGCATTCAACGCACATCGATAGGTTACATCTCGCCCCACGGCGATTTTGGCCTGCGAAATTCCCAAGCACTGAGCGGCGTCAGTCACCTGTGGCAGGATTTTTTTGCCCAGGCCCTGGCCGATCAGTCGGGCGATGTGGTGCCGGCGTCACTCAACTTTCCGCCGGTCGATCTCGACAGCCCGGTCGAACCGACCGTCGGCAGCGAGCTGCTGGCGCACATCATTTCCCAGCGCGAATGTGATGTGAAAGAAACCGAAGTCCGTCCGCCGGAGCCATTGTTCCTGCCAATTGCCGAGTTCGAAATGGACCTGGCCGATAAACCGTTCCCACCGTTCCCGCCGGAAGAAATCGTCGCGCAACAGAAACAGCAGGACTTCGAAAGCGGCTGGGTTCGCCCGATCGTGCTCACCGCCGGTCAACCGCTGCCCGAGCCTGGTGCCGCGCCGCAACCGCGTCCGCTGCACTTGCCAATCGCCGAGTTCGAACTCGACCTGCTGGACAAACCGTTCCCGCCGTTCTCACCGCAAGAACTGGTGGAACAACAGAAACAACTCGATTTCGATAACGGCTGGGCGCGCCCGATCGTTCTGCAAAACCTGCGCATCGCCGCATAACCCCTCAGCGGCGCAGCCATCACGGCCCGACCTCGTCAGCCTTTGAAGAATTGATTGGCCTTCTGGAACGGCATCGACCGGGAAGTGAAGCCAAAGGTCCCGTGTTGCTGGATTTCCTCGGCCGCGCGCAAGAACTCGCCATACGCTGCCAAAGCCAGGGCCGAACCGACGCTGATGCGCTTGACGCCCATTTCGCTCAACTGCGCAACCGTCAGCTTGAGCCCGCCGGACATCAACACATTCACCGGTTTCGGTGCCACGGCGCGAACCACCGCCAAGACCTCTTCGGCATTGCGCAGGCCTGGGGCGTAAAGCACGTCCGCGCCGGCCTCGGCGAATGCCCGCAAACGGCGAATGGTGTCGTCGAGGTCAGGATTGCCGTGCAAATAGTTCTCGGCACGCGCCGTCAACGTGAAGGGGAAAGGCAAACTGCGCGCTGCTGCGACAGCGGCTTCGATACGCGCCACGGCATGCTCGAAGCAGTAGATCGGACCGTCTTCACGCCCGGTGGCATCCTCGATCGAACCGCCTACGGCACCGGCCTGAGCGGCCCGCAGAATACTTTGGGCGCACTCGGCAGGAGCGTCGGCAAAGCCGTTTTCGAGATCCACCGCGACCGGCAAATCAGTGGCCGCAACAATCGCCTCAACGTTTGCCAGGGTATCGTCGAGCGTCAGCCCGCCATCAGGACGGCCCCGGGAAAAGGCATAACCGGCGCTGGTGGTTGCCAGTGCCTCGAAGCCCAGGCTGGCAAGCATTTTCGCTGAGCCGGCGTCCCAGGGGTTGGGAATGACAAAGGCGCCCTCGCGTTCGTGCAGTGCTTTGAACGCCTGGGCTCGAAGGGTTTGCGCATCCATTGGCAGACTCCTGAAAAAGGGAAAACCCGCTTCAGAGCAAACCAAGTTGCTCGGCGGCGGGTTCTCTGTATAGCTCAGGCAGCGGCGGCAGGCCAGGCAAACGCTGCATCAGTTGTGCGTGAAAACGTTGTGCCAGTTTCGCCGCCAGCAGGTTATCGGCGGTGTGCAGAAAGATATACGGCGTGCGGCCCTCTTCGATCCAGACGGCGATTTTCTCGACCCATGGCACCAGGAACGGATCGTTGGCTTCAAGTTCGGGGTGGCCGATGAAACGCACCTGTGGAAACTGAGTGAACGCCGCAGGGCGAGGCGGCACCCTGGGCTTTTTCGATTGGGCGTGGAGTACCGAAGGATTGGTCGAGGTGCAGCTGAACAGCGCGCGCGGATCGAGGCAGATGCGCTCGACGCCACGATCCAGCAGCAGGCGATTGAGCATTCGCTCGGCATCGCCCTTGGCAAAGAACTCGTCATGCCGCACTTCGACCGCCAAGGGCCGGTCCACCGCATCAATAAAACCGGCCAGCTCCGACAGTCGTTGCGGGGTAAAGCTTTTGGACAATTGCAGCCACAATGGCGAAACCCGCTCCCCCAGAGGGCTGAGCAATTGCAGGAAAGTTTCTGTGGCGGTCAATTGTTCGCGCAGGTCACCGCTGTGGCTGATGTCGCCGGGGAATTTGGCGGTGAAGCGAAAGTGTTCGGGCATGGTCTCGGCCCAGCGCTGCACGGTGGCGGCAGCCGGGCTCGCGTAGAAGGTCGTATTGCCTTCCACGGCGTTGAACACTTGAGAATAAAGATCAAGAAACTCGGCGGGCCTGGCGTCCTGTGGATACAAGTAGTCGCGCCAGGCGTTTTCGCTCCAGGACGGGCAGCCGAGGTAATAAGGCAGCATCAGATGTACAGGTCGAGACCCAGCACATCCGCATCCCAGTCGACAAAAGTGGCCGTGCTCAGGTAACTGGCCAGTGCCATCGCCACGCTTTTGCTCATGGCGCGGTGATAAATCATGTCTTGTTGACGCGCGGGAAGATTGCTCAGGCGTTGCGCGGAGGCTTTGGCGGCGCGGGCGGCCAATTGCTCTTCGGTAGGGAATTCCAGCTCGCCGTCGATATCGACGGAGTCATCCTCAGACACATGGCCTTTACGAGGCTTGCGCTTGATTGGGTAGGACTGGGAGGAAACGCCGTCTATACGCATAAGTGCATGCTCGGTATCGATGATGGCAGTTTAGTGGCGCATTACCCACTTCGCAAACCGCCGAGTGATAACTAGAACACAGAAAAGCGAAAAGGTTTAAAAGCGGCGGGCAGAAACTGATGATTAGCTGCGGTTGGAACACTTTGTGGCGAGGGAGCTTGCTCCCGCTGGGCTGCGAAGCTGCCCCCCACGCGCAGTCAGATACATCGCGCCGTCAGGTTCTACGGCTGCTCCGCAGCCGAACGGGAGCAAGCTCCCTCGCCACAGGACAACCGGGATCAACGCGCTTTCGGCGTCGCGACTTTATCGCGCAGATACACCGGCTGCGCCTGATCGGCCACGATCGCTTCACCGCGTTCCCAGGCGAAACGCGCCAGGGTCAGCAGATCCTCGGCGTGGGGCAGCATGCTCGCGTCCTGGCCGCTCAGGTTCACTGCAATACGCTCGGCATAACCCCAACCGGTGCCCGCGCCGAACCACTCGCCGCTGGCATCGACCGGCAACGCGGCGGCTTCCGGTGGCAATACCGCTTCGTTGCCCACCAGCCGCATCTCCCCCGCCGTTTCGCGGTAGCAGCCCCAATACACCTCATCCATACGCGCATCGATGGCTGCCGCGACCTGGCTGACGCCGTGTTCGCGATAAGCCCGCTGGGCGAGCACCGCGAGGTTGGAGACCGGCAACACCGGACGGTCCAGCGCAAACGCCAGCCCTTGCACCACGCCAATGGCGATCCGCACACCGGTAAACGCGCCCGGCCCACGACCGAACGCAATGGCGTCGACCGCTTGCAGCGTGGTCCCGGCATCGGCCAGCAGTTGCTGAATCATCGGCAACAGCTTCTGCGCATGCAGGCGCGGGATCACCTCGTAATGGCTCGTGACCTTGCCGTCATGCAGCAAGGCAACGGAGCAAGCTTCAGTCGCGGTGTCCAGGGCCAGCAAGGTGCTCATCGATGTATCCGTAAGAGAGATCAGAAAAAGTGCGCCAGTATAAACAACTACGGCCCGCAAGCGGGCCGTAGAAGATGAAGCCGATCAGACTTTTCAGCTCAGTGCTTCAAGCACCTTGCCGGTAATCGTCTCAACCGAGCCAACACCAGGAATATGGCTGTACTTCGGCTTGCCCTGAGCAGCGGCCAGGCCTTGGTAGAACTCCACCAGAGGTTTGGTCTGGGAGTGGTAGACCGACAGGCGATGACGCACGGTTTCTTCGGTGTCGTCCTTGCGCTGCACCAGCTCTTCACCGGTGATGTCGTCTTTACCGGCGATTTTCGGCGGGTTGTACACGGTGTGGTACACGCGGCCGCTGGCCTCGTGAACGCGACGACCGGCGATACGCTGAACGATCTCTTCGTCATCGACGGCGATTTCGACCACGTTGTCCAGTTCCACGCCAGCTTCTACCAACGCTTCAGCTTGCGGAATGGTGCGCGGGAAACCGTCGAACAGGAAACCGTTGGCACAGTCAGGCTGCGCGATACGGTCCTTGACCAAAGCGATAATCAGATCGTCGGAGACCAGACCACCGGCATCCATGATGCTTTTGGCTTTGATGCCCAGCTCGGTGCCGGCTTTTACAGCAGCACGCAGCATGTCACCGGTAGAGATTTGCGGAATGCCGAACTTTTCGGTGATGAACTTAGCCTGAGTACCTTTACCGGCCCCGGGAGCTCCCAGCAGAATGACGCGCATTAGATGTGCTCCTCAATTTTTTATTTAGAATTACTTAAACAAAACAAAGGATTCGCCTCGTAGGGCCAATCTCAAAAAATAGGGTCGTGACCGCCCAAACGGCCAAAGGCTGATCAAGATACACAGCAGGCCCTGCCCACACAAGCCGCCGAAAGTCGGAGAAACCTGCGCAGGACGTGCCCTTTCGAAGGGGTACCCCAAGTCGCAACCCCGTCATTAACTGTCGCCTGACAGACCTTCTCAACCGCTCGCCGACAGGCACTCGACGCTCGCGCCAGGTGCCTGTTCCCTATGACGAAAACCTTAGCCGGTATTTCGCAAACCGGCGGCAATCCCCGCCACAGACACCAGCAACGCCTGTTCTACCGGGCTGCCCTGCGCTTCATCCTGCTGCCGCGAACGGGCCAACAGTTCGGCCTGCAATAGATGCAGCGGGTCGAGGTAGGTGTTGCGCAGGCGGATGAATTCAAGGGTGTCTGGGCTATGTGCCAGTAGCTGGGACTGACCCGTCAGCCCCAGGACCACCGCACAGGCCTGCGACAATAGGTCGCGTAAATGCGCACCCAAAGGGAGCAGATCCGGCTCGACCAGACGCTCGTCGTAAGACTGGGCGATATCGGCGTCGGCCTTGGCCAGCACCATTTCCAGCATATCGATGCGGGTGCGGAAGAACGGCCATTGCTCGCGCATCTGCCCCAGCAGCTCCCCTTCGCCGCGCTCCAGCGCCTTGCTCAGCGCCGTTTCCCAGCCGAGCCAGGCCGGCAACATCAGGCGCGTCTGGGTCCAGCCGAAAATCCACGGAATGGCGCGCAGGCTTTCGATGCCGCCGGCGCGGCGCTTGGCCGGGCGGCTGCCCAACGGTAAGCGCCCCAACTCCTGCTCCGGGGTGGACTGGCGGAAATACTCGACGAACTGCGGATTTTCCCGCACCACGGCGCGGTAAGCCTTGACCCCATCGGCGGCCAGTTCGTCCATCAAATGGCGCCAGGCAGGCGTAGGAGGTGGTGGCGGCAGCAAGGTCGCTTCCAGCACCGCCGCCAGGTACAGATTGAGGTTTTGCTCGGCGATGTCCGGCAGGCCGAATTTGAAACGAATCATTTCCCCCTGCTCGGTGGTGCGGAAACGCCCTGCCACCGACCCCGGCGGCTGCGACAGAATCGCCGCGTGCGCCGGGCCACCACCTCGGCCCACGGTGCCGCCACGGCCGTGGAACAACAGCAGCTCCACTTGTTGCTCCCGGCAAATATCCACCAGACGCTCCTGCGCCCGATACTGCGCCCAGGCCGCCGCCGTAGTGCCGGCGTCCTTGGCCGAGTCGGAATAACCGATCATCACTTCCTGCGGCCCTTGCAGGCGCGAGCGATAACCCGGCAGCAACAACAGTTTTTCGATCACCGGGCCGGCGTTATCGAGGTCGGCGAGGGTTTCGAACAGCGGCACCACACGCATCGGCCGCAATACGCCGGATTCCTTGAGCAGCAACTGCACGGCCAGCACGTCGGAAGCAGCGCCAGCCATGGAAATCACATACGAGCCGAGGGAAGCCCCCGGAGCGGCAGCGATTTCCCGGCACGTCGCCAGCACTTCGGCGGTGTCGGCAGACGGCTTGAAGTAGGCCGGCAGCAACGGCCGGCGATTGTTCAGTTCGCGCATCAGGAAGGCGATGCGCTCCTCTTCGCTCCAGTCTTCATAACGACCCAGGCCGAGGTAATCGGTGATTTCGGTCATGGCCGCGGTGTGGCGCGACGAGTCCTGTCGCACATCGAGGCGCACCAGAAACAGCCCGAACGTCACCGCTCGGCGCAGGCAGTCGAGCAACGGGCCATCGGCGATAACGCCCATGCCGCATTCATGCAGCGAGTGGTAACACAGCTCCAACGGGTCCAGCAGGTCGCGGTTGTTTTGCAGCACATCGGCGGACGCCGGCGTGGTGGCCGTCAGGGAGGCCTGGGCCCAATTACGGGTTGCGCGCAGGCGCTCACGCAGCTGTTTGAGTACCGCGCGGTAAGGCTCGGCGCTGTCGCCAGCCTTGGCTTTCAGGGCGTCGCTGGCCTGTTGCATCGACAATTCGGCGGCGAGGTGATCGACATCGCGCACATACAAATCGGCAGCCATCCAGCGAGCCAGCAACAATACTTCGCGGGTCACGGCGGCGGTGACGTTGGGGTTACCGTCGCGGTCGCCGCCCATCCACGAGGCGAAGCGAATCGGCGCGGCCTCCAGCGGCAGGTGCAGGCCGGTGGCGGCATGTAGGGCCTGGTCGGCCTTGCGCAAATAGTTGGGAATCGCCTGCCACAGCGAATGCTCGATCACCGCAAAGCCCCACTTGGCTTCGTCTACAGGTGTCGGGCGGGTGCGGCGGATTTCTTCGGTGTGCCAGGCTTCGGCGATCAGGCGCTGCAAGGTGGTCTTGATCTGCTCGCGCTCGGCGCCGGTCAGGTCGCGATGATCCAGGGCCGCCAATTGCGCGGCGATCGCGTCGTATTTCTGGATCAGTGTGCGTCGCGCCACTTCGGTGGGGTGCGCCGTCAATACCAGCTCGATGTCCACCCGCCCCAATTGCCGGGCCAAGGATTCGGCGTCATGCCCCGCAGCCAACAGGCGAGTGAGCAGCTCCGGCAACACCCGGGCCTCGAACGGCGCGGGTTGTGACTCTTCGCGGCGGTGAATCAGCTGATATTGCTCGGCGATATTGGCCAGGTTGAGGAACTGGTTGAACGCCCGCGCCACCGGCAGCAATTCGTCCTCGCTCAACTGGTTGAGGCTGGCGCTGAGTTCGGCATCCATCGAACCGCGACGGTCGGCCTTGGCGCCTTTGCGGATTTGCTCGATCTTGTCGATAAAGCCATCCCCGTACTGCTCGCGAATGGTGTTGCCCAATAGCTCACCCAACAGGTGAACGTCCTCGCGCAAGCGTGCATCAATATCGGTCATCAGCAGTTCTCCAGCGAAAATCCGGGCGGCTATGCTTTGGTATTAGAGGCTTTGAAATAGAGAGTGCCGTTGTAAAGCGGTTCTTACAAGCAGAGGCAAGGAGACGTCAAACTTCAAGCCTTGCAGCTAGTCTCAACACAAGCCGTACAACGGCTTACCACCGGCCACCGCCGGACACTCACCCGGCCTGCCATGAGCAGGTGCGTAATGAGGTCATTATGAAAATCCGCGAGCTCGCCAAGCACTGGGAAGAAAACGCCAAGGGTCGCCTGACCGACACTGGCTATACGATTCGTCTGGACGTGGAAGCCGCCGCACGGCTGGCGGCGATTATCGATATGTACCCCAAGCGGCACCCTGAAGAACTGCTCGGAGAATTGATCGGCGCCGCCCTGGAAGAGCTCGAAGCGAGCTTTCCGTATGTGAAAGGGTCAACGGTGGTCGCCACCGATGAAGAAGGCGATCCGCTGTACGAAGACGTCGGTCCAACCCCGCGTTTTCTCGCCTTGTCCCGTCGTCATTTGCACGATTTGTCGACCGAAAACGACAAGCCAAAACACTGATTTGCGCGTCTTGCTCCCCTTCCGGAAATACGTATTTCCTGGCCCGTGCAGGGCCGGGAATACCCCTGCGTACGACTAAAGTTCCCGATTTAGAGCCTTGTCCGTCAGGTCAAAGTTTTTTCGGGCGAAAGGCCATTTTCTCTGAACTTTTAAAAAACGCCTCGGGTCAACCCAGTAACCACGCCTGGGACGGCCGTTTCAAAATGCTCTGGAAATCGAAGGTTGCGGCTCCTTGCCCAGGATGGATTCAGATGTATTTCAGGAGTTATCCAACGGAGTTGAAACCATGAAGACCAGCACTGCTTCATCCTCGTCCACCCACCTGCGCGGTCTCAAACTGGCGGCCCTGGCCATCGGCAGCAGTTTGGTTCTGGCCGGATGCGCCGGCAACCCGCCCACCGAGCAATACGCCGTGACTCAATCGACCGTGAACAGTGCCGTCAGCGCCGGAGGCACCGAATTCGCCGCAGTGGAAATGAAGTCCGCTCAGGACAAGCTCAAACAAGCCGAAATCGCCATGCACGACAAAAAGTATGACGAAGCCAAAATGCTCGCCGAACAGGCCGAGTGGGACGCCCGAGTGGCAGAACGCAAAGCCCAGGCGATGAAAGCCGAACAGGCTGTAAAGGACTCACAGAAAGGTGTTCAGGAACTGCGTCAGGAAAGTCAGCGCACCGTGCAGTGAGCGCGCATCCCGATTTTCAGGCCTGACACTTTTATCGATAGAAAGGACGAACCACCATGCGCAAACAACTGATGATACCCGCCCTCCTGGCCGCAAGCATTGCACTGGCTGCCTGCTCCACACCGCCCAACACCAACCTGGAGCAAGCCCGCACCAACTACGCCGGCCTGCAAGCCAACCCGCAAGCCAGCAAAGTCGCGGCACTGGAAACCAAAGACGCCAGCGATTACCTGGACAAGGCCGACAAGGCTTACCAGGACAAGGAAGACCAGAACAAGGTCGACCAACTGGCTTACCTGACCAACCAGCGTGTTGAAGTGGCCAAGCAGACCATCGCCCTGCGCACCGCGGAAAACAACCTGAAGAACGCCGCGGCTCAGCGAGCCCAGGCGCGTCTGGATGCCCGCGACCAGCAGATCAAACAATTGCAGGCCAGCCTCAACGCCAAACAGACCGATCGCGGCACGCTGGTAACGTTCGGTGACGTACTATTCGCCACCAACAAGGCCGACCTGAAACCCAGCGGCTTGGTGAACATCAACAAACTGGCGCAGTTCCTTCAGGAAAACCCCGACCGTAAAGTGATTGTCGAAGGCTACACCGACAGCACCGGCGCGGCGTCGTACAACCAGTCGCTGTCCGAGCGGCGCGCGACCTCGGTGCAAGTGGCCCTGATCAAGATGGGTGTCGACCCGGCGCGCATCGTGGTCCAGGGTTATGGCAAGGAATACCCAGTGGCCGAAAACACCAGCGTCTCCGGCCGTGCGATGAACCGTCGGGTGGAAGTGACCATTTCCAACGACAACCAGCCGGTGATACCGCGTTCGGCTATCAGCTCGAACTAAGTTTCACCTGCTGAAACACAAAAGCCCCGCCTGATCGGATCAGGCGGGGCTTCTTATTGATCGAACACTTGTCTTGGGTCCAAGCAACCCTGTGGCGAGGGGGCTTGCCCCCGTTCGGCTGCGAAGCAGTCGTGAAACCATCCCGCAAGGTGTACCTGACAAAACGCGAATGCAGGTTTTAGGGCCGCTTCGCGACCCAACGGGGGCAAGCCCCCTCGCCACAAGGGTTCATCATTGCCAATGGAGGTGGGATTTTACTGTTCGAGTTTTTGCGGGGTTTCCTGGCCCATGCAGCGCACGGCTTTTTTCTTGTTGTTGACCAGTACGCCGGTCAGGCCTTTCTGTTCGGTATCAAACATCACCAGTACGCCATCGATGCACTGCGCCACTTGCGCGGCCGGTTCCAGGGAGATTTTGTAGTCTTCGCCCGGCACGGTCTTGAGCATGGTGAAGTCGCTGAGCAGCAACGCATCCTCGGGTTTGGCGAAGTGCAGGTAGCCGTACCACCACAGGGCCCCGACGGTGCCGAGGATGCTGCAAATACCGGTGATGATCAGCGGGATGGCGTTACGTTCTTCACTCATTGCGGACTCTCTGGTGGTTCATCTTCAGAATTCGGGGGTGCCGGGTAATTCGGAATTTCACCCAGGCGGCGCAGGCCGTTGAAATGCTGCGGGTCTTCGAGGTAACGCAGCATGACTTTTCGCCAGACCGGGTCGGCGAAGGTTTGCACATGACCGCCCCGGGTCAGTTGCAGCACTCGCGGCGGCGGCGCAGCTTGATACAGTCGGATGCCGTTGGAAAGGGGCACCAGCTGATCATCGATACTGTGATAGATCAGTTTCGGTACACCATTGAGCTGCGTCATGGAACGGATCGCGCTATCGCCATCCGGCACCAGCCAGGACAACGGCACCTGGAACGGCCAGGTCATCCAGGAGGTGCTGAGGGCGAAACGCCCGACATCGCGGTAGCTGGCAGGCACGCCATCGAGCACGAAAGCCTTGAGTTGCCGCTGGCGCTCGGGATGCTGGGCCAGGTAATGCACGGCCATCGAACCGCCAAGGCTCTGACCGAGAAGGATCAACGGCTTGCCCTTGACCTCCGGCGCCTGGTCGAGCCATGTGAAGGCGGCGTCGATGTCCTGATAAATCTCCGGCAACGCCGGCTTACCTTCGGACAATCCGTACCCGCGATAGTCCACCAGCAACACCTGATAGCCCTGCTTCGGCAACCACCAGCTCGCACCCAGATGCCACGCCAGGTTGCCGCCGTTACCGTGCAGATGCAGCACAGTGCCTCTGACTTCGACGCCTTTTTTCGCCGGCAGCCACCAGCCATGCAGCTTGAGGCCGTCGGCAGTGGTCAGGGTAACGTCGCGATAGTCGAGCTTGGCTTTTTCCGGGGTGAATGGCTGGCCGGGCTCTGGGTAGAACAGCAAAGAGCTGCAACCGCCGAGGGCCAGGAGCAGGCAGAAAATGCCGAGGATTCTCATCCGGTGAAGCCTCAATGTGGGTGATCGTTCCCATGCTCCGCGTGGGAGTGCATACCGTGACGCTCTGCGTCACAGTGGACGCGGAGCGTCCATGGCGGCATTCCCACGCAGAGCGTGGGAATGATCTGAATCAAAGGATATTGGAGTAATCCGCTTCGATCCGGTCCAGGCTCAGGTGGTTGAGGAAGTTGGAGAAGCACATCCACGCCGACAACGCGTTCATGTCGCGGAACTGCTCGGGCAGGTACTTGGGCGGCACCACCAGGCCTTCGTCCACCAATTGGCGCAAGGTCCGCATGTCCTCCAGCGTAGTCTTGCCGCAGAACAACAGCGGTATCTGCTCCAGCTTGCCTTTGCGCACGGCCAACTGAATGTAGTTGTAAATCATGATAAAGCCCTTGAGGTAGGACAAGTCTTTGGTAAATGGCAGACCATTCGGCACCGAGCCGCGGAACACCCGACTGGCATTGCCGTAGCTTTCGGCCATTTCAAAGCCCTGAGCCCGGAAGAACTCAAAGATCTGCAAGAAGTCCGCGCCCTCCTCCACCATATGAATGGCGCGGGTGCGGTTGGTCAGTTTGCGCAAGCGGCTCGGGTAGGAGGCGAAGGTGATGATCTCCATCAGGATCGCCAGGCCCTCCTGAGTCACGGTGGACGACGGCGGGCCCTTGGACAGGAACGTACAGATCGGCTGATTCAGGCCGTTGAGGGTGGTGCCCACATGCACCAGCCCTTCATGGACTTCCAGCGCACGCACGTCGCGATTGTTGAACATCGCGTCGGTGCGGATCTTGATGTAGTCGGCGCCGGCCGCCGCGTCGGCGACGATCCCGTCGGACTCGAACACCCGGATGGTTTCCTCGTTTTCGCCAAACACCTTGTTCAACCGATGTTGCAGCAGGTCGACGGCTTCCTTGGCCGTGAGGACTTTCGGTTCGTCCTTGAGGTCGCCACGGCCGTCGATGTTGTTCAGGTAATCGGAGAGCATCAGCCCCAGGTCGGCCAGGGTCGGGTCGCCGGCGTGAAACGCATCGGACGCCGCGCCGTACAACTCCTGGGAAATCAACCCGAAATCCTCGGTGCCGCGCGCTTCAAGCATGCGCACCACCATGCGGTATTCCTTGCACATGCGGCGCATGATCTGCCCGACCGGGTTGAACTGGCCAAGTTGCCGAGTGATGTCGCGCTCGATGTTCTGGAACTCCAGCTTCACTTTGCTGGAGTCGAACGACAGCGGTCGATTGAGGTAGTAGTCGCGGTCCACGGCCGGCATTTCCTTGCCCTTGCCCTTGAGGAACCCCTTGCGAATACTGTCATCCCACTTGACCGCATCCAGAATGCGAATCGGCGTCTGCGCCAGCACTATGCGATCGGACAACATGCGTATCGTCTGCTGGTATTCGTCCACCCGAGACTCCTGTAGTAAAGCTCTTACGTGCTGGGTTTATTTGGTTTTGGCCAGGCGCTGATAGCGTACCGCTTCGACGAAGACATCGGAATTGGCCGGGTCGTCGAGGTAGGCGAATACCTGATCCAGGCTGTTGTTGATCAACACCCCATCGCCATCTTCAGTCTGAAAGCCTTCGCCACTGAGGGCTTCTTGCCCCATGGCCTGCCTGATCTGCTCAAGGTCGAGGTTGTAGACCACCAGTTCGTGCTTATCGTTGAGCTCGAAACCGGCGATGGTGAAATGCCCGCCGAACTGCGCCGGCACCTTCGCCGACAGGTACCAGCGATTGCCATGGCGCGACACCGTGAAAGGATAGGCTTCGCGCTCATGGGGTTTGGCCTTGAAGTAGCTGACTGCCTGGTAGTGATTGTCGCCGACGCGTGTCAGTTCCAGGTTCATCGGCTCGCCCCAGGCATTGGTGCTGGCCCATTTGCCGAGCAACCCTTTGGGCGCGGACTCGCTGGCGGGCAGCGACTCCTTGAAGGTCACCAGGCAGCCACTGAGCAGCAGGAACGACAAGGCGATCACCACGACACGCCAGGCTTTCATTCAACACTCCCTATCGACACACGATGCCCCCTACTGGCCACTCTCCCACAGGGTTGAGTCCCACAAGGGGTTACACCGACGCCAGTACCAGGTGCATGTAGCGGGTCAGGATGCCGAGCATTTCCTCTTCGGCAACAGGCTCGGCATCGTTGAGCAGGCC
The DNA here is from genome assembly GCF_003253625.1 of Pseudomonas sp. URMO17WK12:I6. Classification (NCBI taxonomy): domain Bacteria; kingdom Pseudomonadati; phylum Pseudomonadota; class Gammaproteobacteria; order Pseudomonadales; family Pseudomonadaceae; genus Pseudomonas; species Pseudomonas sp. URMO17WK12:I6. The sequence continues at coordinate 19,260 of NZ_QKYZ01000025.1, forward strand.
CTGATATTCCATCCGTCCGACAATCGCCGTCAACACTTTGGCATCTTGTTGTGGCTCGCGGGAACCCAATACTTCGAAAAGCTGGCAGGTGCCCTGCAAGAGAATTTGCTGATGGGAACGCACCAACAACGCCAGACGCGGGTTGAGCAACGCTTCCTGGCGGAAGGCTTGCTCGGCCATCAGGTGCTCGCGGCGATTGATCAGTTGCCGATGAACATAGTCAGCCATCAGCCGTGCGATATCGTCCGCCAGCTGTGAGCGCGACTCGGCGGTGCCATCACTGCTGACAACCATCTCGCGCAACAGGCCTTCGTTGCTGGCCCACAACCGGGCCATGTATGCCGCGCTGCGCTCCACGTATTGGGCGAAGGTATCGGTGAGCAGGTCATCGATGTCCTTGAAATAGTAAGTGGTGGCCGACAGCGGCACACAGGCCTCGGCTGCCACCGCACGGTGCCGCACGGCCCGCACGCCATCGCGCACGACAATGCGCATCGCCGCGTCGAGAATGTCCTGTCGACGCTGTTCGCTGCCCTGTCGGCTGGCCTTGCGGCCCTGGTACTGAACACTTTCAGCGACCGCAGTGGCGATATCCGCTGCACCTTCTTGAGCAATTGCACGATTCACGACAGGTATTCCTCTCTAACGTCAAAAGTAACCAATTGATACGTTTGTACCAGACAGGCAATAAAAAGCCGCCTGTTTTAGGCGGCTTTTTAATTGAAACATTTACGCTTGCGGGCGCATGTGCGGGAACAGGATCACGTCGCGAATCGACGGTGAGTTGGTCAGCAACATCACCAGACGGTCGATGCCGATCCCTTCACCGGCGGTCGGCGGCATGCCGTACTCCAGCGCACGAACGAAGTCGGCGTCGTAGTGCATGGCTTCATCGTCGCCAGCATCCTTGTCGGCCACCTGTGCCATGAAGCGCTCGGCCTGGTCTTCCGCGTCGTTCAACTCGGAGTAGGCGTTGGCGATTTCACGGCCGCCGATGAACAGTTCGAAACGGTCGGTGACGTTCGGGTTCTCGTCGTTACGACGGGCCAGCGGCGACACTTCGAACGGGTACTGGGTAATGAAGTGCGGCTGTTCCAGCTTGTGCTCGACCAGTTCTTCGAAAATCATCACCTGCAGTTTGCCCAGGCCTTCGAAGCCGAGCACCTTGGCGCCGGCCTTCTTGGCGATGGCGCGGGCCTTGTCGATGTCGTTCAGGTCGGCAGCGGTCAGTTCAGGGTTGTACTTGAGGATCGAGTCGAACACCGACAGGCGCACGAACGGCTCGCCGAAGTGGAACACCTTGTCGCCGTAAGGCACGTCGGTGCTGCCCAGAACCAGCTGCGCCAGTTCGCGGAACAGTTCCTCGGTCAGGTCCATGTTGTCTTCGTAGTCAGCGTGGGCCTGGTAGAACTCGAGCATGGTGAACTCGGGGTTGTGCCGGGTCGAAACGCCTTCGTTACGGAAGTTGCGGTTGATTTCGAAGACTTTTTCAAACCCGCCAACAACAAGCCGCTTGAGGTACAGCTCCGGCGCAATGCGCAAGAACATCTGCATGTCCAGCGCGTTGTGGTGAGTTTCGAACGGCTTGGCCGCCGCACCGCCCGGAATGGTTTGCAGCATCGGCGTTTCGACTTCCAGGAAGTCACGCTTCATCAGGAAGCTGCGGATGTGCGCAATCACTTGCGAACGCACGCGGAAGGTCTGGCGCACGTCTTCGTTGACGATCAGGTCGACGTAACGCTGGCGGTAGCGCTGCTCGGTGTCGGACAGGCCGTGGTGCTTGTCTGGCAGCGGGCGCAGGGATTTGGTCAGCAGGCGCACGTTGGTCATTTCAACGTACAGGTCGCCCTTGCCGGAACGGGCCAGGGTGCCTTCGGCGGCAATGATGTCGCCCAGGTCCCAGGTTTTCACCGCGGCCAGGGTCTCTTCGGACAGGGTTTTACGGTTGACGTAAACCTGGATGCGCCCGGACATGTCCTGAATCACCATGAACGAGCCACGGTTGAGCATGAGACGACCGGCAACCTTGACCGGGATCGCAGCCTCTGCCAGCTCTTCCTTGGTCTTGTCCGCGTACTTCTTCTGCAAGTCTTCGCAGTAGGCGTCGCGGCGGAAGTCGTTGGGGAAGGCCTGGCCCTTGGCGCGCTCGGCAGCAAGCTTTTCCTTGCGCAGGGCGATCAGGGAGTTTTCTTCCTGTTGCAGGGCTTGCGGGTCGAGTTGTAGGTCGCTCATGTCTTTAAAAATTCCATCACAGATTCGTTGCCCCCAGCCTTCGGCTGGGGATCGCTGTAGGGCGTGCCTTACAGCCCTTGTTTCAGGCTCGCCACCAGGTATTCGTCGATGTCGCCGTCGAGCACCTTGTCGCAGTCGCTGCGTTCGATGTTGGTGCGCAGATCCTTGATCCGCGAGGCATCGAGCACGTACGAACGGATCTGGTGACCCCAGCCGATGTCCGACTTGGTGTCTTCCAGGGCCTGGGAGGCGGCGTTGCGTTTCTGCACTTCCTGCTCGTACAAGCGCGCCCGCAACATTTTCATCGCGGTGTCTTTGTTGGCGTGCTGGGAGCGTTCGTTCTGGCAGCTGACCACGGTGTTGGTCGGTACGTGAGTAATCCGTACGGCCGAGTCGGTGGTGTTTACGTGCTGACCACCGGCACCGGAGGAGCGGTAGGTGTCGATGCGCAGGTCCGACGGGTTAATGTCGATTTCGATGTTGTCATCGATTTCCGGCGACACGAACACGGCCGAGAACGAGGTGTGACGACGGTTGCCGGAGTCGAACGGGCTCTTGCGCACCAGACGGTGCACGCCGATTTCGGTACGCAGCCAGCCAAAGGCGTATTCACCCTTGATGTGCACGGTCGCGCCTTTGATACCGGCGACTTCACCGGCCGACAATTCCATGATGGTCGCGTCGAAACCGCGTTTATCCGCCCAGCGCAGGTACATGCGCAGCAGGATGTTGGCCCAGTCCTGGGCCTCGGTACCGCCGGAGCCGGCCTGGATGTCCAGGTAGGCGTTGTTCTGGTCCATCTCGCCGCTGAACATGCGACGGAATTCGAGCTTCTCGAGGGCTTCGCGCAAGCGCTCCACTTCAAGGGCTACGTCGTCGACGGCGGCCTGGTCTTCTTCCTCGGCAGACATCAACAGCAGGTCCTTGGCATCGGCCAGACCGCTGGACATTTCATCGAGGGTTTCTACGATCTGGGCCAGCGCAGAGCGCTCGCGACCCAGGTTCTGAGCGTACTCAGGGTTGTTCCAGACACTCGGATCTTCAAGCTCGCGATTGACTTCGGTCAGACGCTCATGCTTTTGATCGTAGTCAAAGATACCCCCGAATAGTTTCGGAGCGCTCGGACAGGTCCTTGATACTGTTAAGGATCGGGTTGATTTCCATGGCGGGCAGCACTCGTTGGCGAACTTTTGAAAGCCGGCGAGTATAACGTAATCACGCTGTCAAGGCAGCCCGCCTGGCGGCTTTAGGGGCAAATGAACCTGCCGGTTCATTCTATTCCCACCTGATTGCGCCCATTGTTCTTCGCCAGGTACAGCCCCTTGTCCGCCGCCAAGATCAATTGCCGGCAGTCGCTGCCCGGCTGCGGGATCACGGTCGACAGGCCGATGCTGATGGTCAGGCACGAACCTTCGGTCGGGAAAACGTGCGGGATCTTCAATCCGACCACGGTCTGGCGCAGTTTTTCCGCCACCAGCCGCGCACCGCCCGGCGAGGTGTTGGGCAAGACCAGGACGAACTCTTCGCCGCCGTAACGGGCCGGCAGGTCCGATGGCCTGGCGCTGGCGTCGCGAATGGCCGTGGCGACTTTGCGCAGGGCTTCATCGCCTTCGAGGTGGCCAAAACTGTCGTTGTAGGACTTGAAATAGTCGACATCGATCATCAGCAACGACAATTGCGTCTGGTCACGCAACGAACGCCGCCACTCCAGTTCCAGGTATTCGTCGAAGTGCCGACGGTTCGACAGCCCGGTCAGGCCGTCGGAGTTCATCAAGCGTTGCAGCACCAGGTTGGTGTCGAGCAACTGTTGCTGGCTGACCCGCAACGCACGGTACGCCGCGTCACGCTGCAGCAGGGTCATGTAGGAGCGCGAGTGATAGCGGATGCGCGCCACCAGTTCGATGTTGTCCGGCAGCTTGACCAGGTAATCGTTGGCCCCGGCGGCAAACGCCGCGCTCTTGATCAGCGGGTCTTCCTTGGTCGACAGGACAATGATCGGAATGTCCTTGGTCGCCGGGTGATTACGGTATTCGCGCACCAGGCTCAGGCCGTCCAGGCCGGGCATGACCAGGTCCTGAAGGATCACCGTCGGCTTGATGCGGATCGCCTGGGCGATGGCCTGGTGCGGGTCGGCGCAGAAGTGGAAGTCGATGTTCTCTTCGTTCGACAGACCACGGCGCACCGCCTCGCCGATCATCGCCTGATCGTCCACCAACAACACCATGGCGGCGTTTTCGTCGGTTTTGAAGTCGTCGAGCTGTAATTCATTCATGTGCGGTCACCTGAGTACTGCTTGGGCCACGATTGCTGCTAATGATAGTCATTTTTGGAAAATCTCCAGCAAACGTGGCGCTATCTTGTCCAGTGGACGGATTTCCACGGCAGCGTCGATGGCTGCGGCCGCCTTGGGCATTCCGTACACGGCACTGCTGTTCTGGTCCTGAGCGATGGTCAGGTAGCCCTGTTGGCGCATGAGTTTAAGCCCCTGGGCGCCGTCACGCCCCATACCGGTCAGTAGAACGCCCACGGCATCACCGCTCCAGTAATTGGCCACACTCTCGAAAAACACATCGATCGAAGGCCGATAGATCTCGTTGACCGGTTCGGCGGTGTAGGCCAGCGTGCCGTTTTTCAGCAAGCGGATGTGGTGATTGGTACCGGCCAGCAGGATCGTGCCACTTTGCGGCGGTTCGCCTTCCTGGGCCAGGCGCACGTCCAGGCCGCTGGCGCTGGCCAGCCATTCGGCCATGCCGGCGGCGAACACCTGATCCACATGCTGGACCAGCACGATGGCCGCCGAAAAATCCCGGGGCAGGCCCTTGAGCAGCACTTCCAGCGCCGCCGGCCCGCCAGCGGACGAACCGATCGCCACCAGGTGCTGGCGCGAGGCCGAGTTGCGGTGCGGGCTCGGTGCCGATCGCTCCCGATTGCTGTGGTCACCGATCAACCAGCCAATGTTGAGGATCTTGCGCAGCAGCGGCGCAGCGGCTTCCTGAGGGTTACCAGCGCCCAGCGCCGGGGTATCGACCACATCCAGCGCGCCGTAGCCCATGGCTTCGAACACCCGGTGCACGTTCTGCTGACGGTCGACGGTGACGATGACGATCGCGCACGGGGTCTCGGCCATGATCCGCCGGGTCGCTTCCACGCCGTCCATCAACGGCATGATCAAGTCCATCAGGATCAGATCCGGGGTGTATTCGGTGCAACGTTGCACCGCCTCGGCCCCGTTGCTGGCAACCCAGACCACCTCGTGCGCCGGTTCGAACGCCAGGGCGCGGCGCAAGGCCTCTACCGCCATGGGCATATCGTTGACGATGGCGATTTTCATGCTCGCGCCCCTCCAATGAGCTCAACGACTGCATCCAGTAAGGCGTCATCATGAAAACTGGCCTTGGCTAGATAATAGTCGGCGCCGGCGTCCAGTCCACGACGACGGTCTTCTTCGCGGTCCTTGTAGGACACCACCATCACCGGCAGCGATTGCAGGCGATTGTCGCGACGCAATAAAGACACCAGCTCGATGCCGTCCATGCGCGGCATGTCGATGTCGGTGATCAGCAGATCGAAATCCTCCGAACGCAGGGCATTCCAGCCATCCATACCGTCCACCGCCACGGCGACGTCGTAGCCGCGATTGAGCAGCAACTTGCGCTGCAACTCACGAACGGTCAGCGAATCGTCCACCACCAGAATCCGTTTGCGCGCGGCCTCAACGGCCTGATTGGCGTGCCGGGCAATGCGCTCCAGACGCCCGGTATTGAGCAGTTTGTCCACCGAACGCAGCATGTCTTCGACGTCGACAATCAGCACCACCGAGCCGTCATCGAGCAAAGCCCCGGCGGAAATGTCCTGTACCTTGCCCAGACGCTCGTCCAGCGGCAGCACCACCAGCGTCCGCTCGCCGATAAACCGCTCGACCGCCACCCCGTAGATCGCCTCGCGCTCGCGCATGACCACGACTTTGAGGGTCTGCGCGCTGTTCTGGCTCGCCGGCCGATGCAACAGCTGACTGGCGGCGACCAGCCCGACATGCCGGCCTTCGTACCAAAAGTGCTGCCGGCCTTCGACCTGCACGATGTCTTCCGGCTCCAGGTCGCACATGCGCTCGATGTGCGCCAGCGGGAAGGCATACGCCTCGTCACCGACTTCCACCACCAGACTGCGCACCACCGACAGCGTCTGCGGCACTTCAAGATGGAAACGACTGCCCGCGCCCGCCGTCTGCTCCAGCACCACGGCGCCGCGCAACTGCCGGACCATGTGCTGAACCGCATCCAGCCCGACGCCGCGCCCGGACACTTCGGTGACCGTGTCGCGCAGGCTGAAACCCGGCAGAAACAGGAACGTCAGCAGCTCTTCTTCGCTCAACTGCGCGGCAGTCTCGGCTGGGGATAACTGCCGCTCGACGATCGTGCGGCGGACCTTTTCCAGGTCGACGCCATTGCCATCATCGCTCAGCTCCAGCACCAGCAGACCGGCCTGATGGGAGGCTCGCAAACGGATCACGCCTTCCTCCGGCTTGCCCGCCAAGCGTCGCTGTTCCGGGGTTTCGATGCCATGATCCACCGCATTGCGCAGCAGGTGTGTCAGCGGCGCTTCGAGCTTTTCCAGTACGTCTCGGTCGACTTGGGTCTTGTCGCCCTCGATCTCCAGCCGCACCTGTTTGCCAAGGTCGCGCCCAAGATCGCGGACCATGCGTACTTGACCGCTCAGCACGTCGGCGAACGGCCGCATGCGACAGGCCAGCGCGGTGTCATACAACACTTGTGCGCGCTGACTGGCGTGCCAGGCGAACTCGTCCAGTTCGGCGTTTTTTTCCACCAGCAATTGCTGGGACTCGGCCAGCAATCGGCGGGCATCGCCCAAGGCTTCCTGGGCTTCGAGGCTCAAGGCATGGTCCTTGAGATGAACGTTGAGGCTTTCCAGCGCCCGCAGGCCATTGCTCTGCATGCGTTTAAGGCGCTGCATGGTGGCCAGGTGCGGCTTGAGGCGCTGGGTTTCCACCAGGGATTTACTCGACAGGTCGAGCAGGCTGTTCAAGCGCTCGGCCGTGACACGCAATACGCGCTCGCCAGTGTCGGTGGCGCGCCTGGTCTTGGACGCAGGCTCGGCGGGCTCTGCCTGAGGTGTTTCAATGAGTGTTTCGACGGGTGTTTCGGCGGCACGAACGGGCGGCTCGACCCTGGGTGTCGACGGTTCGAGCTGAGGTTCTGCCATCGGCAGCGCGATGGGAACAGTCGCCATGTGCTCAAGCAGCCGTCCCATCAAAACAACGTAAGCGTCGATATCCGCAGGCGCCGGAGCATTGTTCGGCGTCGCAATCCGCATCAGCAGATCGGTGCCCTGCAACAGCGCATCAATGTGTTCGGGTCGCAGGTACAGGCGCCCTTCCTGGGCGCTGACCAGGTAATCCTCCATCACGTGGGCGACGCTGACCCCGGCATCGACGCCTACAATCCGCGCCGCGCCCTTGAGCGAATGGGCCGCGCGCATGCACAACTCGAGGTAATCGGCCTGGGTCGGATCACGCTCCAGCGCCAGCAGACCGGCGCTCAGCACCAGGGTCTGGGCCTCGGCTTCCAGGCTGAACAGCTCCAGCAAGGAGGCGTCACGCATTTGGTCGGGGGTCATGTGAGGCTCCGGGTCACGGCAGACAGCAGCTGCTCTTCATCCAGCCAACGCAGGCTGCGACCTTTGAATGGCAAGACTCCGCGGGTGTATTTGGCGCTGGCCTGGGTGCCGGACTGGGACGCGGCATCGAGAATGCGCTCGTCGATGGCGTGAATCCCGTCCACTTCGTCCACCGGCACCACCACCGGCCCGCCGTGGGCGGCGATGATCAGCATCCGCGGCGTTACCCGCGCGCCGGGCGCCACGCTACTGGTGTCGTCGAGCCCCAACAGCTCCACCAAAGACAGGCACGCCACCAAGGCACCGCGCACATTCGCCACGCCGAGCAATGCCCGGGAGCGCTGGTGCGGCAAGGAATGGATCGCTTGCAGCGGCGCCACTTCGACCAGGCTGCGAGTGGCCAGGCCCAGCCACTCTTCGCCGAGGCGAAACATCAGCAGCGAGCGGGTTTTCACCTCACTCTCGGCCACCGTGGAGATTTGCCCACGGTCACCCTGCGACAAGGCGTAGCGGTCGAGCAAGCGCGTGGCGGCAGCCGAATACACCGCGCAATTGCGGCAATGAATGTGCTCGCTCAGCAGCGGGCAGGACTGATCGCCGTGGATACCGATGCGGTTCCAGCAGTCGTCGATGGCCTGGGCATCTTCATGGGTGACGCTCAAGGTGTCGGAGGCGTTCATCGTTTACGCTCACTGTCAGCGGCGCGCTCGCTGCGGGCGGCGCGGGCCTGCAATCGTCTGGCACCCGCCGTGTCGCCCTGGGATTGCAACAAGGCAGCCAGGTGCATCAACGCGTCGGGGTGTTGCGGTTCGAGGTACAACGCCTTGCGATAAAAACCCTGGGCCTCCAGGGCACTGCCGGCGACATCGCTGAGCAGCCCCAGCCAATAGAACACTTGGGCCACCGGTTCGTGACTGCGTAAATAACTTTCGCATGCGGAGCGGGCCTCGGCACTTTTGCCTTCATTGGCCAGCGCGGCGATATTCGCCAACAGCGTGGCGGCGTCCGAAGAAGTGGCCGAAGGGATGGCGACAGCCTGAGGCATCGGCACGACCGTCGCAAAAGGCCGACTGCGCACAGGCGGCGGAGTCACGCTGCGCAACGGTTGCTGCACTGGCAGCGACATCGGCGTGAAAGTCGCAGGCGGCTCGAGCGCGCTCTGGCGACTGAAGGCAAACGACTGCGGGATACCGATCGAGCGCATGCCGAAACGGCCGAGCAGACTGCCCTCGGCCGGGCCGATAAATAGCACGCCATCGACGTGAGTCAGGCGCTTGAGCACTTCGAACACTTGCTGCTGGGTCGGCTGGTCGAAATAAATCAGCAGGTTGCGACAGAACACGAAGTCATAGGGCGGCTCGTTGACCAGCAAGGTCGGATCCAGCAGGTTACCGACCTGTAGACGCACCTGTTCGAGCACGCGCCCGCTGAGGCGATAGCTATCGTGTTCAGCGGTGAAGTGGCGCTCGCGAAACTCGAGGTCCTGGCCACGAAACGAATTCTTGCCGTACAGCGCGAGCCTGGCCTTTTCCACCGACAGCGGGCTGACGTCCATGCCGTCGACCTTGAACTGGTGCGGCGCCAGCCCCGCATCAAGCAATGCCATGGCGATCGAGTACGGTTCTTCGCCGGTAGAACACGGCAAGCTGAGAATCCGCAGGGCGCGCATGTTGTTGATCGCCGCCAGCCGCTTGGCCGCCAGCTTCGCCAGCGTGGCGAAGGATTCCGGGTAACGGAAAAACCAGGTTTCGGGGACGATCACCGCTTCGATCAGCGCCTGCTGTTCGTCGCGCGAGCCCAGCAAAGTGTGCCAGTACTCATCGGCCGTCCGCGCCCGAACCGCCGTAATGCGCTGGCGCACCGCGCGCTCGATGATCGCCGGGCCGACCGAGCCGACATCCAGGCCGATACGCTCCTTGAGGAAATCGAAAAACCGTTGATCGCTGCTCATCCCTGCTCCTCAAACTGCGCCAGGTCCAGCGGCGGCGAGGGAAACAATAAGGCGCGAACCTGTGCATCCAGTAAATCGGCAACCCGCACCCATTGCAGTAGCCCCTGGGCATCTTCGCGCACCGGGCCGAGGTATGGCGCCTGGCGATTGTCCAGGCCATAAGGCTGAAAGTCCGCCGGGTTGCAGCGCAACGTGTCGGTGACCTGCTCCAGAATCAGCCCGAGCAATTGCGCAGGCGTTGCCTCATCCGGCCGATAGTGCACCAACACCAGCCGCGTGCTGGTGCGGGCCTGGGCCGGTTGGCCAAACGTCAGCGCGCTGAGGTCGATCACCGGCACCACCGCGCCGCGATAGGCGAACACCCCCGCCACCCAGTCTGGCGCCCGGGGAATGGGTTTCAACGGCAGTTGCGGCAGCACTTCGGCCACCTCGATGGCCTGCAAGGCGTAGCGCTCGTTGCCGATGCGGAACACCAGAAACAACGACTGCTTCGCCGGCATCGCCACGCCGCGCCTGGCCGTAAGTTCGCTCATCAGACTTTGAATCGCGAGACACCGCCACGCAGCCCCACGGCCACCTGGCTCAGTTCGTCGATGGCGAAACTGGCCTGGCGCAGGGACTCAACCGTCTGGCTGCTGGCATCGCCCAATTGCACCAGCGCGTGGTTGATCTGCTCGGCGCCGGTGGCCTGGGCCTGCATGCCTTCGTTGACCATCAACACCCGTGGCGCCAGCGCCTGGACCTGATGAATGATCTGCGACAGCTGCTCGCCCACCTGCTGCACCTCGGACATGCCGCGGCGCACTTCCTCAGAGAACTTGTCCATGCCCATGACCCCGGCCGACACCGCCGACTGGATCTCGCGCACCATCTGCTCGATGTCGTAGGTGGCCACGGCGGTCTGGTCTGCCAGACGTCGCACTTCGGTGGCGACCACGGCAAACCCGCGACCATACTCGCCGGCCTTCTCGGCTTCGATCGCGGCGTTCAGGGACAACAGGTTGGTCTGGTCAGCGACCTTCACGATGGTCACCACCACCTGGTTGATGTTGCCGGCCTTCTCGTTGAGGATCGCCAGCTTGGCGTTCACCAGATCTGCCGCGCCCATCACCGAGTGCATGGTGTCTTCCATGCGCGCCAGGCCTTGCTGACCAGAACCGGCCAGCACTGAAGCCTGGTCGGCGGCGGTGGAGACTTCGGTCATGGTGCGCACCAGGTCGCGCGAGGTGGCGGCAATTTCACGGGATGTCGCACCGATTTCGGTGGTGGTGGCCGCGGTTTCGGTGGCGGTGGCCTGTTGCTGCTTGGAGGTCGCGGCGATTTCGGTGACCGACGTGGTGACCTGCACCGAGGAACGCTGGGCCTGGGACACCAACGAGGTGAGCTCGGTCATCATGTCGTTGAACCCGGTTTCCACCGCGCCGAATTCGTCCTTGCGATCCAGATTCAGGCGACTGCTGAGATCGCCGGTGCGCATGACTTCGAGGATATCCACAATGCGATTCATCGGCGCCATGATCGCGCGCATCAGCAGCAGGCCGCAGAGGCCGGCGGCGATGATTGCCACCAGCAAAGAGACGCCCATGCTGATTTTGGCGGCCGTCACCGCGTCACTGATGGCCAGCGTGGATTGTTCAGCCAGGGCGTGATTATTTTCAAGAAGGCTGTTCAATTGCATGCGCCCATTGACCCAGGCCGGCGTCAGTTTTTGCTCCAGGGCAAGCACCGCCTGGTCGTACTCTTTGCGCTGATAGAGATCGATAACGTTGTTCATCTCTTTGTTGTAGAGCTGATGACGCACTTCGAACTCCTCGAACAGAGCCCGATCGTCCTCCGTGAAAATGGTTTTACGGTAGTTGGCTATTTGCTCGTTCAAGCGCTCTTCGAAACTTTTGTACATGGTCTGGTCGGCGACGGTCATTTCACGATGCCCGGAAAGGCCGACAAGCTGTTGGGTGAGGTTAAAACTGTCGACCCACGCACCGCGGATCATCGAACTGTAATACACCCCCGGGACCGCATCGGTGCGAACCGATTCTGCGCCGGCGTCGATCTTCATCAGCCGAGAAAAAGACACCACAACCATCAGCAGCATGATTGCGATAATTACCGCAAAGCTCGCCAAAATGCGTTGGCGCAACGTCCAGTTCTTCACAGTCAGTCCTCGGTGCGGGTCAAATTGCGGGGGAGTATAGCTGAGGGCGATGTTTCATTTATAAGACGCTGAGCAGCGTTTCTCATCCCGCCAATAAAAAGCACGGACTCGGCAGAAACATCACGTCCCGCATTGGAAATTTGTCGACCGTGACATCGGGCACTAGTCTGGATAAACCCATGACACAGCCCGGCCTCGGTCAGCCTCCCACAAAGCGCACTACGCTAATAACAAGCCACTCGTGGCGAACTACCCCGTTCAACGCTGTCCCGACCCTAATTAAAGAAGAGGGAAACCCCATGTTCGAACACAAGACCGCACTGCTCAGTGCAATCGCCACGGCGCTTCTGGCCAGCGCCAGCCTGCAGGCCGCCGAACCGCTGAAAGCCGTCGGTGCCGGCGAAGGTCAGCTGGATATCGTTGCCTGGCCCGGCTATATCGAACGGGGCGAAAGCGACAAGGCCTACGACTGGGTCAGCGCTTTCGAGAAGGAAACCGGCTGCAAGGTCAACGTCAAGACGGCCGGTACGTCCGATGAGATGGTCAGCCTGATGGCCAAGGGCGGTTACGACCTGGTGACGGCGTCCGGCGATGCCTCCCTGCGCTTGATCGCCGGCAAGCGCGTCCAGCCGATCAACACCGCATTGATCCCCAACTGGAAGAATCTCGATCCGCGCCTGAAGGATGGGCCGTGGTACGTGGTCGACAAGCAAACCTATGGCACCCCGTACCAATGGGGGCCGAATGTGCTCATGTACAACACCAACGTGTTCAAACAGCCGCCGACCAGTTGGAGCGTGATACTCGAAGAGCAGAAGCTGCCCGACGGCAAATCCAACAAGGGCCGCGTGCAGGCGTATGACGGCCCGATCTACATCGCGGACGCGGCGCTGTACCTGAAAACCGCCAAGCCGGAACTGGGCATCAAGGACCCTTACCTGCTTGACGAAAAACAGTACAAGGCCGTTCTCGACCTGCTGCGCGCCCAGCAAAAGTTGATCCACCGCTACTGGCACGACACCACCGTGCAGATGAGTGACTTCAAGAACGAAGGCGTGGTGGCTTCCAGTTCCTGGCCGTATCAGGTCAACGGCCTGATGAACGAGAAACAGCCAGTCGCCTCGACCATCCCCAAAGAAGGCGCCACCGGGTGGGCCGACACCACCATGATGCACGCCGAAGCCAAGCACCCGAACTGTGCTTACAAATGGATGGACTGGTCGCTGACGCCGAAGGTCCAGGGTGATGTGTCCGCCTGGTTCGGCTCGCTGCCGGCGGTCCCGGCGGCGTGCAAGGCAAGCGAACTGCTGGGGGCCGAGGGGTGCAAGACCAACGGTTTCGACCAGTTCGACAAGATCGCCTTCTGGAAAACCCCGCAGGCTGAGGGTGGCAAGTACGTGCCTTATAGCCGTTGGACCCAGGACTACATCGCGATTATGGGAGGCAGGTAATACACCCCCTTGTGGCGAGGGAGCTTTGTGGCGAGGGGGCTTGCCCCCGTTGGGTGGCGAAGCCGCCCTGGAACCAGTCACCGCGGTCTAACAGATAAACCGCGCTCTCCTTTTCAGGGCTGCTACGCAGCCCAATGGGGCGGTGCGGCGGTCCGACAAGCCCCCTCGCCACAGTGAGCATTCCAGCTAAAAAAGCACACCGATTCAGCTTTTTCAGAAGTCCAGGCAGGGGCCGCTGTGATGGGCCCCCGCTTTTTGGGAGCACCGTATCCATGACGCTTGCAGTCCAGTTCACCAACGTTTCCCGTCAGTTCGGTGAGGTGAAGGCCGTTGACCGGGTTTCCATCGACATCCAGGACGGCGAGTTCTTTTCCCTGCTGGGCCCTTCTGGTTCGGGTAAAACCACCTGCCTGCGCCTGATCGCCGGTTTCGAACAGCCGAGCACCGGCTCCATCCGCATCCATGGCGCCGAAGCCGCCGGGCTGCCGCCGTATCAGCGCGACGTGAACACCGTGTTCCAGGATTACGCGCTGTTCCCGCACATGAACGTACTCGACAACGTCGCCTACGGTTTGAAAGTCAAAGGCGTCGGCAAGACCGAACGCCACAAACGCGCCGAAGAAGCCCTCGACATGGTCGCCCTCAACGGCTACGGCGAGCGCAAACCGGTGCAGCTGTCGGGCGGCCAACGCCAGCGTGTGGCCCTGGCTCGCGCGCTGGTCAATCGCCCTCGCGTGTTGTTGCTCGACGAACCCTTGGGCGCCCTCGACCTGAAGCTGCGCGAGCAAATGCAAGGCGAACTGAAGAAGCTGCAACGTCAGCTCGGCATCACCTTTATCTTCGTCACCCACGACCAGACCGAAGCGTTGTCGATGTCCGACCGCGTGGCGGTGTTCAACAAGGGGCGTATCGAACAGGTCGACACGCCGCGCCACCTCTATATGAAACCGACAACCACCTTCGTCGCCGAATTCGTCGGCACGTCCAATGTGATACGCGGTGATCTGGCCCGGCAGTTGAGCGGCAATCCTCAGCCGTTTTCGATCCGCCCGGAACACGTGCGTTTCGCCGAAGGGCCGCTGGCCAGCCATGAAATAGAAGTCAGCGGCGTGCTTCATGACATCCAGTATCAGGGCAGCGCCACCCGCTATGAACTGAAACTGGAAAACGGCCAGACCCTGAACATCAGCCAGGCCAACGTCCAGTGGCTGGACGTCAGTGCGCAACATCAGCCTGGGCAACGCATCAGCGCTCGCTGGGCACGCGAGGCGATGATCCCGCTGCACGACAATGTTGTAGGCGGGGTATGAGATGGACAGTGTGATCTCTCGAACCCCGGCCAACGGCTCGCCGCTGCGCCGGTTTTCCAACCTGCTGTACCGGCGGCCGAACCTGTATCTGTCGCTGCTGCTGGTGCCGCCGTTGCTGTGGTTTGGCGCCATCTACCTCGGCTCGCTGCTGACTCTGCTGTGGCAAGGCTTCTACACCTTCGATGACTTCACCATGACGGTCACCCCCGACCTGACCCTGGCGAACTTCGCAGCGCTGTTCCAGCCATCGAACTTCGACATCATCCTGCGCACCCTGAGCATGGCCATCGTCGTGTCGATCGCCAGTGCAATCGTGGCCTTCCCGATCGCCTACTACATGGCGCGCTACACCAGCGGCAACACCAAGGCGTTTTTCTACATCGCGGTGATGATGCCGATGTGGGCCAGTTACATCGTCAAGGCCTATGCCTGGACCTTGCTGCTGGCCAAGGGCGGCGTGGCCCAGTGGTTCGTTCAGTACCTGAACCTGGAGCCGGTGTTGCAGTTCGTACTCGGGATGCCGGGAGTGGGTGGCAGCACCCTGTCGACCTCGCACCTGGGGCGGTTCATGGTGTTTGTCTATATTTGGCTGCCGTTCATGATCCTGCCGATCCAGGCGTCACTGGAACGCCTGCCGCCGTCCTTGCTGCAAGCTTCGGCGGATCTGGGCGCCAAGCCGCGTCAGACCTTCATGCAAGTGATTCTGCCGCTGTCGATTCCGGGCATCGCGGCCGGTTCGATTTTCACGTTTTCACTGACACTGGGCGACTTCATCGTGCCGCAACTGGTGGGCCCACCGGGCTACTTCGTCGGCAGCATGGTCTACGCCCAGCAAGGGGCGATCGGCAACATGCCGATGGCGGCGGCCTTCACGCTGGTGCCGATCGTGCTGATCGCCATTTACCTGTCCATCGTCAAACGCCTGGGGGCCTTCGATGCGCTCTGACGCTTCCTCTCAAGACCGGGCATCCCTGGGCCTGCGCATCGCCGCCTGGGGCGGGTTGCTGTTCTTGCACTTCCCGATCCTGATCATCTTCCTCTATGCCTTCAACACCGAAGACGCAGCGTTCAGCTTTCCGCCCAAGGGCTTCACCCTGAAGTGGATCGCCGTGGCGTTCTCGCGGCCCGACGTACTGGAGGCGATCAAGCTGTCACTGCAGATCGCCGCCATCGCCACGCTGATTGCGCTGATCCTCGGCACCCTCGCCTCGGCGGCGCTGTACCGGCGGGACTTTTTCGGCAAGCAAGGCATCTCGCTGATGCTGATCCTGCCGATTGCATTGCCGGGGATCATCACCGGGATCGCGCTGCTGGCGACCTTCAAGACCCTGGGGATCGAGCCGGGGGTATTCACCATCGTGATCGGTCACGCGACCTTCTGCGTGGTGATCGTCTACAACAACGTCATCGCCCGATTGCGCCGCACGTCCTACAGTTTGATCGAAGCGTCGATGGACCTCGGCGCCGACGGCTGGCAGACCTTCCGCTACATCGTCCTGCCGAACCTCGGCTCGGCGTTGCTGGCTGGCGGCATGCTGGCGTTTGCCCTGTCGTTCGACGAAATCATCGTCACCACCTTCACCGCCGGCCACGAACGCACCCTGCCGTTGTGGCTGCTCAACCAGCTCAGCCGCCCTCGGGACGTGCCGGTGACCAACGTCGTGGCGATGCTGGTCATGATGGTGACCATGTTGCCGATTCTCGGCGCGTATTACCTGACCCGTGGTGGGGAGAGTGTCGCCGGTAGCGGCGGAAAATAACTGACCACTGGAAACCGGAACCTGTGGGAGCAGGGGCCAGTTCCCACAAAAAAGAAAACAACAGCTTCGGAGGACAAAGCCATGCAAACCAAACTCTTGATCAATGGCCAACTGGTCGCCGGCGACGGCCCCGCCCAAGCCGTGTTCAACCCGGCCCTCGGTCGCGTACTGGTGGAAATCAACGAAGCCAGCGAAGCCCAGGTCGACGCCGCCGTGCGCGCCGCCGATAACGCCTTCGAAGGCTGGTCGCAAACCACGCCGAAAGAACGCTCGCTGTTGCTGCTCAAACTCGCCGACATCATCGAAGCCCATGGCCAAGAGCTGGCCAAACTGGAGTCGGACAACTGCGGCAAACCCTACAGCGCCGCGCTGAACGACGAGATCCCGGCGATTGCCGACGTGTTCCGATTCTTCGCCGGGGCCAGCCGTTGCATGAGCGGTGCGCTGGGGGGTGAATACTTGCACGGCCACACCTCGATGATCCGCCGCGACCCGGTCGGCGTGATTGCCTCCATCGCGCCATGGAACTACCCGCTGATGATGCTCGCCTGGAAAGTCGCCCCAGCCCTGGCCGCCGGTAATACCGTGGTGCTCAAGCCGTCGGAACAAACCCCGCTGACCGCCCTGCGCCTGGCAGAACTGGCGTCGGAGATTTTCCCGGCGGGTGTGCTTAACCTGGTGTTCGGTCGTGGTCCTTCCGTTGGCACCCCACTGGTCACCCACCCGAAAGTGCGCATGGTGTCGCTGACCGGCTCCATCGCTACCGGCTCGAACATCATTTCCAGCACCGCCGGCAGCGTCAAACGCATGCACATGGAACTGGGCGGCAAGGCGCCGGTGATCATCTTCGACGATGCCGACATCGACGCCGCCGTGGAAGGCATTCGCACCTTCGGTTTCTACAACGCCGGGCAGGACTGTACTGCCGCTTGCCGCATCTACGCTCAGGCAGGCATCTATGACACCTTCGTCGAGAAGCTCGGCGCCGCGGTCAGCAGCCTCAAGTACGGCTTGCAGGATGATCCGTCGACGGAGCTGGGCCCATTGATCAGCGCGCAACATCGTGACCGCGTAACCGGGTTTGTCGAGCGGGCCATGGCGCAACCGCACATTCGGTTGATCACCGGCGGCAAGCCAGTGGAAGGCAATGGCTTCTTCTTTGAACCGACGGTGCTGGCCGACGCACAACAGGACGACGAGATCGTGCGCCGCGAAGTGTTCGGGCCGGTGGTATCGGTAACCAAATTCACCGATGAAGCGCAGGCCCTGGCCTGGGCCAACGACTCGGAGTACGGCCTGGCATCGTCAGTCTGGACCGCAGATGTCGGCCGCGCCCATCGCCTGTCTGCACGCCTGCAGTACGGCTGCACCTGGGTGAACACCCACTTCATGCTGGTCAGCGAAATGCCGCACGGTGGTCAGAAACTGTCCGGTTATGGCAAGGACATGTCCATGTATGGGTTGGAGGACTACACGGTTGTGCGGCATGTGATGTTCAAGCATTAAAAATGCTTCCCGGGTAAGCCTCGCTCCGAAATCAACCGTGCCCACATCTCTGTGGGCACGGTTGATGGTGTTAGATCGGCTGAGGCTTGGAGAGGGTTTCGAATTCATCCATCAGCAGATGGATTTCGGTGCTGGGGTTAGGTTCGCCGCTGATGTCGACGTCCTCGAGAATCTTGGGGGCCAAAGCTCTGGCTTTCTGAAAAGGCTCGCCCAATAGCTGAGCAAAATAGCTGATGTCTTTGCCCTTCTCGTACTTATCCATGTTCGGTTTTTCTCTGAGGCTCTTGGCTACCAAGTCGCCCGGAGAGTTTTTCCCGACAGCTCTAAATGGCTTTCGATTGAAGCCGAAGTGCAAAAGAAGCCAAAACTCGAAACAGGGAAATGACGCTATGACTTTGATTTTCGGATGAGGCTTCGCCAGATCTATCGCCCTCTCAAAACATAGATGTGTATCACGATCCAATGCACAAAATACCCTATCGAAACATTTCTGACGGGCTATGGCTCTTTCAACAATGCCGCTTGGATGCGTGACGCCGCAGTGGGCAATTTCAACCTGGGCCTTAGCACGAAAATGAAAGGCGGCCTCCTCCAGATACCGTTTTCCTGACTTGCTATCTTCACAGAGGACCAACACTTTGGGCTGAGGCTTGAATCTCGATTTCTTTCGATCAAATGATTTTGTCGAGCGCATCATGGTCACCTCAGCCTGATCAAAGGCAAACCGCGGTAACGGCCTTCAAAGTAGCGCTTCTCAATATCCTCCCCCTCTCGCCCTTCAAAATCGTGAACGGAAAAAATACTGGTTGCACCATTGGCATCGCGCTCAGTGATCCAGAACTGATCACGCCGCAGAATTTTTGCGTTCATTAGATGAGTGTCGTGAGTCGTAAAGATCAGCTGAGTATCCAACCCCCTATCAAGATGCTTCCCGAGCAGATCAGCAACTATTTCTGGATGAAGGCTACTGTCCAACTCATCGACAGACAGTATCCCGCTTCCATCTGCGCGATTGATCATGAACCAGGGCAACCAGAAACCAATCAGGTTTTTTGTTCCGCCAGACTCCTCTGAAAAATCAAACTCCGCTGCTCCCAAAAGACTTGTATGCGTCAGGGTCACCTTGTCTTTCTGGGCGGCGGCGAAGAATTCTTTTAACGTGAGCTTTTTCTTGGTCGGTACAGCATCCGCATCCTCAGTATTGAGTTGAATAGCAGACACCGGGATATCCACTTCCCTTAAAAACTCCTTCAAATCACCCGTGTAGTCCGAGGCAACCTGCAGAAACCTGATGGAGGCTGCAGACAGCCCCATCATGTTGTTCTGCTCAATGACAAGGAGGCCGGTTTGAAACCAGGTAAACGGTGCTCGCAACTGTGTCAGTTCTTCGCTGCTGTTCGCCACGGCCTGCGAAATAAACAAAACCTTCGGGCTCGTCAAACGCCGCCAAGCATTGTGGACATCTTTCCCACCCTCAAGACTTGAGCCAAAAACATACTGTTCTCCCTCGTCACCAAAACGACGCTCATACAGCAGCGTTTCTTTCCCTTTGGGATAGGAGACCAACTGCTCCTTGATTATCCGTTGCGAAGTAACGCGTAGAACAAACCGATATCGGAGCCCGTTTTGAATGAAGTTGTACTCAAAGGAACTGGGTTCGTTCTGGAGTTGCGGATCAAAACGAAACGGTGAAACCGGCAGTGGTTCGTCATTTGAGGAGGGTGTCGTTGCGAGCAGGCGTCCCATGATCCCCATCGCCTGGATAAGCGAAGATTTACCGGACGCGTTCGGCCCGTAGATCGCTGCCACCTTCAACAAATCAGGAAGCTTTTCGCCACTCACTGAAGGTTGGAAAACATTGCGTTTTTTACTCAGACGCGGGGTCGCCACCATGGACAGGGTTTGCGCCTCGCGGAAGGAGCGATAATTGGAAACCGAAAATTCAATCAACATGTAGAAATCCTGCACTTAATTTCCAAGAGCAGAATAAATATAGGAAAAAACATTCATTTGGCGCGGCTTCCCTGCACTTCGTGCAAAAACAGGAAATTCCTACAGATGGAGCCTTCCAGCAAAGGCAACGATTCCTACAACAAGCGTCGCCAGAGTAGACTTGGCGCCGCGAGCGCCTGAACGATAGGCTTCATCCCGTCGCTGCAAAATCAGCGGCCCGGGGTCGAAGCCGGTACATCATCGACATGGCGCATCCGCGCTCCCATATGAGTGGCGGCTCCCTTTTTTCATCCTGGAGTCGAAAAATGCTTAAGCACAACATCACAAATCCTGAAGTTTTCACAAAGTGCCATTCGCGGGAGGCAGGCCATGACCCATCCTCATTTCATCCCTACCGTCTTCACCCGCCACAACCGCTTCCTCCATGCCATCATGCAAGCCAACCAAGCCTGGTTCTGCGTTCAGGATCTAGGTCGCTTGATGGGTCGACCGCTGGACCAACGACTCACCCTGAAGCTCGACCCTGATCAACGCCAATATGTCTGGTTGCTGAAGAATGGCAAAACGGTCGAATCACTGATGGTCAGTGAATCAGGGATGTACGCCCTGCTCGTTCACCATTCGTCCCGGAAAATCGAAACCTGCGTCAATGGCTGAGCAATGAGGTCATGCCAATGCTGCGTGATTCGAATTCGGCGTCGTTGGAGAACGTTCCAAGTCTGGGTTCGTTGCAGTGGGCCGGAATCTCGGTGCCGCTGCTGCGTTGGCAGCATCAGTCCTGGATCAAATGGCGCGACATGCCTGATCTGATGCAAGCACAACGACCATTCACGATTGGTAGCCGATGATCTGATGCACAAAGGGACGGACTTTTGAGTCCGTCCCTTTGGTTTTCCAGCATTACTCCCCACCTTCAAAACCGCGAAACACTCCTCATCGCATCCACCAGATAGCGCATCGCAATCCGGTCACTCTCCGACAGCTCGCGATAGCGCTCCACCAACTTCAACTCCTCCGAACTGAGACGACGCCTTCGCCGCCCGGTGGCCAGGCAGGGAAAGAGTCCTAACATTTCAGTGATGCCTTGTACTTTCGACATGGACGATGTCCTTCTATACGTCAAAGAAAACTGCAAAACCGCATCGCCCTATCACTTTCAGCGGCCGTCTTGTGTGCACTGAACCCACCGGCCTGAAGGGCCGAAACCGGTCATGCCCATAGAATAGAAATTAAATCGGCGCTGAAAAGCGGTTTTTAGAGTAATTAGTCGAAAAAAGCAGATATGCCCTATAAATCAGAAAACGCTGTGAGAAACGTTACCTGACATGTCTTGTTTCATTGCCGCGCTGTCGCGGTGCTATCAATCATTTTTGCTCTGTAATCGAACGGTTTAAGCTATTTGGCATCTCTTTACAGTCCGTTGTGTTTGGCCAAGGCATGTCCGAACCGCTATTTCTGATCCAGCACGTGCCAGGAACGGCGCGGGATTGTTCACGACAGGTTGTACTTATGCACCGCAGGAATTTGCTCAAAGCGTCCATGGCCATCGCGGCTTACACCGGTCTCTCGGCCACCGGCCTGCTGGCCGCGAACGCCTGGGCCGGCAGTGGCACTGCCGATGGCGACGCCCAGGCGTTCGACTTCGAAGCGCTGAAAAACCAGGCCAAACAGCTCGCCGGCAAGCCGTATCAGGATACCAAACAGGTGCTGCCGCCGACGCTGGCAACCATGACGCCGCAGAACTTCAACGCGATCCGCTACGACGGCAATCACTCCCTGTGGAAGGATCTGAAAGGTCAGCTGGACGTGCAGTTTTTCCACGTCGGCATGGGCTTCAAGCAGCCGGTGCGCATGTACAGCGTCGATCCCAAGACTCGACTGGCGCGCGAGGTGCATTTCCGCCCGTCGCTGTTCAATTATGAAAAAACCACCGTCGATACCCAGCAGCTCAAGGGCGACCTGGGATTTTCCGGGTTCAAGCTGTTCAAGGCCCCGGAGCTGGATCAGCACGACGTCTTGTCGTTCCTCGGCGCCAGCTATTTCCGTGCGGTAGACGCCACCGGCCAGTACGGTTTGTCGGCCCGCGGCCTGGCAATCGACACCTACGCCAAGAAGCGTGAAGAATTCCCGGACTTCACCAAGTTCTGGTTCGAGACACCGGACAAGGACAGCACCCGATTCGTGGTGTACGCCCTGCTCGATTCGCCAAGCGCCACCGGGGCCTACCGTTTTGACATCGATTGCCAGGCCGAGCGCGTGGTGATGGAAGTCGACGCCCACGTCAATGCCCGCACCGCCATCGAGCAACTGGGCATCGCACCGATGACCAGCATGTTCAGCTGCGGCACCCACGAGCGCCGTATGTGCGACACCATTCACCCGCAAATCCACGACTCCGATCGCCTGGCCATGTGGCGTGGCAACGGCGAGTGGATCTGCCGTCCGCTGAACAACCCGGCCACCCTGCAATTCAACGCCTTCGCCGACACCGACCCGAAAGGCTTTGGCCTGGTGCAGACCGACCATGAATTCGACAGTTATCAGGACACCGTCGACTGGTACAGCAAGCGCCCGAGCCTGTGGGTAGAACCTACAACCGCGTGGGGCGAAGGCTCTATCGATTTGCTGGAAATTCCTACGACCGGCGAAACCCTGGACAACATCGTCGCGTTCTGGACGCCGAAGAAACCGGTCGCCGCCGGTGACTCCCTGAACTACGGCTACAAGCTCTATTGGAGCGCCCTGCCACCGACGGGTACGCCGCTGGCGCGGGTCAACGCGACCCGTTCGGGCATGGGCGGCTTTGTCGAAGGCTGGGCACCGGGTGAGCATTATCCTGAAGTCTGGGCACGCCGCTTTGCCGTGGACTTCACCGGCGGCGGGTTGGACCGCTTGCCCGAAGGCGCGGGGATCGAACCGGTGGTGACCTGCTCGAACGGTCAGGTGAAGGATTTCAACGTGCTGGTGCTCGATGACATAAAGGGCTACCGAATCACCTTTGACTGGTACCCGACCAATGACAGCGTGGCGCCGGTGGAGCTGCGGTTGTTCATTCGCACCAATGACCGCACGTTGAGTGAAACCTGGTTGTACCAGTATTTCCCGCCGGCGCCGGATAAGCGCAAGTACACCTGATATAGGCTGCGATCTTTTGGCGTTAAAAAGCCCCGGTCAACCCGACCGGGGCTTTTCGTTTTTACAGCGGCCTTCAGTCACGCAAATCCGATTCATGAATCGGCTGGTCACGATGGGTGGCCCGTTGGTATTGCGCCGGCCAGATCGCCTTGTGCCCACCCAGATCGTCATCGGCATGCAGCGGCCAATACGGATCACGCAACAACTCCCGGGCGAGGAAGATGATGTCGGCCTGACAGGTACGCAGAATATGCTCGGCCTGGGCTGGCTCGGTGATCATGCCTACCGTGCCGGTGGCAATGCCCGACTCTTTACGTACCCGCTCAGCAAATCGGGTCTGATAACCGGGCCCTGTAGGAATTTCGGCATTTACCGCCGTACCGCCCGACGAAACGTCGATCAGGTCCACACCCAGGTCTTTCAAGCGTCGCGCCAGCTCCACGGTTTCGTCGGGGTTCCAACCGTCTTCCACCCAGTCGGTGGCCGATACCCGTACAAACACCGGTAACTCTTCAGGCCACACAGCCCGCACCGCTTCGGTGACTTGCAGCACCAGCCGAATACGATTCTCGAATGAGCCACCGTACTGATCGCGCCGTTGATTGCTCAAGGGCGAAAGAAATTGATGTAGCAGATACCCATGGGCGGCGTGCACTTCGACCACTTTGAAACCGGCGATCAACGCCCGTTTGGCCGAATCGACGAAAGCCTGGACGACCTCGGCGATCTCACTTTCATTAAGCTGCTTGGGTGGTGTGTGCTGGGGGTCGAAAGCGATCGGCGAAGGGCCGACCGGGATCCAGCCGCCATCTTCCGGCTTGACGCTGCCATGCTTGCCCAGCCACGGCCGATGCGTGCTGGCCTTGCGCCCGGCATGGGCCAGCTGGATGCCGGCAACGGCGCCCTGAGCGGCAATGAAACGCGTAATACGTTGCAAGGGTTCGATCTGTTGATCATTCCAGAGACCTAGGTCCTGGGCGGTGATACGCCCATCGGCGGTGACCGCCGTGGCTTCGGTAAATACCAGACCTGCGCCGCCGATCGCGCGGCTGCCGAGATGGACCAGATGCCAGTCATTAGCCAGCCCATCGACGCTGGAGTACTGGCACATCGGTGACACCGCGATGCGGTTAAGCAGGGTCAATTGACGAAGGGTATAGGGTTCAAGCAGCAGACTCATGGGGCACCTCTCAAATCAGTGGGCAGGCTCCAGGGTTCTGTTTGAATAGTCGACGAGTGACAGGAAAAAGGTGCAGCACCCGCCCCCGCGGGCAAAAAATTCGACAAGACGTCACAAGGATAATCAAGCAGTGCTTAGAGCCTAGTCGACATCGCGGGATCAGGGAGGGTTCAAGAAATGAAACACCGCCAATTTGAGGTCAAACCAAAACCACAACAGCAGTTAGACATTATCGCGGTTCGATGTGGGCAATCATCAACTGTACAGTCTCGTTCCCACGAAACTCGTTGAGGTCGAGCTTGTAGGCCAATTCGACCCACTTGATGGTCGGATTCGGCCAGATGTCCCGGTCGATCCCGAAGGCGATGCCATCCAGCTTCACCGAGCCGCATTCACTCTTGAGCACCACTTTGAGGTGCCGCTCGCCAACGACTCGTTGCTCGACCAACTGGAACACCCCGTGAAACAACGGCTCCGGAAAGTGTTGCCCCCAAGGCCCGGCGTGGCGCAGGGCGCGGGCCAGTTCCAGGTGAAACTCCTCGACCGCCAGGGTGCCGTCCGACAGCAGTCGCCCGGTCAGGTCTTCTTCGCGCATTTGCCTGCGCACTTCGGCGTCGAAGGCTTGCGCGAACAACGGAAAATTCGCTTCCGGCAAGGTCAGGCCGGCCGCCATGGCGTGGCCGCCGTATTTGCTGATCAGGTTCGGATGTTGCGCCGCGACCACGCTCAAGGCATCGCGAATGTGAAAGCCCTGAACCGAACGCCCCGAGCCCTTGAGCAAGCCATCGCCAGCATCGGCAAAGGCGATAGTCGGACGGAAATAACGCTCTTTCATACGCGAGGCGAGGATACCGATCACCCCCTGGTGCCACTCGGGATCGAACAGGCACAGGCCGAACGGCATCGATTCCACCGGCAGATCCTTGAGTTGGGCCAGCGCCTCGCGCTGCATGCCCTGCTCGATGGATTTACGGTCCTGGTTCATGCCATCCAGCTGAGCCGCCATTTCACGGGCAGCGCCAGCGTCTTCGGTGAGCAGGCACTCGATGCCCAGGCTCATGTCATCCAGCCGCCCTGCCGCGTTCAGACGCGGGCCGAGGATAAAGCCCAGGTCAGTGGAGGTGATGCGCGAATGATCACGCTTGGCCACTTCAAGGATCGCCTTGATCCCCGGCCGCGCGCGCCCGGCGCGAATTCGCTCCAGGCCCTGATGCACCAGAATCCGGTTGTTGGCATCCAGCGGCACCACGTCGGCGACGCTGCCCAGCGCCACCAGGTCGAGCAATTCGCCAATGTTCGGCTGCGGCTTGCTCTCGTACCAGCCCAGGCTGCGCAAACGCGCACGCAGGGCCATCAGTACATAGAAAATCACCCCGACACCGGCCAGGGCTTTGCTCGGGAACTCGCAACCCGGCTGGTTCGGATTGACGATGGCATCGGCCAACGGCAGCTCGTCGCCGGGCAAGTGGTGATCGGTGACCAGCACCTTGAGTCCGGCCTTTTTCGCCGCTGCCACGCCTTCGACGCTGGAAATGCCATTGTCCACGGTGATCAGCAACTGCGGCTCGCGGGTCAGCGCCACTTCGACGATTTCCGGGGTCAGGCCGTAGCCGTACTCGAAGCGGTTTGGCACCAGATAGTCGACATGCGCCGCGCCCAACAGGCGTAACCCCAACATGCCCACGGTACTGGCCGTCGCGCCATCGGCGTCGAAGTCGCCAACGATCAGAATCCGCTGACGCTGCTCCAGCGCCGTTACCAGCAAATCCACCGCCGCCTCGATGCCTTTGAGCTGCTGGAACGGAATCAGCCGCGCCAGGCTCTTGTCCAGTTCAGCCTCGGACTGCACGCCCCGCGCCGCGTAAAGGCGGGTCAGCAGCGGTGGAATATCACCGAGGAATGGCAGGGTGTCGGGCAACAGGCGAGGTTCGATGCGCATGGGGTGACAGGTGCTTCTCTTGAATACGTAGGATAAAACCGGGGGGACGCGGCCAAGCGGCGAATAATCAGCCGCGTTCGCCGGCCAGCCATTGCAACTGGACTTCGTGCTGACCACGGTCGTCGGTGACGAAAATCGTTCCTTCGCTGATCATCACGTCCCACTTGATAACGCGCGGCATGTCCTTGGCCAGGGTTTCCAGCACTTCCTGGGGCACGGCGGCGATGTTGACGTTTTTCAGGGTCTTGATCGCCGGGATCACTTTGCCTTCCCAGACACGCAGGCTGCCGTAGGCCAGCAGGCTGGTGCGTTCGGTGCGGCGCGAGCACCAGGTCAGGCGGTCGGCGTCTGGCTGGCCGACTTCGATCCAGTGCAGGACACGGTCGTCCAGGCTCTTTTCCCACAGCGCCGGCTCATCCACGTCTGACAGACCGCGGCCAAAAGACAGCTGCTCGTTGTACCAGAAGGCGTAGGCCAGCAGCCGCACGGTCATGCGCTCTTCGGTTTCCGAAGGGTGACGGGCGATGGTCTGCTTCACGTTCTCGTAGACGCTGCGGTCGAGGTCGGTGAGGTTCAGTTCAAACTTGTAGGTCGTGGACGGCTGGGCCATGAACGGGCTTCTTGATACGGGGAAAGGCGGCAAGTCTAACCGATGCAAGAGGGCAATCAACGAATTGAAGGCGAATCAACTTTGGGCGATGGATGTCGGCCTATGATAAAACGCTGTATTCGCTCAGCCTTTGTCCTACAGGATTTCGCATGCCGTTCTCCAATAAACCGCTCTCGGGTCTGAAAGTCATCGAATTGGGTACGTTGATTGCCGGGCCGTTTGCCTCGCGTATTTGCGGCGAATTCGGCGCCGAAGTGATCAAGATCGAGTCACCGGACGGCGGTGATCCGTTGCGCAAATGGCGCAAGTTGTATGAAGGCACCTCGCTGTGGTGGTTCGTTCAGGCGCGCAACAAGAAATCCCTGACCCTGAACCTGAAACACCCCGATGGCCTGGCGATCCTGAAACAGCTGCTCAGTGAAGCGGACATCCTGATCGAGAATTTTCGCCCCGGCGTGCTGGAAAAGCTCGGCCTGGGCTGGGAAGTCTTGCACGCACTGAACCCGAAACTGGTGATGGTGCGGCTCTCGGGCTTTGGCCAGACCGGCCCCATGAAAGATCAGCCGGGCTTCGGTGCGGTCGGTGAGTCCATGGGCGGCCTGCGCTACATCACCGGGTTCGAGGACCGGCCGCCAGTGCGCACCGGGATTTCCATCGGCGACTCGATTGCCGCGCTCTGGGGCGTGATCGGCGCACTGATGGCCTTGCGTCATCGCGAGGTCAACGGCGGTTTGGGGCAAGTGGTGGACGTGGCGCTGTATGAAGCGATCTTCGCCATGATGGAAAGCATGGTCCCGGAGTTCGATGTGTTCGGCTTCATCCGCGAACGCACCGGCAACATCATGCCGGGCATCACACCCTCCTCCATCCACACCAGCGCCGATGGCAAACACGTGCAGATCGGCGCCAACGGCGATGCGATCTTCAAGCGATTCATGCTGATCATCGGCCGCGAGGATCTGGCCAACGACCCAGTGCTGGCCAGCAACGACGGGCGTGACAGCCGTCGCGACGAGATTTACGGGGTGATCGATCGCTGGGTCAACTCACTGCCACTGGACGCGGTGATCGAGCAATTGAACCAGGCCGACGTTCCCGCCAGCCGGATCTTCAGCGCCGAAGACATGTTCAGCGATCCGCAATACCTGGCCCGGGAAATGTTCCTGCAAGCCAAGCTGCCCGACGGCAAGGACTTCAAGATGCCCGGCATCGTACCGAAGCTTTCCGAGACACCCGGCACCTCGGAATGGGTCGGGCCGCAGTTGGGTGAACACAATGCGCAAGTCCTCCACGATCTGGGCTACGACCCGGCACAGATCGCACGACTGCGTGAAGACGGGGCCATCTAAGCTGAATCGCCTGCTTTCATCTGTCCTCGATTACGCCGGCATCGGGCGCCTGCTGGCGGCGCTCGGGCTGTTGTCGGGCCTGATATCCCCGGCCCTGGCGCAACCTAAGGAGCATTTGTTCTGGCTGTTGCGCGACCTGCCGCCACTGACGATCTTCGAAGGCCCGAAAAAAGGCCAGGGCGTCATTGACCAATTGATGCCCC
Source organism: Pseudomonas sp. URMO17WK12:I6 (assembly GCF_003253625.1). Lineage (NCBI taxonomy): Bacteria > Pseudomonadati > Pseudomonadota > Gammaproteobacteria > Pseudomonadales > Pseudomonadaceae > Pseudomonas > Pseudomonas sp. URMO17WK12:I6. The sequence continues at coordinate 47,628 of NZ_QKYZ01000025.1, forward strand.
TGCTGATCGCCGGTATGCCGCAGTACGAACACACCCTGATACGGGTCAATCGCGCCCGCGGCATACAGATGCTTCACGAAGAATCCTTTACCTGCGACCCCTCGCTGGTCTGGAGCAGGGAGCGCGAACAGTGGATCACGTATTCCATTCCGGCCTTCCGGGTGGTCAGCAATGGGCTGGTGATCCGACGTGAAGATCGGTCGGTGCTGGAGCCGTTTCTTTCCAACGGTGCAGTCGATCTGGCGGCCCTGTTGGCCAGCGGTCGACAGAAAGTCGGTGTGATCGCCGAGCGCCGTTACGGTGAGTTCCTCGACACACTGCTGCAACAGGCGCCAGCCGGCGCGCTGACGCCCCACTATGGCAATGACGCCCTCGGCAGCCTGCTGCAGATGCAACGCTTGGGTCGTTTGCAGGTGGTATTGGGTTACTGGCCGGAAATCCGCTATCAGGCCCATCAGGAAAACCTGGCCGATGAGCAACTGGAGTTCTACCCGGTCAAAGGCACGGGCAACTACATGCCCGTGTACATCGGTTGCTCGAATACGCCCCTGGGTCGACAGGCGATCAGTGAAATCAACCGACTATTGCGCGCCCTGCCCCGCGAGCACCTGGACCCGTTGTATGCCGACTGGCTCGACCCGCAAAGACGCAAGAATTACCTGGAAGAAACCAAGGCCTTTTTCGAGCATCAGGCCACGCAATGACAAATCGCAGGCAAAAAGAAACCCCGAGAAGTGGGGAGACAACTCGGGGTTAAACGTGGCCTGTATTACAGACCCGTAGCAGCAAGCTACAAGCACCGGAGCACAATGCTTGATCCTGCCGTTACATGGTCTGACTGACCTTGGCGCAGGAAGGTTCCCACAAAAAACACTTCAATTTCGGCTGGCCAGGCGCTTGTCCTGAGCAGCATTGCGCAACGCCGCGATAACACAGGGCTCCAGGCGTCCTTCAGCGATCAGCACGTCACGGTGCAAGCCGTCGACGACATCCGTCAGCAGACGTTTATCGGTTAACTGGGCCTGATTGAACAGCCGTTCGACCACGATAGCGCCGGTCGCACTCTTGAGCGTCACCAGGCATTCGCCATGGGCACCCGATGGGGTCAACGTGACTTGGTACGGGCTCAGAGCCTCGCCGAGCAATAGACTGATACTTTCCATCTCGATCACCACTCAATAGTCCGTAAACAAAGTGCCTGGGGCGTATCCACAGTAATTGACCCCAGGCCCGAGAAGAAAGTTCTGGATTCCAACGGCAGGCGCACCGGCGCCTCTGGTGGATAAAGCATGCCCGGAAAAGATGACAGTAAAAAAACAGCCGCGTTTAAACCCTTTCACCCAAGACGCATTCCTTGTAGCAGCTGCCGAAGGCTGCGTTCGGCAGCTGCTACAGGCATTGCGCTTTACAACTGCCTTGTCCGCTTGGCCAGATCGGTCCATCCGCCCAGCAGTCCTCGCAATTGACCATCGGCACTGTAAAACGGCACCGTCCACTGATAGATGTCCCTGACGCCGTCCTTGAACATCAACTGACGTTCGCTGAAGCGGGTCTTGCGCGTACCGAGCTGGGCCATGAACTCGGCGTGCAGTTGCTCGGCGGTTTCTTTGGGCAAGACATCGAGCTCGATCAGTCGACGCCCCTGAATCTGGTCGAAACGGGTCGACAACCCCTCTTCATAACTCTTGTTGCACATGATCAAGCGCCCTTCCAGATCACGCACGAACATCGGATCGGGCATGGCGTCTATCAAGGCATGCTGGAAGGCGAGCTGGTCATTGAGGTCTTTTTCGGCGTCCCGACGTTGCTGGATCAACACCGTGAGTCGCCGGTTCCACAGCAGGGATAGCAGCGCAAAAACACTGGCGAAAAAAACGCTCCAACAGCCCCATTCGGTTATTTGCTGCCAGGTCGAAGGCGTCTGTACAGGAACAATGCCATCGAGCCACTTCAAGCGAATCGCGCGTAACTCGGCAGGCGGAAACGCTTCGAGCGCCTTGTTGAGGATGCTCAACAATTGCGGCTGCCCTTTGCGTAGCGCCAGATGATCAGCTTCCCATTTACCCTCCACCGTATCGCCCACCTTGAGCTGCCCTGACGGATAGAGCTGCGCCCCGGTTTCATTCTCGATGGTGGCGTAGGCTTCGCCGCTTTCGACCAACGCCCTGGCCTCGGCGTAGGTTTTGACCGAACGTAGCTCGATGGCCGGATAGTCGCGACGAATGGTCGCCTCCAGCGCATGCCGGGCTGGCAGCACCAGTACTCTTTTCGACAGTTGCTGCATGGATTGCACCGTTGGCGCGCCCGCTCGCCCGACGAACACCCAGCCCGCACCACCGAACGCATGACTGAAATCCAGGAACTCCTTGCGCTCCTCACTCATTGCCAGTGTGGTGCTAATGTCTGCCGCGCCGCTTTCCAGCCGCTCCAGCAATTGATCGGTGGAAAACGTCTCTTCATGGAGGAACTTCAGCCCTGTCATGGCGCTGATGCGGTTGAGCACATCGTTGTTCAACCCGCTCCAGTGTCCATGCTCATCCTTGAACAGATACAACGGGTACTGCGCCGACGCGACGGTGACCGTCGGATGTTCCGCAATCCATTGCAGCTCCTGAGCGTCTAGCCCGATAGCGGCCTCGGCGACCGCCCCCCGGGGCTCATAAGCCGCCAATTGCGCCGCCAGCCCCCATTGAGCAACGCTCATGGCGCCGGCCAGAAATACCCAGCACGCAGCTGGTTTAAACCCTCTAAAAAACAGCATTGCCACTTCCTTGGTGATCGTCTCGCCCGCCCTTCATGGGCGGCTCTTCATTTACGAAACCCGACAAGTGTGGCATGCAGAAATGAGAAAGCCCGTCAGGAGACGGGCTTCAAAATGTGACAGCTTTTACCGGTTACAGTGGCTTGCCGCGGTTGCCATGCTGACTGACAAAGGCCTGCACGGCTTTCAGGTCATTCGGCAACACGGTGCAACGCTCGTCTCGCTCAAACAAATCAGAAAGATGTGCAGGTAGTTCGAGTGCTTTTCCTACACCAGCTTTTTCCACCGCGTCCGGGAATTTGACCGGATGAGCCGTGCCCAGGATCACCATCGGGATATCCAGGCTGCGACGGCATTCGCGCGCGGCCTTCACGCCGATGGCGGTGTGCGGGTCCAGCAGCTCGCCGGTTTGCTCGAAGACTTCGGCAATGGTTTCGCAGGTTTGGGCGTCATCCACGGCCAGCGAATCGAACAGCTTGCGCGCCTCGGTCCAGCGTTCCTGCTCGACGCTGAAACCGCCGCCCTGCTTGAAGGTGTCCATCAAACCGGCAATCGCCGCGCCGTTGCGACCGTGCAGGTCGAACAGCAGGCGTTCGAAGTTCGACGAGACCATGATGTCCATGGACGGCGACAGCGTGGCGTGCAGGGTTTCCTTGACGTACTGATTGCCGCTCATGAAGCGGTGCAGGATGTCGTTGCGGTTGGTGGCGACGATCAACTGGTTGATCGGCAGGCCCATGTTGCGCGCCAGGTAACCGGCGAAGATATCGCCGAAGTTGCCGGTCGGCACCGAGAACGATACCGAACGCGCCGGGCCACCCAGTTGCAGGGCTGCGTGGAAGTAATAAACGATCTGGGCCATGATTCGCGCCCAGTTGATCGAGTTCACCGCTACCAGGCGAGTGCCCTTGAGGAAGCTCTGGTCGGCGAAGCTCGCCTTGACCATTTCCTGGCAGTCATCGAAGTTGCCTTCGATGGCGATGTTATGGATGTTCTCGCCGAAGATGGTGGTCATCTGGCGACGCTGCACTTCGGACACGCGGTTGTGTGGGTGCAGGATGAAGATGTCGACGTTTTCGCAATGCTTGCAGCCTTCGATGGCCGCCGAACCGGTGTCACCGGAGGTAGCGCCGACGATCACCACGCGCTCACCGCGTTTTTCCAGTACGTAGTCGAGCAGGCGACCGAGCAGTTGCAGGGCGAAGTCCTTGAACGCCAGGGTCGGGCCGTGGAACAGCTCCAGCACCCATTCGTTGCTGTTCAGCTGACGCAACGGCGCCACGGCGTTGTGGGAAAACACGCCGTACGTTTCTTCAAGAATCTTTTTGAAATCGGCATCGGGGATGCTGCCGGTGACGAACGGGCGCATCACCCGGAAGGCCAGTTCGTGATACGGCAGGCCGGCCCAGGAAGCGATTTCTTCCTGAGTGAAACGTGGCAGGTTTTCCGGGACGTACAGACCGCCGTCGGTGGCTAGACCGGCCAGCAGGACGTCTTCGAAATTCAGGGCCGGTGCCTGGCCGCGGGTACTGATGTAACGCATGACTGACTCCAATGGACAGTGTTCGCAATGCCGGGCCCGCGTGCGGGCCCGGTGAACGATAACGGCTTAGTTCAGGTGCTCGACGCGGATCCGTACAACCGGACCGACCACGCCCGCCAAGGCTTCCAGGGCAGCGATCGCATCGTTGATGTGCTGTTCCAGCACACGATGGGTCAGCAGGATCATCGGCACCAGGCCGTCGTGTTCCTCGACTTCCTTCTGCATGATCGATTCGATGTTGATGCCGCGCTCCGACAGGATGCTCGCCACCTGGGCCAACACGCCCGGATGGTCCTTGGCCTGAATGCGCAGGTAGTAAGCGCTTTCGCAGGCTTCGATCGGCAGGATCGGGTGGGCCGACAGCGAATCCGGCTGGAAGGCCAGGTGCGGTACACGGTTTTCCGGGTCGGAGGTCATGGCGCGAACCACGTCCACCAGATCGGCGATTACCGACGAAGCGGTCGGTTCCATACCGGCGCCAGCACCGTAGAACAGGGTCGAACCGGCAGCATCACCGTTGACCATCACCGCGTTCATCACGCCGTTGACGTTGGCGATCAGGCGATCGGCCGGGATCAGCGTCGGGTGCACGCGCAACTCGATACCGGCCGCGGTGCTGCGCGCCACGCCCAGGTGCTTGATGCGATAGCCCAGCGCTTCGGCGTAGTTCACGTCAGCGGTGGTCAGCTTGGTGATGCCTTCGGTGTAGGCCTTGTCGAATTGCAGCGGAATGCCGAACGCGATGGACGCCAGGATCGTCAGCTTGTGGGCGGCGTCGATGCCTTCGACGTCGAACGTCGGGTCGGCTTCGGCGTAACCCAGGGCCTGCGCTTCGGCCAGCACGTCTTCGAAGGTCCGGCCTTTTTCACGCATTTCGGTAAGGATGAAGTTACCGGTGCCGTTGATGATGCCGGCCACCCAGTTGATACGGTTGGCGGACAGGCCTTCACGGATCGCCTTGATCACCGGAATGCCGCCGGCCACGGCCGCTTCGAACGCAACGATCACGCCCTTCTCGCGAGCCTTGGCGAAAATTTCATTACCGTGAACGGCAATCAGTGCCTTGTTCGCGGTGACCACATGCTTGCCATTCTCGATGGCCTTGAGTACCAGCTCGCGGGCAACGGTATAGCCGCCCATCAGCTCTATGACGATGTCGATCTCAGGGTTCGTGGCCACTTCGAAGACATCGTTGGTAATCGCAATACCGGTCGTCTGGAACTGAGGCTTTGGCGTGCGCATGGCAATTTGTGCCACTTCGATTCCACGCCCGGCACGACGAGCAATTTCCTCGGCGTTGCGCTGAAGTACGTTGAAGGTACCGCCACCGACGGTCCCTAACCCACAGATGCCTACTTTGACCGGTTTCACTGTGAACTCCCCATAAAACGGCCGACTCGAGGCCGGCCGTGAAAACAGCCGCAGGTTCGCGGCTCTCTATTGATGGCCCGGCAAATGTTGCCGCCGGACCACGCTCGTCAAAGGCTGGCCGTGACGATGCGAATTTACTTCGCGCCCAGTGCCAGTTTGGCGACTTGTGGCGCAGGCTGGTAGCCCGGAATGACCTGACCGTCAGCCAAAACGATGGCCGGTGTACCGTTCACGCCAATCGACTGACCGAGGGCAAACTGCTTGGACACCGGGTTATCGCACTTGGCGGCCTTGATTTCCTTGCCATCGACCATTTTGTCCATGGCGGCTTTCTTGTCTTTCGAACACCACACGGCTTGCAGTTGCTCGTCACCCGGCGAGCCCAGGCCCTGGCGCGGGAACGCAACATAACGCACTTCGATGCCGCGTTTGTTCAGCTCAGGCACTTCGGCGTGCAGCTTGTGGCAATACGGGCAAGTGGTGTCGGTGAACACGGTGATGTGCGACTTGGTTTCGCCGATGGCCGGGTAGACCACGGTTTCAGCCACAGGAATGCCATTGATCAGTTTGGCAATGCCCAGGCGTTCGGTCTTCTCGGTCAGGTTGACCGGTTTACCGTCCTTGAGCTGGAACAGGTAGCCCTGAACCACGTATTGGCCGTCGGCGCTGGCGTAAAGCACGCGGCTGCCCTTGAGCTTGACTTCGTACAGACCTGGCAGCGGGCTGGCGGTGATGGTTTCGACCGGCACGTCGAACTGGAGGTTTTCCAGGCTTTTACGAATGGCTTGGTCGGCCGCGTCATCGGCGACGGCAAAGGTGCTGACCAACGCAATGGCTGCAGCGGCGAAAATCTGGGTCAGACGCATGAGAACTCCTGAAGGCGGACAAATGGGACGATCAGAACGCCCGTGCCGAAACACCGGGTCATAACCGCCCATCGTGCAAACCGGCAAAGCCTACCACATAAGGCCCGTGTGGCGAGGGGGCTTGCCCCCGTTGGGTTGCGAAGCAGCCCCTCTTTGGCGATCCCTATCCGACATATGGACCGAGGCGTGAGGCTTGACGACTGCTGCGCAGCCGAACGGGGGGCAAGCCCCCTCGCCACAGGGTTTGTAACCATCCCGCATTGATTAGCCTCTGGGGTGATGCTTGGCATGCAGATCCTGCAAGCGCGCCCGGGCGACGTGAGTATAGATCTGGGTGGTGGAGAGATCGCTGTGGCCGAGCAACATTTGCACCACCCGAAGGTCGGCACCGTGGTTGAGCAGGTGCGTGGCGAAGGCATGACGCAAGGTATGTGGCGACAGCGACTTGCCGATCCCGGCGACCTTGGCCTGGTGCTTGATGCGATGCCAGAAGGTCTGGCGGGTCATCTGCTCACCGCGCTGGCTGGGGAACAGCACATCGCTGGGACGCCCGCCCAGCAACTCGCCACGGGCATCGCGCATGTAACGCTCGACCCAGACAATCGCCTCCTCGCCCATCGGCACCAGCCGTTCCTTGCTGCCCTTGCCCATCACCCGCAGCACGCCTTGGCGCAGGTTGACCTGCTCCAGCGTCAGGCTGATCAGCTCCGTCACCCGCAAGCCACACGCGTAAAGCACCTCAAGCATGGCGCGATCACGCTGACCGATGGCCTCGCTCAAGTCCGGCGCGGCCAGCAAGGCCTCCACATCGGCTTCCGACAAGGATTTAGGCAATGGTCTACCCAGTTGCGGCATATCCACGCGCAGGGTCGGATCCACGGCAATCAGCTTTTCCCGCAACAAATAGCGATAGAAACCACGCACGCCGGAGAGGAATCGCGCCGTAGAACGGGGCTTGTAGTTTTGCTCCAGGCGCCAGGCCAGGTGATCGAGGATCAACTCGCGCCCGGCGTTGATCAGCTCCAGGCCCTTCTCCTGCAACCAGCCGTTGAACAAAGCCAGGTCGCTGCGATAGGCATCGCGGGTGTTATCGGAAAGGCCTTTCTCCAGCCACAGGGCGTCGAGGAACTGGTCTATCAGGGGATGATCGATGGCAGGCATGGGGGCTCAGGACTGGCGGGCAAAAGGCCGCAAAAATGAAGAGTCTTGCATAACACGTTGAAGGTGACACATGAAATTCGGGCACAAAAAAAGCATCCCTTGCGGGATGCTTCTTTTTGAGTAGACGCTCAGCTCATTACCGGGCCGGTTCGTTCTGCCCCAGGATCAGCTTGCCATCCTTGTCGACCGGAATCTGATTGCCCGGATCGCGATCCATCCGCACCTTGCCTTCCTTGCCGTCCAGCGAATAACGAACGTCGTAGCCTACGACCTTGTCGCTGATGTCATTGACCGTGTTACAGCGAGTCTGAGTCGTGGTGTAGGTGTCACGCTCCTGCATGCCTTCCTGCACCTTGTTACCCGCATAACCGCCGCCGACCGCACCGGCCACTGTGGCGATTTTCTTGCCTGTACCGCCGCCGATCTGATTGCCCAACAGGCCACCAGCCAGGGCGCCGACCACCGTACCGGCGATCTGGTGTTGGTCTTTCACCGGCGCTTGCCGGGTCACCGTAACGTCCTTGCACACTTCACGTGGAGTCTTGATTTGTGTCTTGACCGGTTCAACGGCCAGCACTTGTGCATACTCAGGGCCGCTTTTAACCAGTTTGTAGGTGGCAACAGCACCACCGGCAGTCACACCGACAGCACCCAATACCGCACCAACCAGCAACGACTTGTTCACATGAACCTCCTGGCTATAACAGACGGGACAAACCCGCGCTTCTCCCAGCCTTGGAGCATGAAAAAAGGCGCGAGTTCAACACTCGCGCCTTCTCGGCTTGCAGCAGGAAAAAGATAACCGTTATGGACGGTCGTCGACTTCCTTCTCGCTCGTCGCCACAGGAATCAGGTCTTCGCTGTTCAGGTTCAGCCAGATCAGCACCACGTTCGCGATGTAGATCGAGGAGTAAGTACCCGCCAGAACACCGATGAACAGGGCAATGGAGAAACCGAACAGGTTGTCGCCACCGAAGAACAACAGGGCCGCGATCGCCAGCAAGGTGGAGATCGACGTCGCCATGGTCCGCAGCAGGGTTTGCGTGGTCGAGATGTTGATGTTCTCGATCAGGCTGGCCTTGCGCAGGACGCGGAAGTTCTCACGAACCCGGTCGAATACCACGATGGTGTCGTTGAGCGAGTAACCGATGATCGCCAGTACCGCCGCCAGCACCGTCAGGTCGAAGGTGATCTGGAAGAACGACAGGATACCGACGGTCACGATCACGTCGTGGATCAAGGACACGATCGCACCGACCGCAAACTTCCACTGAAAGCGGAAAGCCAGGTAGATCAGGATGCCGCCCAGCGCCATCAGCATGCCGAGGCCGCCCTGGTCGCGCAGTTCTTCACCCACCTGCGGGCCGACGAACTCGACACGCTTGACCTGAGCCGGGTTGTCGCCGCCGACTTTCTGCAGCGCTTCAGCCACCTGGTGACCCAGTTGCGGATCTTCGCCAGGCATGCGCACCAGAAGATCGGTAGTCGCACCGAAGTTCTGTACGATGGCTTCGTGATAACCGGCTGTAGCCAGTTGCTCACGCACCTTGGTGACATCGGCCGGACGCTCGTAGGTCAGCTCGATGAGCGTACCGCCGGTGAAGTCCAGGCCCCAGTTCATGCCCTTATGAAAGACACTGAACATTGCCAGCGCGGTAAGGAACAATGTGACGCCGAACGCAAAGTTGCGAACGCCCATGAAGTTGATTGTACGTAACATGGCAGCCCCTTAAATCCACAACTTCTTGAAGTCACGACCGCCGAAGATCAGGTTGACCATCGCGCGGGTCACCATGATGGCCGTGAACATCGAGGTAAAGATCCCGAGGGACATGGTCACGGCGAAACCCTTGACCGGGCCGGTGCCCATGGCAAAGAGAATCCCGCCCACCAACAAGGTTGTCAGGTTGGCGTCGAGAATCGCGGTGAATGCCCGGCCGAAGCCTTCGTTGATTGCCCGTTGTACGGTCATGCCGGCCGCGATCTCTTCACGTATCCGCGAGAAGATCAGGACGTTGGCGTCGACCGCCATACCCATGGTCAATACGATACCGGCGATACCCGGCAGGGTCAGCGTTGCACCCAGCAGCGACATCAAGGCCAGCAGCATCACCATGTTCACTGCCAGCGCAACGGTGGCGATGAGGCCGAAGAAGCGGTAGATGGCCATGATGAACAGCGAGACAAACAGCATGCCCCACAACGATGCATCGATACCTTTGGTGATGTTGTCGGCACCCAGGCTTGGGCCAATGGTGCGCTCTTCAGCGAAGTACATCGGAGCCGCCAGACCACCGGCACGCAGCAGCAGCGCCAGCTCGGACGATTCGCCCTGGCCGTTCAGGCCAGTGATGCGGAACTGGGCACCCAGCGGCGACTGGATGGTCGCCAGGCTGATGATCTTCTTCTCTTCCTTGAACGTCTGGACCGGCACGTCTTTCTCGACGCCGTTGACCACTTGCTTGACGTAAGTGGTGACCGGACGCTGTTCGATGAAGATCACCGCCATGCTGCGACCGACGTTGCTGCGAGTCGCACGACTCATCAGCTCGCCACCGTGGCCATCCAGACGGATGTTCACTTCTGGCGTACCGTGCTCGCCGAAGCCCGCCTTGGCGTCAGTCACCTGGTCACCGGTGATGATCAGGCCACGCTCGATCAGAGCCGGAGGACGCTTGCCTTCACGGAACTCGAATTCCTCGGAAGTGGCTTTCGAAGCACCAGGCTCAGCCGCCAGACGGAACTCCAGGTTGGCCGTCTTGCCGAGGATACGCTTGGCTTCTGCGGTGTCTTGCACGCCCGGCAGCTCAACCACGATGCGGTTGGCGCCCTGGCGCTGAACGATAGGTTCGGCAACACCCAGCTCGTTGACGCGGTTACGTACCGTGGTCAAGTTCTGCTTGATGGAGTATTCGCGGATTTCCGCCAGCTTGGCCGGGGTCATCGCCAGACGCAGTACCGGTTGGCCATTGAGGTCGGCCGGAACAATGTCGAAATCGTTGAAGTTCTTGCGGATCAGCGCACGGGCCTGTTCGCGGGAGTCTTCATCAGTGAAGCCCAGCTGAATGGCACCGCCCAGTTGCGGCAGGCTGCGATAGCGCAGTTTCTCTTTGCGCAACAGGCTCTTCACATCGCCTTCGTAGACTTTCAGGCGTGCGTCGAGGGCTTTGTCCATGTCCACTTCCAGCAGGAAGTGCACACCACCGGACAAGTCCAGACCCAGCTTCATCGGGTGCGCGCCCAGGCTGCGCAGCCATTGCGGGGTGGTTTGCGCCAGGTTCAGTGCAACGACGTAGTCATCGCCCAATGCCTTGCGCACAACGTCTTTGGCTGGCAACTGGTCTTCGGCCTTGACCAGGCGAATCAGACCGCCCTTGCCGTTTGCCGCCAGCGTGGCCGCCTTGACGTTGATCCCGGATTCCTTGAGCGCGGTGCTCACACGGTCCAGATCAGCCTGATTGACTTGCAGCGCAGTGCTTGCACCGCTGACCTGAATGGCCGGGTCGTCAGGATATAGATTGGGAGCGGAATAAATCAGACCGACCGCCAGCACCGCCAGGATCAGAATGTATTTCCACAGAGGGTATTTGTTCAGCATCACGCCGCCCGCTTATGACGCGGGGCGCCTTGCGCGCCCCGTCGATTGAGTAGAAGTTGTAACTTAGATCGCTTTGAGCGTGCCTTTTGGCAGCGTGGCGGCGATGGCGCCTTTCTGGAACTTCATTTCAACGGTGTCGGACACTTCCAGAACCACGAAGTCGTCGGACACTTTGGTGATTTTGCCGGCGATACCACCGGTGGTCACAACTTCGTCACCTTTTTGCAGGCTGCTCAGCAGGTTTTTCTGCTCTTTGGCGCGCTTGGCCTGTGGACGCCAGATCATCAGGTAGAAGATGACCAGGAAACCGACCAGGAAAATCCACTCAAAGCCGCCGCCCATCGGGCCTGCCGCAGGTGCAGCAGCATCAGCCATGGCATTAGAGATAAAAAAGCTCATTTAGCACTCCAGTTGCAAATGTTGAATCTTGGGGTCAGAAAACTCAGTCCAAAGGCGGAACAGGCAACCCGCGTTTGGCGTAGAAGGCATCGACAAAGGCGGCCAATGTACCCTGTTGAATAGCCTCGCGCAAACCAGCCATAAGCACTTGATAATGGCGCAAGTTATGGATGGTATTGAGCATGCTTCCCAGCATTTCGCCGCACTTGTCCAGGTGATGCAGATAAGCGCGGGAGAAGTTCTGGCAGGTATAGCAATCGCAGGTCGGATCCAGCGGCGAATCATCATGGCGATGGAACGCGTTACGGATCTTCAGCACGCCTGTATCAATGAACAGATGCCCGTTGCGGGCATTACGGGTTGGCATCACGCAATCGAACATGTCCACACCGCGGCGCACACCCTCAACCAGATCTTCCGGTTTGCCAACGCCCATAAGGTAACGAGGTTTGTCAGCCGGCATCTGACCCGGCAGGTAATCGAGCACCTTGATCATCTCGTGCTTGGGCTCGCCCACCGACAGACCGCCGATGGCCAGGCCGTCGAAGCCGATCTTGTCGAGGCCTTCCAAGGAGCGCATGCGCAGATCCTGGTGCATGCCGCCCTGCACGATGCCGAACAACGCCGCCGTGTTGTCGCCATGGGCGTTTTTCGAACGCTGAGCCCAGCGCAACGACAGCTCCATCGATACGCGAGCGACGTCTTCGTCGGCCGGGTACGGGGTGCATTCGTCGAAAATCATCACAATGTCGGAGCCCAGGTCACGCTGGACCTGCATCGACTCTTCCGGCCCCATGAACACTTTGGCGCCGTCGACCGGAGAAGCGAAGGTCACGCCCTCCTCCTTGATCTTGCGCATGGCGCCCAGGCTGAACACCTGGAAACCGCCGGAGTCGGTCAGAATCGGGCCTTTCCACTGCATGAAATCGTGCAGGTCGCCGTGCTTCTTGATCACTTCGGTGCCAGGACGCAGCCACAAGTGGAAGGTGTTGCCCAGAATGATTTCCGCGCCGGTGGCGACGATATCCCGCGGCAGCATGCCCTTGACCGTACCGTACGTGCCCACCGGCATGAAGGCCGGGGTCTCGACGGTACCGCGCGGGAAGGTCAAACGACCGCGACGCGCCTTGCCGTCAGTAGCAAGCAACTCAAACGACATACGACTTTGGCGACTCATTCTTTGTCCTCAGGGCCACGTGGTGCGGGATTACGGGTGATAAACATCGCATCACCGTAGCTGAAAAAGCGGTATTCGTTGTCGACGGCGGCTTTATAGGCGGCCATGGTCTCGGGATAACCGGCGAACGCCGAAACCAGCATCAACAGTGTGGATTCGGGCAAATGGAAGTTGGTGACCAGGGCATCGACCACATGAAATGGCCGGCCCGGGTAGATAAAGATATCGGTGTCGCCACTGAACGGCTTGAGCACGCCATCGCGCGCGGCACTTTCCAGGGAACGCACGCTGGTGGTCCCCACGGCCACCACACGACCGCCGCGAGCGCGGCAGGCCGCAACGGCATCGACCACGTCCTGGCCGACTTCCAGCCATTCGCTGTGCATGTGGTGATCTTCGATCTTCTCCACGCGCACCGGCTGGAACGTGCCCGCGCCAACGTGCAAGGTCACGAATGCGGTCTCGATGCCCTTGGCGGCAATCGCCTCCATCAGCGACTGATCGAAATGCAGCCCCGCCGTCGGCGCCGCCACCGCGCCCAGGCGCTCGGCGTATACCGTCTGATAACGCTCGCGGTCCGAGCCTTCATCCGGGCGGTCTATATAAGGAGGCAACGGCATGTGCCCGACGCGGTCGAGCAGCGGCAACACCTCTTCGGCAAACCCCAGTTCGAACAACGCATCGTGACGCGCCAGCATCTCGGCCTCGCCACCGCCATCGATAAGGATCTTCGACCCCGGCTTGGGCGATTTGCTGGAACGCACATGGGCCAGCACGCGATGACTGTCGAGCACCCGCTCCACCAGAATTTCCAGCTTGCCGCCGGAAGCTTTCTGGCCAAACAGCCGCGCCGGAATCACCCGGGTATTGTTGAACACCATCAAATCGCCCGGGCGCAAATGCTCAAGCAAATCAGTGAATTGACGGTGTGCCAGGGCGCCGCTGACCCCATCCAGGGTCAACAGGCGACTACCGCGACGCTCGGCCAAAGGATGGCGAGCAATCAGCGAATCAGGGAGCTCGAAGGTAAAGTCAGCAACGCGCATGATGGGGTTCGTCTAGCAGGGCCGGGAAGTCTAGCGGAAATATCAAAAATTCTCCATGTACCTGATTGACCAGCGGTATTCACCTCTCTATACTTCGCCGCCATTGAGCCCTGATGGCGGAATTGGTAGACGCGGCGGATTCAAAATCCGTTTTCGAAAGGAGTGGGAGTTCGAGTCTCCCTCGGGGCACCAAAATTAAGAAAGGTCTTGCTTAGCAAGGCCTTTTTTTTCGCCTGTAGAAAAGCCATTGCCCGCACCGCTGTCGTGTGGGGGCTGCCGAAGGTTGCGATCTTTTGATCTTGCTTCTTGTCACGCACGTCCCGCACGTCCCGCACCGGTGGAACATTTCACAAGGATTCCCACCATGGAATTGCAGCTGGAAAGCGTCGCCCTCTTCTCCCTGAAACTGGCTTACGAGACGGAAGATTCAAGTCCGATTTTGCGTGACGATCTGGTCATGGGTGATTACCAGCGGGATGTGTTTGAGTTGCTGGTGCGGCGGGGGGATGTCGAGACCATTAAGGTCAAAGTGGGTGAATGCGTGGAGTTGGCGCTTGAGGCGATAGGTGGGGGTGGTACGCCGCTGGGTCGAGAGCTGGATAGATTGTCAGGAGATTTCAGCGCTGCGCAGACGATGGAACAGCTTGATACGCCGCTCATTGCCCTTAAGGAATACTTGAAAGATATTCAGTGAATGAAAATGCAGTGTGCAAACCGGGCGTTTCCGGCTTTTCTTAAACAAGAGGCAGAGGCTCTCGACCAGGTTATAGGGCAGCTCTGCCAGGCGCGTGTGGAAATGCATCGATTCATAGAGGTCAGAGTCGGTGAGGAGGAGTTGATCATTCCCTACCGGATTTATGACCTAGGTTATGAGACAGCCTTTGACTACTTGAGTGAAACCCAGAGCCTTTTGTACTCGTGCCTTCTGACACGGCACCACGATGGTCATGTGCGCCAACGTCAATTGGAACGGATTCTCTCAGTGCATGCCCCCTGGATTGTCCCGTTCGTGTTGCAACTGACAGGCGAGTACGTCATCCAGATTCTAGAAACCGTTGAAGCGCACCTACCCAAGTTCGATCCGGCGCTTTACGGTCGTTTTATTCGGGACAATCAGGCGTACTTTCAAACGACGCAAGCACGCATGATCAGTTACTGGAATTGCTACTACCGACACTCGTACAAATGCCAGTCCGACTATGTAGGGTTTCGGCTGTTTACCAAATTTCGCGAATTTCAAGAAAGCTGCTAGAACTCAACCCTGTTATAAACGCCTTCAGCTCCCACATTATGACCAAAGCCGCACCACTCACCTGCCGTGCGCTTTACAGTGAGCAGATCTTTTTTAATGTCGAAGTCGTATACGTAGTCGCCTTCGTCATCTCCGCTCATGGCGTATTTAGCCTTGCCATTATCAACCTCTAATACCGTTGAAAACTCACCTATATTGGGACCGTAGTACATCGCCATCAGGCCAGTGTAATAACCCTGAAAATCAACTTTGTATTTCTGACCCTGCGGCTTGATAGTCATGGTGCTCCATAACGACGCCCCGGCATATTGCCAATATTGTCCTTCTGACTTAGCAGACAGTTTTTCTACCGAGTTTTTTATATCGCCACTGAATTTTTCAAGATTGAAAATCGACTTTTTGTCGTTTGGAAGAATATTCAGCCATGCCCGGGCCTTAAGGTAATTGCCTTCGTGTACATAGGTGAGAGCGACGTTATTGTAGGCCATCGCAACTGCCTCTTCGCCCAGCTGACAACTTTCCGACCAGCCGACCTGACGTTCGTATTGCTCCCGAGCCTTGGCGTATTGCTTAAGCTTGTAATACTTTCCGCCCTCGGCGGAGTATTCACTAATTTTAAGACAGTTAGCCGTCGCCTCCTCCTCAGTAATGTCCGCATGAGCAAAAAGCGGGGTAATAAAAAGCAGTATGATCGCGTCAATTTTTATAAAGCGGCGCGCTGAAGGATAGAAGTACTGAATGTCCATATTATTTTTCCTGTTAAAAGCTTAAATTCCAAACGGCGCAAAGGGTAGCGTTATCATGCGGGAGGAACAATTGCATAAAAAGGGGACAGTCCATCTGACGGCAGTGACATTTTTTGCGATGCCTGAAGCCGCCATGCCTGGGCTGCGCATTATTTGACGGCGATGAGTAAGACGGTGGTTGATGATGCGGTGAAGGTGCTGGCGCGGGATCGGGCTTCTGCATCGACAGCTAGGCAGGCGGCGGAGAAGTCTGAAGCGTAGCGGTTTGAACAATGGCGGGATTGTTTTGATGCCTGTCGTTGGTTGGTATGACGCCTGGGGGAGTGAGCTGCATGGGAGGTTGGCCGGGCATTGGCATTGATGTTGGCTGGGCTGGCGCTTTCGCGAGCAAGCCCCCACAGGGGTTGTGTGGGCTGACTGGAATTTGGGATTAGCCTCGACATTTTTCGGGGCTTTTTATCATTTGGCTCAGAGTGGATGTATGTGGGGTTTTCGGTTTGCAGCGCAATAAATCAACGCATCTGCTCCCTGGAATTGCCCACGGATCTGATGCTGTTTCTTACCTGTGATGCTTGATATATATCAGCCATCGACAGGCCCTCAGGGCATTAGGTCAGTGAGCAAACGCCCCACGCCCCGCTCATCTAGACTTAATGGATAGTCGTAGGCAGAACCGAACACGTCGCTTTGGTGCGGATGATTCAAAGGCGGCGTGGCAAGCTGCGTGATATGCCTGAAGAGGTGCGGCAAAGACCGCGCCGGGCACAACAAGATGCCCACTCAGGGTGCCCTGGCCAACGGCCTGAAAATGCCACGAAACCGTGACGTGGTGTGAACGCCGCAGCCGACACTTTCGGACGACCGACAACCGCCTGGTTTGTCCGTGACCGTGAGGAATGCTGTATGTCTGATGAGATGTTGCACCTGCCTATGGTCAACAGCCTGCTGGAGCGCCACAAGGGTTTGCCCGGCGCATTGTTGCCGATCCTTCATGAAATTCAGGAGGGCATCGGTTATATCCCCGATGCCGCCGTTCCCGAGATTGCCCACGCCCTCAACCTGAGTCAGGCCGAGGTTCGCGGGGTGATCAGCTTCTACCATGACTTCCGTACCGCGCCTCCTGCCCGACATATCCTGCGTCTGTGCCGGGCCGAGTCCTGCCAGAGCCGCGGCGCCGAGCAGCTCGCGGCGCAATTGCGCGACCGCCTGCAACTGGACGACCACGGCAGCAGCGCCGACGGCAATATCAGTCTGCGCCCGGTGTATTGCCTCGGCGCCTGCGCCTGCTCGCCCGCTCTGGAGCTGGATGGTCAGGTGCATGCGCGGCTCACTGCCGAGCGCCTGGATGCCCTGCTCGATGCTTGTCAGGAGGACGCATGATGCCGACGCTTTATCTGCCCTGTGATTCTCTTGCCCGCGCCGTGGGCGCCGATGAGGTGGCCGTGGCCCTGACCACTCAGGCCCGGGAGCGCGGTTTGTCGTTGGACCTGCAGCGCACCAGCTCGCGCGGCCTGTACTGGCTGGAACCGCTGCTGGAAATGGACAGCCCGCAAGGTCGTATCGGCTTCGGCCCGCTGACCGCTGCCGATGTGCCGTCCGTGCTCGATGCGCTGCAAGGCGAGCTGTCCGCTCATCCGCTGGCCTTGGGGCTGGTGGAGGAGTTGCCTTATCTGAAGAGCCAACAACGCCTGCTGTTCGCCCGCGCCGGCATTACCCGGCCGCTGTCGTTGGAGGATTACCGGGCTCACGGCGGCTTCGAGGGCTTGACCCAGGCCATCGCTCTGGGCGGCGAGCAGACCGCGACTGCAGTATTCGATTCGGGCCTGCGTGGCCGTGGCGGCGCGGCTTTCCCGGCCGGGATCAAATGGCGCACGGTGCGCGCCACCCAAGCGGCGCAGAAATACATTGTGTGCAACGCCGACGAAGGCGACTCCGGCACCTTTGCCGACCGCATGTTGATGGAAGGCGACCCCTTCCTGTTGATCGAAGGCATGGCCATTGCCGGCATCACCGTCGGCGCCACCTACGGCTACATCTATGTGCGCTCGGAATATCCACAAGCAGTGGCCACCCTGCGCGAGGCGCTGGACATCGCCCGGGCCGCCGGTTACCTCGGCGCCAATGTCGGCGGCAGCGGACTGGCCTTCGACATGGAAGTGCGGGTCGGTGCCGGCGCTTACATCTGCGGTGAAGAAACCGCGCTGCTGGACTCCCTCGAAGGCAAGCGCGGGATCGTCCGCGCCAAGCCGCCGATCCCCGCGCTGCAGGGCCTGTTCGGCCTGCCGACCCTGGTGCACAACGTGCTGACGCTGGCCTCGGTGCCAATGATTATGGCCAAGGGCGCGCCGTTCTATCGCGATTACGGCATGGGCCGTTCCCTGGGCACCATGCCCTTCCAGCTGGCGGGCAATATCCGTCACGGCGGTCTGGTGGAACGGGCCTTTGGCCTGACCCTGCGCGAATTGGTGGAAGACTACGGCGGCGGGACCGCCAGTGGCCGGCCGCTGAAGGCCGCGCAGGTTGGCGGCCCTCTCGGTGCGTGGGTGCCACCCTCGCAATTCGATACGCCGCTGGATTACGAAGCCTTCGCCGCCATGGGCGCGATGCTCGGCCACGGTGGTGTGGTGGTGGCTGATGACACGTTGGACATGGCCCACATGGCGCGCTTCGCCATGCAGTTTTGTGCCGAGGAATCCTGTGGCAAATGCACACCGTGCCGTATCGGCTCGACCCGGGGCGTTGAGGTGATAGACCGCCTGCTGGCTGCGCCTGACCAGAACGGTCGCGATGAGCAGGCGATCATCCTCAAGGACCTGTGCGACACAATGCAATACGGTTCGCTGTGCGCGTTGGGTGGCATGACCTCCTATCCGGTCGTCAGCGCCCTCAAGCACTTCCCCGCCGACTTCGGTCTGCAAGCCTCGGAGGCCGAGCAATGATCACTGTATTCGACCCGAAAACCGATATGGATCTGGGTACCCCGGCCCGCGAAAGCCAGGTGCAAGTCACCCTGAACATCGACGGCCAAAGCATCAGCGTGCCCGAAGGCACCTCGGTGATGCGCGCTGCGGCGATGCTGGGCACCACCATTCCCAAACTGTGCGCCACCGACAGCCTGGAAGCCTTTGGCTCCTGCCGCATGTGTCTGGTGGAGATCGACGGCATGCGCGGCTACCCCGCATCCTGCACCACGCCGGTCAGCGAAGGCATGACCGTGCACACCCAGACGCCGAAGCTCGCGACCCTGCGCCGCAATGTCATGGAACTGTACATCTCCGATCACCCGCTGGATTGCCTGACCTGCTCGGCCAACGGCAACTGCGAGCTGCAAACCGTCGCCGGCCAGGTCGGCCTGCGGGAAGTGCGTTACGGCTATGAGGGCGAGAACCATCTGGACGACGTGAAGGACACGTCCAACCCGTACTTCGACTACGACCCGAGCAAGTGCATCGTCTGCAACCGCTGCGTGCGCGCCTGCGAAGAAACCCAGGGTACGTTTGCCCTGACCATTACCGGGCGCGGGTTCGAATCCCGGGTCGCGGCCGCCGGTGGCGAGGACTTCCTCGACTCGGAATGCGTGTCCTGCGGCGCCTGTGTGCAAGCCTGCCCGACCGCGACGCTGATGGAAAAAAGTGTGGTCGAACTGGGTCAACCCGAACACAGTGTGATCACCACCTGCGCCTATTGCGGCGTGGGCTGTTCGTTCCGCGCCGAGATGAAAGGCGACCAGCTGGTGCGCATGGTTCCGGACAAGAACGGCCAAGCCAACCACGGCCACTCCTGCGTCAAGGGGCGCTTTGCCTGGGGCTACGCGACTCACCCGGATCGCATCACCAAGCCGATGATCCGCAAGTCCATTAACGACCCTTGGCAGGAAGTCAGCTGGGATGAAGCGGTGACTTACGCCGCCAGCGAATTCCGCCGGTTGCAGCAAAAATACGGCCGCGATTCCATTGGTGGCATCACCTCCAGCCGTTGCACCAACGAAGAAACCTACCTGGTGCAAAAACTGGTGCGCGCCGCGTTCGGCAACAACAACGTCGACACCTGTGCGCGGGTCTGCCACTCGCCGACCGGCTATGGCCTGAAACAAACCCTGGGCGAGTCCGCCGGCACACAGAGTTTCGACTCGGTGATGCAGGCTGACGTGATCCTGGTGATGGGTGCCAACCCCAGCGACGCTCACCCGGTGTTCGCCTCCCAGCTCAAGCGCCGTCTGCGTGAAGGCGCGCGACTGATCGTCATCGACCCACGCCGTATTGACCTGGTGGACACGGTGCATGCCCGCGCCGAACTGCACTTGGCCCTGCGTCCGGGCACCAACGTCGCCATGCTCAACGCCCTGGCCCACGTCATCGTCACCGAAGGCTTGCTCAACCAGGCCTTTATCGACGCCCGTTGCGAGGGCAACGATTTCGCCCACTGGAAAGAGTTCGTCAGCCGAGCGGAAAACTCGCCGGAAGCCCTTGGCCCTGTCTGCGGCGTAGAACCTGCCGACATCCGTGCCGCTGCACGCTTGTATGCCACCGGCGGTAACGCGGCGATCTACTACGGCCTGGGCGTCACCGAGCACAGCCAGGGCAGTACCGCGGTCATGGGCATTGCCAACCTGGCCATGGCCACCGGCAACATCGGTCGCGAAGGTGTGGGCGTGAACCCGTTACGTGGGCAGAACAACGTTCAGGGCTCCTGCGACATGGGCTCCTTCCCCCACGAACTGCCCGGTTACCGTCACGTCTCCAACGAGGTGGTACGGACGCAGTTCGAACAGGCCTGGAACGTCACCCTGCAACCCGATCCGGGCCTGCGCATTCCCAACATGTTCGAGTCTGCACTGGCCGGCAGCTTCAAGGGCCTGTACTGCCAGGGCGAAGACATCGCCCAGAGCGACCCCAACACCCAACACGTCACCGCGGCGCTGTCGGCCATGGAATGCATCGTGGTGCAGGACATTTTCCTCAACGAAACCGCCAAGTTCGCCCATGTGTTCCTGCCGGGCGCCTCGTTCCTGGAAAAAGACGGCACTTTCACCAACGCCGAGCGGCGCATCTCCCGGGTGCGCAAGGTCATGGAGCCTCTGGGCGGCAAGGCCGACTGGGAAGGCACCGTGGCTCTGGCTAACGCCCTGGGCTATCCGATGAACTACAAGCATCCATCGGAAATCATGGATGAAATCGCCAGCCTGACGCCGACCTTCACCAACGTCAGCTACGCCGCACTGGATAGTCACGGCAGCCTGCAATGGCCATGCAACGCCGCGGCACCGGACGGCACGCCAACCATGCACATCGAGGAATTCGTGCGTGGCAAGGGGCGCTTCATGCTCACCGGCTACGTGCCGACCGAGGAAAAGGTCAACAGTCGCTATCCGCTACTACTGACCACCGGGCGCATCCTCAGCCAGTACAACGTCGGCGCCCAGACCCGGCGTACTGAAAACGTCGCCTGGCACGACGAAGACCGTCTGGAAATCCACCCGACCGACGCCGAGAGCCGTGGCATCAACGAAGGCGATTGGGTCGGCATCGGCAGCCGCGCCGGCCAGACCGTACTGCGGGCACGAGTCACCGAACGGGTTGCCCCGGGCGTGGTGTACACCACCTTCCACTTCCCTGAGTCGGGTGCCAACGTGATCACCACCGACAACTCCGACTGGGCGACCAACTGTCCGGAGTACAAGGTCACCGCCGTGGAGGTCAGCCGCGTCTATCACCCTTCCGAGTGGCAAAAACGCTATCAGGCATTCAGCGACGAACAACAACGCCTGCTCAACGAACGTCGCCATGAACGTAGCGCCGGGACAAAAGCCGAGGTACGCCGATGAGTACGGAAAACCTGATCAAGATGGTCAACCAGATCGCCCAATACTTTGCCAGCGAACCGGATCAGCAACAGGCCGTGCTCGGCGTGCGCAATCATCTGCAGATGTACTGGACGCCCGGCATGCGCAAGGAGTTGCTGGCCTGGCAGACGACGCATCAGGGAGCAGACTTGCACCCGCTGGCGCAGGCGGCGGTTAGTGGCGCGGGCTGGGAGGCTTAGGTTTACAGATCCCTTGGCCTGTTGAGACGGGCCAAGGGAGCGTTCCAGCGTTTTTAACGTCGACCCTATATTCAAATGAGTGACGGAGCCAAACGCAGCCAAAATCCACATCAGTCAGCAACATCCTTCGGCATAATCCCATCGGCTTGATATCGTGTTGCCATCGCCTCATCTCATCAAAGATGACCAATGGCGGTTTCAGGGTTATTGCGAACAAGGAAAAGGATTGAATGCTGCTAATTGGCGTATTGGTGTTCCTCGCGGCGACAGTGGGGATGTGGATTTGGGTGGTGAAGAACCGCGGAGCTGTGAATCTATGGCTCGCCAACCTGGCAGGTGCCGTGGGTAGTTTTATTGTCGGGATAGCGGTGCTGGTTTTGTTCAATAGATGGCTTGCCCCAGGAGAAGCCTCCTCAGCACGGATCGTTTTATACGTACTCTATACGTTGATGGCGGTTATGGGCGCCTTCGTCGGCACATGGCTCTTGGTGATTGCCAGACTCAAGCAGTCTGAACACCCCGCCTTCCGTCATTTGATTGCCGGGACGTGTAGTCTGTTGGCGGCAGCGATCACTTTGGTAGTGTGGTCAGTAATCCTCCTCCCCAGCAAATGAGTATCCCCCCAGGCAATTGCTGAACTTCAGCCTGGGCCTGCATGATCATCGCCGGCGAGAGTCCTTGCCCGTCGGCGTGAAACTTCCGGAAGTCAGGCTCGCACGTAGACCCAGGCACTGATGCCGGACTTGAGGGGCACACTGACGCGTTTGTAGTCCGCCACCTCGTATTCGTCGGCCGCGACCAGCTCTTGGGCCGTGATCTCGAAAACAGTGCCGGCGATCTCGTCCGACAGGTCGCCACTCTCCTGCACGATCGGATGATGGCTTTTCCCACTCGCCGCCAACACCGCCGGATCGGTTATCTCGACCAGGTTCTGCTTGTAACCTGGCAGGCTGTCCAGGCGCCCTTTCAACTCGCGCCCGAAGGTGGACAGCTGAACGGCCCGGTCCTGCAAAGTACCGTAGGAGAACAGCAGAACCAGTTGCTCTGTTTGGTTTGGCATGAGGTTTCCTTGATCAGATAAGCAAGTCTTCGTAGAACGCTCCGAAAGGGCGTTCAGGGTGGGCGATCTGGATTTCCAGAATCCACAGGCCGGTTGTCGGGCACTTGTCTAAATCCCCGAGGTCGCCACCACGGTGAATCGCATGAGGGAAATCGCTGACTCTGTGGCCCTTGATGTCCAGGTTGAGCTTCCATCCCATGGCTTGCGCCTGGTCGGCCGCATAGCGGTAAAGCTCCATGCCGGAAACCCGCTCGCTGCGCCAAAAGCCTTCGACTCTATTGAAAAGCTCCCGGGAGGCCGCAGCACAGGCGATCATTTCCGGGTCGGAACCGGTGGTGAACGTCGCCCCCGCATCACCTTCGTGCCCTTGCCAGACCGCGCCCATGTCGACGAAGAAAATATCTTCGTCACCCAGCACAGGATCGCCATCGGAGCGCTGTTTGAACGTCTTGAGCGTATTGGCGCCAAAGCGGATCAGCAGCGGGTGCCAGATGCGATCCATGCCAAGTTCCGACAGAACCTGTTTACCCAGTGACAGGGCTTCGGACTCGCTCATGCCGGGAGACATAACCCGGGCAATCTGTTCGATGGCCTTCCAGGTCATCTGCTGCGCATGGCGCATCGTTTCCAGCGTGTAATGCTCGCCTACTGCTTCTTTACCGCTCAGGGCCGCTGTCATCGATCATTCCTTTTGTACGAATTCTCGCTATATATTTTCATATACTGCGATATTCGGTAAAAAAGATATAGCCATGATCCAGGCTGAAGAAACTTTCCTGCGGACAAAACAAAACCCCTACCTGCATACGCAGATAGGGGTTTCGGAATTTAATCTTGACGATGACCTACTCTCACATGGGGAAACCCCACACTACCATCGGCGATGCATCGTTTCACTTCTGAGTTCGGGATGGGATCAGGTGGTTCCAATGCTCTATGGTCGTCAAGAAATTCGGGTACCGAACCGTCTTTCGACGCTTCAGCAAATTGGGTATGCGATAGTTTCTGCGGTTTTTGTGAATGCTTGCGAACTTTCGGTTCATTGCGTCTTC
>NZ_QKYZ01000026.1:0-65147 GCF_003253625.1 Pseudomonas sp. URMO17WK12:I6
GGCTCCTCTGGGCGCGAATAGAGGCGCCTTGGCTCCAGTCCTGCCGCCCATGCTTGCGTAACCACACCAGCACAGTCGACCGCCCCTGAATCCCGTAGCGCCGTTGAGCCTCTTTATAACTCAACTCGCCTTTTTCGACCTGATCGACGACTGCCAATTTAAAGCCCAGCGTGTAATCTCGCTGGCTGCGCCTTTTCCCCGTATCCATTGGTTCCTCCTGAAGATAAGTCAGAAGGTGTAAACCTTATTCAGGACGAGACACGGCCAACAAAAAAGGCCCGCATGATTAACCATGCGGGCCTTTTGCGTTACTGATTGGAGATCAGTGCTTGCTGTCCTGGTTCGACATCGCCAGCAGCTGTTTTTCCTGATTCCAGTCGAACGGTTCATCGTTCTGTTCGGCTTCGAAGCGACGTTCTTCCAGCGCCTGGTACAGGTCGATTTCATCATCGGGCATGTAGTGCAGGCAGTCACCGGCGAAGTACCACAGCAGATCGCGCGGCACCAGGTGGGCGATTTGTGGGTAGCGGGTGATGATCTGGCACAGGATGTCCTGGCCCAGGTATTGGCTTTCGATCGGGTCGACCGGCAGCAACGCACGCAGTTCGTCGAAGCGCTCCAGGAACAAGGCATGGCTTTCTTCGGGAACCTGTTCGGCCTCACCTACGGCGACCAGGATACTGCGCAGGTGGTCGAGCAAGACGAGATGATCGGCAACGACATTGGACACGAGATAAGTCCTCAAGAGCAAAACGGGCGCAGGAGTATAAAGCTCCCGCGCCCCTTTTTCACAGGGTAAAGCGCCCCATGATGGTAAGGCGACACACGGTCCTCTGGATTAGCGGACCTTGCCCTTGCCCAGCACCAGCACCTCTTTATCGAAATCATCGACGTCGATCACCTTGCGCCGCGCCACCTCCACTTCACGCAAGGTCTCGGCTTCAACCGGTTGCAAGACGCCAGCCTCCAGTGCGGCATCGATGACAGACTCCCCGACAGTGGGTTTGACCTGGCGACTTCTCAGCGCCGTGTTGAGTTTTTTCTGTAGCGGTTTAGCGGCGTTCAGCAAGTCGCAGGCGTGCTGCAAGGCGCCGACCGGATCCTCTGTCGATTGCGGGCGATAGCAGCCCGCCAACAACTCCTCAAGGGTCGGGTCGCCCTTGGCGCGGCCGAGGACTGCGGCGACTTTGGCCGCCAGTCTGTCCGACGGGCCTCTGTGCCGGCGACCGAACGGGAACACCAGTACCCGCAGGAGGCAGCCGAGTACCTTGTTCGGAAAGTTGGTCAGCAGTTCGTCCAGCGCACGTTCGGACTGGCCGAGGCTCTCTTCCATCGCCCAGGCGAACAACGGACGCATATGCTCCGGCGAATCGAGATCGTGATATCGCTTGAGCGCAGCGGAAGCCAGATACAGGTAGCTGAGCACATCGCCCAGACGTGCGGACAAGCGTTCGCGGCGTTTCAGGTCGCCGCCCAGAAGCATCATGCACTGGTCTGCAAGCATGGCAAAAGCCGCGGCCTGACGGTTGAGGGCGCGCACGTAGCGTTGGCTGAGCTTGTCCCCGGGCATGTGTTCGAAATGCCCGAAGCCAAGGTTCAGCACCAGGGTGCTGGCGGCGTTGCTCACGGCAAAACCAATGTGATTGAGCAGCAGGGCGTCGAACTCGATCAATGCCTGTTGTTTGTCTTCGCGGTGGACAAGGGCCATTTCCTTGAGCACGTACGGATGGCAGCGAATAGCGCCCTGGCCGAAGATCATCAGGTTGCGTGTCAGGATGTTCGCACCTTCGACCGTGACGGAAATGGGCGCACCTTGCCAGCTACGCGCGAGATAGTTGTTCGGGCCCATGATGATGGCCTTGCCGCCGTGAACATCCATGGCGTGGCTGATGCACTCGCGACCGCGTTCGGAGAGGTGGTATTTGATGATGGCGGAGGGCACCGACGGCTTTTCGCCGAGGTCGACGGCGTTGGCGGTGAGCATCCGCGCGCTGTCCATCAGCCAGGTACTGCCGCCGATCCGCGCCAGTGCTTCCTGAATCCCTTCGAAGGCTGACAGCGGTGCGTTGAATTGCTCGCGAACCTGCGCATATTGTCCTGTCACCAGGCTGCTGAACTTGCCCGCGGCGGTACCGATGGCAGGCAGCGAAATGGAACGCCCGACCGACAGGCAGTTCATCAGCATCATCCAGCCTTCGCCGAGCATTTCCTGACCGCCGATGATGAACTCCAGCGGTATGAACACATCCTTGCCGGCGTTCGGGCCGTTCATGAAGGCGGCGCCCAGCGGCAAGTGACGGCGACCGATGTCTACACCGGGTGTCTGGGTTGGAATCAATGCGAGACTGATCCCCAGGTCGACTTTGTCACCCAATAGATGGTCCGGGTCATAGGCCTTGAAGGCCAGGCCGATCAAGGTCGCCACCGGACCGAGGGTGATGTAGCGTTTTTCCCAGTTCAGGCGCAAGCCAAGGGTTTCCTGGCCTTCCCATTCACCTTTGCAAATCACCCCGGTGTCGGTCATGCCCCCGACGTTGGAACCGGCCATCGGGCCTGTCAGGGCAAAGCAGGGGATATCGTCGCCGCGGGCCAGCCGTGGCAGGTAATGATTGCGTTGTTCGTCGGTGCCGTAGTGCAGCAGCAGTTCCGCCGGGCCGAGGGAGTTGGGCACCATGACGGTGGAGGCCAGGTCACCGCTGCGGGTCGCCAGTTTCATCGCGATCTGGGAGTGCGCATAAGCCGAGAAGCCTTTGCCGCCGTACTCCTTGGGAATGATCAGGGCAAAAAAGCCATGCTGCTTGATATGATCCCAGGCCTTGGGCGGCAGATCCATCAACTGGCCGATCTGCCAATCGCTGACCATGGCGCAGAGCTCTTCGGTCGGGCCATCGATAAACGCCTGTTCCTCTTCACTCAGTTGCGCTTTTGGATAGGCCAGCAGCTTGTTCCAGTCAGGACGACCGCTGAACAGCTCGCCATCCCACCAGACCGTGCCGGCTTCAATGGCTTCACGCTCGGTTTGCGACATGGGCGGCAGGTTTTTTTGAAACCAGTTGAATATGGGCGCCGTGAACAGTTTTCGGCGCAGGTCCGGCAGCAACAGGGGGGCGGCCACGGCCGCGAGCAACACCCAGAAAATCAGCAGCAGCCAGACGGGGGCATGGCTCGCATGTCTGAAGATGCCCATCGCCAGCAGATAGACAGCGATGATGCCCAAAGCGGGCAGAGGCGCGGTGCGGCGATGTGCCAGCCAGGCAATCCCGACCACCAGAACCAGTATCCACAACAGCAGCATAATTAATTCTCCTGAAGCCAGGGGCAAAACCACTCTCAGAGCTTAGACGGCATCCATAAAAGTGGGTGGTCGGAGCGATCGGGTTGAGCTTGTAGGACGAAACGGCCGGACTTCGTCAGTTATTTCGATGGAGGGCTCGTCAACAGGGCGGGCAAGCGCTGATATTTGGCCGAAACGTCGTTATCTCTGTGCTGAAGGTGTCGCTAGACTCGTGGCTTCCCCCAGGAGATAGCTCCCATGCACGCGTATCTGAGCCCCGGCCGCTTCATCGACAGTGACCATCCCTCGGTGGTGGAGTTCGCCGAAAAACATCGTGGCGCCGGGCGCGATCCGCAGGAGCAGGCGATCAATCTCTATTACGCCGTGCGCGAGGCCGTGCGCTACAACCCCTACACCTTCAGCCGTGATCCGCAGACCTTGCGCGGCAGCTATGCGCTGGCGGCCGGGGAGAGTTATTGCGTGCCCAAAGCCACGCTGCTGGCAGGTTGCGCTCGGCATTGCGGGATCCCGGCGCGTATCGGTCTGGCGGATGTGCGCAATCACCTGTCGACGCCGCGCCTGCTCGAACTGCTCAAGAGCGATGTGTTCGCCATGCACGGCTACACCGAGCTGTATCTGGACGACCATTGGGTCAAAGCCACGCCGGCTTTCAATCAACAACTCTGCGAGTTGTTCAATGTCGCGCCGCTGGAGTTCGACGGGATCAACGACAGTGTGTTCCATCCCTTCAACCGTGACGGCGAGCAGTTGATGGAGTACCTGGTTGATCACGGCCAGTTCACCGATGTGCCTGAAGCGTTCTTTTTCGAGCACCTCGAAAAGTGCTATCCGCATTTGTTCGGCGAGTGGCTGCCGCTGCAACTGGGTGACATGCAGAGCGATTTGAGTCGCGCCTGATCCGGCGTATGCTGCCTGCGCATTCATCCAACAAGGGGCGGTCATGCTGAAAATCTGGGGTCGGAAAAATTCGTCGAATGTCAGAAAACCGTTGTGGGCCGCCGAAGAGCTGGGCCTGGCCTATGAAGCCATCGACGCCGGCGGTGCCTTTGGCGTGGTCGACACGCCTGAGTACCGGGCGATGAATCCCAACGGTCGCGTGCCGGTGATCGAAGACGACGGCTTCGTGCTGTGGGAATCCAACACCATCGTGCGTTACCTGGTGGCTCGCCATGCCAGCGGCACTGCCTGGTATCCGACGGACCTGCAAGCCCGTGCCTCGGCCGAAAAGTGGATGGACTGGACCACCTCAAGTTTTGCCGCGCCGTTTCGCACGGTGTTCTGGGGCGTGTTGCGCACCCCGCAAGAGCAGCAGGACTGGCCGGCCATCAAGGCGGCGATCAAGGAGTGCGACGATCTGCTGTCGATGGCCGATCAAGCGTTGGCGGTTAAGCCATACCTGTCGGGCGATGAGATCGGCATGGGCGACATTCCCTTGGGCAGCTTCATTTATGCCTGGTTCGAGATGCCGATCGAGCGCGCGCCGCTGCCACATCTAGAAGCCTGGTACGCACGGTTGAAACAGCGTCCGGCCTATCGCAAAGCCGTCATGACCGCGTTGACTTAATACTCACTATCAACACGCGTGACTG
Source organism: Pseudomonas sp. URMO17WK12:I6 (assembly GCF_003253625.1). Taxonomy (NCBI): domain Bacteria; kingdom Pseudomonadati; phylum Pseudomonadota; class Gammaproteobacteria; order Pseudomonadales; family Pseudomonadaceae; genus Pseudomonas; species Pseudomonas sp. URMO17WK12:I6. Next base: position 4,885 of record NZ_QKYZ01000026.1, read on the forward strand.
TACTTGTGTGGCGGCGACAAGCACCATTGCGCTCATGTGCCGCGGTTGCATTGCTCGCCGCCCGCCCTTATTTATTCCTTTCTTCCCTTCCTGGTGCGTAAATCCGATATGAGTTCCGCTCTGTCCATCCGGCAGCTAACCAAAACCTACGGCAACGGTTTCCAGGCCTTGAGTGGTATCGATCTGGACGTCGCCGAAGGTGACTTTTTCGCTTTGCTCGGCCCGAATGGCGCCGGCAAATCCACGACCATCGGCATTATCTCGACCTTGGTGAACAAAACCAGCGGCACGGTGAATGTGTTCGGTCACGACCTGGACAAGGAACCAGCGGCGCTCAAGCGCTGCATTGGTGTGGTGCCCCAGGAGTTCAACTTCAACCAGTTCGAAAAGACCTTCGACATCGTCGTGACCCAGGCCGGTTACTACGGCATCCCGGCGAGAATCGCCAAGGAACGCGCCGAGCAGTACCTGACCCAACTGGGGTTGTGGGACAAGCGCGATGTGCCGTCACGCTCCCTGTCCGGCGGCATGAAGCGCCGACTGATGATCGCCCGGGCGCTGGTTCACGAGCCACGCCTGCTGATCCTCGACGAACCGACGGCGGGGGTGGACATCGAATTGCGTCGCTCGATGTGGACCTTCCTCACTGAACTGAACAAGAAAGGCATCACCATCATCCTCACCACCCACTACCTGGAGGAGGCTGAGCAGTTGTGCCGCAACATCGGCATCATCGACCACGGCACCATTGTCGAGAACACCAGCATGAAGCAGTTGCTCAGCCAACTGCATGTCGAGACGTTCCTGCTGGACCTGAAGAACACCTTGCAAGTGGCGCCGCAGTTGCTTGGTTACCCGGCCAAACTGATCGACAGTCATACCCTGGAAGTCCAGGTCGACAAGGCCATGGGCATTACCGCGCTGTTCACCCAGTTGGCGCAGCAGAACATCGAAGTGTTGAGCCTGCGTAACAAAACCAATCGCCTCGAGGAGTTGTTCGTGTCCCTGGTGGAGAAAAATCTGTCGAAGGTGGCGGTATGAGTTCCGAGCTGCAACCCAACCTCGTTGCCCTCAATACCATCGTTTACCGTGAGGTCAAGCGCTTCACCCGGATCTGGCCGCAGACCTTGCTGCCGCCAGCCATCACCATGGTTCTGTACTTTGTGATCTTCGGCAATCTGATCGGTCGGCAGATCGGCGGCATGGGTGGCTTCACGTACATGGAGTACATCGTGCCGGGGCTGATCATGATGTCGGTGATCACCAACTCCTATGGCAACGTGGTGTCGAGTTTCTTTGGCAGCAAGTTCCAGCGCTCCATCGAAGAACTGATGGTGTCGCCGGTGTCGCCCCATACGATTCTGATCGGCTACACCCTGGGCGGCGTGCTGCGCGGGTTGATGGTCGGGCTCATCGTGACGCTGCTGTCGCTGTTCTTCACCACGCTACAGGTGCATCACCTGGGCGTGACCGTTCTGGTGGTGCTGCTGACGGCGACGATCTTCTCGTTGCTGGGTTTCATCAACGCGGTATTTGCACGCAATTTCGATGACATCTCGATCATCCCGACCTTCGTGCTGACACCGCTGACGTACCTGGGCGGGGTGTTCTACTCGATCAGCTTGTTGCCACCGTTCTGGCAGACCGTGTCGCTGGCCAACCCGGTGCTGCACATGGTCAACGCCTTCCGTTACGGCATTCTTGGCGTGTCGGACATCAAGATCAGCGTGGCGATCGCTTTCATGCTGGTAGCGACTGTTGTGCTGTACATCGGTTGTGCGCGGCTGCTGGTGAGTGGGCGCGGGATGCGTACCTGATCAAGACCGTGTCACGGCCTTCGCGGGCAAACACCGCAAAAAGAAACGGCCTCCCAAGTGGAGGCCGTTTTTCATTCCTGCATCCGGCTGCGCTTACGCCGTGCCCACTGCCGACTCACCCACCAGCGCCAATACATCATCACCAGACAATAAGCCAACGCCCCAAGCACCAGCCCCGTTACCACCGAACCCAGTAAAAACGGTTGCCACAAAGTCGAGAGCTCGCCGCTGATCCATGCCCAGGTCAACTCGTCCGGCAAGCTCCTGGCGGGGACGTCCATCAACCAGGCGCCGGTCTGGTAGGTGCAGAAGAACACCGCCGGCATGGTGATCGGGTTGGTCAGCCAGACCAGGCTGACCGCTATCGGCATGTTGCCGCGCACTACGATGGCGAGGATGGCCGCCAACAGCATTTGCAACGGGATGGGCAGGAACGCCGCGAACAGGCCGACGGCCATGGCCCGCGCGACGGAATGGCGATTGAGGTGCCAGAGGTTCGGGTCATGCAGCAGGGTGCCAAGAAAGCGTAAGGATTTGTGTTCCCTGATGCTGGTCGGGTCTGGCATGTAGCGTTTGAATAAGCGCCGGGGCATAAGGCTTCTCGGTCGGTTAAGGCGGCAAGTATGTCTGGATTCTACGAACCGCCCATTCAGACTTTGTGACAATTGTTAACGACGCCTGTGCGGCGCGACGGCTAAGCCTAGGGAGGGGACTCTCAAGGACGGGCTTATGCGCACAGGGATGATGGCGCTGGCGTTGGGTCTGCTGGCCCTGCGTTTTTTGCCGGCACTGCCGCCGGCAGGGTTGTGGCTGTTGTTGCCGGTAGTGGGTTTGATGTTGCTGCCGTTTCGAACCTTTCCACTGGCATTTTGGTTGTTCGGTTTCAGTTGGGCGTGTGCGAATGCGCAGTGGGCGCTGGATGATCGCCTGGCGCTGAAGCTCGATGGCGAGACTCGCTGGGTCGAAGGCCGGGTTACCGGGTTGCCGCAGCAGGCCGAGGGTGTAGTGCGTTTCGAACTGACAGACAGTCAGTCGCGTCGCACCCAACTGCCCCGGCACCTGCGTCTGGCCTGGTATGGCGGGCCGCCCGTCAACAGTGGCGAGCGGTGGCGGCTGGCAGTCAAATTGAAGCGTCCTGCCGGGCTGCTCAACCCTCATGGTTTTGATTACGACGCCTGGTTGCTGGCCCAACGTATTGGCGCCACTGGGACCGTCAAGGACGGTCAGCGACTGGGGCAAGCGCAGTGGGCCTGGCGCGACGGCATTCGTCAGCGTTTGCAGGCCGTGGATGCGCACGGGCGAACGGGAGCGCTGACGGCGTTGGTGCTGGGGGACGGCGCCGGGCTGAGCCGTGAGGACTGGCAGGTGCTGCAAGACACCGGCACCGTGCATCTGTTGGTGATTTCCGGGCAGCACATTGGTTTGCTGGCGGGGCTGGTGTATATGCTGATCGCCGGGCTGGCGCGCTATGGCTTATGGCCCAGACGCTTGCCGTGGCTGCCATGGGCGTGTGGGCTGGCGTTCGCGGCAGCGCTCGGTTATGGGCTGCTGGCCGGTTTCGAGGTGCCGGTGCGTCGGGCCTGCCTGATGATTGGTCTGCTGTTGTTGTGGCGGCTACGGTTTCGTCACCTCGGCGCCTGGTGGCCGCTGTTGCTGGCGCTTGACGGTGTTTTGCTGCTGGACCCGCTGGCAAGCCTGCAACCGGGTTTCTGGTTGTCCTTTGCGGCAGTAGCGGTGCTGATTTTCACCTTTGGCGGCCGATTGGGCCCGTGGCGTTGGTGGCAAACCTGGACCCGTGCCCAATGGCTGATCGCAATCGGTCTGTGCCCGCTGCTGTTAGTGCTGGGGTTGCCGATCAGTCTCAGCGGGCCGCTGGCCAATCTTCTGGCGGTGCCCTGGATCAGCCTGCTGGTCTTGCCGCCGGCCTTGCTCGGAACGCTGCTGTTGGCCGTTCCCTATGTGGGCGAGGGGTTACTGTGGTTGGCTGGCAGTCTGATCGACCTTTTGTTTAAGGGGCTGGCGTTGGTGGCCGGGCAATTGCCCGCGTGGGTGCCGGTGGCGGTTCCGTTGTGGGTTTGGGCGTTCGGCGCACTGGGCGCATTTCTGCTGTTACTGCCACCGGGCGTGCCGTTGCGCCCGCTGGGCTGGCCGATGTTGCTGTTGCTGGTTTTTGCGCCCCGGCACACGCTGCCTGAAGGCGTCGCCGAAATCTGGCAGCTGGATGTCGGCCAGGGGTTGGCCATTCTGGTGCGCACCCGCCATCACACGCTGTTGTATGACGCCGGGCCACGGTTCGGTGATATCGACCTGGGTGAGCGGGTGGTGTTGCCAACATTGCGCAAACTGGGGGTGAATGGACTTGATCTGATGCTGATCAGCCATGCCGACGCCGATCACGCCGGCGGTGCGCGAGCGATTGCCAGCGGTGTGCCGGTGACTCGGGTACTGAGTGGCGACCCACTGGCCTTGCCGGACGAGCTACATGCCGAGGGCTGCGAGAGCGGTCAACAGTGGACCTGGGACGACGTGCGGTTCCAGCTCTGGCAGTGGTCGTCGGCCAGCGACAGCAATCAGAAATCCTGCGTGCTGCAGATCGAAGCCAACGGCGAGCGGTTGCTGCTGACCGGCGATATCGATACCGCGGCCGAGCGGGTGCTGCTCGACAGTCCACTGGCGGTGCCGACGGACTGGTTGCAGGCCCCGCACCACGGCAGTCGCAGTTCATCTTCGATGGCGTTGCTCAGCGCTCTGCTGCCTAAAGCGGTGCTGATTTCCCGTGGCAACGGTAATTCTTTCGGTCATCCCCATCCCACAGTCGTGGCGCGTTATCAAAAGCGTGGCATGGCGATCTACGACAGCGCCGAGCAGGGTGCCATTCGTCTACAACTGGGGCGCTTCAAACCACCTTGGACGATGCTTCAGGAACGGCGTTTCTGGCGCGATCCGCCAGTATTGCGCCAGTAGCCCGCGTCACTAAAGCCCGACCGGATGCGACATCGCGGTCTTCGGTGCGCCCACCCCCTATGTTAGAGTGGCGCACTTTTTCGAGGGGACTGTCACTGTGTGGGAATTGGTCAAATCCGGCGGCTGGATGATGCTGCCGATCATTCTGAGTTCCATCGCGGCCATGGCGATCGTCGCCGAGCGTCTCTGGACCCTGCGCGCCAGCCGCGTGACCCCGGAGCACTTGCTCGGGCAGGTCTGGGTCTGGATCAAGGACAAGCAACTCAATAAAGAAAAACTCAAGGAGTTGCGCGCCAACTCTCCGCTGGGCGAGATCCTCGCCGCCGGTCTGGCGAACTCCAAGCATGGTCGCGAGATCATGAAAGAGTGCATCGAAGAGGCCGCCGCGCGGGTGATTCATGAGCTCGAACGTTACATCAACGCCCTGGGCACCATCGCCGCCATGGCTCCGTTGTTGGGGCTGCTGGGTACGGTGCTGGGCATGATCGATATTTTCAGTGCGTTCATGGGCACGGGCATGGGCACCAACGCCGCGGTGCTGGCCGGGGGTATTTCCAAGGCACTGATCACCACCGCCGCGGGCCTGATGGTCGGTATCCCGGCCGTGTTCTTCCACCGCTTCCTGCAACGCCGGATCGATGAGCTGGTGGTGGGCATGGAGCAAGAGGCGATCAAACTGGTCGAGGTTATTCAGGGCGATCGCGACGTGGACCTGGCCGAGGGTAAAGCGTGAAGTTCCGTCGTAAACCACGGGAAACGGTAGACATTAACCTCGCGTCGCTGATCGACGTGGTGTTTATCCTGTTGCTGTTTTTCGTCGTGACCACCACCTTCACCCGTGAAACCCAGTTGCGCGTCGACCTGCCGGAAGCGGTCAGCGGCTCCCCGGCCGAAGACCAGCAGCTCAAGCAACTGGACATCGCCATCAGCGCCGACGGGGCGTATTCGGTCAATAACCAGCTGTTGCCGAAGAACGACCTCACCAGCCTGATGGAAGCGCTACAGAAAGAATCCAATGGCGACACCAATCTGCCGTTGTCCATCAGCGCCGATGGCAAAACCCCCCATCAGTCCGTCATCACCGCGATGGACGCTGCCGGCAAGCTCGGTTTCAGCCACTTGCGCATGACCACTGTCGAGGCGGCGCCGGCGTCCTGATGGCCATGTCCGATCGATTGCTCGCTGCGTGGTACGAAGGTCATCCGGCGTTGAAGCTGTTGCAGCCTCTTGAATGGCTGTATCGACGCGTGGTCACTGGCAAGCGCGAGCGCTTTTTAGCGGGCGAGGGCGAGATCTATCAGTCGCCGGTGCCGCTGATCGTGGTCGGCAACATCACGGTGGGCGGCACGGGCAAGACGCCGCTGATTCTGTGGATGATCCAGCACTGCCAGCGCAGCGGTCTGCGGGTCGGTGTGGTCAGCCGTGGTTACGGCGCCAAACCGCCGCAATTGCCGTGGCGGGTCGCGGCGGATCAAGGCGCGGACGTGGCGGGCGATGAGCCGCTGTTGATCGTCCAGCGCACCGGCGTGCCGCTGATGATCGACCCGGACCGCAGCCGTGCGGTCAAAGCCTTGCTGGCGAGTGAGCCGCTGGACCTGATCCTTTCCGACGACGGTATGCAGCATTACCGGCTGGCTCGAAACCTGGAACTGGTGCTGATCGACGCCGCTCGCGGCTTGGGCAACCGCCGTTGTCTGCCCGCCGGACCATTGCGCGAACCGGTCGAGCGCCTGCAAAGTGTCGATGCAGTGCTGTACAACGGCGCTGCCAATGATCGCGAAGACGGTTTTGCCTTTCAGTTGCAACCCACCGAACTGGTCAACCTGCACAGCGGCGAACGGCGGCCTCTGGACCACTTTCCCGCTGGTCAGGCCCTGCACGCCGTGGCCGGGATCGGCAATCCCCGGCGTTTCTTCACGACCCTCGAAACGCTACACTGGCGGCCAGTGCCCCATGCATTTGCCGACCACGCCGAATACAGCGTGCAGGCCTTGAATTTCACACCGTCATTGCCAGTGGTGATGACAGAAAAGGACGCGGTGAAGTGCCGTGCCTTCGCCGCCGCCGATTGGTGGTACCTGGCGGTCGATGCTGCGCCATCGCCGGCCTTCGTGGCCTGGTTCGATACACAGCTGATGCGCCTGTTGCCGGCTCGTCTTTTGCCTTAACTCCGTTTCTATCCAGGGAATGTACATGGACACCAAATTGCTCGACATCCTCGCTTGCCCGGTCTGCAAAGGCCCGCTCAAGCTCAGCGCCGACAAAACCGAGCTGATCAGCAAGGGCGCCGGCCTCGCGTACCCGATTCGCGACGGCATCCCGGTGATGCTCGAAAGCGAAGCGCGCACCCTGACCACCGATGAGCGTCTGGATAAATGACCACAGCCTTTACCGTTGTCATTCCATCGCGTTACGCCTCCACCCGCTTGCCGGGCAAGCCGCTGCTGCTGATCGCCGGCAAGCCGATGATCCAGCACGTCTGGGAACAGGCGAGCAAAAGCAGCGCCCAGCGCGTGGTGGTTGCCACTGACGATGCGCGCATCGTCGAGGCCTGCAAGGGCTTTGGTGCCGAAGTGGTGCTGACTCGCGAAGATCACAACTCCGGCACTGACCGCCTGGCTGAAGTTGCGGCGAAACTGGGCCTGGCCCCGGACGCGATCGTGGTCAATGTTCAGGGCGACGAGCCGTTGATCCCGCCAAGCGTGATCGATCAGGTCGCCGCCAACCTGGCTGCTCACACCGAAGCACGCATGGCCACCCTGGCCGAGCCGATCGAAGACGTCGAAACCCTGTTCAACCCCAATGTGGTCAAAGTGGTCAGCGACCTCAATGGCCTGGCGCTGACCTTCAGTCGTGCCACCTTGCCGTGGGCTCGGGACGCGTTTGCCAAGAGCCGCGAGCAATTGCCGGAAGGCGTGCCATATCGCCGCCACATCGGCATTTATGCTTACCGTGCCGGCTTCCTTCAGGACTTCGTCACCTGGGGCCCGTGCTGGCTGGAAAACACCGAGTCTCTGGAACAGCTGCGTGCCCTGTGGCACGGCGTGCGGATTCACGTCGCCGATGCGCTGATCGCACCGCCCACCGGCGTCGACACCGTTGAAGATCTCGAGCGCGTTCGTCGCCTGCTGGAGGCCTGATGCGGGTTCTGTTCGTCTGCCTGGGCAACATCTGCCGTTCCCCCACGGCTGAGGGCGTATTGCGGCACAAGCTGCGTGAGGCGGGGCTGGCCGATCAAGTCGAAGTGGCTTCTGCCGGCACCGGTGACTGGCACGTCGGCAAGGCCCCGGACAAGCGCAGCCAGGCTGCGGCGAAACTGCGCGGCTACGACCTGTCCGCCCAGCGCGCCCAGCAAGTGACCCGCGCCGATTTCGCCACTTACGACCTGATTCTGGCGATGGACAACAGCAACCTGCGCCACCTCAAGACCATGCAACCGGCCAAGGGCAAGGCCGAGCTGGATTTGTTCCTGCGTCGCTACCAGTCGGAAGTCGATGAAGTGCCGGATCCTTATTACGACGGCGACCAAGGCTTCGAACAGGTACTGGACCTGATCGAGCGCGCCAGCGATCTGCTGGTGATCGAATTGAAGGGACGGCTATGAGTTTGCAGGTTCAACCCCGGGTTTCGCTCAAACCGTACAACAGCTTTGGCGTGGACGTTCAGGCGCGGCTGTTTGCCGAAGCCCATAGCGATGCCGACGTACGCGAAGCCCTGGCCTACGCGGTGGAACACGAAGTGCCGGTGCTGGTGATCGGTGGTGGCAGCAATTTGTTGCTGACCGCCGATGTGCCGGCACTGGTGTTGCGCATGGCCACACGGGGGATTCGCCTGCTGAGCGATGACGGCAACCAGGTGGTGATCGAAGCCGAGGCGGGCGAGCCGTGGCACCCGTTTGTGCAGCACACCCTGGCGCAAGGGTGGTCGGGGCTGGAAAACCTCAGCCTGATCCCCGGCACCGTCGGCGCGGCACCGATGCAGAACATCGGCGCTTACGGTGTCGAGATAAAGGACGTATTCGCCGGCCTGACAGCCCTCGATCGCCAGACCGGCGAGCTGCGGGACTTCACACTGGCCGAGTGCAACTTTGCCTACCGCGACAGCCTGTTCAAACAGGAGCCGGGGCGCTGGTTGATTCTGCGGGTGCGTTTCACCCTCACGCGCACCGCGCACCTGCACCTGGAATACGGCCCGGTGCGTCAGCGCCTGACCGAGCAGGGTATTGATCACCCGACGCCGACCGATGTCAGCCAGGCCATTTGCAGCATCCGCAGCGAAAAACTCCCGGACCCGGCGGTGCTCGGCAATGCCGGCAGCTTCTTCAAGAATCCGTTGGTGCCCGCCGCACTTGTGGCACAACTCAAGGGTGAATACCCGGATCTGGTGGCGTATGCGCAGCCCGATGGGCAAATGAAGCTGGCGGCGGGCTGGCTGATCGAACGCGCCGGCTGGAAAGGCTTTCGCGACGGCGATGCCGGTGTGCATAAATTACAGGCGCTGGTGCTGGTCAACTACGGCAGCGCAACGGGCCTGCAATTGCTGAATCTGGCGCAGCGCATTCAGAACGACATTGCAGAGCGTTTCAAGGTCGACCTGGAAATGGAACCCAACCAGTATTGAGGCTACGCTTCAGGCTGATTAAAAAGCCCTGCACATTTTCAAATGTGCAGGGCTTTTTTGTTAATGCTCAGTTAACTTAGCCAGCTAACGATGCAAGCATTTGCTCCATCAAAGGCCCGGTGCAGACGTCGCGTCTACATATGAGAGCCGATTAGCCTGAGTCGATCTGCGTGTAGTGAACCGCGAACCCCAAGCGGCAGATTGCTCGACCCCATAACCTCTATAACTATGCGGGCGTGCCCATGATTACCCTGAAACTCAATGGTCAAGATCATCAACTCGATGTCACCGAGGACATGCCGCTGCTCTGGGCGATCCGTGACGTGGCTGGCTACAACGGCACCAAATTCGGCTGCGGCATGGGCCTGTGCGGCGCCTGCACCATTCATATCGACGGCGCGCCAGCGCGCAGTTGCATCACACCGATCGGCTCGGTGGTCGGCCAGAACGTCAGCACCATCGACAACCTGCACGCCGACCCGGTGGGCAAAGTCGTCCAGCAAGCCTGGCTCGACAGCGCCGTGGCTCAGTGCGGTTATTGCCAGGGTGGACAGATCATGTCGGCCACCGCGCTGCTGAAAACCAACCCGAACCCCAGCGACGAGCAGATTGAAGAGGCGATGGTCGGTAATATTTGCCGTTGCGGCACCTACAACCGGATCAAGACCGCCATCCGCCAGGCATCCACTCACCTGAAGGAGGCCAAGGCATGAGCCAGCTACCGAATGATTTTGCGCTGAGTAATCTCAGCCGCCGCGGTTTCCTCAAGGGCGTGGGCGCCACCAGTGCGCTGGTGCTGGCCGCCAGTTGGGGCTGGCAGGATGCATTAGCCGCCGAAAAAGAGCAGAAATTCGGTGCCGACGGCATGCCCAACGGCTGGATCGATGATCCGAAGGTTTACATCAGCATCGCCGCCGATGGCAGCGTGACGGTGATTTGCAACCGTTCGGAAATGGGCCAGGGCGTGCGCACCAGTCTGTCCATGGTGGTGGCCGATGAACTGGAAGCCGACTGGGCACAGGTCAAAGTGCAACAGGCGCCGGGCGATGAAGTACGTTTCGGCAATCAGGACACCGACGGCTCGCGCAGCATGCGTCATTGGTACGAGCCGATGCGCCGTTGCGGTGCTGCCGCGCGGACCATGCTTGAGCAAGCTGCTGCCGCGCAATGGAAAGTGCCGGTCAGCGAGTGCCATGCGCAACTGCACAAGGTCATCCATAAATCGACTGGCCGTGAATTGGGCTACGGCGCGTTGGCCGCAGCAGCCAGTGCGCTTACGGTGCCGGCTCGCGACAGCCTGCGGCTCAAGCAGCCGTCGGAGTTTCGCTACATCGGCAAGGAAGGCACCAAGGCCATCGACGGTGTGGACATCGTCAACGGTCGCGCGGTCTACGGCGCCGATGTGCATTTCGACGGCATGCTTTTCGCCACCATCGCCCGTCCGGCGGTCTACGGCGGCAAGGTCAAATCCTTCGATGCCAGCGCTGCGATGAAAGTCCCGGGGGTGATCAAGGTTCTGCAAATCGAAAGCCGTCCATTGCCGTCCGAGTTCCAGCCTCTTGGCGGTGTGGCTGTGGTGGCCAGCAACACCTGGGCGGCGATCAAGGGTCGCGAAGCGCTGAAGATCGAGTGGGATGACGGCCCCAACGCCAGTTACGACTCGATCGCCTACCGCAAGGAACTCGAAGCCGCGTCGCTCAAGCCCGGCAAAGTGGTGCGCAACACCGGCAACATCGACCAGGCCATGAGCGCTGCCGACAGCACTCTCGAAGCTTCCTACTATCTGCCGCACCTGGCGCAATCGCCGATGGAGCCGATGGTCGCCATCGCCCGTTTCAAGGACGGTGTGTGTGAGGCCTGGGCGCCAAGCCAGGCGCCGCAAGTCACCCGCGAGCGGATTGGCGAGCGCCTGGGCATTCCGTTCGATAACGTCACGTTCAACGTCACCTTGCTCGGCGGCGGTTTTGGTCGTAAGTCCAAGCCGGACTTCGTGGTTGAAGCGGCGATCCTGGCCAAGGAATTCCCGGGCAAAGCGGTGCGGGTGCAGTGGACCCGTGAAGACGACATCCATCACTCGTATTTCCACACCGTGTCTGCCGAATACCTCAAGGCCAGTCTGAACAAGGACGGCTTGCCGTCTGGCTGGCTGCACCGCACGGTGGCGCCAAGCATCACCGCGCTGTTCGCGCCGGGGATGAACCATGAAGCGGCTTTCGAGCTGGGCATGGGTTTTACCAACATGGCTTATGCGATCCCCAACGTGCGCCTGGAAAACCCTGAAGCAGCGGTCCACACGCGGGTCGGCTGGTATCGCTCTGTGTCGAACATCCCTCATGGCTTTGCGATTCAGAGCTTTGTCGATGAACTGGCGCATAAGGCCGGCCAGGACCCGCTCAAATACCAGATCAAGCTGCTTGGCCCGGACCGTCAGATCGATCCGCGTACCTTGAGTGAAGAGTGGAACTACGGCGAATCCCCCGAGCGGTATCCGATCGATACCGCGCGGATGCGCACCGTGCTGGAAACCGCCGCTAAAGCCGCCGGATGGGGGCGTAAGCTACCCAAGGGCCGTGGCTTGGGCCTGGCGGTGCATTACAGCTTTGTCACTTATGTGGCAGCCGTGATCGAAGTCGAAGTCAAAGACGATGGCACGCTGATCGTGCACAAAGCCGACATCGCCGTGGATTGCGGCCCGCAGATCAACCCCGAGCGAATTCGCTCGCAGTTCGAAGGCGCCTGCGTCATGGGCCTGGGCAACGCGGTGCTGGGGGAAATCAGCTTCAAGGATGGCAAGGTCCAGCAGGACAACTTCCACATGTACGAAGTGGCGCGCATGTCCCTGGCACCGAAGGAAGTCGCCGTGCACCTGGTCACGCCACCGGGCAATGTACCGTTGGGCGGGGTCGGTGAGCCGGGCGTGCCGCCGATTGCGCCAGCGCTGTGCAACGCGATCTTCGCGGCCACCGGCAAGCGCATCCGTGACTTGCCGGTTCGCTATCAGCTGCAAGGCTGGCAGAAGGCTGACGCCTGATGGATAGCGTCGATCTGAACGTCCTGCGCAGCGTGCTGGAATGGCGCCGCGCCGGTCAGCGGGTGATGTTGTACAGCGTGGTTCAGACCTGGGGTACCGCGCCCCGGGCACCTGGCGCCATGCTCGCCTTGCGTGGCGATGGCGTAGTGATTGGCTCGGTGTCCGGTGGCTGTGTCGAGGATGACCTGATTGCCCGGCTGCACGATGGCCGTATCCCGGCCGATGGGCCTCCGGTGCAGTTGATTACTTATGGCGTCACTCGTGAGGAGGCCGCGCGGTTTGGTTTGCCCTGCGGCGGCACGTTGCGCCTGACCGAGGAGCGCGTCGGCGATCCGGCGTGGGTCGCCCAGGTGCTGGCGCGCTGCGAGGCGCATGAAATCGTTGCGCGCTCGCTGGATATTGCGACCGGTGAAGTGGTTCTGCAGCCGGCGAACAAGCACGATGTGCTGAGTTTTGATGGCAACACACTGCGCGCCATTTACGGCCCGCGTTGGCGATTGTTGTTGATCGGCGCGGGGCAGCTATCGCGGTATGTCGCCGAGATGGCACGGCTGCTGGATTTCGAAGTGCTGATCTGCGATCCGCGCACCGAGTTCGTCTACGGCTGGGAAGAACAACACGGTCGCTTCGTTCCGGGCATGCCCGACGAAGCAGTGCTGACCATCCAGACCGACGAACGCACCGCCATCGTCGCACTCACCCATGATCCGCGCCTGGATGACATGGCGCTGCTCACGGCCCTGGATTCCAGGGCGTTTTATGTCGGTGCGCTGGGTTCGCGAGTCAACAGCCAGAAGCGCCGGGACAACCTGGCTCAGCTAGGCTTGTCCCAACAGGCCATCGAGCGTTTGCACGGCCCGATCGGCTTGCACATCGGCAGCCATACTCCGGCGGAAATCGCCTTGTCGCTGCTGGCCGAGATTGTGGCGATCAAGAACGGCATCGAGCTCAAGCAGAAGAGGCCGTTGCAGGAGGGCGTATGAGTGACTCCATTGGCGTTATCGTTCTAGCCGCCGGGCAGGGCAGCCGGTTTCGACAGGTAGCGGGTGACGATAAGGACAAGTTGCTGGTGGACTGCACCGCCCGTGATGGCATCACCGTGCACTCAATGATCGAGCAGGTGCTGGTGAATCTGCCAGCCACACTCGAGAAGCGTGTGCTGGTCACCACCGCGGACCGCCCGCAAGTGATTCGCATGGCGCAGGCTTATGGTTGCGAGATTGTGCGAATCGAGACGACCGGCCTGGGCGACAGCATTGCGGCGGGTGTGGCGGCCTGTTCGCACCTCGGTGGCTGGCTGATCATGCTGGGGGATATGCCGTTTATCCTGCCGTCGAGCATTGAGCAGGTCGTCGCGGCCATTGCGGATGACACCATCAGCGTGCCGGTGCATGAAGGGCAATATGGGCATCCGGTGGGGTTCGGGCGAAGCTTCGGTCCGGGATTGATGGCGCTGACCGGCGATCAGGGCGCCAAGTCACTGTTTGCGCAGGCGAGGGTGGTCGAGGTGGCGGTGGAGGATCCGGGTGTGTTGTGGGATGTGGACATACCAGAGAGGTTGGTCTTCGCCTGATGCACCGCCATCGCGGTTTTCCTGCGAAGCAACCGACATAAAAAAGCCCCGCATGGGATCACCAGGCGGGGCTTTTTAGTGGCCGATGGAATCAGGCGAGGGGTTTAGGCTCGTGCTCTTTTTCCAGGGCTTGCTCGTGTTGCTCTACCGCTTCCTGTACGGAGCGCGGTGCTTCGTCGATCACGGATTCAACCGGCTCGGCAGACACTTCAGCGGCCGGGGCAGGGGCTGCCTCGACGACTTCAGCAACAACCGGTGCTGGCTCGGCAGCGGCCGGAGCAGCAGCGGCAGCCAGTTCGGCTTCCTTCTGCAGACGCTCGGCTTCACGCTTGCGACGACGTACTTCACGCGGGTCGTTCGGCGCACGGCCACTTGGGGTCAGAGCGCTGACAGGAGCGGCTTCGACCACGGGTGCAGCTTCGGCAACCACCGGTGCTTCAAGCAGCGGAGCAGGCTCGGCAGCTGCAATCACTGGCTCGGAGACCGTGGCTTCAGCCGCTGGGGCTTCAGCAACCGGAGCCTCAGCGACTGGCGCTGGAGCTTCGATGGCTACAGGTGGCTCGGCAATCCAGTTGAACGTGGTTTGTTCTTCACGAACTTCGCGAACTTCACGTGCCGGTTCAGCCACTGGTGCTTCAACGACAGGTTCTGCAGCAACCACTGGTTCGGCGGCAGCTTCAACTTCAGGCCGCGCTTCACGAGCCGGGGCCACTTCGATTTCCGGAGCGGCGATGACTTCCACCGGCGTGGTCGCTTCAACCACTGGCGCTTCAACCGGAGCGGTTTCCAGAGTGGCAGCAGTAGCGCGTTCGGCTTGCTCGTTGGCTTGTGCTTCAGCAGGTGCGCTGATCACGGTGCTGGCAACGGCTGCGGTAACAGCCAGGCCGGCGGCCAGATCGGCAGCGCTTGGCGCTTCGGCGTTTTCAGCGGATTCGGATTCTTCCGAACCTTCGATCACGTTGCCATTGGCATCGCGCTGACGCTCACGACGGTTGCTGCGACGACGCTGGCCACGGGAGCGGCGGCGTGGACGATCGCCTTCGGCGACTTCCTGACCATCTTCCTGCAGTTGCTCTTCGTTGGTTGGCAGCTCTTCTTCGGCAGCGGCAGCAGCGGCTTGCTCGGTGCGTGGTTGACGTTCTTCACGCGGTGGGCGTGGAGCGCGCTCTTCGCGTGGCTGACGGGCAGGACGCTCTTCAGCGGTGGCAGCGGCGGCCGGAGCGGCATCCAGAGGCTCGCGCAGTTCACGAACCGGACGTTCTTCACGATCGCCACGTGGCTTGCGATCTTCGCGCGGTGCGCGCGGTGCACGTTCTTCACGAGGGGCACGTGGAGCGCGTTCTTCGCGGGCGACTACTGGCGTTTCTTCGCGGGCTTCGCGTGGTTGACGCTCTTCGCGTGGCTCACGTGGTGCGCGCTCTTCACGCGGTGCACGTTCCTCACGAGGCTTGCGCTCTTCATCGCGGCGACCGTTACGGTTGCGGCTCTGCTGACGACCGTTGCGACGCTCTTCGTTGCGGGCAGGGCGCTCGGTAGTCGCTGGTTTTTCAACCACGACCGGCGCAACTGGCTCTTCCTTGGTCGCGAACAGGCTGATTAGCGACTTCACCAGGCCCTTGAACAGGCTTGGCTCAGGCGCGGCAACCGGCGCAGCTACTGGGGCGGCGACGACTTCGGTCGGCACCGGAGCATTGGCGCGAGCCGGTGCAGTCTTGACTGCGGCTTCCTGGCGAACCAGGGTGCGGGTCGCGGCGGCTGGCTGGACTTCTTCGACTTCCGCAGCGGCAGCAGCGATCTCGTAGCTGGACTGGTTGATGCTGGCTTCCGGGCTGTCATCACGCAGACGCTGAACTTCGAAGTGCGGCGTTTCGAGGTGATCGTTCGGCAGAATGACGATGCGGGCGCGGGTGCGCAGTTCGATCTTGGTGATCGAGTTGCGTTTTTCGTTGAGCAGGAACGCCGCCACCGGGATCGGCACTTGTGCGCGAACTTCGGCGGTGCGGTCTTTCAGGGCTTCTTCTTCGATCAGGCGCAGGATCGCCAGCGACAGCGATTCAACGTCACGGATGATGCCGGTGCCGTTGCAACGCGGGCAAACGATGCCGCTGCTTTCGCCCAGCGATGGACGCAGGCGCTGACGGGACATTTCCAGCAGGCCGAAGCGCGAGATGCGACCGACTTGCACGCGGGCGCGGTCGGCTTCCAGGCATTCGCGGACTTTCTCTTCCACGGCGCGCTGGTTCTTGGCAGGGGTCATGTCGATGAAGTCGATGACGATCAGGCCGCCGATGTCGCGCAAGCGCAACTGACGGGCGATTTCTTCGGCGGCTTCAAGGTTGGTCTGCAGAGCGGTTTCTTCGATGTCGCTGCCTTTGGTGGCGCGCGCCGAGTTGATGTCGATGGACACCAGGGCTTCGGTCGGATCGATGACGATGGAGCCGCCGGAAGGCAGTTCGACGACGCGCTGGAAGGCGGTTTCGATCTGGCTTTCGATCTGGAAGCGGTTGAACAGCGGAACGCTGTCTTCGTACAGCTTGATCTTGCTGGCGTACTGCGGCATCACCTGGCGAATGAAGGTCAGGGCTTCGTCCTGGGCTTCAACGCTGTCGATCAGCACTTCGCCGATGTCCTGGCGCAGGTAATCGCGGATGGCGCGGATGATCACGTTGCTTTCCTGGTAGATCAGGAACGGCGCGGCGCGGTCCAGCGAGGCTTCTTTGATGGCGGTCCAGAGTTGCAGCAGGTAGTCGAGGTCCCACTGCATTTCTTCGCTGCTGCGGCCAAGGCCGGCAGTGCGAACGATCAGACCCATGTCGGCCGGGGCAACCAGGCCGTTGAGGGCTTCACGCAGTTCGTTGCGCTCTTCACCTTCGATGCGACGGGAGATACCGCCGGCACGCGGGTTGTTCGGCATCAGAACCAGGTAACGACCGGCCAGGCTGATGAAGGTGGTCAGGGCGGCGCCCTTGTTGCCACGTTCTTCTTTTTCGACTTGAACGATGACTTCCTGGCCTTCGCTCAGGACGTCCTTGATGTTGACGCGGCCTTCGGGAGTTTTCTTGAAGTATTCGCGGGAGATTTCTTTGAGGGGCAGGAAGCCGTGGCGCTCAGAGCCGAAATCGACAAAGGCAGCCTCAAGGCTTGGTTCGATGCGAGTAATCCGGCCTTTATAGATGTTGGCCTTCTTCTGCTCGCGTGCACCGGATTCGATGTCCAGGTCGTAGAGGCGTTGGCCATCTACCAGTGCAACACGCAACTCTTCAGGTTGAGTCGCGTTAATCAGCATTCTTTTCATGTAGTACCGTCGGTTTCCGGGCTGCCGGAAACGGCGTTCGGCACACACGACTTCTCACGGTCGGTGTCAGGTGCGTCGGGAGCGGTTGGCCATTCCCGTGTCCAGCGATGTCCGACCAATTGGGCCGGTATCGCGACGTACGCGTCCTGCTTGCTGTGGCTACTTAAGCACTCAGTCAGGAGGAGGAATCAACCGGCGGCTGTGGACGAGATGAAGCGTCTTGATAAAGCCTATTGCTACACAGTCCAGCGGTTGTGCATCTCCACCCTACACGTATCCCTGATAATTCGGGTGCTGCCGCGCGCAGAATCCGCAGCGGGTTGGCATTTACCGTGAGCTCCGAAAGGGGAGGTCACGCATCATGGCTAATTTAGGCGTTGTTTCCGAAGCGTTCGCTCGGGGTCGTTTGCAGCTGACTGCACTTTGTGAACTGGCCGTGAATATTTGCTCGGAAGGCGAGTGAAAACTCTGCTTTGCGGCATGATTCAGGCCTTATGTCACCTGCGCTTGTTACAACTGCAAACTCTGCCGTTACGTAGCGAAAGCCCCGTAGGACGGCCTCTCGTCCTCGTGAATTGCGTTGGTCAGGGCCGGTTTTTGACCGTTAGTCCGCTGTCCAGGCCACTTTTGGCGGCGTTCGCGACTATAGCAGCAATGATTAAGTGCTTCAATTCCATAAAAAATTGTTATCATCTGCACCATGACGACTACTGCCCCTTCGACCCCAGGCGTACAACTGCTTGAGGTCTCGCCGGAATATGCCGGCCAACGTATTGATAACTTCCTTCTCGCTCGGCTCAAAGGCGTGCCCAAGACCTTGATTTACCGCATTTTGCGTAAAGGCGAAGTGCGGGTGAACAAAGGTCGGATCAAGCCCGAATACAAGCTGCAGGCGGGCGATATCGTGCGCGTGCCGCCGGTTCGCGTGCCCGAACGCGACGAGCCCGTGCCACTGGCGCAGGGGCTGCTGCAGCGGCTCGAGGCCTCGATTGTCTACGAAGACAAGGCGCTGATCGTGATCAACAAGCCCGCTGGCATCGCGGTTCACGGCGGCAGCGGCTTGAATTACGGCGTCATCGAAGCCTTTCGTCAGTTACGTCCTGATGCAAAAGAGCTCGAGTTGGTTCACCGCCTCGACCGGGACACGTCCGGCCTGCTGATGATCGCCAAAAAGCGCAGCATGTTGCGTCACTTGCACGCCGCATTGCGCGGTGATGGCGTCGACAAGCGCTATATGGCGCTGGTGCGCGGCAACTGGGCGACCTCGATCAAGCAAGTCCGTGCGCCGTTGCAAAAGAGCAATCTGCGCTCCGGCGAGCGCATGGTCGAAGTCGACGAAGAAGGCAAGGAAGCCCTGACCGTGTTCAAGGTGCTGCGCCGCTTCGGTGACTTTGCCACCATGGTCGAAGCCAAGCCGATCACCGGTCGCACTCACCAGATTCGCGTCCATACTTTGCATGCCGGGCATTGCATCGCCGGCGACACCAAGTACGGCGATGAAGATTTCAGCAAGGAAATTCGTGACCTGGGCGGCAAGCGTCTATTCCTGCATGCCTACATGCTGACCGTGCCGCTGCCTGATGGCGGCGAGCTGAAGTTGCAGGCGCCGGTCGACGAGATGTGGGCCAAAACCGTGGAGCGATTGAGTGCGCCCATCTGATTACAAACTGCTGATTTTCGATTGGGACGGTACGCTCGCAGACTCCATTGGTCGGATTGTCGAGGCGATGCACGTGGCGTCCAGGCGCTCCGGCTTTCCGTTGCGCGATGATTTTGCGGTCAAAGGCATTATCGGTCTCGGGTTGCCGGAAGCGATTCGGACCTTGTATCCCGAGATCGGTGATGGCGAACTGATGGCTTTCCGTGACTATTATGCGGAGCACTACATCGCGGCAGAGGCTGTTCCTTCGCCGTTGTTCGAGGGTGTGCTTGAGTCGATGGAGGCGTTTCGTGCTGACGGCTATCACCTGGCGGTTGCCACCGGCAAGGCTCGGCGCGGGCTGGACCGGGTGCTGAAGGCTCACGGCTGGGAAGATTATTTTGATGTCACTCGCGCAGCCGATGAAACGGCCAGCAAGCCCCATCCGTTGATGCTTGAGCAGATTCTCGCCCATTGCGAGGTTCGCCCGGAGCAGGCGCTGATGGTCGGGGATTCGTCCTTCGATCTGCAGATGGCGCGCAACGCCGGCATGGATTCGGTGGCGGTCAGCTATGGCGCTCAATCGATTGAGGCGTTGCAGCAGCTCGAGCCACGGCTGTCCATTGATCGTTTTTCAGAATTGCGCGCCTGGCTGAGTCAGCGGGCATAACGGTTTTTTGCAGGGGTAAATGTCATGACCGACGAATGGAAAGCACCCGCCAAGGCGAGCGCGGAGAGCGGTGACGAAAAAAGCTGGAAGCTGCTGGAAAAGACCCTGCTGGCCAGTGTGCAGGAGCATCGCCGATCCCGTCGCTGGGGGATTTTCTTCAAGCTGCTGACCTTTGCATATCTGTTGCTTGCGTTGTTCTTGTTCTCGCCGCTGATGGATATGGAAAAAAGCGCCACTCGCGGTTCCGCTTACACGGCGCTGATCGATATAACCGGCATGATCGCCGACAAAGAGCCGGCGAGTGCAGATAATATCGTCGGCAGTCTGCGTAAAGCCTTCGAGGACAACAAGGTCAAGGGTGTGATCCTGCGGATCAACAGTCCGGGCGGCAGTCCGGTGCAGTCGGGTTATGTCTATGACGAGATTCGTCGTTTGCGCGGCTTGCATCCGGATACCAAGGTTTACGCGGTGATCTCGGATCTGGGAGCTTCCGGTGCCTATTACATTGCCAGTGCGGCAGATCAGATCTATGCCGACAAGGCGAGCCTGGTGGGTTCCATTGGTGTGACCGCGGCCGGTTACGGTTTTGTCGGCACCATGGAAAAATTGGGTGTCGAGCGTCGTACCTACACCTCTGGCGAGCACAAATCATTCCTCGATCCGTTCCAGCCGCAGAAGCCTGAAGAAACTCAGTTCTGGCAGGGTGTGCTCGACACCACTCATCAGCAGTTCATCAGTAGCGTCAAGAAGGGGCGTGGCGATCGTCTCAAGGACAAAGATCATCCGGAGCTGTTCTCCGGGCTGGTCTGGTCCGGTGAGCAGGCGCTGCCGCTGGGCTTGATTGATGGTCTGGGCAGTGCCAGTTCGGTGGCGCGTGACGTGATTGGCGAGAAAGAGCTGGTGGACTTCACTATCGAGGAGTCGCCGTTTGATCGCTTCTCGAAAAAGCTCGGTGCCAGCGTGGCTGAGCATTTGGCGATGTGGATGGGCTTCCAGGGGCCGGCGTTGCGCTGATCGTTGTCTGCATAAAAAACCGGCCTGTGTGGCCGGTTTTTTTGTGCGCGCGCAGCGGTTCAGGGTATTTGCACGCCTTCAGCCAGTAACATGTCAACCAGGCGAATCAGTGGCAGGCCGATCAGGCTGGTGGCGTCAGGGCCTTCGGTGCTTTGAAACAGGCTCACCCCTAATCCTTCAGCCTTGAAGCTGCCAGCGCAGTCGTAGGGCTGCTCGGCGTGCAGGTAGCGTTCGATGCGTGCTGCGTCGAGTGCGCGCATGTGCACGGTAAACGGCACGCAGTCGACCTGGCAGTGGCCGGTCTGGCTGTTGAGCAATGCCAGCCCGGTGAGGAATGTCACACTGGCACCGCTCGATGCGAGCAGTTGTTCGCGGGCCTTTTCGAAGCTGTGTGGCTTGCCGATAATTCGCTGGCCAAGTACCGCGACCTGGTCCGAGCCGATGATCAGGTGAGCAGGATGACTGGCGGTAAGTGCCCGGGCTTTTTCTTCGGCGAGGCGCTTTACCAGTTCGATGGCTGACTCGTTCGGGCGATGGCTTTCGTCAATATCCGGCGAGCTGCAAGTAAACGGCAGCTGCAGGCGGGCCAGCAATTCCCGGCGATAAACCGAGCTTGAAGCGAGTAATAAAGGCAGCATGCGCATCTCCAAAGGGCAAGGGGCGAATTCTAACGCAGGCTCAAGTGGCGGACAGGGCTGAATTTCCTTTGACATGGCTGGGGGCATCCCTATAATGCTGCGCCTATGTTGAATGACCCGATTCCACCTCACGTTGACCCGCGCAAATTGGCTGACCGTGGCACCACCCTTCAAGGTGAAATGCTGCTGGCCGATTTGGAGAGACTCTGCGACCCGCTTTCCGACAATGTCGGTACGGTGCAGGCTAAATTCGTTTTTGAACGAGATGAACGTAAGTCTGTGGTAATCCACAGCTTTATCGACACCGAAGTCAAAATGGTTTGCCAGCGTTGTCTTGAGCTGGTCACCCTGCCGATCCATAGCGAATGCAGTTATGCTGTGGTGAAGGAGGGTGCGAATACCCAGTCGTTGCCGAAAGGTTATGACGTGCTGGAACTGGGCGAAGATCCATTGGATCTGCAGTCACTGATCGAGGAGGAGCTTCTGCTCGCCTTGCCCATTGTGCCTGCTCATCATCCGGAAGAATGCCAGCAGCCGGCGGGAGCAGATGAGCCCGAACCGAGCGAGGACGAGGTAACGCGGTCCAACCCGTTCAGTGTATTGGCGCAGTTAAAGCGTGACCCAAACGTTTAGGAGTTAATCAATTATGGCTGTTCAGCAGAACAAAAAATCCCGCTCTGCCCGTGACATGCGTCGTTCGCACGATGCTCTCGAGGCTAGCACCCTGTCTGTAGAAAAAACCACCGGTGAAGTTCACCTGCGTCACCACGTATCGCCAGAAGGCGTATACCGTGGCCGTAAAGTGATCGACAAGGGCGCTGACGAGTAATCCTTGTCCGCTCAAGTCATCGCGATTGACGCAATGGGCGGGGACTTCGGTCCCCGCAGCATTGTTCAGGCCAGCCTTGCTTGTCTGTCAGCTACGCCCTCGCTGCACCTGACCCTTGTCGGTCAACCCTCCCTACTTGAAGAACTGATCGCTGGCCAATCGGCTGCGGATCGCTCGCGCCTGTCGATTGTGCCGGCGTCCGAAGTCATCACCATGGACGAAAAGCCTGCCCAGGCCCTGCGCGGCAAGCCTGATTCGTCGATGCGCGTTGCGCTGGAGTTGTTGCGTGATGGCAAGGTCCAGGCGTGCGTCAGTGCCGGCAATACCGGTGCGCTGATGGCGTTGTCGCGGTTTGTGCTCAAAACCTTGCCGGGGATCGATCGGCCGGCCATGGTCGCCGCCATTCCGACCGAGAAAGGTTTCTGCCAGTTGCTCGATCTGGGCGCCAATGTCGATTGCAGTGCCGAGCATCTGTTGCAGTTTGCGGTGATGGGGTCTGTGGCGGCGCAAGCCCTGGGCGTCGTTCGTCCACGGGTCGCGTTGCTGAATATCGGCACCGAAGACATCAAGGGCAATCAGCAAGTCAAGCTGGCGGCGACCCTGCTGCAAAATGCGCGTGGCCTGAACTACATCGGGTTTGTCGAGGGCGACGGTTTGTACCGTGGCGAGGCGGATGTGGTGGTGTGTGACGGCTTTGTCGGCAATATCCTGCTCAAATCCAGCGAAGGCCTGGCGACCATGATCGCCGGGCGCATCGAGGCCCAGTTCAAGAAAAATTTCGCGTCGAAACTGGTAGGCGCACTGGCGCTGCCGCTGATGAAGCGCTTGCAGGCCGAGCTGGCGCCGGCACGCCATAACGGCGCAAGTTTTCTCGGTTTGCAGGGAATTGTCGTGAAAAGTCATGGTTCGGCGGGGGTTCAGGGCTTCCAGAGTGCGATTCAGCGCGCCTTGATCGAGATCCAGGAAAACTTGCCGGAACGTCTTCATGGGCGCCTGGAAGATTTGTTGCCTTAGGCGTTTTCGTCAGACAATGCTTAAATGTGACCGCTCAGTTCAATGAGCCATCCAACTGTCAGTTTCTTGCGTTCCCCTGGCGGGACGTCAATTCTCCGACGACAAGATCATTAGGGGCTTGTTACATGTCTGCTTCCCTCGCATTCGTCTTTCCAGGACAGGGTTCGCAGTCCCTCGGCATGCTGGCCGAGTTGGGCGCGCAACACCCGGTGGTCCTTGAAACATTCAAAGAAGCTTCCGATGCTCTGGGTTACGACCTGTGGGCGCTGACCCAGCAAGGGCCGGAAGAACTACTCAATCAAACCGATAAAACCCAACCGGCCATTCTGACCGCCTCGATCGCCTTGTGGCGTCTGTGGCTGGCTGAAGGCGGCGCGCGTCCGGCTTACGTTGCCGGTCACAGCCTGGGTGAATACAGCGCCCTGGTGGCTGCGGGCAGCCTGAGCCTGGGCGCCGCGGTGAAGCTGGTAGAGCGTCGCGGTCAATTGATGCAGGAGGCCGTTCCGGCCGGGCAGGGCGGCATGGCCGCTATCCTCGGTCTGGACGATGCTGATGTGCTGGCAGCCTGCGCCGAAGCGGCGCAAGGTGAAGTGGTCAGCGCAGTCAACTTCAACTCGCCGGGCCAGGTAGTGATTGCCGGCGCCAAGGCTGCGGTCGAACGCGCCATCGAAGGCTGCAAGGCGCGTGGTGCCAAGCGCGCTATGCCGTTGCCGGTCAGCGTGCCGTCCCACTGCGAGTTGATGCGTCCGGCCGCCGAGCGATTCGCCGAGTCGATCGCAGCGATCGACTGGCAGGCGCCGCAGATTCCGGTAGTGCAGAACGTCAGTGCCGACGTACCAGCCGATCTGGAAACCCTCAAGCGCGATCTGCTTGAGCAGCTTTACAAGCCTGTGCGCTGGGTCGAATCGGTCCAGGCACTGGCTGCCAAGGGTGCAACCCAACTGGTCGAGTGCGGTCCGGGCAAGGTCCTGGCCGGTCTGAACAAACGTTGCGCTGAAGGCGTGTCGACCTCTAACCTCAATACCCCAGATGCTTTCGCTGCCGCCCGTGCAGCGCTGGTCTGATCAAGGAGAAGCTTGCATGAGTCTGCAAGGTAAAGTTGCACTGGTCACCGGTGCCAGCCGTGGTATCGGCCAGGCTATCGCTCTGGAGCTGGGTCGTCAGGGTGCCATCGTTATTGGTACTGCGACCTCCGCATCGGGTGCCGAGCGTATCGCCGCCACTCTGAAAGAAAACGGTATTCAGGGCACTGGCCTGGAACTCAATGTCACCAGCGACGAGTCCGTAGCGGCCGTGCTGGCGAGCATTCAGGAGCAGTTCGGTGCGCCAGCGATCCTGGTCAATAATGCCGGTATCACCCGCGATAACCTGATGATGCGCATGAAAGATGACGAATGGCATGACGTTGTCGATACCAACTTGAACAGTCTGTTCCGCCTGTCCAAGGGCGTTTTGCGCGGTATGACCAAAGCCCGTTGGGGACGAATTATCAGTATTGGCTCGGTTGTGGGTGCCATGGGCAACGCAGGCCAAGTAAACTACGCAGCCGCCAAGGCCGGTCTGGAAGGTTTCAGCCGTGCGCTGGCGCGTGAAGTCGGTTCGCGTTCGATTACGGTAAACTCGGTGGCCCCAGGGTTCATCGACACCGATATGACCCGCGAACTGCCCGATGCGCAGCGTGAAGCCTTGCAGACGCAAATTCCGCTGGGTCGTCTGGGGCAAGCTCAAGAGATCGCATCTGTGGTCGCTTTTCTTGCGTCCGACGGTGCGGCTTACGTTACTGGGGCTACAATCCCGGTGAACGGCGGGATGTACATGAGTTAAATGTGACGGATTGCTTCAAAAAAATGTCATACGAGCTGTCTAAAATCCGTTATAAAGCTGCAATCTATTTTATCGGCAGAGGGCCGCAGGGTTTGAGGAGTGAAGCTTTCAGTTGAAAAACTGAAAAGTCTTTCTATACACTTACCCACTGGCCAGCTGCCTGAATTTGTCCATTAGGAGTGAAAACAAGGTATGAGCACCATCGAAGAGCGCGTCAAGAAAATCGTTGCTGAGCAACTGGGCGTTAAAGAAGAAGAAGTGGTCAACACCGCTTCCTTCGTTGAAGACCTGGGTGCCGACTCCCTTGACACCGTTGAGCTGGTGATGGCTCTGGAAGAGGAATTCGAGACCGAAATCCCTGACGAAGAAGCTGAAAAGATCACTACTGTACAAGCAGCAATCGACTACGTTACCAGCCATCAGGCGTAATAGTTTTTAGTCGTCGCTCGCTGTCATGGAAAAACCGCACTGCCATCATGGCGTGCGGTTTTTTCTTTAGGCCTTGTGCGAAGTCGTCATTTGAAAAAAGGAGAGTGCTGTGTCGCGTAGACGCGTCGTAGTCACCGGTATGGGTATGTTGTCGCCACTGGGCACGGATGTGCCGAGCAGCTGGCAGGGCATTCTGGCTGGCCGCAGTGGCATTGGTCTGATCGAACACACCGACCTTTCTGCCTATTCCACCCGCTTTGGCGGTTCGGTAAAGGGCTTCAATGTCGAGGAATACTTGTCGGTCAAGGAAGCCCGCAAACTCGACCTGTTCATTCAATACGGTCTGGCTGCAGGTTTTCAAGCCGTGCGTAACGCAGGTCTTGAGGTTACCGACGCCAATCGCGAGCGTATCGGCGTGGCCATGGGGTCGGGTATTGGCGGTCTGACCAATATCGAAGACACCAGCCGCACACTGCATGATTCCGGCCCACGGCGGATTTCTCCGTTTTTCGTGCCTGGCTCGATCATCAATATGATTTCCGGTTTCCTGTCCATTCACTTGGGTGCACAGGGACCTAACTACGCCATCGCCACGGCGTGTACCACCGGTACGCACTGCATTGGCATGGCGGCACGTAACATCATGTACGACGAAGCCGACGTAATGATCGCCGGTGGCGCCGAGATGGCTGCATGTGGTCTGGGCATGGGCGGCTTTGGTGCCTCCCGCGCACTGTCGACCCGCAACGACGAGCCGGCCCGTGCCAGCCGTCCATGGGACAAGGGTCGTGATGGCTTCGTGCTGTCCGACGGTGCCGGCGCACTGGTTCTCGAAGAGCTGGAGCACGCCAAGGCCCGTGGCGCGACCATTTACGCCGAGCTGATCGGTTTCGGCACCAGTGGCGATGCCTACCACATGACCTCGCCACCGGCTGATGGCGCGGGTGCTGCGCGTTGCATCACCAATGCCTTGCGCGATGCGAAGATCAATGGTGATCAGGTGCAGTACATCAATGCCCATGGCACCTCGACCTCGGCTGGCGACCTCGCCGAAGCCTGTGCGATCAAATCGGTGTTCGGCGATCACGCCTACAAGCTGGCCGTCAGTTCGACCAAGTCCATGACCGGTCACCTGCTGGGTGCGGCAGGGGCGGTCGAGGCGATTTTCAGCGTGCTGGCAATCAACAGTCAGGTAGCCCCGCCGACCATCAACCTCGATGAGCCGGACGAAGGCTGCGACCTCGACTTCGTACCCCACACCGCGCGCGGCATGGATATCGACGTGGTGCTGTCCAACTCCTTCGGATTTGGCGGTACCAATGGCTCGCTGGTGTTCCGCCGGTTCGCTGACTGATGGACAGCTGGGTCGACGGTCAACCGGCTGACGCTTTGTCGCTGAAAGATCGCGGCCTGGCTTACGGCGATGGTCTGTTCGAGACCATCGCCGTCAAGGGCGGGCAGCCGTTGTTGCTGGATCGACATTTGTCGCGTCTGGCCGAGGGCTGTTCGCGCCTGGCGATTGCCGCCGATCATGAGCTGATCCGCGCGGAGCTGCTGGCCTATGCCGCCGCACTGGGCGAGGGCGTGCTCAAACTCATCCTCACCCGCGGCGACAGCCTGCGCGGTTACGCCCCCGATCCCTCGGCCCAGGCCCGGCGCATTCTGCAAGGCAATCCTCCTGCTGCCTATCCGGCTGTGCATGCGAAGCAGGGCGTGCGCCTGTTCCCTTGTACAACACGGCTTTCCAAGCAGCCATTGCTTGCCGGTCTCAAGCACCTGAATCGTCTGGAGCAGGTTATCGCCCGTTCCGAATGGCAGGACACCGAGCATGCTGAAGGCTTGATGCTGGATCAGGTCGGGCGGGTGATCGAAGGTGTGTTCAGTAATCTGTTCCTGGTGCGCGATGGCGTGCTGGTGACCGCCGATCTCAAACGTTGTGGCGTGGCAGGCGTGATGCGTGCCGAATTATTGTTTCAAGCCGAGTCATTGGGGATTCCCACACAAATCATCGACATTACCCTCGAACAGCTGCAATGGGCTGATGAGGTCTTTGTCTGCAACAGCGTTTATGGCGTTTGGCCGGTGCGCGCCTATGCCGCACTGAGCTGGCCGGTTGGGCCGCTCACCCGTAAACTCCAAACCATTGCCCGTGCGCTACTGGATGCCTGATTCGTGAAACGTAAATTATTGCTGCTGCTGGAAACCGGACTGGTTCTGGCGGGGCTGTTGGCGGGCGCTTGCGCCTGGAAAATCCATTCGGCGCTGGAACAGCCGCTGAATATCGCCCAGGAACAGCTGTTGGAAGTGCCCAAAGGCACTACGCCGAACCGCACTTTCATTCGACTTGAAGCCGATGGCGTCATCAAGGACGCTTTCTGGCTGCGTGTGTACTGGCGCTTCAACCTGGCGGGCCAACCGCTGCACAGCGGCGAATACCGCATGGTTCCCGGCATGACAGTCGAAGGGCTGATCGACCTGTGGAAGCGCGGGGAAATGGTTCAGTACAGCCTGACGCTGGTCGAAGGCTGGAATTTCCATCAGGTCCGCGCAGCCCTGGCCAAGGATGAAAAGCTCGAACAGACCCTCAACGGTTTGAGCGACAGCCAGGTGATGGACAAGCTCGGGCACGGCGGGATTTTCCCCGAAGGGCGCTTCTTCCCCGACACATACCGTTTCGTGCGTGGCATGACTGACGTCGATCTGCTCAAGAAGGCTTACGACCGCCTCGACGAAGTCCTCGCCAAGGAGTGGAGCCAGCGTGCTGCCGACGTGCCCTATACCGAACCCTATCAGGCACTGATCATGGCCTCGCTGGTGGAAAAGGAAACCGGCGTGCCGCAGGAGCGCGGGCAAATCGCCGGCGTGTTCGTGCGGCGCATGGAGATGGGCATGTTGCTGCAGACCGATCCGACGGTGATCTACGGCTTGGGCGATCGCTATAACGGCAAGTTGACCCGCGCCCATCTCAAGGAGCCGACGCCGTATAACACTTACCTGATCGCTGGCCTGCCGCCGACACCGATTGCGATGGTCGGCCGCGAGGCGATCCATGCGGCGTTGAATCCGGCGGACGGCAACAGCCTGTATTTTGTTGCGCGCGGTGATGGCAGCCACGTGTTCTCCGATGATCTGGACGCCCATAACAATGCGGTGCGGGAGTTCCAGCTCAATCGCCGGGCCGATTACCGTTCCAGCCTGGCACCGACTACCACGCCGCTGACGGAAGATGCCCAGGCGCCAACCCCGGCGGCTTCGCCTGATACGGCAGCCGAAGACGTGCCACAAGTAGCGCCGCAAAACTCTGCACAAGAGCCTGCGCCAGCACCCGAGCGGGATGCTCCGGCGCCGCAAAGCCCGCAATGACTCTGATTAAGGACTGCCTGTGACTGGCTTGTTTATTACCCTGGAAGGCCCGGAAGGTGCCGGCAAGAGCACCAATCGCGAATACCTGGCCGAGCGTCTGCGCGCCGCCGGGATCGAGGTGGTGTTGACCCGGGAGCCGGGTGGCACGCCCCTGGCCGAGCGGATCCGCGACGTGTTGTTGGCGCCGGTCGATGAGGTCATGAACCCTGACACCGAGCTGCTGTTGGTGTTCGCTGCGCGAGCCCAGCACCTGGCCGAGGTGATCCGCCCGGCGCTGGCCCGTGGTGCGGTGGTTCTGTGTGATCGTTTTACCGATTCGACCTATGCCTACCAGGGCGGTGGTCGCGGTTTGTCGCTGGAGCGCATCGCGACCCTCGAAACGTTCGTGCAGGGCGATCTGCGCCCGGACTTGACGCTGATCTTCGATCTGCCGGTGGAAGTGGGCCTGGCCCGCGCCAGCGCCCGCGGTCGCCTGGACCGTTTCGAGCTTGAAGGCCGCACGTTCTTCGATGCCGTGCGCAGTGCCTTCCTCGAGCGTGCCAAAGCGGATCCTGCGCGTTATGTCCTGGTGGATGCCGCTCAACCGCTGGCGCAGGTTCAGCAGTCTCTGGATGTCTTGCTGCCACGTCTGCTGGAGTTGACCCGTGGCTGAAGCCTATCCGTGGCAGGACAGTCTCTGGCAGCAATTGGCCGGTCGTGCCCAGCACGCCCATGCCTATCTGCTGCATGGCCCGGCCGGGATCGGCAAGCGTGCGCTGGCCGAGCGGTTGATGGCCAGTTTGTTGTGCCAGCGTCCGACCGCCCAGGGCGCCTGCGGTGAATGCAAATCCTGCCTTCTGCTCAAGGCCGGTAGTCATCCCGACAACTACGTCCTTGAACCGGAAGAGGCAGACAGGGCGATCAAGGTCGATCAGGTGCGTGACCTGGTCAGCTTCGTGGTTCAGACTTCGCAGATGGGCGGTCGCAAAGTGGTGCTGATCGAGCCGGTCGAGTCGATGAACATCAACGCCGCCAACGCCTTGCTAAAAAGCCTTGAAGAGCCGTCCGGCGACACCGTATTGCTGCTCGTCAGCCACCAGACCAGTCGTCTGCTGCCGACCATCAAGAGCCGTTGCGTACAGCAGGCCTGTCCTTTGCCGAGCGAAGCCATGAGTCTGGCGTGGCTGGCCAAGACGTTGCCGGACTGCTCGGAAGACGAGCGCATTGAACTGCTGACCCTTGCTGCCGGTTCGCCATTGGCCGCGGTCAAATTGCAGGCCCAGGGCGTGCGCGAGCAGCGGGCGCTGGTGGTCGAGGGCGTGAAGAGGTTGCTCAAGCAGCAGCAATCGCCGACGCAACTGGCCGAGGAATGGAAAACCATTCCCATGTTGCTGCTGTTCGACTGGTTCTGCGACTGGTCGAGCCTGATCCTGCGTTATCAGTTGACTCAGGATGAAGCGGGGCTGGGGTTGGCGGACATGCGCAAGGTGATTCAATACCTGGCGCAGAAAGCCGCTCAGGATAAAGTCCTGAATATTCAGGACTGGATTCTAGCCCAGCGGCAGAAAGTGATGAGCAAGGCCAACCTCAATCCGGCGCTGTTGCTGGAGGCGCTGTTGGTGCAATGGGTATCCTTGCCTGCCCAGAGGTGACTAGACTCTGATCATCAGAAATGGAGGTCAGCATGAACGAACCCATCAGTCCGGGGCCGCGCAATGGCATTTTGTCCTTGACCATCAAGGACAGGTCCGTGCTCTATGCGGCCTACATGCCATTCATCAAGAACGGTGGCCTGTTTATCCCGACCAACAAGAGCTACAAGTTGGGCGATGAGGTCTTCATGCTGCTGCACCTGATGGACGAACCGGAAAAGATCCCGGTCGCCGGCAGGGTCACCTGGATTACCCCCAAAGGTGCCCAGGGCAACCGCGCCGCTGGAGTCGGCGTGCAATTCAACGAAGGCGATAACACCGCGCGCAGTCGAATCGAAACCCATCTGGCCGGAGCTCTGAAGTCCGACCGTCCCACTCATACGATGTAAGTTGCAGCCCTTTTATGCTTGTAGATTCCCATTGCCACCTTGATCGCCTCGATCTCACCGCCCACAACGGCTCTCTGGATGCCGCGCTCGACGCGGCTCGTCAGAGGGGAGTAGGGCACTTTCTGTGCATTGGCGTCAGCGCCGATAACGCCGCCGACGTCAAGGCGTTGGCCGAACGTTACGACGACGTCGATTGTTCGGTCGGCGTGCATCCGCTGGACGTGCAGCCGGGTGCCGCTCCGGCGCTGGATTGGCTGTTGCGCGAACTCAATCATCCGCGGGTGGTGGCGATCGGGGAAACCGGCCTGGATTACCACTACGAACCGGAAGCGGCAGAGTTGCAGCAGGAGTCGTTCCGCCTGCACCTGCAAGCGGCGCAACAGACCGGCAAGCCGGTAATCATCCATACCCGGGGCGCCCGGGCCGACACCCTCGAACTGTTGCGTGAGGCGGCGCTGCCTCAAGCAGGCGTTCTGCATTGCTTCACCGAAGACTGGGAGATGGCCAAGGCCGCGCTGGATATGGGTTATTACATTTCCCTGTCCGGTATTGTCACTTTTCGCAATGCCGATGCCTTGCGCGATGTGGCTAGCAAAGTGCCAGCAGACCGCTTGCTGGTGGAAACCGATTCGCCGTACCTGGCGCCGATCCCGTATCGCGGCAAACCGAACCTGCCGCAGTACGTGCGTGAGGTAGCGGAATTTCTGGCAATGTTGCGAGGCGAGCCCTACGGGCGATTTGCCGAGCAGACTACCGAGAATTTCAAGCGGTTATTTCCGTTGGCGCACGTCAGGGCATCGGCGTAACGTTGGAAAAAGTCGCAACCTGTGGCGGGCCTTGCTCTCAAATTGCAGGCAAAAAAAACCCGGGTTCTGGGGGGTGAATCCGGGTTAAGACCATTAGGAGTAAAACAAAGGCACGCAATCCTTTGGTACCTTCATCGGCGCGACACTTGGGGGAGATGCCTCGCCGACAGTTGAAGTATTGATCAGTATCGCGCCGAGTCCAGTTTGGTTGGTCGGGTTTTTAAACAAATTTGGAATACGTGCGCTTCGGTTGAGTTCTCATCAACCGGCGAGGTCGCGTGAATTCATCAAGAAACACATATATGGTCGGATGATCCGTGCATTTTGGCGTAAGTTAGGCATAATACGCGGCTTCGAATTTTGACCCCTACAGACCTTTTCTTATGCATAAAGAACCTCGTAAGGTCCGTGAGTTTCGTCGCCGCGAGCAAGAAATTCTCGATACCGCGCTCAAGCTGTTCCTCGAACAAGGTGAAGACAGTGTCACCGTCGAGATGATTGCTGATGCCGTAGGTATCGGCAAAGGCACGATCTACAAGCACTTCAAATCCAAGGCGGAGATCTACCTGCGCCTGATGCTCGACTACGAGCGTGATTTGAACGAGCTGTTGCATTCCGCCGATGTCGATAAGGACAAGGAAGCCCTGTCTCGGGCCTACTTCGAATTCCGCATGCGCGATCCGCAACGCTATCGGTTGTTCGATCGCCTGGAAGAAAAGGTGGTCAAGGGCAACCAGGTACCGGAGATGGTCGAGGAACTGCACAAGATCCGCGCCTCGAACTTCGAACGCCTGACCCTACTGATCAAGGGCCGGATCAGCGAAGGCAAGCTCGAAGACGTGCCGCCTTACTTCCATTACTGCGCAGCCTGGGCGCTGGTGCATGGCGCCGTGGCGCTGTATCACTCGCCGTTCTGGAGCAATGTGCTGGAAGATCAGGAAGGTTTCTTCCAGTTCCTGATGGACATCGGCGTGCGCATGGGCAACAAGCGCAAGCGCGATACCGACACTCCGAGCAGCTGAGCCATCCAGTTGTCTAATTGCGCCATGAGCCATGATTTAGCTACGTGGCGCAGTACCGCAGGAATATACTCAGGCATAGGGCTTGCTAAAACTTGATTTGTGAGTCAAGTTTTGCGCGTTCGAATCTTCTTTCGCCGGAGTGATCCATGATCGTTGACCGTCAAGGCAGGCGTTTTCGCAATTTGCGGATCAGTCTGACCTCCGCCTGCAACTACGCCTGTACCTACTGCGTGCCCAACGGCAAACGGCTGGTGGCTGCGCAGGATGAGTTGTCGGCCGAGGCGATGGCACGCGGCGTGGCTTATCTGATCGAAGCAGCCGGCATCGAGCGCCTGCGCATTACCGGTGGCGAGCCACTGGTCAGCCCCAAGCTCGAAGCCTTCATGACCGCCGTCGGGCAGATGGGGCTGGCGGACATCAGCCTGACCACCAATGGCCAGCTGTTGGCGAAGAAGCTGCCGCTGCTGGTGGATGCCGGCATTCGGCGCATCAACGTTTCCCTCGATACCCTGGACGCCGGGGCTTTCCGCAGCATTGCCCGCGGCGGCGATCTGGCGACCGTCCTCGACGGCATGGCCCAGGCCGCGGCAGCCGGCATGAAGATCAAGGTCAATATGGTGCCGCTGCGTGGGCAAAACCTCGATCAGGTGATGCCATTGCTCGATTACTGCCTGGAACGCGGCTACGAGCTGCGCTTCATCGAGTTGATGCGCATGGGGCACTTGGCCAGTGATTCCAACGCCTTCCTGCAACAGTTCGTCAGCCTTCAGCAATTGCTGAGCCTGATCGGCGAACACTACGAATACCTGCAGGCCGACGCGCCGGTCGATGCCACGGCGGTGCGCTACGAGATTCCGGGACAGGGCCACTTCGGCGTGATCGCCAACGAAAGCGTGCCGTTCTGCCGCACCTGCTCGCGTCTACGCTTGTCGTCCACTGGCTGGCTGCATGGCTGCCTGTCGTCGAGCAATCGCCACTATGTCGGCGATCTGCTGGACAAACCCCGTCATCAGGCATTGCCGGCCTTGCAGCGACTGCTGGTGAAGGCTCTGGGGGACAAGCAGGAAGTGGCGTTCTCCGGTGGCGCGACCATCATGAAAATCATCGGCGGCTGACCGGGTCTTGCGGTGAAGGGCGCTTGCTGTGGCGAGGGAGCTTGCTCCCGCTGGGGCGCGAAGCGGCCCTAAAATTACCAAACGCTCCGCATTCCCTGGAACTTACGACTGCTGCGCAGCCGAACGGGAGCAAGCTCCCTCGCCACAGGTCTGTTCAGACTGAAAATGCACATGACCTGAGCTGGCGCGGAAGCTGCATCCCTCGGCCATTCGCCGGTTTTCCGTCACCGGCTTCTGGAGGGAAGGATGCGTAGCCTGGTTTTGCTGCTGGCCGTTTTGGCACTTGGCGGCTGCATGAATGTCAGCGATATGGCCGAAGGAACTCGCTACCACATGAGCGACGTGGGGCTGCTGGACCATAGCGACAGCCGTCGCGTGAATAACATCCGCATTCAGCCGGACTCCTTCATCTACATCGCCCAGGGCGCCTTCGCGCCACCGGGCATTGCTTCTCCGCGACCTAACGTGGTGGCCGAAGAAGCCTTCAACGGCTTTATCGAATATTTCCCGATGGTCCGCCGCGCCCGCGCGCCGGAAGGCCTCGACGCCGCCATGGGAGAAGCCCGTGCCGCCGGTGCTCACTACCTGCTCTATACACGTTTTGCCAAGGCCGACGACCGTATCGGCAACGCGGACGATTTGATCGACCAGGAGCGCTCGGATCGCCTCGGGATCGACAGTGGCGTCATTCAGATCATGTTGATCGAGACCAGCACCCAGTATTTGATCGATACTGCACGTATCAAGAGTCGTGGCGGTTTACTGACGTTCTACGATAACAGGCCAGAAGATCTTCTGGGCCCGCCGCTGGAGCAATACGCTCGTAGCCTGTTGGGGCTCAGCGATCAGTAATTAAAAGGAGAACGCCATGAGTGGCCCGCAAAAAGCCAATGACCTGTTGGGACAAATCCCCAAAACCAAAGGTTTGCCACCGGTCCACTTGTGGAACCCCGACTTCTGCGGCGACATCGACATGCGCATCTCCCGCGACGGCACCTGGTATTACCTGGGCACGCCGATCGGGCGCAAGCCGATGGTCAAGCTGTTCTCCACTATCATTCGCCGCGACGGCGATGATTACTTTCTGATTACTCCAGTCGAAAAGGTCGGCATCAAGGTCGACGATGCACCGTTCGTGGCGATAGCCCTGGAAGTCGAAGGCGAGGGTGAGGCTCAGGTCTTGCGCTTTACCACCAACGTCGATGAAACCACCGACGCCGGTGTCGAGCACCCCATGCGCGTGGTGTTCGACCCGGTGACTCAGGAACCCGCGCCGTACGTGCATGTGCGCAGCAACCTTGAAGCGCTGATTCACCGCAATGTGTTCTACCAATTGGTAGAGCTGGCGGTGAGTCGTGAGATTGACGGGCAGAGCTGGCTCGGTGTCTGGAGCGGTGGCGAGTTTTTCCCGATCGGACTTGAGCCGTAAGCGCTGAACCCGAGAAATGAAACGGCCCGTTATTGCAACGGGCCTTTTTTTATGGGCTTACAAACCCTTGCTCTTCAGCCGGGCGGCGTGTTCAAGGTAGAGCATCACCGGGCTCACGTTCCAACTGTTGATCCCGGCCATCTGGTTGACTGCATCAAAGTGGTCCATGGGGTAATCCGAGCGGATCACTTTGCCCAAATGAGAGCTGTAGCGGCCGACCAGCCCATCATTGGCGTGCTTCTCTTTATAAAATAGCTGCGACAGCACTTTACAGTTCAAATGGGTCGGGTCGAGGAGTTGCAGGCTTTGAAAGTTCTGCACGATCCCGCTCCAGGAGTAGTAATACACGCCGTTCTCAACTTCGTTGCCTTCCCCGCCCCAAACCTTTGGCAGCCCTTGCGGGTACTTGCGATTGAAGGCGGCCAGGCCTGCGCTGGTCAGCGATTCGAACGCCGCTTGAGGGTCGATGGGGTTTTCCGGATGGCCACTGATCAACGAAATGAAGGTGCCGACTGCGCCTAACAGGGCTAATACCAAGGCTTCGGGTAATTCTCCGGGTGTCAGTGCCTT
The DNA here is from genome assembly GCF_003253625.1 of Pseudomonas sp. URMO17WK12:I6. NCBI lineage: Bacteria > Pseudomonadati > Pseudomonadota > Gammaproteobacteria > Pseudomonadales > Pseudomonadaceae > Pseudomonas > Pseudomonas sp. URMO17WK12:I6. The sequence goes on from NZ_QKYZ01000026.1 coordinate 40,567, forward strand.
GTGCAGTTGGTCGGCAATCTCGGAGCCGTGGTTAGGGCAACTGACCGAGGTGACCGACGCAACCTTTTCCGGGTACAGGGCTGCGACGTAGCGTGCGGCCAGCGGACCTTGGCTGTGGCCGATCAGATTGACCTTGGCGGCGCCCGTTTCCCGCAAAATACGGTCGACGTGTTCGAGCAGTTTTTCACCGCGTTCCTCATTGCCGTTGACGGTTGGAATATTCACGGCAAACACCTGGGCACCAGCACGTTCCAGGGCTTCCTCGATTTCGAAGAAGTACGGATAACCGGCGATTCTGTCGAAGCCGAAAAGACCGTGAACCAACACAATGGGGTATTTCGTAGACGCATCCATGTCCATGTTCATACCTGACGATAGCGGATTTTAGTGAAACAGCCTGATCTGTTGCGGGCTAACCGTAGTTTACAAAGTGGGTGGGTTCAAAGCGCCGGGGGAGTAATCGGACGAACAGTCATGCCTGTGTTGGCAAGAACTCCAGAAAAATCCAATTGACACCCAATCATATGATGATTAGCGTGGGCATCCATTGCGAACGGCTTTCGTGTCGTTTCATTTTTATTTTCACCGGGCGGTGAGGTACCCATGTCCAGCAGTTTTCACGCGTCGACGGTTGATTGGCTGGGGTGCTGGATTGCCGCTGGCCAGGTGAAGCCCGGTCAGACCATCAAGGTTGAAGCCGACTTGGGCGAGCAGCTTGGGGTCAGCCGTACGGTCATCCGCGAAGCGATCAAAACCCTGGTCGCCAAAGGCATGCTCGAAGTCGGGCCGAAGGTCGGCACGCGGGTGTTGCCGGTACGGCGCTGGAACCTCTTCGATCCACAAGTCGTCGGCTGGCTGTCGCGCAGCGGTTTGCCGGAAAACTTCGTCGACGACTTGCTTGACCTGCGTCGTACCATCGAACCGATGGCGGTGCGTTGGGCCTGCGAGCGCGCGACGGTGGAACAAGTGCAAGCCGTGCTTCAGGCCTACAACGCGCTGGAACGAGCCGTAGACAGCGGCATCGATTACAACCGCGCCGACCAGTTCTTCCACGAGTGCATCCTCGCCGCCAGCCACAATCAATTCATCGAACAAATGGTCCCGGCTCTCGGCGCGCTGCTGGCGGTGTCGTTCGAAGTGTCTGCCGCCGACCCGGACGAACTGCGCCGAACCTTGCCGATTCACAAAGACATGGCCGACGCCATCGCTGCTCGGGATGCCGCGCGGGGTGTGTGGGCCTGCATGACCCTGATCGATAACGCCGACCTGGCGATCAAACGGTTTTACCCCCAAGTCATGGCCGACAAGAAGGCAAGCTGACCAGGTTCGCTCCCACATAAAAGCAATAAAAAGGAGGTTTCATGACGTGGACTGCGGTTACCGAACACCGTGCGCGACTCGGTGAAGGTCCGTTCTGGGATGCACCGGCCCAGGCGCTGTACTGGGTCGATATCGCCGGCCAACAGGCGCTGCGATTGATCGGCGCCAATGTGGAAATCTGGCAGATGCCGGAACACGTGTCCGCATTCATCCCCTGCGAAAGTGGCGATGCCCTGGTGACATTGAGCAGTGGGGTTTATCGGCTGGACCTGAACTCTCCCGGCCTGGAGCCTCGGCTGACCTTGCTCTGTGTGGCCGATCCGCAACCCGGCAATCGCGCCAACGAAGCCCGCTGCGATGCCTTGGGCCGGCTCTGGCTGGGCACCATGCAAAACAACATCGGCGAGCAGGGCGAAGATTTGCCGATCGTGCGCCGCTCCGGTGGCCTGTTTCGCATCGACCGCGATGCTCGGGTCACGCCGCTGCTTCGAGGGCTCGGCATCCCCAACACATTGCTATGGAGCGACGACGGCACAACCCTGTATTTCGCCGACAGCCTCGACGGTACGTTGTACCAACATTTCATCCATACCGACGGCAACCTCGACACCGCCTGCGTCTGGTTTGGCCCCCACGAACGGGGTGGCCCCGACGGCTCGGCGATGGATGCCGAGGGCTATATCTGGAACGCCCGCTGGGACGGCAGTTGCTTGCTCAGGCTGAGCCCGGACGGTCATGTCGATCGGGTGATCGAACTGCCTGTCAGTCGCCCCACCAGTTGCGTGTTTGGTGGCGAAGACTTCAAAACCTTGTACATCACCAGTGCGGCGAGCCCGCTCAACCATCCATTGGATGGGGCGGTGTTGTCGGTTCGAGTCGATGTGCCCGGAAAGCCCTGTCAGAGATTTGCAGGCTAAATCCCAAAATATGGGATGCAAAATTATATATTGAGATTTGTTGGTGGCCGGGTTTATAGTCGGCCCCATCAGTTACACGCACTCACACTTAAAAAAACAAAACAGGTGAAGTGATGCAGCGATATTCCACCGTCCTCCCTTGGGTCGACAGTGCTTCAGGCCGCCCCGGCGCCCGGGCGTTTGCACGCCTGCCTGCCTATTCCCAAAAGCCTTTTGACCGGACATCGACAGATGTCCGGTTTTCGTCGTGCCCTCGAACAGGAGTGTTGATCCATGGCTGAACCCCTTTCCTTGCCACCGGTGCCCGAACCGCCGAAGGGTGAGCGCCTGAAAAACAAGGTCGTGCTGTTGACCGGCGCCGCTCAGGGGATCGGCGAAGCGATTGTCGCGACCTTTGCGTCCCAGCAAGCCAAGCTGGTCATCAGCGATATCCAGGCCGAGAAAGTCGAAAAAGTCGCGGCGCATTGGCGTGAACAAGGCGCGGATGTCGTGGCGATCAAGGCCGACGTATCGCGCCAGCAAGACCTGCACGCCATGGCCAAGTTGGCCATTGAGCTTCACGGTCGCATCGACGTGCTGGTCAACTGCGCCGGGGTCAACGTGTTCCGTGATCCGCTGCAAATGACCGAGGACGACTGGCATCGTTGCTTCGCCATCGACCTGGACGGCGCCTGGTATGGCTGCAAAGCCGTGCTGCCGCAGATGATCGAGCAGGGCATCGGCAGCATCATCAACATCGCCTCGACCCATTCCACTCACATCATTCCCGGCTGCTTCCCGTACCCGGTGGCCAAGCATGGCTTACTCGGGCTGACCCGCGCCTTGGGCATCGAATACGCACCCAAGGGCATTCGCGTCAACGCCATCGCACCGGGCTATATCGAAACCCAACTGAACGTCGACTACTGGAACGGCTTTGCCGACCCTCATGCCGAACGTCAACGGGCCTTCGACTTGCATCCACCGCGCCGCATCGGTCAGCCAATCGAAGTGGCGATGACTGCCGTGTTCCTGGCCAGCGATGAGGCGCCATTCATCAACGCTTCGTGCATCACCATCGATGGTGGTCGTTCGGTCATGTACCACGACTGAATAACTTGGGTTTCAGGCGCAAAACTACGCCTGAAATACAATCATCATACGATATGACTATTGGCTACATGCTTCGACCGCTGTATTGGCTTTCAACTAACGCTCAAAAAAAATAACAAGGAGTCAGCTTATGAAACGTCGTCGTGGGATCCGTTCCCTGTGCTGTGCCGCTTTGGCGGTCACCGCGGTCAGCCTGAGCAGTACGTTGCTGGCGGCCGAGGAAGTGAAGATCGGTTTTCTGGTCAAGCAGGCCGAAGAGCCCTGGTTCCAGACCGAGTGGGCCTTCGCTGAAAAGGCCGCCAAGGACAAGGGCTTCACCGTCATCAAGATCGCTGTGCCTGATGGCGAGAAAACCCTTTCGGCCATCGACAGCCTGGCGGCGAACGGCGCCAAGGGCTTCGTGATCTGCCCGCCGGACGTCTCCCTCGGCCCGGCGATCATGGCCAAGGCCAAGCTCAACGGTTTGAAAGTGATCGCTGTCGATGACCGTTTCGTCGATGCCGGCGGCAAGTTCATGGAGGACGTGCCATACCTCGGCATGGCAGCTTTCGAAGTTGGCCAGAAGCAGGGCGCCGCCATGGCCGCCGAAGCGAAAAAACGCGGCTGGGACTGGAAACAAACCTATGCGGTGATCAACACCTTCAACGAACTCGATACCGGCAAGAAACGCACCGACGGTTCGGTTAAAGCCCTGGAAGACGCCGGGATGCCGAAAGACCACATTCTGTTCTCGGCCCTGAAAACCCTCGACGTACCTGGCAGCATGGACGCCACCAACTCGGCGCTGGTGAAGCTCCCGAGCGGGGCGAAAAACCTGATCATCGGCGGGATGAACGACAACACCGTGCTGGGCGGCGTGCGCGCCACCGAAAGCGCCGGTTTTGCCGCGGCTAACGTAATCGGCATCGGCATCAACGGCACCGATGCCATCGGCGAATTGAAGAAAGCCAACAGCGGCTTCTTCGGCTCGATGCTGCCGAGCCCGCACATCGAGGGCTACAACACCGCCAGCATGATGCACGAGTGGGTCACCACCGGCAAAGAACCGCCGAAATACACCGCCATGGACGACGTGACGCTGATCACGCGCGACAACTTCAAGCAGGAACTGGAAAAGATCGGCCTGTGGAATTGAGGGTCGGTTGATTTCATTGGCGGCCCCGGCGACGGGGCCGCCTGATCGGTGTGATGAGGTGGGTTATGCACGCACACGTACAAACAGATGAACAGCGCATTGGCGGCAGCCTGCGCTTCAACGGGATCGGCAAAACCTTTCCCGGGGTGAAGGCGCTGGACGGCATCAGCTTCGTCGCGCATCCGGGGCAGGTTCACGCCTTGATGGGCGAGAACGGCGCCGGTAAATCCACGCTGCTGAAGATCCTCGGCGGTGCTTACACGCCGAGCAGCGGCGACCTGCGGATCGGCGAGCAGACGAGGGTCTTCAAATCCACTGCCGACAGCATTGGCAGCGGGGTCGCGGTGATCCATCAGGAGCTGCACCTGGTGCCGGAAATGACCGTGGCCGAGAACCTGTTTCTTGGGCATCTGCCGGCAAGTTTCGGCCTGATCAATCGCAGCGTTTTGCGGCAACAGGCACTGGCCTGCCTCAAAGGCCTGGCCGATGAAATCGATCCACAAGAGAAAGTCGGGCGCTTGTCCCTCGGTCAGCGGCAACTGGTGGAAATCGCCAAGGCGCTGTCCCGTGGCGCGCATGTGATTGCGTTCGACGAACCCACCAGCAGCCTGTCGGCGCGGGAAATCGATCGCTTGATGGCAATCATCGGGCGCCTGCGCGACGAAGGCAAAGTGGTGCTCTACGTCTCCCATCGCATGGAGGAAGTGTTCCGTATCTGCAACGCGGTAACGGTGTTCAAGGACGGTCGCTTCGTGCGCACCTTCGAGGACATGAGCGCGCTGACCCATGACCAGTTGGTGACGTGCATGGTCGGTCGCGATATTCAGGATATCTACGATTACCGCAGCCGCCCGCGTGGCGCGGTGGCGCTCAAGGTTGACGGTTTGCTGGGGCCGGGTTTGCGTGAACCGGTGAGTTTCGAGGTGCACAAGGGCGAGATTCTGGGTCTGTTCGGCTTGGTTGGCGCGGGCCGCACCGAGCTGTTTCGCATGCTCAGCGGACTTACCCGCAACACGGCCGGACGCCTGGAGTTGCGTGGACATGAACTGAAACTGCGTTCACCGCGCGATGCCATTGCGGCGGGGATTCTGCTGTGCCCCGAGGACCGCAAGAAGGAGGGCATCCTGCCGCTCGCCAGTGTCGCCGAGAACATCAACATCAGTGCTCGTGGTGCTCATTCCACCTTCGGTTGCCTGTTGCGCGGGCTGTGGGAAAAGGGCAACGCCGACAAGCAGATCAAGGCGCTGAAGGTGAAGACGCCCAACGCGGCGCAGAAAATCATGTACCTGTCCGGCGGCAATCAGCAGAAGGCGATTCTCGGTCGCTGGCTGTCGATGCCGATGAAAGTCCTGCTGCTCGATGAGCCTACACGCGGCATCGACATCGGCGCCAAAGCCGAGATCTACCAGATCATCCACAACCTGGCCGCCAGCGGTATTGCCGTGATTGTGGTGTCCAGCGACCTGATGGAAGTCATGGGCATTTCCGACCGCATCCTGGTGCTCTGCGAAGGCACGATGCGCGGCGAACTGACCCGCGAACACGCCAATGAATCCAACCTGCTGCAACTGGCTTTGCCACGCCAACGCGCTGCCGACGTGGCGAACTGAGAGGTGACTATGACCATCCAAAACAACGCTCTGCCAACCCCGCGCAAACCGCTGGACCTGCGACGCTTTCTCGATGACTGGGTAATGCTGCTGGCGGCCGTCGGGATCTTCGTGCTCTGCACCTTGCTGATCGACAACTTCCTGTCGCCGCTGAACATGCGCGGTCTGGGCCTGGCGATTTCCACCACCGGGATTGCCGCCTGCACCATGTTGTATTGCCTGGCGTCGGGGCACTTCGACTTGTCCGTGGGCTCGGTGATTGCCTGCGCCGGCGTGGTCGCGGCGGTGGTGATGCGCGACACCAACAGCGTGTTCCTCGGCGTCAGTGCGGCGCTGGTGATGGGGCTGATTGTCGGGCTGATCAACGGGATCGTGATCGCCAAGCTGCGGGTCAATGCGTTGATCACCACGCTGGCGACCATGCAGATTGTTCGTGGCCTGGCTTACATCTTTGCCAACGGCAAAGCGGTCGGCGTGTCCCAGGAGTCGTTTTTCGTCTTCGGTAATGGCCAGTTGTTCGGTGTGCCGGTGCCGATTCTGATCACCATCGTTTGCTTCCTGTTTTTCGGCTGGCTGCTGAATTACACCACCTACGGGCGCAACACCATGGCCATCGGCGGCAACCAGGAAGCGGCGTTGCTGGCTGGGGTCAACGTTGACCGAACCAAAATCATCATCTTCGCCGTGCACGGGGTGATTGGTGCATTGGCCGGGGTGATTCTAGCGTCGCGCATGACCTCGGGTCAGCCGATGATTGGCCAGGGTTTCGAGCTGACAGTGATCTCGGCCTGCGTGTTGGGCGGGGTGTCGCTGAGTGGCGGGATCGGGATGATTCGGCATGTGATCGCCGGGGTGCTGATTCTGGCGATCATCGAGAATGCGATGAACCTGAAGAACATCGATACCTTCTATCAGTACGTGATTCGTGGTTCGATCCTGTTGCTGGCGGTTGTGATCGACCGACTGAAACAACGCTGATTTTCCCCGGGGGAGCGGGATGTCCGGCACATGGATACTGGATGTGCCGACGCCTTCGCGGGCAAGCCTCGCTCCTACAGTACCGTGCAGACCCCCCTGTAGGGGCGAGGCTTACCCGCGAAAGCGGTCTGTCTGTCACACAATCCAGCCACAAAATATCCCTTGCTCGCCCTAATCCCTTTCGGTTATCACTTTGTACATGGTTAGACAGGTACGATTTGACAAGAAACAACGGATTATCGATGAGCTTGTCCGGCGCATCGAAAGCGGCCTCATGGAGGACGGCTTGCTATTGCCGGGTGAACATCAGTTGGCTCAAGAATTCAAGGTCAGCCGCGGCACGCTGCGTGAAGCCCTGGCCGAACTGAAACGGCGTCACTACATCGCCACGCAAAGCGGAGTCGGTTCCATCGTTACTTACGACGGCGTAGTGCTCGATCAGAGCAGCGGCTGGGCCCAGGCACTGGCGGACAGCGGGGCGTTGATCAATACCGAAGTGCTGCGACTGGAGGCGGTGACCCGTCCTGACCTGCTGTCGCGGTTCGGCACCGATCAATTCATCACCCTCGACCGTCGCCGGCGCGCCACCGACGGCACGCTGGTGTCTCTGGAACGCGCGTTAATGCCCGCGACCGGAGGCCTAGAAGGCCTGCCGCGAGTGGGACTGATTGATAACTCCCTGACCATCACGTTGGCTGCCTACGGCTATGTCGGCGAGCACGGCGATCAGTGGATCGGTGCCGAACCCTTGAACGCCGAAGACGCCGAACTGCTCGGGCGCCCGGTCGGCACGGTGTTCCTCAAGGCCCTGCGCACCACCTACGACCGTCAGAACCGTTTTATGGAGCAGGTCGAAAGCCTGCTCGATCCGGTGCACTTTCGTCTGCATTTGCAGTTTGGAGCTCCAAAATGACCGCGCTCAACCGTGCCCTCGGCGCGTTCTATGGACTGGCCCTGGGCGATGCGCTGGGCATGCCGACCCAATCCCTGAGCCGCGCCGACATCAAGGCGCGCTTCGTTGAAATCACCGATCTGCAAGACGCCGGCCCCGATCAACCGATTGCCGCGAACCTGCCCAAAGGTTCTATCACCGACGATACCGAGCAGGCGATTCTGGTCGCTCGGTTGTTGATCGAGGGCGAGGGCCGGATCGAACCGGCGGTACTGGCCCAACGATTGATCGAATGGGAAGCCGGGATGCAGGCCAAGGGCTCGCAAGACTTGCTCGGCCCTTCGACCAAACGCGCGATCGAAATGATCCTCGCCGGCCACTCGCTGGAAGAGGCCGGGCGCCACGGCACCACCAATGGCGCGGCGATGCGCATCACCCCGGTGGGGATTGCGGCCGATGTCGCCGATCCTGAGCGTTTCATCCGCTCCGTGGTGCAAGCCTGTCAGGTGACCCACAACACCACGCTGGGGATTGCCAGTGCGGCGGCGGTGGCGGCTGTGGTTTCCGCCGGGATCAACGGCATGGACCTGGGCGAGGCGTTGAACCTTGGCCAGCAATTCGCGCAGCAGGCAGAAAGTCACGGCCACTGGGTCGCCGGCGGGCGGATTGCCTCGCGCATCAGTTGGGCGCGGAGTATCGGCATCGACAGCGACAAGGCGTTGCTGGCGGATTTGCTGTACGACGTGATCGGCACTTCGGTGGCCGCACAGGAATCGGTGGTGGTGTCGTTTGCGCTGGCCCAGCAAGTGGCCATCGGCGAGATGACGGCCTTTGAAGCGCTGTGCATGGCCGCGAGCCTGGGCGGTGACACCGACACTATCGCGGCCATGCTCGGCGCGATGCTCGGGGCCTGTCTGGGGCTTGAGAGTTGGCCGGTGGCGATGATCGAGCAGGTTAAAGCGGTTAACTCGTTGGAGTTGGAACCGTTGGTAAAAGGACTGTTGGCTTTACGTTGACTGGACTGGCCCCATCGCGGGCTTGCCCGCGATGAACACGCCGCATACTTGAATTTTTCACCCGCAATGGAACGCACAAACACGGGCAGGACGGCCGGCTGTTGTTTTGTCCTCCGAGATTGCCCACACCATAACAATTGCAAGGAGCATTTTCATGAGTTCATCGAACGCCGGGCAAAGCGCCGGACAACTGGAAACCCGTGGCATCGAACCGGTGCCGGAGGGGGAGTGCAACGGTCATCCGCTGCAACTGTTCTGGGTCTGGTTCGCGGCCAACATTTCCATTCTCGGCTTGCCGTTGGGTGCCACGCTGGTGGCCTTTCGCGGCCTGGCGATCTGGCAAGCGATCATCGTCGCGATCCTTGGTGCCGCCGGTTCTTTTGCGGTGGTGGGGATCATCTCCATTGCCGGTCGTCGTGGCCGCGCACCGAGCCTGACATTGTCGCGGGCGATCTTCGGCGTACGCGGCAATATCGGCCCGACGCTGGTCTCGCTGATGTCGCGCCTGGGTTGGGAAACGGTCAATACCACCACCGCCGCGTTCGTCCTGCTGTCGTTGTGCTCGATAGTGTTCGGCTCGCCGGTGGAAGCCAAAAGCGCGCCGCTGCTGACCCTGGTGTTCATCGCGATTTTCGTGCTGCTGACGTTGTCGGTGTCCGGCCTCGGCCACGCCACATTGCTGGTGATCCAGAAATGGGCAACCTACGTGTTCGGTGCGCTGAACATCCTGGTCGGCGGTTTCCTCTGTGCGACCATCGACTGGAGCGCCGTGTTCAACGCCACGCCAGCACCGTTGAGCGCGATGATCATCGGCATCGGCACCATGGCCGCCGGCACCGGGATCGGCTGGGCCAACGCCGGCGCGGACATGTCGCGCTACCAGCACCGCAGCGTCAAAGCGGTGCGCCTGGTGGCGTCGGCGGCGTTCGGTGCGGGGATTCCGCTGGTGCTGCTGATCACCCTTGGCGGTCTGCTGTCGGTGGGTAACAACGATCTGGCCTCGGCCACTGACCCGATTGTCGCGATCCGCGACATGCTGCCGACCTGGATGGCGGTGCCGTACCTGATCACCGCGTTCGGCGGGCTACTGCTGTCGAACAACCTGTCGGTGTACTCCGCCGGGCTGACCACCTTGACCCTCGGCCTGAAGGTCAAACGCGTGTACGCGGTGGTGGTCGATATCGTGGCGATCTTCGCCGGCTCGATCTATTTCATGCTGATCGCCGAGAGCTTCTACGGTCCGTTCATTACCTTCATTTCCTTGCTGGCGGTGCCCATCACGGCGTGGGTCGGGATCTTCGTGGTCGACCTGATCCATCGTCATTACTACAGCCCCAAGGACCTGCTGGACGTCAGCCCGAGCAGCGCCTACTGGTATCGCGGCGGCGTCGAGTGGCGTGCATTCGGTGCGTGGGCGGTGGCGATTGTGTTGGGTTTCAGCTTCACCACCATTGGCACCACTGAACAAGATGTCTGGTTCCGGGGCTTCCTGTCCGACTCATGGCTGGGCCACAACGGCTTGGGCTGGATCGTGACGTTCGTGGTGGCTGGCGGGATTTACTGGGTGCTCGGCGGCGCCAAGGACCGCCGCGCCGCGTTGCTCGAGCCTGTTCATGTCTAGGCTGCTGCATACCGGCCAAGTCATCATCGACCTGGTCATGGCCGTGGATAGATTGCCTCATTCGGGTGGTGACGCGCTGGCGCAATCCGCCCGTTTCGAGGCTGGCGGCGGTTTCAATGTGATGGCCGCGGCCCGACGGAACGGCTTGCCGGTGGTTTACCTCGGGCGCCATGGCAACGGCCGTTTTGGTGATCTGGCCCGGGAGGCGATGGCGGCAGAAGGCATTCGGATCGGCATCGCTCACAGTGCTGAGCGCGACACCGGGTTGTGTGTCGCACTGACTGAAGCCTCGGCCGAACGTACGTTCATTTCCAACATCGGTGCCGAAGGCGAATTGACCGCCGAAGACCTGGCGAGTGTGCCGGCCGAGGCGGGCGACTTTGTCTATGTCAGCGGCTACAGCCTGCTGCATGCCGGCAAGGCTCAGGTGCTGGTGGATTGGGTGTTGGAGTTGCCGGACGGGATCAAAGTGGTATTCGATCCGGGACCGTTGGTGGATTCGCCGGACGCACCGCTGATGAAGGCCTTGCTGCCGCGCATCGATCTGTGGACCAGCAACCGTGTCGAGGCGCTGCGGTTTACCGGGGCGTCGGACATTGCCGAGGCGTTGAATATTTTGGCGGATCAGTTGCCGACGGACGCCCTGATGGTGGTTCGCGATGGGCCGCAGGGTTGCTGGATCAGCCAGCATGGCGACCGTCAGCAGGTGCCGGGATTCAAGGTCTCGGCCGTCGACAGCAACGGTGCGGGGGATGCCCATGCCGGGGTGTTTGTGGCCGGGTTGGCGCAGGGTTTGTCGGCGGCTGAAGCGGCACGGCGGGCGAATGCGGCAGCGGCGTTGGCGGTCACTCGTTGGGGGCCGGCGACTTCGCCGGGGGCGGCGGAAGTGGATGCGTTGATCCGCGAGACTTTTAGCGCCTGATCAGCCGCCATCGGCCTTCAAATTCACCCTCAATCCTGACTTTCAACCCGCCTTGCGCAACGCCTCGATCAACTCTTGCTTGCGCATGCTCGAACGCCCCGGAATCTTCTTCGCCCGGGCTTCCTTCATCAGGCTGTCCACCGTCTGGGTATCGCGTGACGCCTTGCTGTTGCGCGGTTTGCCCTCACGGGTGGCGACGGCACGGCGGGCTGATTCCTTGCGATCGGCAGACTTGGCAGCGGCCGGTTTCTTGCGTCCCGAGCCGCCGGCGCGCTCACCGCCACCCGACTGCTTGTTTACCGTCGCCCAGGCGCGGGCCTCGGCTTCATCTTTCGACACGCCTTTGCGTTCGTAGCTTTCTTCGATGTGTTCGGCCTTGCGTTTCTGCTCGGCGGTGTATTTGTCTTTGCTTCCACGAGGCATGGGATTTCTCCTGGCTATAGGAGCTGGCGCAGGCTTCGCCAGCTCCTGCTCGTTTAGTTATCCAGTTTGCGCGCCGCCTCAACCCCAGCGGCGCTGAGTTTGATCGGCAGGTTCAGCGAGTGCTCGCCGGCTTCGTTGCAGATCACATGACCGTGCTGGATCAGCCCACGCTCTTGCAGCGTCGCAAGGGTGCTGGCCACGACTTTCTCCCCCCGGTAATTGTCCAGAACCTCCTTGCCCAAGCCACTTGGATGGGCATGCAGCAGGCGGGTCAGGACTTCTTTTTCCAGGTTTTTATCGACGTTCATGGTGACCTCTTGGTTGGGATGGACGAGTGTTGCTCCTCGCTCGCATTGGCGAGCCCTTACTCGATATTGGTCCGTCCCCGACCGGGATTGGTGCCTGATGAACGACGAGCGGTGTGGCTCTGGCTCCTCAGCCGACGCCGATTTCTTCCTTGAACAGCTCCATGAATCCCTTCAAGCGTTGATGGCGAACCTGTGCCAGACGCTGGCCGGTGGTCGTTTGGAAGCCGTCCGCCAGGTGCAGCAATTTGGTCTGGAAATGATCGAGGCAAAAGCGTTTGTCGTCGTAGTCCCGCTCGTCTGCCTCCGGGTCCACAGGGTCGTACAGCGCGCTGCCCATGCGCCCGGCAATGTAGAAGGTACGCGCCACGCCGAGCATGCCAAGCGAGTCGAGGCGGTCGGCGTCCTGGATGATTCGGGCTTCGAGGGTCGTGGGTGTGATGTTGGCGCTGAAGCTATGGGCCTCAATGGCATGGACGACCGCGGTGATTTTTGCGTCAGGCCAATCCATGGCTGTCAGCACTGTCGACGCTTTCTGCGCCGCCAGCCGTGACGCCTGGGAACGCAGCGGCGAGTTCTTCTCCACTGCCACGCAATCGTGCAACAGCACGGCGGCCAGCAGCACCTCAAGATCACCGCTTTCTTCAGCATGAAGCGTGCGCACGTTGTGCCATACCCGTTGCAAGTGCGACAGATCGTGGGCGCCATCCTCGCCAGGTTCCAGCGCATGGGGCAGCAGTTCAGAAGCCAGATTCTGCAGAGGTGCGAAAGCAGCGGTGCTCATAAATGTCCTAAGTATGAAAACGCTTTTGTGGCGAGGGAGCTTGCTCCAATGCCAGTAAGTTAAACCGTAAATGCAATCCGTAGCAGCTGCCGAGCCTGCGAGGCAGCTGCTACGGAGAGTGTGTTACGGCTGAGATCACTTAGCGAATCGACATTAGCCACAAAGGCCCCCTCCATCATTTCAAATGTGACGAGCGCCGCGCGCGGACTTAGTATGGCGTTTTCAACTTTTGACAAGGCACGTCCATGACGATCGAAATCCGCCCGGCAACCCCCAGCGATGCTCCGCAAATCCTCGCGTTCATCACTGAACTGGCCGACTTCGAACGTGCCCGCCACGAAGTCATCGCCAGCGTCGCCGACATCGAGCGCAGCCTGTTCAGCGAAGGCGCCACCGCCCATGGCCTGATCTGCCTGCGCGATGGCCTGCCGATCGGCTTCGCGGTGTTCTTCTTCAGCTATTCCACCTGGCTGGGCAGCAATTGCCTGTACCTAGAAGACCTCTACATCACCCCTGAACAACGGGGCGGCGGCGCCGGTAAAACCTTGCTGCGCCACCTGGCAAAAATCGCCTGTGCCAATGACTGCGGCCGTTTCGAATGGAGCGTGCTGGACTGGAACAAACCGGCGATTGAATTCTACAAATCCCTCGGCGCACAACCGCAGGAAGAGTGGGTGCGGTATCGGATGGATGGGGCGGTGTTAAGGGATTTTGCCGCCGGTAATTGATCCTCTAAAAGATCGCAGCCTTCGGCAGCTCCTGCACGGGATTGTGTTTCGACCGCGATATTGCGGGCGTACATCGAATCTGTAGGAACTGCCGAAGGCTGCGATCTTTTTTTGTTGCGTCTCAATATATGGGATTGATATTTATATATTGAGATTATCCCTCGTCCAGGTTTATAGTCCAGCTCACTCACTGCCAAAAAACAAAACAGGTGAAGCGATGCTGGCGCAATTGATCGCGCTCGATTGGGGGACAACCTCATTACGTGCTTACAAACTCGGCTTCGGTGGCCAGGTGCTGGAACAGCGTGCGCTGTCGTCCGGGATCATGCAGTTGCCCAAGACGCCGCGAACCATTGCCGGTCAGGCATGCGCCGACGGTTTTGAACTGGCCTTCGACGAGGCTTGCGGTGACTGGCTCGACGCGCAGCCCGACGTTCCGGTGATTGCCTGTGGCATGGTCGGCAGTGCTCAGGGCTGGCGCGAAGCGGCCTACTGCGACACGCCGGCGAACGTCGCCAATCTCGGAACTTCCCTACAAACCGTTCGCAGTCTTCGCGGTGTCGATGTGCACATCGTGCCGGGTGTGATTCAGCGTTCGCACTTGCCCAACGTTATGCGTGGCGAGGAAACCCAGGTCCTCGGCGTATTGCAGAATCTGCCGGGCGAGGCGGGTAGGGATCTGCTGATAGGCCTGCCGGGCAGTCATTCGAAATGGGTGCAAGTGGCCGACGGCTGCATCGTGCATTTCGAGACCTTCATGACCGGCGAAGTCTTCGCCGTACTCAGCGAACACAGCATTCTGGGGCGCACTCAGCAGCGCGGTGGGGCTTTTGATGGCGATGCTTTTGACCGTGGCGTGCAAGTGGCGCTGTCGGCGGATGGCGAGATCGGGCCGCTGTCGACGTTGTTCAGTGCCCGCAGCCTGGGGCTGACCGGCGAGCTGAGCGCTACCGCTCAGCCGGACTATCTGTCCGGCCTGTTGATCGGCCATGAACTGTCGGCCCTGGCCAATGTTCAGCGGCGTCGACGCAATAGCGTGCACCTGCCCTCGATCATCCTCATTGGCAATGCCCAACTCTGCACTCGCTACAGCCGGGCGCTCGACGCCTGCGGTTTTACCCGAGTGACCCTGGCCGAGCAGGCCACCGAACGCGGCTTGTGGCAGTTGGCGGTCGCCGCCGGACTTATCACTGCAAACCCATCCCGTTAAACCTGACTGGAGGTCTGACATGCTCAAGCAAGCATTGGCACAAAACGGTCTGATCGCGATCTTGCGTGGCCTGCGTCCGCAAGAGGCGGCAGCCGTCGGCGAAGTCCTGTATTCGGCCGGATTTCGCGTCATCGAAGTGCCGCTTAATTCCCCTGAACCGTACGAAAGTATCCGCATCCTGCGCAGCACATTACCCGCCGATTGCCTGATCGGCGCGGGCACGGTGTTGACGCCGGAACAGGTCGAGCAGGTGAAAGCGGCGGGCGGCCAGGTGATCGTCATGCCCCACAGCGATGCCAAGGTGTTGCGCGCGGCGAAGGCAGCGGGGCTGTTCCTGTCGCCGGGCGTGGCGACGCCGACCGAAGCCTTTGCCGCGCTGGCCGAAGGGGCGGATGTGCTGAAGATGTTCCCGGCCGAGCAGATGGGCCCAGCCGTAGTGAAAGCCTGGCTGGCGGTGTTGCCTGCGGGGACGGTGCTGGTGCCGGTGGGCGGGATTACGCCAGACAACATGCAGGTGTTTGTCGAGGCCGGCGTCAAAGGTTTCGGTCTCGGCTCCGGGTTGTTCAAACCGGGCCTGACGGCTGACGAAGTAGCGGTGCGCGCCAAGGCATATGTCGCTGCATGGAACGCTCTGCGTTAAGACTTTCTGGCGCTGTGAGCGCTACATCTACAAGAGAGACAATAGAGATGAAAATCACCAAACTCACCACCTTCATCGTTCCGCCACGCTGGTGCTTCCTCAAGGTCGAGACCGACGAGGGCGTGACCGGTTGGGGCGAGCCCGTGGTTGAAGGCCGCGCGCACACCGTCGCTGCTGCGGTCGAGGAATTGTCCGACTACCTGATCGGTAAAGATCCACGCAACATCGAAGACATCTGGACTGTGCTCTACCGTGGCGGCTTCTACCGGGGCGGGGCGATCCACATGAGCGCGCTGGCCGGTATCGACCAGGCATTGTGGGACATCAAGGGCAAGGCGCTGGGTGTGTCGGTCAGCGATTTGCTGGGTGGCCAGGTGCGGGACAAGATCCGGGTTTATTCCTGGATCGGTGGTGATCGCCCGGCGGACACTGCTCGCGCCGCGAAGGAAGCGGTCAGCCGTGGTTTCACCGCAGTGAAAATGAACGGCACCGAAGAGCTGCAATTCCTCGATTCCTTCGAGAAAGTCGACCTGGCGCTGGCCAACGTTGCCGCCGTGCGCGATGCGGTCGGCCCGAATGTCGGCATCGGCGTGGACTTCCATGGTCGGGTACACAAGCCGATGGCCAAGGTGCTGATGAAGGAGCTCGACCCGTACAAACTGATGTTCATTGAAGAACCAGTGCTCAGTGAAAACTACGAAGCGCTGAAGGAGCTGGCGCCGCTGACCAGCACGCCGATTGCCCTTGGCGAGCGGTTGTTCTCGCGCTGGGATTTCAAGCGTGTGCTTAGCGAAGGCTACGTCGACATCATCCAGCCTGATGCGTCCCACGCGGGCGGCATCACCGAAACCCGCAAGATCGCCAACATGGCCGAAGCCTACGACGTGGCGCTGGCGCTGCATTGCCCATTGGGGCCGATTGCCCTGGCGGCGTGCCTGCAACTGGACGCGGTTTGCTACAACGCGTTCATTCAGGAACAGAGCCTGGGCATCCATTACAACGAGAGCAATGACCTGCTCGATTACGTGAAGGATCCACGGGTGTTCGACTACGACAAAGGCTTCGTGAAGATCCCCAATGGGCCGGGCCTGGGCATCGAGATCAACGAGGAATACGTGATCGAACGCGCCGCCGTCGGCCACCGCTGGCGCAATCCGATCTGGCGCCATGCCGATGGCAGTTTTGCCGAGTGGTGATACTCACGCGGTGATCGTTCCCACGTTCTGCGTGGGAATGCCTCACCGGACGCTCTTGGGTCGCATGGCTGCGTTCCCACGCAGAGCGTAGGAACGATCAACCACCATGACCTCAATAAACATAAGAAGAGGCACCCCCATGCAACCGCAAACCCTCACCGGGCAGGCGTCGTTGGTGACGCCCAGTCGCAAGCGTTTTTTCATCATGGTCCTGTTGTTCATCACGGTGGTGATCAACTACCTGGACCGCAGCAACCTGTCCATTGCCGCCCCGGCGCTGACCAGCGACCTGGGCATCGATCCGATTCATGTCGGGCTGATTTTTTCCGCATTCGGCTGGACCTACGCCGCCATGCAGATCCCCGGCGGCTGGCTGGTGGACCGGGTGCCGCCGCGCATTCTCTATAGCGTTGCATTGCTGCTGTGGTCGCTGGCCACGGTGATGCTCGGTTTCGCCGCCAGTTTTATTGCATTGTTCGTGCTGCGCATGGCGGTCGGTGCACTGGAAGCGCCGGCGTACCCGATCAACAGCCGCGTAGTGACAACCTGGTTCCCCGAGCGCGAACGCGCAACAGCCATCGGTTTCTACACCTCCGGGCAGTTCGTCGGCCTGGCGTTCCTGACGCCGGTGCTTGCCTGGCTGCAACACCAATATGGCTGGCACATGGTGTTTGTCAGCACCGGTGTGGTGGGCATCCTTTGGGCAGTGATCTGGTACGCGGTGTATCGCGAACCACGGGATTTCAAGGGCGCCAATGACGCGGAAATCGAGCTGATCCGTGAGGGTGGCGGGTTGGTGGATATTCAGGCCGAAGCCGCCAGGGCCAAGGCGAAATTCAGCTGGATCGACCTCGGGATTGTCCTGAGCAAGCGCAAGTTGTGGGGCATTTACCTCGGCCAGTTCTGCCTCAATTCGACTTTATGGTTCTTCCTGACGTGGTTCCCGACTTACCTGGTGAAATATCGCGGCATGGACTTCATCAAGTCTGGCTTGCTGGCGTCACTGCCGTTTCTCGCAGCGTTTGTCGGCGTGCTGTGCTCGGGGTTTTTCTCGGACTTTTTGATCCGTCGCGGCTACACCGTAGGCTTCGCCCGCAAGCTACCGATCATTGGCGGACTGCTGATTTCCACCTCGATCATCGGCGCCAACTTCGTCGAATCGACGCCTCTGGTGATTGCCTTCCTCGCGCTGGCTTTCTTCGGCAACGGTCTGGCCTCGATCACCTGGTCGCTGGTGTCGACCCTGGCCCCGGCACGCTTGCTCGGACTGACCGGTGGGGTGTTCAATTTCATCGGCAACCTGGCGGCGATTACCACGCCAATCGTCATCGGTTTCCTTGCCTCCGGTGATTCGTTTGCCCCGGCGATCACCTATATCTCTGTTCTGGCGTTGCTGGGTGCGCTGTCCTACGTGTTGCTGGTGGGCAAGGTCGAGCGTATCAAGTTGTAGTCGCAGCCGTCCGGCGACCATAATGCCGCCCGTTCCCTCGCTCAACGGTAAAGGCTGGATATGCAGGAAGACGCCCCCAAAATCGCCAAGGACGCCGCGCCGACCGGCACCCAGACACTGCTTCGCGGCCTGGGTGTGGTGCAGGCGGTGGCCAGTGGCGCCCGCGATCTCAAGGAAATCGCCCGGCTGATCGGCACGACGCGCAGCACCACCCATCGTCTGGCCAGTTGCCTGGTGGACGAGCGTTATCTGCGGGTGGTGCCGCAGGTCGGCTATCTGTTGGGGCCGAAACTGATCGAACTGGGTTTTCAGGCGCGCGAAGAGCTGCCGTTGGTGACGCTGGCCGGGCCGTATCTGGATGAGTTGTCGGCATTGACCGGCGACACCATCCACCTGGCGATTCGTGAAGGCGACGAGGTGCTGTACCTGCTCAAGAATCCGGGGCGCAATGGCCCGGAAATGCGTTCGCGGGTCGGCCATCGCATGCCGTTGGCGCGTACCGGGATTGGTAAGGCGCTGATGCTTGATGACTCGCAGGAAGAATGGCAACGGCTGTATGAAATCAGCTTGCCGGTGGGCGGAAAAAATCAGTTCTGGCCGCAGCACCCAGAGCAATCCTGGGAGCAGTTTCAGCAGCGCATGATCGAGTACGTGGCCGGCGGTTACGCCTTCGACCTGGAAGACAACGAACCGTCGATCCGCTGCGTGGCGGCACCGATTCGCGATGCCAGCAAGCGCATTGTCGCCGGCATCAGCATCGCCAGCACCGTGCCGTACATGCCGCTGGAAAAAATGGCCGAGCTGATTCCCCTGATCAAAGGGGTCACAGCCCGGCTGTCGGCGGAATTGGGCCTGAAGGTTTAGAGTTTCAGCGTCGCCATGTCGATCACGAAGCGGTATTTCACGTCACCGGCGATCATGCGGGTGTAAGCCTCGTTGATCTGGTGGATGTCGAGCATTTCGATGTCGCAGGAGATGCCGTGCTCGGCGCAGAAGTCCAGTACTTCCTGGGTTTCGGCGATGCCGCCGATCAGTGAGCCGGCCAGCATGCGACGACCCAATACCAGTTTGGCAGCATGCACCGGCGGATCGATCGGCTCGATCAAGCCCACCAGAATGTGCACGCCGTCGAAACGCAGGGTATCGAGGTAGGGGTTGAGGTCGTGCTGCACCGGAATGGTGTCCAGCAGGAAGTCGAATTGTCCGGCGGCGGCCTTCATCTGTTCGGCATCGGTGGACACGATCACGTGGTCCGCGCCTTGGCGACGACCTTCTTCAGCCTTGCTCGCCGAGCGGGTGAACAAGGTCACCTCAGCGCCCATCGCCTTGGCGAACTTGATCCCCATGTGACCGAGACCGCCCATGCCAAGAATCCCGACCTTGTCACCGGCCTTCACGCCGTAGTGCTTGAGCGGCGAGTAGGTGGTGATGCCGGCACATAGAATCGGCGCGGCGCTGGCCAGGTCGAGCTTCTCCGGGATGCGCACGACAAAGTGCTCGCTGACCACGATGCTGTCCGAGTAACCGCCCATCGTGTTGCTGCCATCGACCCGGTCCGGGGTGGCGTACGTCATGGTCGGGCCTTCGAGGCAGTATTGCTCCAGATCGGCCTGGCAGGCTTCGCAATGGCGGCACGAGTCGACCATGCAACCGACGCCGACCAGATCGCCGACTTTGTGTTTAGTAACGTTCGCGCCGACGGCGGTCACTTTGCCGACGATCTCATGGCCGGGCATCAGCGGGTAAACCGCAATGCCCCACTCGTTGCGCGCCTGGTGGATGTCGGAATGGCAGACGCCGCAGTAGAGAATCTCGATTGCGACGTCGTCGGGCCGTGGACTGCGGCGTTCGAATTTCATCGGGGCGAGGGGAGTGGTGGGCGACTGAGCGGCGTATCCGATGGCGGTGTACATGGTGAACCTCGCAAAGCAGTGACAGGTGAGGCGAGCCATTCTGGGCACCGCACGGGTGACCGGCCATGGCGATTCCTCCGGGTGTCATGCCTAATCCTCCGGTATGCGCCGTTGATTGGCCGCATTGGCGTTCAGACCTGCGATGATGTTTTCATCCCTTTTTTCGCGACTTTTTTGTGAAGAGCTCTCCATGTTGTTGACCCGTCATCTCGATGCCAATGCCACGCTGGTTTCGCTGATCCAGCCGCTGACCAACCGCGATGGTTTCACGCCTACCACGTTGCCGGGCGTGCAGATTTTGCGGGCCAGTTGTGATTTGGCCCGTGGCCCGCAAATCTACGAGCCAAGCCTGGTCATCATCGCCCAGGGCAGCAAGTTGGCGTATCTGGGGTCGCGTACTCTGGAATACGGTGCCGGGCATTATTTGATTCAGGCGCTGCCGGTGCCGTTCGAGTGCGAGACGTTTTCCGCGCCCGATGGCCCGATGCTGGGCATTTCCATCGCCATTGACCGGGTGTTGCTCGGTGAGTTGGTGCTGGCCATGGGGCTGGCGTCGGGGCGCTATATCGCGGCGCAGACGCCAGAGTCCATGACTTCGGCGGTGCTCGATGATGCGATGCGGGGTTGTGTTGAACGGCTGTTGCGCTGTCTGCACGACCCGCTGGAGAGCCAGGTTATGGGACAGGCGCGATTGCGTGAGTTGTTGTTCGTCGCCTTGCGTGGGCCGCAAGCCGATGTATTGCGGGCGCTGGTGGAGCAACAGGGGCAGTTCGCCCGGATCGCGGCCTCCCTGAGCCATCTGCATGCCCATTACACCGAGCCGCTGAACGTCGAAGCCCTGGCCAGCTGCGCCAACATGAGCGCATCGACGTTTCACGAGCATTTCAAACGCTGCACCTTGTTGTCGCCAGTGCAGTATCTGAAGCGTTTGCGCTTGCTCAAGGCCCAGCGCTTGCTGCAGGGCGAAGGATTGGGCGTGGCCCAGGTGGCGCATCGGGTGGGGTATCAGAGTACGTCGCAGTTCAGCCGTGAGTACAAGCGCTACTTCGAGCGTAATCCGGGGGATGAGCGCGCTGCCTGATCCACAGGTTCTTGTGGTGACGCTTGAATTGCGGGCAACAAAAAGGCCCCCGTTCAGGGAGCCTTGTTGTTCAGACGGTCGACTTACATGTTCGGGTAAGTCGGGCCGCCGGAGCCTTCCGGCGCCACCCAGGTGATGTTCTGTGCAGGGTCCTTGATGTCGCAGGTCTTGCAGTGAACGCAGTTCTGGGCGTTGATCTGGAAGCGCTTCTCGCCGTCTTCCTGGGTGACCACTTCGTACACGCCGGCCGGGCAGTAACGCTGGGCAGGTTCATCGTACAGCGGCAGGTTCTTGCTGATCGGGATGCTCGCGTCGGCCAGCTTCAGATGGCACGGCTGCTCTTCTTCGTGGTTGGTACCGGAGATGAACACCGAGCTGAGTTTGTCGAAGCTGATCTTGCCGTCCGGTTTCGGGTAGTCGATCTTCTTGCAGTCGGCCGCCAGTTTCAGGCACGCGTAATCCGGCTTGGTGTCGTGCAGGGTGAACGGCAGTTTGCCGCCGAAGATGTTCTGGTCGATCCAGTTGAAACCGCCGCCGACAATGGCGCCGAACTTGTGGATCGCTGGGCCGAAGTTTCGGCTGGCGAACAGTTCGTCGTAGAGCCAGCTCTTCTTGAAGGCGTCGACGTAAGTAGTCAGCTCTTGCGTGCCGTCCAGATCGGCGAACAGCGCGTCGGCCACCGCGTCAGCGGCGAGCATGCCGGACTTCATCGCCGTGTGGCTGCCCTTGATCTTGGCGAAGTTCAGGGTGCCGAGGTCGCAACCGATCAGAGCGCCGCCCTTGAAGACCATTTTCGGCAGCGAGTTCAGGCCGCCTTTGCAGATGGCGCGAGCGCCGTAGCTGACGCGCTTGCCGCCTTCCAGATATTGCTTGAGCACCGGGTGATGCTTGAGGCGCTGGAACTCATCGAACGGCGACAGGAAGGTGTTGCTGTAGGAAAGATCGACGATCAGACCGACCACCACCTGGTTGTTTTCCAAGTGATAGAGGAACGAGCCCCCGGTGTTCTCGGTGCCCATGATGTCCAGCGGCCAGCCGGCGGTGTGGACCACCAGGCCAGGCTGGTGCTTGGCCGGGTCGATTTCCCAGATTTCTTTCAGGCCGATACCGTAATGCTGGGCGTCGGCTTCGCTGTCGAGGTTGAAACGCTTGATCAGCTGCTTGCCGATGTGGCCGCGGCAACCTTCGGCGAACAGCGTGTACTTGGCGCGCAGTTCCATGCCTGGGGTGTACAGGCCTTCTTTCGGATTGCCTTCGCGGTCAACGCCCAGATCGCCGGTGATGATCCCGCGGACTACGCCGTTCTCGTCGAACAGCGCTTCCTGGGCGGCGAAGCCCGGGTAGATTTCCACGCCCAGGTTCTCGGCCTGCTGGGCCAGCCAGCGGCACAGGTTGCCCAGGGAGATAATGTAGTTACCTTCGTTGTGCATGGTCTTGGGCACAAAGAAGTCTGGAATCTTCTGCGCGCTGTCAGCGTTTTTCAGAACGAAGATGTCATCGCGGGTGACTGGCGTGTTCAGCGGCGCACCGAGTTCTTTCCAGTCGGGGAACAGTTCGTTCAGGGCCCGTGGTTCGAACACGGCACCGGACAGGATATGAGCGCCGACTTCGGAGCCTTTTTCGACCACGCAGACGCTGATTTCCTTACCGGCTTCGGCGGCCTTCTGCTTCAAACGGCAGGCGGCGGACAGGCCAGCGGGGCCGGCACCGACGATGACCACGTCGAATTCCATGTATTCGCGTTCCACAGGCTATCTCCTACTCAAGGCTCAACAGTTTTTTTTCTAATTGGAGGTTGGGTGTCGCATTCATGAATTCCCCATAGTGCGGTACAGAGGACAATCGATGAACCACCTTTCTCTTTGGGTGGCGCATTATATCTACACCACTCTTAGCGTCCAATACAAACGTTTGTTTGAATCGGCTCAAAGCCAGATAAATCAAAGTCACGCGGCTTATGACTGGCCATTTTGCCGTATTGACCGGAATAGGTGTTCCGGTCAAGATACGGGCGGTTTTGCGCTCGCCGTAGGCTGAATGTAGGTTTCAAGAGCACCTCTAAAGACAGGGCGATGGCAGTACAAGGTGAAGCGCCGCGCAGGTATCGCGCGCAGTTTACACGCCACGGTAATGAATGACTTGTCGGTCACCACTGACGAACGGTCATCAGCCTTGTGAGCAAGGTTCACCCAATACACCTGCCAGCGTTTTTAGAGGTGCCCTTGCGCCGATGAGCATCAACCGCCAGGTTCGCCTAGGCGACTTTCTTTTCACCGGAGAGTAACGAGGAATCCATGAAGGTTCTTGTAGCTGTCAAACGCGTTGTGGATTACAACGTCAAGGTTCGCGTCAAGGCGGACAATTCCGGCGTCGACCTCGCCAACGTCAAGATGTCGATGAACCCGTTCTGCGAAATCGCAGTGGAAGAAGCCGTACGTCTGAAAGAGAAAGGCGTGGCGACTGAAATCGTCGTCGTCTCCATCGGCCCATCCACCGCTCAAGAGCAACTGCGCACCGCGCTGGCTCTGGGTGCCGACCGCGCCATCCTCGTCGAATCCGCTGAAGATCTGACTTCCCTGGCCGTGGCCAAGCTGCTCAAGGCGGTGGTCGACAAGGAACAGCCTCAACTGGTGATTCTCGGTAAACAAGCCATCGACAGCGACAACAACCAGACTGGCCAGATGCTCGCGGCATTGAGCGGCTACGGTCAGGGCACGTTCGCGTCGAAAGTCGAAGTGTCCGGCGATACAGTTGCCGTGACCCGCGAAATCGACGGCGGCGCGCAGACGGTTTCCCTGAAACTGCCGGCCATCGTCACCACCGACCTGCGTTTGAACGAGCCGCGCTACGCGTCCCTGCCAAACATCATGAAAGCCAAGAAGAAGCCTCTCGAAGTGCTGACTCCAGACGCTTTGGGCGTTTCCACCGCCTCCACCAACAAGACCCTGAAAGTCGAAGCGCCAGCTGCACGCAGCGCGGGTATCAAGGTCAAGTCGGTGGCTGAACTGGTCGAGAAACTGAAAAACGAAGCGAAGGTAATCTAATCATGACTATCTTGGTAATCGCCGAACACGACAACAAAGTGCTGGCCCCGGCCATGCTGAACACCGTTGCTGCTGCCGCCAAGATCGGTGGCGACATCCACGTTCTGGTTGCAGGCCAGGGCGCTGGCGCCGTGGTTGAAGCCGCTGCGAAAATCGCTGGCGTGAGCAAAGTCCTGAACGCTGACAATGCTGCTTACGCGCATCAGCTGCCGGAAAACGTTGCTCCACTGGTAGCCGAGTTGGGCAAGGGCTACAGCCACATCCTGGCTGCCGCCACTTCCAACGGCAAAAACATCCTGCCGCG
>NZ_QKYZ01000027.1:0-58852 GCF_003253625.1 Pseudomonas sp. URMO17WK12:I6
CGTCGAAAGACGGTTCGGTACCCGAATTTCTTGACGACCATAGAGCATTGGAACCACCTGATCCCATCCCGAACTCAGAAGTGAAACGATGCATCGCCGATGGTAGTGTGGGGTTTCCCCATGTGAGAGTAGGTCATCGTCAAGATTAAATTCCGAAACCCCTATCTGCGTATGCAGGTAGGGGTTTTGTTTTGCCCGTAGGAAAGTGCTTTGGCAACAGAGGGCTAGCGGATGGCCATCCCTGGTAATGGTCGCATCGTTCGTGAAACTTCGGCAGAGCGCGCTAAAAACCACGCCGTTTTTGGTATGGTGCAGCTCGTTTCAACGGACTGACTGCAAGCCTACGGATCGGTACTCCCGTTTATAGTCAAAGAGTTGCTGCAGAAATGCCCGAACCGATACCAATCAAGGACCACGAGAAAGAGACGCTCCTGGTCAACAAAAGACTGATGGCCTGCGCCTTGTTCGTCGCCGCCATTACTTGCGCGCTGGTGGTGCGCATGTACGTCCTGCAGGTTGTCGAGTTCGACTATCACTCGACAATCTCCGAAAACAACCGCGTCCATGTCCTGCCGATCACTCCAACTCGTGGGCTGATCTACGACCGCAATGGTGTGGTCCTGGCAGACAACCGACCCAGCTTTAACCTGACCATCACCCGCGAACGCGCTTCCGATGTCAA
Source organism: Pseudomonas sp. URMO17WK12:I6 (assembly GCF_003253625.1). Classification (NCBI taxonomy): domain Bacteria; kingdom Pseudomonadati; phylum Pseudomonadota; class Gammaproteobacteria; order Pseudomonadales; family Pseudomonadaceae; genus Pseudomonas; species Pseudomonas sp. URMO17WK12:I6. Next base: position 683 of record NZ_QKYZ01000027.1, read on the forward strand.
ACGCGAGCTGGATGAAGTGGTCAACCTCCTGCACCTGCCGGCCGAGGACCGTACACTGTTCGACAAGGCGATGAAGCAGGCCAGGCACCCCTTCGTCCCGGTCACGCTGTTCTATGAGCTCAGCGAAGAACAGATCGCCGTACTCGCGGTCAACGAGTTCCGTCTGCCTGGAATCGATGTAGAGCCGCAGTTCGTTCGCCACTACCCCATGGGCGCGCACTTTGCGCATTCGATCGGCTACGTCGGTCGCATTAACGAAAAAGAATCCAAAGCCCTGGACACGGTGGAATACCGTGGCACCCAATCCATTGGCAAAACCGGTATCGAGAAATTCTACGAATCAGAATTGCACGGCCATGTGGGTTACGAAGAAGTCGAAACCAATGCCCAGGGCCGCGTGCTGCGAGTGCTCAAGCACACCGACCCGATCCCCGGCAAAAACATCGTCCTGAGCCTCGACGTCAAACTTCAGGAAGCCGCCGAGGAGGCATTGGGCGATCGGCGTGGCTCGGTGGTCGCTCTCGATCCATCGACCGGCGAAGTATTGGCCATGGTCAGCAAGCCAAGCTTCGACCCGAACTTGTTTGTGACGGGCATCAGCTTCAAGGAATACGCGGCACTGCACGACTCCATCGACCGGCCGCTGTTCAACCGCGTGCTGCGCGGGCTCTACGCACCTGGCTCGACCATCAAGCCGGAAGTGGCGATCGCCGGCCTCGACGCCGGAGTCGTAACCCCGCAGACCCGCGTCTTCGATCCGGGCTATTACCAGTTACCGGATTTCGATCATAAGTACCGTAACTGGAATCACAGTGGTGATGGCTGGGTGAACATGGACACGGCGATCATGCGCTCCAACGACACCTACTTCTACGATCTGGCCCACAAGCTGGGCATCGATCGTCTGCACGACTACATGGCGATGTTCGGCCTTGGCGAGAAGGTCTCGCTGGACATGTTCGAAGAGTCTCCCGGGTTGATGCCGTCTCAGGCCTGGAAGCGCGCCACGCGGCGACAGGCGTGGTTCCCCGGCGAGACAGTGATCCTCGGCATTGGCCAGGGCTACATGCAGGTTACTCCTCTGCAGCTGGCACAGGCCACCGCGCTGATCGCCAACAAAGGTGTATGGAACCGGCCGCACCTGGCCAGGACCGTGGATGGCGTCGCGCCGGTGGACGAGCATCCGATGCCGAACATCCTGCTCAAGGATCCGCGTGACTGGGAGCAGGTCAACCACGGCATGCAGATGGTGATGCATGACGCCCGCGGGATTGCCCGAGCGGCGGCGCAGGGCGCGCAGTACCGCATCGCCGGCAAAAGTGGCACCGCGCAAGTGGTGGCGATCAAGCAGGGTGAACGCTACAACCGGGCGAAAACCCTGGAGCGCAACCGCGACAACGCCTTGTTCGTCGGATTTGCTCCGGCCGAACATCCGCAGATTGTCATCTCGGTGATGATCGAAAACGGCGAGGCCGGTGGTCGCGTCGCCGGCCCTGTGGTGCGGCAGATCATGGATGCCTGGCTACTTGATCAGGACGGCCACCTGAAGCCGCAATACGCCGCGCCGAGCAAAGCCCCGGGCGACCCTCACGTTTAAGGATCAAGGTTTCACAGCACAGGCTCACGAATGCTGAGCATGTGCTGGAAGCTTTCCAGGAACACGGTTTCGGCCTGATTCATCTTCTGCTCACGATTCCACAACAGCTGGATATCGAAATCCACCACGCCGTCTTCCGGCGGCAAACGCCAGAGCAAACCTTGCTCGACATCCCTGCGCACCAGATGAGTCGGCAAACACCCAATACCAAACCCTGCGCAGATCAAGCGGTAAATCTCTTCGAAACTGGTGGATGACGCAACGATCTTGCCGGTAAAGCCTTGCTGTTCGCGAAACAGGGTCAGGGGTGAAAGATTGCCGCCGAGCTGATCGCTGGTGAAGCTGACGAAGTTCTCTGCAGCGAGCTGTTCAAGGGTCAGATTCTCTTGTCCGAAAAGTCGATGACGCTGCCCGCAAAAGTACGCATAACGCTCGCGAAACAATACCCTCTGTTCCAGTCGCGGCTGCGGTAAACGGCATAATCCGACGCCAATGGTCGCGGTCTTTTGCAGCAACGAACTGATGATGTTCGAACTGCCCATCACCTCAACTTCCAGCTCGACTTTCGGGTGGGTTTCATGGAAGTCGGCGAGGAACTCATCGTAGTGTCGTGCTTGCACGCCGCTGACGGTGAGGATGCGGATCTTGCCGACCACGTCGTCGTGCCGACTCTCCAGCACCGTTCCCAGGCGCGAAATATCGCCGTAAATGTCCGTTGCAATGCGCAGGACTTCTTCCCCGGTTTCCGTCAGATCGAACCGCCTTCCACTGCGGGCGATCAACACACATTCCAGTTGTTCTTCCAGACGCTTCAAAGCCTGGCTGACCGCCGACTGGGTGATGTGCAGCCGCGCGGCGGCCCGACTCATGCTGCCTTCCTGACCGATCACCAGATAAGTGCGCAGCAGGTTCCAGTCGAGACGGTCATTCAGAAAGCGGCGACCAACCCACGGGTTCGAAGTGGAGGGCATAAGGATTCCATGTAGTAGCAGTACTAATAGTAAATATAAGATTATGAAAATTGACTAATCCTGTCATGGCAGCGATAAAGCCCACAAGCGCCACAGAGTGCGCTGCTAAAGAGGTGTATTCGTGAGTAAACCTGAACACATCGGCACGGTTGAATGGCAAGCCCGTTGCGAACTGGCCGCGCTGTATCGCCTGGTCGCGCACTTTCGCATGACCGACCTGATCGACACCCACATTACCCTGCGGATTCCAGGGCCTGAGCATCACTTTCTGATCAACCGCTACGGGGTTATTTTCGACCGCATGCGCGCCTCGGATCTGGTGCGCATCGATCAGGAAGGGCGAGTGGTCGATCCGGCCTACAAAGGTCATCGGGTCAATGCCGCAGGCTTTGTGATCCACTCGGCAATCCACATGGCTCGCCCTGACCTGAATTGTGTGATCCATACCCACACCGCCGCCGGCATGGCCGTCGCAGCGCAGAAGCACGGCTTGTTGCCGATCAGTCAGCACGCGTTGAAGTTTTACGGCAAGTTGGCGTATCACACCTATGAAGGCATTGCCCTTTCGCTGGATGAGCGAGAGCGTCTGATTGCCGATCTGGGGCCGCATCGGGCGATGATCCTGCGTAATCACGGACTGCTGGTCGGTGGCTCCGGCGTGGCCCAGGCATTTCAGGAAATTCACTTCCTGGAGCGTGCCTGTCAGGCACAGGTTCAGGCGCTGGCCGGTGGTTCGGCGCTGCATTACCCGTCTCCGGAAGTCTGTGCGCACACCGCCGAGCAGTTTGATCGCGATGAACAGGACAACATCATCGACCTGGCCTGGGAGGCCGCTCTGACCCTGATCGAGTCCCAACGCGAGTCCTACTTATCGTAAATTCTGTCATCAATACCAAGGTTTTGCTGTCCTGCGAAGGCGTCACCACATTCAACATCGACATTGACTGACACACCGCCTTCGCGGGCAAGCCTCGCGCCTGCAGGAGGACATGTCCGATTTCAGAAAGCCGCTTTCGCGAGCAAGTTTCCCGCAGGATTGATGCTCACCCTGTGGGGGCAAGCTTGCTCGCAACGACGATCTGACTATCCCTGCTACTTATCGATTTTTTCCGGCAACGGCGCAAACAACGCCTCGATATCATCGCTCTGCAACTTCCAGTCCCCGGTCTTGCGTCCATCCAGCACGCCTGCGGCCAGATCGGATTTTTCCTTCTGCAGATGCTGAATCTTCTCTTCTACCGTGCCCCTGGCAATCATCTTGTAGACGAACACCGGCTTCTCCTGACCAATGCGATACGCACGATCCGTCGCCTGATTTTCCGTCGCCGGGTTCCACCAAGGGTCGTAGTGAATCACCGTATCGGCTTCGGTCAGGTTCAGGCCCACACCGCCAGCCTTCAAACTGATCAGAAAGATCTGACGCTTGCCGCTCTGGAATTCCTTGACTGGCGTGCGTCGGTCACGGGTCTGGCCGGTCAGGATCGCGTACGCCACGCCGCGTTTGTTCAGCTCGTCCTCGATCAGCGACAACATTGAGGTGAACTGCGAGAACAGCAGAATCCGCCGACCTTCCTCGAACAGCTCTTCAAGCATTTCCATCAGGCTATCGAGTTTGCCGGAGGTGCTGCCGCGAGCGGGCAGGGCAGCATCGTTGACCAGGCGCAAATCACAGCACACCTGACGCAGCTTCAGCAGTGCCTCAAGAATGATGATCTGGCTGCGTGCCACGCCTTTGCGGGTGATCTCGTCGCGGACTTTTTTGTCCATGGCCAGGCGCATGGTTTCGTACACATCGCGCTGGGCTTCGTTGAGCTCGACCCAATGGACGATTTCGGTTTTCGGCGGCAGTTCGGTGGCCACTTGTTCCTTGGTCCGGCGCAGCAGGAACGGTTTGATCCGACCGTTCAGGTGTTGAAGTCGTACTTCACTGGCACGCTTTTCTATCGGTACGCGGTAATCGCGGTTGAAGCTTTTCACATCACCGAGCCAACCCGGCAGCAGGAAGTGGAACAGCGACCACAGCTCGCCCAAGTGGTTTTCTAGCGGCGTGCCACTCAGGCACAAACGCTGGCGAGCATTCAGCTCACGGGCCGCATGGGCGGCCTTGCTGTTGGGGTTCTTGATGTACTGCGCTTCATCCAGCACCAGTACGTGCAACGGCTGCGCGGCCAGACGTTCGACGTCCTTGGGCAGCAGTGCATAGGTGGTCAGGATCAGGTCGTAATCGGCCAGGTTATCGAAATGCTTTTTGCGACTGACGCCGTACAGCGCCAGCACTTTGAGCTGGGGCGTGAAATGCGCCGCTTCGTCGAGCCAGTTCGGAATCAGGCTGGTGGGCATGACCACCATGCACGGCCGATCGAGGCGCCCGGCATTCTTCTCGCTGAGAATGTGTGCCAGGGTCTGTAGGGTTTTGCCCAGGCCCATGTCGTCCGCGAGAATCCCGCCGACTTCCAGTTGTCGCAACGACTGCATCCAGCTCAGGCCTTCCAGCTGATACGGACGCAAGGTGGCATTCAAGCCTTCGGGCGCTGCGGCGGTGTGGTCCTTGATGTCGCGCAGGCGCTGGGCAAAGGTGCGGATCTGCTCGCCACCTTCCCAGAGCAGCGGCAGGCCTTCCAGCGGGTTCAGTCGCGTGGCGTCGGCCTTGCTCAGGCGCAGCGTGGTTTCGCCGGGCTCTTGCAGGTAAAACTCGCCAAGGGTGGCCAGCACTGGTTTCAGGCGGCCGAAGGGCAGGGCGACCTGCAACGGGCCCTGGTCGGTGCTGCGACGTTGTGGGATGTTCACCAGGATCAGTTCGTCGTCGCGACGTCGGGCGAGCCGTTCCGGGTTGAGGATTTCGGTGTGGGAGCGCATCAGGTTCAACAGGATCGGCAGCAGGCTCAGGCGCTCGCCGTTGACGATGATCCCCAGTTCCAGGTCGAACCAGTCGCGTTCCGGCGCCTGCTCAACGGTGGCGTACCAATCGTCCACGGCAGTCAGGTCGAAGCCGAAATCCTCGTCGATCTGCAACTCCCAGCCTTGGGTGCGCAACTTCGGCAGCTCATTGAGGGTGAAGGTCAGCCAGGCGCTGTCGTTGACCATCTCGTAGAGTTCGCCGGCACTTTCCGGCAAGGCCTTGCTTTGTCGGGTGGCGACTTTGAAACCGAGGATCCGCAGCTGCTCCCTGTAGGTCTGTTCGACTTCCGGGTGACGTTTTATCCGCAGCGTCTGCGTCTCCTGACGAATCAGGATGTCAGCGTTTTTCTGTCCGCTGACGTATTCGTCCAGATAGCTGAAGGACAGCGCCGCGCGATGCTGAATGTAACGCTGCATTTTTCCGTTGCGCGGTTCGAAGGCGCTGAACTCGATGCTCGCCAGCCACAGGCGCGGCACCGGTTGCACGTTGTCCACCAGCACTTGCGGCGGCGCTTTCGGGCTACGGTTTTCCAATACGGCCTGAAGTTTTTCCAGCAGTTCGGCGTCTTTCGCGGCTGCCGGATACGCGAGGGTTTCCTGCACTTGCAGCAACACCGCTGCGCAATGTTTGCAGTTGCTGTGAACCGGGCAGGTGCACGTGGCGTCGATCATCAGCAAGGTGCCTTTGGCCGACTCGCGCAGGCGAATGGTCTGACGGTAAACGTTACCGCCAGAGCCTTCGCAACTGGCGGTGATGGTGGCGTCGCCGACTTCGACGATCCTGACGCGGTTCTCCAGTGCGTAGCGGCGGCCACGCTCCAGGCTCTGTTCCTTGAATCGGCTGACCCAGGATGTTGCCAGGGGTTTGCTCAGGGTCGCGGAGGACATAAGGGCTTCAATCAGTCCGGAATTTCATCAGGGACTGGCCGAGGTGCAGGGGCGGTCAGCGAGGTGATTTTGATCAACAGGCCCAGGTGACCATTGTCGAGGAAGTTCAGCAGGCCGTTCTTGGTGTGGCTTTCCTGCTTCAGGCGTTCGCTGGCGGTGACCATGCCGTTGGCGTCAATCTGATTGACCCAGAAGTCGGCGTCGACGTCAGTGAAACGCCCCAGTTTCAGGTTCAACGTGCCCTCGATCGGGAATTGGCCGAACTGTTCCTTGCCTTCGCTGATCGCGATTTTGCTGGCTTCTTCACCCAGGTTCTGTTGCCAGGCCTTGTGCAGCAACACCGTGTACTCGTTGCTGGCAGTGAGTTTTTCCACTTCGGCATTCAGGCTTGGCGTGCGAAAGCTGTCGGGGCTGATGCGTTGGGCACCGGCAGCCCAGTCTTCTGGCGCGGCGCGGCTGACGATGGCAGGCACGGCGTTTTGCCGTACCAGAATCATTTCAACCTGATACAGATCAGCGGCAAACGCGGTCGAGGCGAGCAGCGACATCAACAACGTCATCAGCAAGGTCAGTGAGCGAAACAGGCGCATGCGGCGTCCTTCAAGCAGTGGTCGGAATGAGGCGCTCGAATAGCGCCTCTACAGTATTAAAGCGTTCTTCGGGGCGCTCCATCGGCACGAGGAACTTGAACATCGTGGCGCCTTCGAATTTGTAGCGTTTGGGCTGGCTCTGGATCAGTTTGATCAGTGTCAGCGGGTCGACCGGGGTCTGTGCCGCGAATTCGATCCGACCGCCTTGCGGGCCGCCGTCGACTTTCTTGATGCCCAGCTGTTCGGCTTGCAATTTCAGCGCCGTGATCCGCACCAGGTTCTTGGTCGGTTCCGGCAAGAGGCCGAAGCGGTCGATCATCTCCACTTGCAGGTCCTTGAGGCCTTCCTCATCGGTGGCCGAGGCAATGCGTTTGTAGAGAATCAGTCGAGCATGAACGTCCGGCAGGTAGTCTTCAGGAATCAACGCCGGTACACGCAGATTGACTTCCGGACCGCCACCCAGCGGTTGATCGAGGTTCGGTTGTTCGCCCTTGCGGATCGACTTCACCGCACGCTCGAGCATTTCCATGTACAGCGTGAAACCTACGGCCTGGATCTGCCCGCTCTGGCCGTCGCCCAGCAGTTCGCCGGCGCCACGGATTTCCAGGTCGTTGGTGGCGAGCACGAAGCCCGCGCCGAGGTCCTGGGTGTTGGCGATCGCTTCCAGACGCTTTTCCGCGTCGGGAGTGATTTGCTGGCGTGGCGGTGTCAGCAGGTAAGCATACGCCTGGTGGTGACTGCGACCTACCCGGCCACGCAACTGGTGCAACTGGGCCAGGCCGAACTTGTCGGCGCGCTCGATGATGATGGTGTTGGCGCTCGGCACGTCGATGCCGGTCTCGATGATGGTCGAGGCGATCAGCACATTGAAGCGCTTGTGATAGAAGTCGCTCATCACCTGTTCGAGTTCACGTTCGCGCATCTGCCCGTGGCCGATGCCGATCCGCGCTTCCGGCACCAGTTCGGCGAGGTCGGCGGCGCATTTCTCGATGGTCTTCACATCGTTGTGCAGGTAGTAGACCTGGCCGCCACGTAGCAACTCACGCAGCAGGGCCTCTTTGACCGTGCTCTTGTTCTGCTCCATGACGAAGGTACGCACCGACAAGCGACGGGCCGGCGGTGTGGCGATGATCGACAGGTCGCGCATGCCCGACACCGCCATGTTCAGCGTCCGCGGAATCGGCGTTGCGGTCAGTGTCAGGATGTCGACTTCACTGCGCAGTGCCTTGAGCTGTTCTTTCTGACGGACACCGAAACGGTGCTCTTCGTCGATGATCACCAGCCCCAGGTTTTTGATTTTTACGTCATCTTGCAGCAGCTTGTGTGTGCCGATAACGATGTCGATCTTGCCTTCGGCCAGGTCCGCAACTGCGGCGTTCACTTCCTTGGCCGACTTGAAACGGCTCATCACTTCCACCGTCACCGGCCAGTCGGCAAAGCGGTCGCGGAAGCTGTTGTAGTGTTGCTGGGCGAGCAGGGTGGTCGGCACCAGAATCGCCACCTGACGACCGCCGTGCACCGCGATGAACGCCGCGCGCATGGCCACTTCGGTCTTGCCGAAGCCGACGTCGCCGCAGACCAGCCGATCCATCGGTTTGGGCGCGAGCATGTCTTCGCGCACCGCTTCGATGGTGGTTTGCTGGTCCGGGGTTTCTTCGAACGGGAAACCGGCGCTGAAGGTCGCGTAATCGGCTTTCGGGTCGGCGAAGGCATAACCCTCGCGAGCGGCGCGGCGGGCATAGATGTCGAGCAACTCGGCGGCCACGTCGCGCACCTGTTCGGCGGCTTTGCGCTTGGCTTTCTGCCAGGTCTCGGAGCCCAGGCGGTGCAGCGGGGCCAAGGCATCGTCGCTGCCGGTGTAGCGGGCGATCAGGTGCAGGTTGGCCACCGGCACGTACAGCTTGGCGCCTTCGGCGTACTCGAGGGTCAGGAACTCGGCGGCCTGGTTGTCGATTTCCAGGATCGTCAGCCCCAGATAGCGGCCGACACCATGATCGATGTGCACCACCGGCGCACCTTCGCGCAGCTCGGTGAGGTTTTTGATCACCGCATCGTTGTTCGCGTCGGCGCGTTTTTCGCGACGACGGCGCTGCATTACGCGCTGACCGAACAATGGGCTTTCGGCAACCAGTGCCAGCGCTGGGTCGTCCAGCAACAGGCCTTCGTCGAGCGGTGCAATGGTGATCGCCAGGCGCTCTTTGCTGGCGACAAAGTCTGGCCAGCTGTCGACGGTTTTCGGTCGCAGCTTCAAGCGTTCGAGCAATTCCAGCAGCACTTCACGACGGCCCGCGGACTCGGCGGTAAACAGCACGCGGCCGGGGAATTCGTCGAGGAAACTGGCCAGCGCCGCCAACGGCTGAGTGGCCTTGGCTTCGATGGCCAGGTTCGGCAGCGGCTGAGCCGGGAAGCGCTCGCGGCCGACACCGGTTTCTACGTCTTGTTGACTGGCCACCACACGGGGCCAGCTCTTCAGGCGCGCAAAGCAGTCTTCCACCGGCAGGAACAACTCGGCCGGTGGCAGTAAAGGACGGGACGGATCGACGCGGCGCTCTTCATAGCGGTTGCGCACATCGTTCCAGAAATTTTCCGCAGCCTGTTCGATGCCCGGCAGGGAAAACACTTGCGTGTCCTGGGGCAGGTAATCGAACAGAGTGGAGGTTTCCTCGAAGAACAGTGGCAGGTAGTACTCGATGCCCGCCGGCGTAATCCCGCTGCTCAAATCCTGGAAAATCGGGCAGCGACGGAAGTCGACATCGAAGCGCTCGCGAAACCGCGCCTTGAAGCGGGTCACGGCTTCTTTCTGCAGCGGGAATTCCTTGGCCGGTAACAGTTTGACCGAGTCGACCTTGTCGATGGAACGCTGGTTTTCCGGGTCGAAAGTGCGCAGGGTCTCGATTTCGTCGTCGAACAGGTCGATGCGATAAGGCAACTTGCTGCCCATCGGGAACAGGTCGATCAGCGAGCCACGCACAGTAAATTCGCCATGCTCGTACACGGTATCGACGTAGCGATAACCGGTGGCCTCAAGCCGGGTGCGCATCTGCTCGACATCGAGTTTCTGGCCGACATCCAGCACCAGGCTGCTGCCGAGCAGGAATTTGGTCGGCGCCAGACGGTGCAGGGCAGTGGTGATCGGCACCACCAGAACGCCATGCGCCAGCTCCGGCAACCGATACAGGCTGGCGATGCGTTGCGAGATGATGTCCTGGTGTGGCGAGAACAGGTCGTAGGGCAGGGTTTCCCAGTCGGGGAAGTGCAGAACAGGCAAATCCGGGGCGAAGAAACTCAGCTCCTGTTCCAGCCGTTCGGCACTCTGGCTGTCGGCGGTCAGTAGCAAGGTAAAGCGCTTGGCAGCGCTTGCGGCCTCGGCGATGGCCAGGCTCAGGGCGGCACCGGGCAGGTTGCCCCAGTGCTGTTTACCTGCCGCGGCAGGGAGAAGCGGTAGACGCAGAACGGGCACGGAAGGTTGAGCTCCAAGCGTTGCGACAAAGTCGGTAATTGTAACGGTCTCGGGTGCCGGCTGTCAGTTGCAGACTGTGTCTATATACACAGGGTGAGCAAAATGTAGTGGTAATGACAAAAACTGGCGATTTAATACTGGAAATGTAGTGCCAAAACCGCTCGGTGTTACGGATGGTTACGGACACTGTGGCGTTATCGTCGAAAAATTGACTGTGCTGAAAGCCCCGTATTTACTGGGCTGGCGCGGGGCGTGATTTTTTTGAACGGAATTTTGTTACCGCTCGTGCGACAGGCGCGCATTGCTACGGGAGGCACTCGGCGGCATAATGTAGCCCCTTTTTTCTGCCCCTACATGTGGAAGGTTCCCGTGACTCAGAAGCCCGACCAGTGTCTTGGTGAATGGATCGACCGTGAAGCACTCGCAGAAGCGATGATTCCGCTTATCGGTCAGCTCTACCGCAATAACAACGTGGTGAGCTCGATCTATGGCCGCAGTCTGATCAACCAGTCTGTCATCGCGATTCTCAAAGCTCACCGCTTTGCTCGCCATCGCCAGTCCGATGACAGCGAATTGTCCGTCCACGAAACATTCCCGCTGCTCAAGGCAATGAGCGAGCTCAAGCTCGGCGCTGCTTCGGTAGATCTGGGCAAGTTGGCCGTCAAGTTCAAGGCCGAAGGCAATGGCCGTACCGCCGAAGCGTTCGTCCGTGACGAACTGGCTGATGTGGTCGGCAAGCAGAATGGTTCCGGCCGTACCGGCACCGACGTTGTCCTGTACGGCTTCGGTCGTATCGGGCGTCTGCTGGCGCGCATCCTGATCGAGAAAACCGGTGGTGGCGACGGCCTGCGTCTGCGCGCCATCGTTGTCCGCAAGGGCGCCGAGAACGATCTGGTCAAGCGTGCCAGCCTGCTGCGTCGCGATTCGGTGCACGGCTCGTTCAACGGCACCATCACCATTGATGAGGCCAACAACACCATCACCGCCAACGGCAACCTGATCCAGGTTATCTACGCGAAGAACCCGACTGAAGTGGACTACACCCAGTACGGCATCAAAAACGCGCTGCTGGTGGACAACACCGGTGTATGGCGTGACGCCGACGGCCTGGGCCAGCACCTGGCCTGCCCGGGTATCGACCGCGTTGTTCTGACCGCGCCTGGCAAAGGCAAGCTGAAGAACATCGTTCACGGTATCAACCACGGTGAAATCACCGCTGACGACAAGATCGTTTCTGCCGCTTCCTGCACCACCAACGCTATCGTGCCGGTGCTGAAAGCTGTCAACGACAAGTTCGGCATCGTCAACGGTCACGTTGAAACGGTTCACTCGTACACCAACGACCAGAACCTGATCGACAACTTCCACAAAGGCAATCGTCGTGGCCGTAGTGCCGCGTTGAACATGGTGATCACCGAGACCGGTGCTGCCACTGCTGCCGCCAAGGCGCTGCCTGAACTGGCCGGCAAGCTGACCGGTAACGCGATTCGCGTTCCGACGCCAAACGTGTCGATGGCCATTCTCAACCTGAACCTTGAGAAAGCCACCACCCGTGAAGAGATGAACGAGTACCTGCGCTACATGGCGCTGCACTCCGATCTGCATAAGCAAATCGACTTCGTCAACTCGCAGGAAGTGGTTTCCACCGACTTCGTGGGCTCGCGCCACGCAGGCGTAGTGGACGCTGAAGCGACCATCTGCAACGACAACCGCGTTGTTCTGTACGTCTGGTACGACAACGAATTCGGTTACAGCTGCCAGGTAGTTCGCGTGATGGAAGACATGGCCGGTGTAAACCCGCCAGCATTCCCGCGCTAAGCCTTAGCCGCACATGAAAACGCCCCGACTTCGGTCGGGGCGTTTTTGTTTGTGCGGGGCGCAATCTGCCGGGAGAAAGTGCTGGCAGCCGGTTAGCCGCAAGCCTTCATGTCTACGGGGCCGACAAACTCATTGCCGCGGCCCATCACGCACGCCACGCTCTGGTTGCGCTGACGTTCCCATGCCTGAACCGGGTAGGTCTTGTTCCAGGCTTCGTACAATTGCCGATCCTGTTTCGACAGGCGTAAGCCGTACTGCTTGCTCATGTAGAAATAGGTTCGGGCGATCATGCCGCGAATGGAAGGCCGGGGCATGACCTTCTTCGCCTTGAAGTCGATCTGAGTCAGGCACGAGCCATATTGACCCGATTGCACGGGTAGCCAGCCGAAACTGAAATTGCTCCGATCGCCATTTACCTCGCCGATGCTGGGTACCAGATTGTGCAGGTCGGCCTCAGCTTTTTGATAGGTTGGGTCGTAGCGCGTGCAGTTCTTGCGACCTCCTTGTTGCCAGCACTGACGCTGATGGCCGATCTGCCAGGCCGGGACAATGTGTTCCCACTCGATGCGCGAGGCGCGCTTGGCGTTTTTGCGTGGCACATAACCACAGGCGGCGAGGTTCACGCGGTCGCCCGTGTATTTGCAGCCGCAATAGAACTCGGTGGATTGCGGAGCGTACAACTTCCAGGCGACTTTCTTGGCTTCGTTGAAGGTGCGTGGGGCGCCAGCCTGGGCGCCAAGGGTGATGAGCAGAAACAGCAAAGCAAACCAGCGGACGCTCATTGACTCAATCTTCCTTCGGCACAACCCAGAAAATCTGCACGCCGCCATCGTCGCGATGGGCGAGGGTGACGTTGTCGTTCTCGTCGATTTCTTCGAGCAAACGCTCCCACTCATCCACGGGTTCGTCCGGAAGACGGAAGATCAGTGCTGCTTTGGCTTTCTGGGCGGTGGGGGAATTGATGATTTTCTGAATGCGCATACCCAGGCGTTCGTAAGCGTCAGGAGAGGCGGAGGTAGTGGCCACGGAGTTATCCTTATTAAGCTGTACGTGCATACAGTATTTAACTGTAGGCATTTTCGCAACTGCTTAAAATTCAAGAAAATCCTCTGACAGTGGTTTTTTCCGTTTGGTGTAGGGCGAAGGGAGATTTTTTATCGGAAAGAGATCGTGAACCACTCGCCAGGACTGGCGAGTGGTGACAGCGGTGCCCGACCGCGAACGGGTCGGGCGCGGGCGAATCAGTACTCCCAGAACATCCGTTGCAGCTCTTTGCTGTCGTTGGTCTTGGTCAGTGCGACCATGGCCAGGATGCGGGCTTTTTGCGGGTTCAGGTCGTGAGCAACAACCCAGTCGTACTTGTCGTCAGGCTGTTCAGCGTTACGCAGCACGAAACCGCCGGCATTGACGTGAGAAGAGCGAATGATTTGTACGCCGTCTTTGCGCAAGGCCTGCAGGGCGGGAACCACGCGGGACGATACCGAGCCATTGCCGGTGCCGGCGTGGATGATGGCTTTGGCGCCCGACTGCGCAAGGGCTTTGTAGGCGGTGTCGCTGACGTTGCCATAGGAGTAGGCAATTTCGACGTCAGGCAGACTCTTGATGGTTTTGATGTCGAATTCCGAGTCCATGGTGTGACGCTTTGCCGGCAGGCGGAACCAGTAGGATTTGCCTTCGACCACCATGCCCAACGGCCCCCAGGCACTTTTGAACGCCTCGGTCTTGATGTTGATCATTTTGCTGACATCGCGACCCGACTGGATTTCATCGTTCATGGTCACCAACACGCCTTTGCCGCGCGCGTCTTTGCTGCTGGCCACGGCGACGGCGTTGTACAGGTTCAGCATGCCGTCGGCCGACATGGCGGTGCCAGGGCGCATGGAGCCGACGACGATAATCGGCTTGTCGGTTTTCTCCACCAGGTTCAGGAAGTAAGCAGTTTCTTCCAGGGTGTCGGTGCCGTGGGTGATGACAATGCCATCGACGTCTTTGCTGTCGGCCAGTTCAGCCACGCGACGTCCCAGTTGCAGCAGGTTGTCGTTGGTGATGCTTTCGGATGCGATCTGCATGACTTGTTCGCCGCGAACGTTGGCCAATTGGCTCAGTTCCGGAACTCCTGCGATCAATTGTTCGATGCCGACTTTCGCCGCTTGGTAGGTGGCGCTGTTGGCGGCGCTGGCGCCAGCGCCGGCAATGGTGCCGCCGGTGGCCAGGATCACCACGTTCGCCAGTTTCTGTTGGGTTTCGATTTCTTTTGCCTGAAGGGCTGTAGGCAGAAGCATAAGCAGGGCCAAGGCGCCCGGAATAAAAGTGTTGAAGGCAGATTTCATTATTGTTTTCTCTAGTAGTGAGGCGGTGCAGATGCAAGTTCATCTAGAAGCGCCCCAAGCAGATCTGAACGCCGGGGGTGTAGAAGAGGAGCAGGATCTGTACCAGTCGGACGCTGGAGAAGGTGATCTTTTAACCTGATGATTTTTATCAATATTGTTGCCGTGGCTGGCGATACTTCGCGCCTGGCTGTCCGGGTTTCCGAATATGTTCAGCTTTTATGTTCGGCTCACCGACCTTCATTGAGAAGGTCGCCTTGCAAAATCGAAAATCGGTGCTAAAGAAAACCCCGCACAGGTCGATGCTCCTTTAAAGGATCTATTTTTTCAGGAGTTCACATGTCGTTTACTGTCGGTTTTGCAAATGCAGGCGCAATCACTATCGGGGGTAAATCCCCGGCGACCATCAACGACTTGAGTGAAGCAACATCCGACGCCTCGGCCCAGGCGCTGGGCGAAGAGCAGGGCGACGACAAGCAGGTCAGAACCGGTGGCGGCGCGGCGGCTCAGAGCGAAAGCAAATCCGAGAAAACCAGCAGTCAGAGTATTGCGGTGCAGGTATTGCTCAAGCGCATGCAGGAACTGCAGCAGCAACTGCGCGAACAGCAACAGCAACTGGCGGCCGCTCAGGCGGCGAATTATTCGACCCCGGAAGCCAAGGCCAGCGCAGTCATGACAATCCAGGGGCAAATCGCCAATACCAGCGCTGCGCTGGCGCAAGTGACCGGCAATCTGGTCAAGGAGCTGGCCAAGGATTCCAGCGGCGGCGGTCTGGTCAACACCACGGCGTGAGGCAAAACGGGGTTGGCTTTTGCCAACCGAGACACGGAACGGGGCGTTGACAAATCTCGGCAGGGTTCGCATAGTTCGGTCTACGCAAACGTTTGCGCGGTCGCCGTCGATGGGTTGATCCATTGATGATCCAGCGCAAGCGTTGCTAAGAATAATCATAAGATCGGAGTGAACCCATGAAGCTGCCATTCGCTGGACGTCTTCTCGCTGTCGCTATGCTGGCTGCCGCATCCGCCGCGTTGCCTGTCTCTTCGGCATTCGCCGCAACCCCTGAAAAACCTAAAGTCGCGCTGGTCATGAAATCCCTGGCCAACGAGTTCTTCCTGACCATGGAAGACGGCGCCAAGGCCTACCAGAAAGACCACTCCGGCGACTTCGAGCTGATCTCCAACGGCATCAAGGACGAAACGGACACGGCCGGCCAGACGCGCATCGTCGAGCAAATGATCCTGTCCAAGGTCAACGCGCTGGTCATCGCTCCGGCAGACTCCAAGGCCATGGTCCCGGTCATCAAGAAAGCAGTCGATGCCGGTATCACCGTGATCAACATCGATAACCAGCTGGACCCGGCTGTCGTCAAAAGCAAAAACATCACCGTTCCATTCGTAGGCCCGGACAACCGCAAAGGTGCGCGCCTGGTGGGTGAATACCTGGCCAAGCAACTGAAGGCCGGTGACGAAGTCGGCATCATCGAAGGCGTTTCCACCACCACCAACGCCCAGCAGCGCACTGCCGGCTTCAAGGATGCGATGGAAGCGGCGCAGATCAAAGTCGTGTCCCTGCAGTCCGGCGATTGGGAAATCGACAAGGGCGGCAAAGTGGCCTCGTCGATGCTCAGCGAATACCCGAACATCAAGGCCCTGCTTGCCGGCAACGACAGCATGGCGGTCGGTGCGGTCTCTGCCGTACGTGCCGCCGGCAAGGCCGGCAAGGTGCAAGTGGTCGGTTACGACAACATCAATGCGATCAAGCCAATGCTCAAGGATGGCCGTGTCCTGGCCACCGCCGACCAGTTTGCTGCCCGGCAAGCAGTGTTCGGCATTGAGACCGCGCTGAAAATCATCAAGGGCGAGAAAGTCGATAGCGGCGCCAACGGCGTCATCGAAACTCCGGTAGAGCTGGTTACCAAGTAGTCTTTCTGGCGACACAACGGTGCTCGCCCCTTGGGGCGGGCGCATGGAGAGTTTTTATGTCAGTTTCCGCCCCGAACGCTGTCCTCTCGGTCAGCGGTATCGGTAAGACCTACGCTCAACCAGTCCTGACCGGCATCGACCTGACGCTGATGCGCGGCGAAGTGCTGGCGCTGACCGGCGAGAATGGCGCCGGCAAAAGTACGCTGTCGAAAATCATTGGCGGGCTGGTCACGCCGACCACCGGCCAGATGCAATTCCAGGGTCAGGATTACTGTCCCGGCAGCCGCAGCCAGGCCGAAAAGCTGGGCGTGCGCATGGTCATGCAAGAACTCAATCTGTTGCCGACATTGTCGGTGGCGGAAAACCTGTTCCTCGACAACCTGCCCAGCCTCGGTGGCTGGATCAGCCGCAAGCAACTGCGCAGGGCGGCGATCGAGGCCATGGCTCAGGTCGGCCTCGATGCCATCGATCCGGACACCCTGGTCGGTGAGCTGGGTATCGGTCACCAGCAGATGGTGGAAATCGCCCGCAACCTGATCGGCGATTGCCATGTGCTGATCCTCGACGAGCCGACCGCGATGCTGACGGCCCGTGAAGTTGAAATGCTCTTCGAGCAGATCACTCGCCTGCAGGCGCGCGGCGTGGCGATCATCTACATTTCCCACCGTCTCGAAGAACTGGCACGGGTGGCCCAGCGCATCGCGGTATTACGCGACGGCAACCTGGTCTGTGTCGAGCCGATGGCCAATTACAACAGCGAGCAACTGGTCACCCTGATGGTCGGCCGTGAGCTGGGCGAGCACATCGACATGGGCCCGCGCAATATCGGTGCTCCGGCCTTGACGGTCAAAGGGCTGACCCGTTCCGACAAGGTTCGCGATGTGTCCTTCGAGGTGCGCGCCGGCGAGATCTTCGGGATCTCCGGTTTGATCGGGGCAGGGCGCACCGAGTTGCTGCGCCTGATCTTCGGCGCCGATACAGCTGACAGCGGCACCGTCGCGCTGGGGTCGCCGGCTCAGGTGGTGGATATTCGTTCGCCGGCCGACGCGGTCGGTCATGGCATCGCGCTGATCACCGAAGATCGCAAGGGCGAAGGCCTGCTGCTGACGCAATCGATCAGCGCCAACATTGCCCTGGGCAATATGCCGGTGATTTCCAGCGGCGGCTTCGTCAACAACGGTGACGAGATGTCGCTGGCCCAGCGTCAGATCGACGCCATGCGCATTCGCAGCTCCAGCCCGACGCAATTGGTCTCGGAATTGTCCGGCGGCAATCAGCAGAAAGTGGTGATCGGCCGTTGGCTCGAACGCGACTGCACGGTGATGCTGTTCGACGAGCCGACCCGAGGCATCGACGTCGGCGCCAAGTTCGACATCTATACATTGCTCGGTGAGTTGACCCGTCAGGGCAAAGCACTGGTGGTGGTGTCCAGCGACCTGCGCGAACTGATGCTGATCTGTGACCGCATTGGCGTGCTGTCGGCAGGGCGTCTGATCGACACCTTCGAGCGTGACAGCTGGACCCAGGATGATTTGCTTGCCGCCGCGTTCGCCGGCTACCAAAAACGTGATGCGTTGCTCAACGAAGCAGCGCCTAGGGATCTTCCATGAATACTGCAACTCTGGTCGGCAAACGTAGTGGCAATTTTTACGGCCTCGGCACTTACCTGGGCCTGGCCGGTGCCTTGCTGGCGATGGTCGCGCTGTTCTCTGTGTTGAGCAGCCATTTCCTGTCTTACGACACCTTCAGCACCCTGGCCAACCAGATTCCCGATCTGATGGTGCTGGCGGTCGGCATGACCTTCGTATTGATCATCGGCGGAATCGACTTGTCGGTGGGTTCGGTGCTGGCGCTGGCGGCGTCGACAGTCAGCGTGGCGATTCTCGGCTGGGGCTGGAGCGTGCTGCCGGCAGCGTTGCTGGGAATGGGCGCCGCGGCACTGGCGGGCACTATCACCGGTTCGATTACCGTGGCTTGGCGGATTCCGTCATTCATCGTGTCCCTCGGTGTGCTGGAAATGGCGCGGGGGCTGGCGTATCAAATGACCGGTTCGCGCACCGCCTATATCGGTGATGCCTTCGCCTGGCTGTCCAATCCGATCGCATTCGGCATCTCGCCATCGTTCATCATCGCCTTGCTGATTATCTTCATCGCCCAGGCTGTGCTGACGCGTACGGTGTTCGGTCGTTACCTGATCGGCATCGGCACCAACGAGGAGGCGGTGCGTCTGGCGGGGATCAATCCGAAGCCCTACAAGATTCTGGTCTTCAGTCTGATGGGATTGCTGGCCGGTATTGCTGCGTTGTTTCAGATTTCTCGCCTGGAAGCGGCGGACCCGAATGCCGGCTCCGGTCTGGAACTGCAAGTGATCGCTGCGGTGGTGATCGGCGGCA
This sequence comes from Pseudomonas sp. URMO17WK12:I6, assembly GCF_003253625.1. Lineage (NCBI taxonomy): Bacteria > Pseudomonadati > Pseudomonadota > Gammaproteobacteria > Pseudomonadales > Pseudomonadaceae > Pseudomonas > Pseudomonas sp. URMO17WK12:I6. The sequence goes on from NZ_QKYZ01000027.1 coordinate 19,550, forward strand.
CCAGCCTGATGGGCGGGCGCGGTTCGGTGATCAGCACGTTCTTCGGTGTACTGATCATCTCCGTGCTGGCGGCCGGTCTGGCGCAGATCGGCGCGACCGAGCCAACCAAACGCATCATCACCGGTGCGGTTATCGTGGTGGCGGTGGTGCTCGATACCTATCGCAGTCAGCGCGCAAGCCGGCGGACCTGAGTCATGGCAACGATCAAGGATGTAGCGGCACTCGCGGGCATTTCCTACACCACGGTTTCCCATGTGGTGAACAAGACGCGGCCAGTCAGTGAGGAAGTGCGGATCAAGGTCGAGGCGGCAATCAAAAGCCTCGACTACGTGCCCAGCGCCGTGGCTCGCTCGTTGAAGGCGAAAACCACCGCGACCATCGGCCTGCTGGTGCCCAACAGCCTCAACCCGTACTTCGCCGAGCTGGCCCGTGGCATCGAGGATTACTGCGAGCGCAATGGCTATTGCGTCATTCTCTGCAATTCCGATGACAACCTGGAAAAGCAGCGCAGCTACCTTCGCGTGCTGCTGGAAAAACGCATCGACGGCTTGATCGTAGCGTCTGCCGGTGGTGACAGCAGCTTGGCCGAAGGCCTGACGGGCGTGCGTACGCCGATGGTGATCGTCGACCGTGACCTGGAGGGAGTCGATGCGGACCTGGTGCGCATCGATCACGAATACGGTGCCTATCTGGCGACCCGGCACTTACTGGAGTTGGGGCATCGGGACATCGCCACGATTGGCGGCCCGGCGAGTACCAGCGTGGCGCAGATGCGTCTGGCCGGTTATTGCCGGGCGTTGAAAGAGGCGGGCGTCGAGGTGCCGCGCGAGCGCATGCTGGAAAGCGACTTCACCAGCACCGGCGGTTACAACGCCGCCGCGATCCTGCTGGAAAAGAACCCGCCCAGCGCGATCTTCGCCGGCAACGACATGATCGGCATCGGTGTGTTGCGTGCCGCTGCCGAGCGCAATATTCGTGTGCCCACCGAGTTGTCGGTGATTGGTTTCGACGATATCCAGATGAGCCGTTACGTCTATCCGGCGTTGACCACCGTGGGCCAGTCAATCCTGCAACTTGGCGAGATGGCGGCCGAGGTGTTGCTGCGTCGGATCGCCGCGCCGGATCTGGCGACCGATCAGCGCATCGTGACGCCCAGTATTGTCCTGCGGGAATCGACCGCGCCGCTGGCCGGTGTGTTTGCCCAATATCGCTGAGCCGAAAGCACCGCTAAACAAAAAAAAGCACCGCTGAAATCGAATTGATGAGTAAAGATGTATGCCAGCAAAAGTAGTGGTAATAGGCAGCCTGAACATGGACCTGGTGACCCGGGCGCCACGGCTGCCCCGTGGTGGTGAAACGCTGATCGGCCAGTCATTTTCCACGGTTTCCGGCGGCAAGGGTGCGAACCAGGCCGTGGCCGCGGCGCGGCTGGGAGCGCAGGTGTCGATGGTCGGTTGTGTCGGCAGCGATGCTTATGGCGAAGCGCTGCGCGGAGCGCTGTTGGCCGAGCGGATCGATTGCCAGGCCGTCAGTACGGTCGAGGATTCCAGCGGCGTGGCGTTGATCGTGGTCGATGACAACAGTCAGAACGCGATCGTGATTGTTGCTGGTGCCAACGGCGCGCTGACCCCTGAGGTGATCGACCGTTTCGACAACGTATTGCAGAAGGCGGATGTCATCATCTGTCAGCTGGAGGTGCCGGATGCCACGGTCGGCCATGCTTTGAAACGCGGTCGTGAGTTGGGCAAGACCGTGATCCTCAATCCGGCGCCGGCCAGTCGCCCGCTGCCGGCGGATTGGTATGCGGCCATCGATTACCTGATCCCCAACGAAAGCGAAGCGTCGGCCTTGAGCGGTTTGCCGGTGGATTCCCTGAGCACTGCCGAAGCCGCCGCGACCCGCTTGATCGCCATGGGCGCCGGTAAGGTGATCATCACCCTTGGCGCTCAGGGATCGCTGTTCGCCAATGGCATCACCTTCGAGCATTTCCCGGCACCGAAAGTGAAAGCAGTCGATACCACCGCGGCCGGCGACACGTTTGTCGGTGGTTTCGCAGCGGCCCTGGCGGCCGGCAAAAGCGAGGCCGAGGCGATCCGTTTCGGTCAGGTCGCCGCTGCGCTGTCGGTCACCCGGGCTGGCGCGCAACCTTCGATTCCTACCTTGTCCGACGTACAGGCGTTTAAAGCACCATGAAAAAGACACCTTTGCTCAACGTCGCGTTGTCGCGGCTGATCGCATCCCTGGGTCATGGCGACACCGTTGTGATCGGCGATGCCGGCTTGCCAGTACCGCCCGGCGTCGAGTTGATTGACCTGGCCTTGACCCATGGCATTCCGGATTTCATCAGTACCTTGAAGGTTGTGCTCAGCGAAATGCAGGTCGAAAGCCATGTACTGGCCCATGAGATTCTGGACAAAAAGCCATCGGCCTTGAGCGCGCTGGATGAACTGAATGCCGAAGGTGCGCTTGGCCGGCGCGAGCTGATCAGTCATGAACAATTCAAGGCGCTCAGCCGACAAGCGAGGGCGATTGTTCGTACAGGCGAATGTCAGCCGTACTGCAACATCGTTTTGGTGGCTGGCGTAACGTTCTAACTTTCCGTTCTTCCCACGCACAAGGAGTGCGCTATGCATCGCTATGCTCAGAAACTGCATCACCTGCTTCGGAGTCTGCTGCTTTTGTCCCTGATTACCGCAACAAGCGCCTACGCGGCGGAAAAGATCGACTTGATCATCGACACCGATCCAGGTGCCGACGACGTGGTCGCCTTGCTGTTTGCCCTGGCCTCGCCGGAAGAGTTGAACATTCGTGCGCTGACCACCGTCGCTGGCAACGTGCGTCTGGACAAGACCTCGCGTAATGCGCGTCTGGCCCGTGAATGGGCAGGGCGTGAGGAGGTGCCGGTGTACGCGGGGGCGCCGAAACCGCTGATGCGCACGCCGATCTATGCCGAAAACATCCACGGCAAGGAAGGTCTGTCCGGTGTCACCGTGCATGAGCCGAAGAAAGGCCTGGCCGAAGGCAATGCAGTCAACTACCTGATCGATACCCTGAAGGCCGCCAAACCCCACAGCATCACCATCGCCATGCTCGGCCCTCAGACCAACCTGGCCTTGGCGCTGATCCAGGAGCCTGAAATCGTTCAGGGCATCAAGGAAGTGGTGATCATGGGCGGTGCGCACTTCAATGGTGGCAACATCACCCCGGTGGCCGAGTTCAATCTGTTCGCTGACCCGCAGGCGGCGGAAGTGGTGCTGAAGAGTGGCGTCAAACTGACCTATCTGCCGCTGGACGTGACCCACAAGATCCTCACCAGTGAAGCGCGCCTGCAGCAAATCGCCGCATTGGACAACAATGCCAGCAAGCTGGTGGGCGATATTCTCAACGAATACGTCAAAGGTGACATGGAGCACTACGGCATTCCGGGTGGCCCGGTGCATGACGCCACGGTCATCGCTTACCTGCTCAAGCCGGAACTGTTTACCGGTCGCTCGGTAAACGTGGTGGTCGACAGTCGAGAAGGGCCGACCTTCGGTCAGACCGTTGTCGACTGGTATGACGGCCTGAAGGCACCGAAGAATGCCTTCTGGGTTGAAAATGGCGACGCCCAGGGCTTCTTCGATCTGCTGACCCAGCGCCTGGCTCGCTTGAAGTAATCCATAGACCCGCAGGTGCCAGCCTGCGGGGTTTTCCGCTATTCGGTATCCGTTGCACTCATGCCCTTATAGTCGTCGGAGTACTTCTCGAGAACCTGGGTTATGAAGGTCTGGGCGGCCTGTGTCCCCAATTCCTTGACCAGCAAATCGATACCAATGATTGCCAGCTCTTCCGGACTGCCCGGGCTGTAAGAGCTGTGGCCCTGTGGCCACTTGATTGTGATATTGGCGTCGATGCTTACGGTGGTCATGATGGCGCTCGTGAAGTCGGGAAAGTCTGAGTGTCGAGTTAACCATTTTGCAGGACGTTTGGCACTCCGACTTAGGCATCAGGAGAGGGCTATGCGACACTTGGTCTTTGACGAATTTTCAAGGATTGTGCTGTGCAGATCGATTTGAACACTCCTGACGGCTTGACCCTCGAAGCAGTGCGTCAGCTACTGGCCTCTGCCAGCGACGATGAGCACACTCAGTTGCGGGTCACCAAGGGCGGCATCGCTTACATTTCGTCGGGTGTCGTGGGTGGTACTGATATCGACGGGCTGCGGTTTCGCCTGGAAACATGGGCCAAGGGCTCGGGTTATGTCGGACGGGTCGCAGCCAGCGATGAGGTGTGGGTCATGCAGATCTTCAACGCGCTGAAAGACAACTGGCCGAATCCGCCGTACGACTACATCGACGTCTATTGAACGCTGTTCATATTCAGTGACGATTGCGGGATGAACGCCAGGGCGATGCTCAGGCAAACTCGCCACTCGTCCAGATCGAGGGCAGGGCGATAGCGCCCGCCTTGAAACCAAACACCAAAATGGCGGTCGCACGATCTCTGCTTAATTTTTGAAAGAAAGGAGGCTTCATGCCTTGGAAGCTCGCATCATTGGGTACGTTGTTGGCCGCCACTCTGCTGGCCGGTTGCAGCAGTACGTCCACCGAGTCGGCAAAGGACCCTGTGGCGACCGATACCGGCCACAGCCGTTGTGAAGCAAAGGCTGCCGAATTCACCATTGGCAAAAAGGCTTCGCCCGAATTGCTGGAGCAGGCGCGTACCCGTGCAGGCGCGCAGAATGCCCGGTTTCTCAAGCCTGATGACATGGTGACTCTGGAGTACCGCTCCGATCGCCTGAACCTGAGCACCGACAGCAATCTGGTGGTCACCCGCGTCAACTGCGGCTGATTGTTTTTGTTTCACCCATAAAAAACCCCGTCACATGGACGGGGTTTTTTTAGTGCGCCAGAAAATTACTCTGGGCGAACTTGTGCAGCTTGCATACCCTTTTGGCCTTTCTCAGCCACGAAGGAAACGGTTTGGCCTTCTTTCAGGCTTTTGAAACCGTCGCTTTCGATAGCTTTGAAGTGTACGAACAGGTCGTCACCGCCACCTTGAGGAGTGATGAAGCCGAAGCCTTTTTCATCGTTGAACCATTTAACGGTGCCGGTTTGGCGATTAGACATGGTGTATCTCCAAGAAACATATATTTTCAGTAGTACTGTGCTGCTCAGGCCAACTGGGCACACCGGAGTATCATAGTCGAAATGTTCGCTTTGGGAGCCCCCCGGACGTGCTGTTTGCCCTACAGTCGCGTTCTCTTTGTTGCTCTGTATGGCTGAAAGCCCCGTTTTAAAAGGCTTTCAGCCAAAAGTAAAGACAATAAAAAAAGCTGTAAAACCTGCATAAATCGTACGAAAAAGCTGAAAACCGTTACTTTTTATCAGCGTTGGGCCGAGTCAAAAGGACTTTTTCCTCACTTTTTCGCCGGTGCATTGGCCTTGCATTTGGCGATCTCGCCCAGTGCCTTCTGTTGCAGTTCCGGGGTGGCCTTGTTGTCCATCAGCGACTGAATATCGGCGGCCGGGTAGGATTTGATCGCGTCGGCGCCACAAGCGCAGTGGGATTTTGCCGCAGCAGCGCCAATCTGAGGGGAAGCCGCCTGTGTGCACTGAGCCATGTACTTCTCGCGCTCACCCTTTGGCCAGTCGGCATGGGCGGCCAACGGCAGCAACAGGACGAGGGGGGCGACTACTGCGAATAAACGATTCAGACGCATGCTGAGATGCTCCTTTCGGGTCAATGTCTTTTATCTGATGGGTGACATGGGGTTCAAGTTCAGCACTCTGGCACAAAAAAGCCTGATTTGCCCCAGCAGAAAACCTCGGTGCATCGATGACCGTTCATCTGTGCTAGCATGCCTGGCTCGGGTGTTTGCAGGCTCCGGATGACCTTCCGTCCCGGCAGCGGCAAATGCGCGAATAACCCTGATTTGAATCCCAGTCACTCTGGTTCGGTTTTCCGGTTGGCCGCAAGGCTCCTGCCGCTGTAAGGCAGGCGTTCGTCATTGAATGGCCTGGATCGGATCTTGTACTGGCTCATCCCAACCCACGTGACCTTTGGTAGGGGTCACCACTAGGAGAGGAGGCGCCATGCCAACTATTACTCTTCCCGACGGCAGTCAACGTTCATTCGATCACCCGGTTTCCGTAGCCGAGGTCGCCGCATCCATCGGTGCAGGCCTGGCCAAGGCCACCGTAGCCGGCAAGGTCAATGGCAAGCTGGTCGACGCCAGCGACATCATCGACAGCGATTCTTCGCTGCAAATCATTACGCCAAAGGATGAAGAGGGGCTGGAGATCATTCGCCACTCTTGCGCCCACCTGGTTGGCCACGCGGTCAAGCAGCTGTACCCGACGGCCAAGATGGTCATCGGTCCGGTCATCGAAGAAGGCTTCTATTACGATATCGCCTTCGAGCGTCCTTTCACGCCTGACGACCTGGCCGCCATCGAACAGCGCATGCAGCAGCTGATCGAGAAAGATTACGACGTGATCAAGAAAGTCACTCCGCGCGCCGAAGTGATCGAAGTGTTCAAGGCTCGCGGCGAAGACTACAAACTGCGCCTGGTCGAAGACATGCCGAACGAGCAGGCCATGGGCCTGTACTATCACGAAGAATACGTCGACATGTGCCGCGGTCCGCACGTGCCGAACACGCGCTTCCTGAAATCCTTCAAGCTGACCAAGCTGTCCGGCGCCTACTGGCGTGGCGATGCCAAGAACGAGCAATTACAGCGCGTTTACGGCACCGCATGGGCGGACAAGAAGCAGCTGGCGGCTTACATCCAGCGCATCGAAGAAGCTGAAAAGCGCGATCACCGCAAGATCGGCAAGCGTCTGGGCCTGTTCCACACCCAGGAAGAGTCGCCGGGCATGGTGTTCTGGCACCCGAACGGCTGGACGCTGTACCAGGTGCTCGAGCAGTACATGCGCAAGGTTCAGCGCGACAACGGTTACCTGGAGATCAAGACTCCACAAGTCGTTGACCGCAGCCTGTGGGAGAAATCCGGGCACTGGGCCAACTACGCCGACAACATGTTCACCACGCAGTCGGAAAACCGCGACTACGCCATCAAGCCGATGAACTGCCCGTGCCACGTGCAGGTGTTCAATCAGGGCCTGAAAAGCTACCGCGAGCTGCCGATGCGTCTGGCCGAGTTCGGTGCCTGCCACCGTAACGAGCCGTCGGGTGCGCTGCATGGCATCATGCGCGTTCGCGCCTTCACTCAGGACGATGCTCACATCTTCTGTACTGAAGAGCAGATGCAGGCCGAATCCGCCGCGTTCATCAAGCTGACCATGGACGTCTATGCCGACTTCGGCTTTAAAGAAGTCGAAATGAAACTGTCCACTCGTCCGGAAAAACGCGTTGGTTCCGACGAGTTGTGGGATCGCGCCGAAGCGGCATTGGCCGCAGCCCTTGATAGTGCGGGCCTGCCGTACGATCTGCAGCCGGGCGAGGGTGCGTTCTACGGTCCGAAGATCGAGTTCTCGCTGAAAGATTGCCTCGGCCGTGTCTGGCAGTGTGGTACCCTTCAGCTCGATTTTAACCTGCCTGTCCGTCTGGGAGCCGAATACGTCTCCGAAGACAACAGTCGCAAGCACCCGGTGATGTTGCATCGGGCGATCCTGGGTTCCTTCGAGCGCTTCGTCGGAATTCTGATCGAGCACTACGAGGGTGCATTCCCCGCGTGGCTGGCGCCGACCCAGGCAGTGATTATGAATATCACTGATAAACAAGCCGATTTTGCCGCCGAGGTTGAAAAAACTCTCAACGAAAGCGGATTTCGTGCCAAGTCTGACTTGAGAAATGAAAAGATCGGCTTTAAAATCCGCGAGCATACTTTGCTCAAGGTTCCCTATCTCTTGGTTATCGGAGATCGGGAAGTCGAGATGCAGACTGTCGCTGTGCGTACTCGTGAAGGTGCTGACCTGGGCTCGATGCCCGTCGCCCAGTTCGCTGAGTTTCTCGCGCAAGCGGTTTCCCGGCGTGGTCGCCCAGATTCGGAGTAATTATTATTAAGCGTGAAATGAGACAAGATAAACGAGCTGCACCGAAAGCCCCGATCAACGAGAATATCTCGGCACGCGAGGTTCGGTTAATTGGGGCTGAAGGTGAACAGCTTGGGATTGTGTCAATTGAAGACGCGCTTCTTAAGGCTGAAGAGGCCAAACTGGATTTGGTGGAAATTTCCGCCGATGCAGTACCCCCTGTTTGCAAACTGATGGACTACGGCAAATCGATCTTCGAAAAGAAGAAGCAGATTGCCGCGGCCAAGAAAAACCAGAAGCAGATTCAGGTTAAAGAAATCAAGTTTCGTCCAGGGACGGAGGAAGGGGATTACCAGGTAAAACTGCGCAACCTGGTACGTTTCCTGAGTGACGGGGACAGGGCCAAGGTATCCTTGCGATTCCGCGGCCGTGAGATGGCCCACCAGGAGCTGGGGATGGAACTCCTCAAGCGAGTTGAAGGTGACTTGCTCGAGTACGGTTCGGTCGAACAGCATCCTAAGATGGAAGGACGCCAGCTGATCATGGTCATCGCCCCGAAAAAGAAGAAGTAATCAACAGGGCACGGCAGGCCTTCTGATTATGTTTATCAACTGAATGCGGAGTATCCGAACATGCCAAAAATGAAAACGAAAAGTGGTGCTGCTAAGCGGTTTTTGAAAACTGCTAACGGTATCAAGCACAAGCACGCTTTCAAGAGCCACATCCTGACTAAAATGTCGACCAAGCGTAAGCGTCAACTGCGCGGTAGCAGCTTGCTGCATCCGTCTGACGTGGCAAAAGTCGAGCGCATGCTGCGCCTTCGTTAATTTTAGTCAAGAATAGAGGAAGTAACTCATGGCTCGTGTAAAGCGTGGCGTCATTGCCCGTAAACGTCACAAAAAAATTCTGAAACTTGCTAAAGGCTACTACGGCGCTCGCTCGCGCGTATTCCGTGTTGCCAAGCAAGCGGTAATCAAGGCAGGCCAATACGCCTACCGTGACCGTCGTCAGAAAAAACGTCAGTTCCGCGCTCTGTGGATCGCTCGTATCAACGCTGGTGCACGTATCAACGGTCTGTCCTACAGCCGTTTCATCGCCGGCCTGAAAAAAGCGTCCATCGAGATCGACCGTAAGGTTCTGGCTGATCTGGCAGTGAACGAAAAAGCGGCGTTTGCTGCGATTGTCGAGAAAGCTAAAGCCACCTTGGCTTAAGTACCCCCGACAGTCACCCGGCTTCACCTCTGTGGGGCCAGGTGTTAAACGTCATAAATAGGGGAAGAGCCTTCAAGCTCTTCCCCTATTTTGTATCTGGAGTCTGTACATGGAAAACCTGGATGCGCTCGTCTCTCAAGCACTAGAGGCTGTGCAAAGCGCTGAAGATATCAATGCCCTGGAGCAAATCCGGGTTCACTACCTTGGCAAAAAGGGTGAATTGACTCAGGTGATGAAGACCCTGGGGAATTTGCCGGCAGAAGAGCGTCCGCAAGTCGGTGCGCTGATCAACGTTGCCAAGGAGCGTGTCACAGAGGTTCTCAATGCGCGCAAGGCGTTGTTCGAGGAGGCCGATCTCGCGGCCAAGCTCGCCGCCGAATCCATTGACGTGACCCTGCCTGGCCGTGGCCAGACCTCAGGCGGTCTGCATCCGGTTACCCGGACTCTGGAACGTATCGAGCAGTTCTTCACCCACATTGGCTACGGCATCGCCGAAGGCCCTGAGGTCGAAGACGATTACCACAACTTCGAAGCGCTCAACATCCCAGGCCATCACCCGGCCCGGTCGATGCATGACACCTTCTATTTCAATGCCAACATGTTGCTGCGCACCCATACCTCGCCGGTACAGGTCCGCACCATGGAATCGAAACAGCCGCCGATCCGCATCGTCTGCCCAGGCCGTGTGTACCGCAGCGACTCCGATATCACCCACTCGCCGATGTTCCATCAGGTCGAAGGCCTGCTGGTCGACCGCGATATCAACTTCGCCGACCTGAAAGGGACCATCGAAGAGTTCCTGCGCGTGTTCTTCGAAAAAGAACTGGCCGTGCGTTTCCGTCCTTCGTACTTCCCGTTCACCGAGCCATCCGCTGAAGTCGACATGGAATGCGTGATGTGCAGCGGTAAAGGCTGCCGTGTCTGCAAGCAGACTGGCTGGCTGGAAGTCATGGGCTGCGGCATGGTTCACCCGAACGTGCTGCGTATGTCCGGGATCGACCCGGAAGAGTTTTCGGGCTTTGCCTTCGGCATGGGCGTTGAGCGTCTGGCCATGCTGCGTTACGGCGTGAACGACTTGCGTCTGTTCTTCGACAACGACTTGCGGTTCCTCGCGCAATTTCGCTAGTCGTAACGAATTCTTAGGAGAGCAGGATGAAATTCAGTGAACAATGGCTGCGTGGCTGGGTAAGCCCGCAGGTAAATCGCGACGAGCTGGTTGCTCGTCTGTCGATGGCCGGTCTTGAGGTCGATAGCGTTACGCCGGCCGCCGGTGAATTCAGTGGCGTGGTAGTGGGCGAGGTGCTGAGCACCGAGCAACACCCGGACGCCGACAAGCTGCGCGTTTGCCAGGTCAGCAGCGGCGCGGAGACCTTCCAGGTTGTGTGCGGTGCGCCAAACGTGCGCCCGGGCCTGAAGATCCCGTTCGCCATGATCGGTGCCGAACTGCCAGGCGATTTCAAAATCAAGAAAGCCAAGCTGCGTGGCGTTGAATCCAACGGCATGCTGTGCTCCCAGGCTGAGCTGCAAATTGGCGAAGGCAACGACGGCCTGATGGAATTGCCGGCCGATGCGCCGGTCGGTCAGGACATTCGTGAATACCTGAACCTGGAAGACGCCAGCATCGAGGTCGACCTGACCCCGAACCGCGGTGACTGCCTGTCTCTGGCCGGTCTGGCCCGCGAAGTTGGTGCGCTTTATGCTGCCCCGGTGGTGCGCCCGGCCATTGCCAGCGTTCCTGCCGTGCACGACGAAGTGCGTTCGATCGAAGTACTGGCGCCGAACGCTTGCCCGCGTTACCTGGGTCGCGTGATCCGTAACGTTGACCTGTCCAAGCCTACACCGCTGTGGATGGTCGAGCGCCTGCGTCGCGCCGACGTGCGCAGCATCGACGCCGCCGTCGACATCACCAACTACGTGATGCTGGAACTGGGCCAGCCGCTGCACGCATTCGATCTCGCCGAAATCAATGGCGGCATCCGCGTGCGCATGGCTGAAGATGGCGAGAAGCTGGTGCTGCTCGACGGTCAGGAAGTCAGCCTGCGTAGCGATACGCTGGTGATCGCCGACCACACCCGTGCCTTGGCTATCGCCGGCGTCATGGGGGGCGAGCACAGCGGCGTCAACACCGCGACCACCCGCGATATTTTCCTGGAAAGCGCGTTCTTCGACCAGATTGCCGTCGCTGGCAAGGCCCGTTCCTATGGCCTGCACACCGACGCTTCGCACCGCTACGAGCGTGGCGTGGACTGGAAGCTGGCCCGTGAAGCCATGGAGCGCGCCACTGGCCTGCTGCTGGAAATCACCGGCGGCGAAGCCGGCCCGATCGTCGAAACCGTCAGCGAGCAGCATCTGCCGTCGATCGCACCGATCACCCTGCGTGCCCAACGCATCACCCAGATGCTGGGCATGGAAATGGATTCGGCCGAAGTCGAGCGTCTGCTCAGTGCTTTGGGCCTGTCCATTACTGCCGATGGGGCAGGGCAGTGGCGCGTTGAAGTGCCAAGTTTCCGTTTCGATATCAGCCTGGAAGTCGACCTGATCGAAGAGCTGGCCCGTCTGTACGGTTACAACCGTCTGCCGGTTCGCTACCCGCAAGCCCGTCTGGCACCACAAGCCAAGGCTGAAGCGCGTAGCGATCTGCCTGAGCTGCGTCGTCTGCTGGTGGCCCGTGGTTATCAGGAAGCGATCACCTACAGCTTCATCGATCCGAAACAGTTCGAGTTGTTTAATCCGGGTGTCGAGCCGCTACTGCTGGCCAACCCGATTTCCAACGACATGGCTGCCATGCGTTCGTCCCTGTGGCCGGGCCTGGTCAAGGCGCTTCAGCACAACCTGAACCGCCAGCAGGATCGTGTCCGCCTGTTCGAAAGCGGGCTGCGTTTCGTCGGTCAGCTGGAAGGCCTCAAGCAAGAGCCGATGCTGGCCGGTGTGGTGTGCGGTAGCCGTCTGCCGGAAGGCTGGGCACAAGGTCGCGATGTCGTGGACTTCTTCGACGTCAAAGCCGATGTGGAAGCGGTACTGGGCTTCGCCGGCGCACTGGACTCGTTCACGTTTGTGCCGGGCAAACACCCAGCATTGCACCCGGGTCAAACCGCGCGCATCGAACGTGAAGGCCGTTTGGTAGGTTTCGTTGGCGCGATCCACCCTGAATTGTCGAAAACCCTCGGTCTCGACCGTCCGGTCTTCGTTTTCGAGCTGGTTCTGGCCGAAGTGGCTTCGGGCAAAATGCCAAAATTCAGCGAGTTGTCGCGCTTTCCTGAAGTGCGTCGTGACTTGGCATTGATTGCGGCCACGGACGTGCCGGCCACTGCTGTGCTGGATGTAATCCGTGAAAATGCAGGCGAATGGCTCACGGACCTCAGGCTATTTGACGTGTATCAGGGTAAAGGCATTGATCCTGATAGAAAAAGCCTTGCGGTCGGCTTGACCTGGCAGCATCCATCGCGCACTCTTAATGACGATGAGGTGAATACCGCAACGCAAAACATCCTCACCTCGCTCGAACAAAGGTTGAACGCCACGTTAAGGAAGTGACGTATGGGGGCTTTGACGAAAGCTGAGATGGCGGAACGTCTGTACGAAGAGCTGGGCCTGAACAAGCGGGAGGCCAAGGAATTGGTCGAACTGTTTTTCGAAGAAATCAGGCACGCGCTCGAAGACAACGAACAAGTCAAATTGTCCGGTTTCGGCAATTTCGACCTTCGGGACAAACGCCAGCGGCCTGGCCGCAATCCGAAAACGGGAGAAGAAATCCCGATCACGGCTCGCCGTGTGGTCACCTTTCGTCCAGGGCAGAAGTTGAAGGCCCGAGTTGAGGCTTATGCTGGAACCAAGTCATAACGACGAACTACCCGTCATCCCGGGCAAACGCTACTTCACCATTGGTGAAGTCAGCGAGCTGTGTGCGGTAAAACCACACGTGCTGCGCTACTGGGAGCAGGAGTTTCCTCAACTCAACCCCGTCAAACGCCGCGGAAACCGCCGGTATTATCAGCGCCAGGACGTGCTGATGATCCGGCAGATCCGCGCGCTTCTTTACGATCAGGGGTTCACCATCGGCGGCGCACGCTTGCGTTTGTCCGGCGATGAAGCCAAAGACGACACCACCCAATACAAACAAATGATCCGCCAGATGATCGCCGAGCTGGAAGATGTTCTGGTGGTCCTCAAGAAATAAATTCCTGCTTTTAAATACTTCCAGTTTTCAAAAGCTTGCGATATATTCTTGAGCGTTCCTCGAGATGAGGGACAGAGTCAACGCCTAGTCGGGGCGTAGCGCAGTCCGGTAGCGCACTAGCATGGGGTGCTAGGGGTCGAGTGTTCGAATCACTCCGTCCCGACCATATTTTTCAATGACTTAGGTCGGTAGCGAAAGCGCCGACCTTTTTCATTTATGAATTTACCCCACCTTTTACCCCACCGAAAATTGCCCCTCTCGAGCAGAACGTACAGGGTGTGGGTGTTTAATTGATTCCTTGCTAGTAATGACCAGTCTCGTCCGCGTGCACGATAGCGTTTCCGGGTTGGCGATTAAGCAACGCTTTTCCTATCGTTCGAGGGTTGTCGGTTCTGAGCTTTTTGCCTACTCCGTCAGTCTTGCAGTAATCGTTGGAGGGGGCCGCCTCGCGCGCACGTGATGGATTCCCAATGCATCAGATCGGTGGCACTGAGGATGGGCGCGGCTGGGTGGCTTGATTTGGTTTGCGGCAGAACGCTGTACCTATGACAGCGGCAGCGCTGTCAGAGCGTTTGCGTTTCATTAAGCTTTTTTGGGTTAGCGGTTAGCATTTTAAGAAAAGGCTGGGAGCTGTCTTTGGCGCGAAGCCCACAGCCTTTTACATCTCTTTCATGTAGGTCAGAGGGGCGATAACCGGCGAGACCGCCGACTTTTGCGCAGACTAAATGTCTTGTGTGGACAAAAATTCTACGAATTAATGTGAGAAAGTTTTCCGGAACGGTCTTCGGGGTGAAGGCTCCAGACTTTTGCCCCGCCCCTTCCCAATAGCTCTTTCGAGCAGTACCAGCTGCCTAGATTAGGTGACCTATTGGCAACCCGCCGTGCCATGCGGTCCTGCTCTAAGTCGCTTCACACAGATTTGACCGAAAGCCGCCATTCACCGCGTGACCCGCTTCCCACCCGAGCCGACCGAGTTAACCGTCCAGTCTCCATAGGGGCTAGGAGCCAGGCGTAATTGTGACTGCAAAGGGGCGGTACTCGGATCGGCGCTCACGGAGCCCCTAGCCCCTCCATGCGGGCGCAATGGTAAGAGGACTCCATCAAGCTAATAGTCGGCTTGGTCGGGCGGTAGTCGTGAGTCCTAGTTCCATATCGTAGAATCCTGCCTCCCTTGCCAAAATTAAAACATTCCCATGGCGAAAACACATAAATTTATGTTGTTTGCACATAAATTTATTACTTTGTTATCCAGATGTACGTATGCTGTGCGCATGACCTATTCCGAATTTCAGCGGCAGCTTGGCAAGGCTGGCCTCACTATCCGGGAGTTCTCTGAACTTCTCCAGATGAGTCGCAATTCGCTAACAAACTATGCAGCAGGTGGGGATATTCCATCCCATCTTGCCGTTATCGTGACGCTGATGGCTGAGATGGCTGAGCATGGGCTTGGGTTTAGGGACGCAGTGCACAAGATAAAAATCCAACCCAAAAAACCGCGGGGCGCAGCTTCGAACGGACGGTTCGGCGCGAAGCTTCGAGAGGTCCGTGGGCTCTGTCAAAGTAATAAAGAGGAAAATACATGAGCAGCATCGAGCTATTCGCTGGCGCGGGAGGCTTGGCAATGGGCATGGCTCGCGCCGGGTTCCAGCATTCCGCCGTGGTCGAGTGGAATGGAGATGCTTGCCAAACGATTCGTGAGAACCGCTCGCATTACGAGAGTCATGGTGAGGACTTTGTCCTCTTCGAAGGTGATGCTAGGGGGTTCGATTTCGAGCCTTTCTCTGGCGGCGTCGAAATCATTTCCGGCGGGCCTCCATGTCAGCCGTTCTCACTTGGTGGTAAGCACCAAGGGAGCTTGGATGAGCGCGATATGTTTCCGGTCGCAGTCCAAGCTGTACGTCAAACAATGCCGAAGGCGTTTATTTTTGAGAACGTAAAAGGACTGCTACGTCAGAGTTTTTCCGGATACTTTGAATACATCTACCTCCAACTCAGCTACCCAGATGTGCCAAAAAACAGAGGGGAAACCTGGAGCGACCATCTTGCTCGCCTCGAGGCTATACATACGTCTGGTAGCAAGAAACCGACCTATCACGTCGTTTTTCGGCTTCTTAACGCAGCCAACTATGGTGTTCCGCAGAAGCGGGAGCGTGTTTTTCTCGTTGGATTCAGAGCAGACCTCGGAATCAAATGGTCGTTTCCTGAACCTACGCACAGCGAAGATCAACTGCTCGTTAGCAAGTGGGTTACCGGAGATTACTGGAAGCGGCACAAAGTGCCGCAAAACAAGCGTCCGCAACTCTCTGAGAAGCTAGCAAAGCGCATTGCTCGCCTCGCTCAACCTGAATTTGACTGCCTGGGCATGAAGCCTTGGGTGACAGTTCGAGATGCAATCAGCGACCTCCCTGATCCGGAGAAGCAGCCTCAGAACAAAATCTTGAATCATGTCTACGTTCCGGGAGCACGAACCTACCCTGGTCACACTGGTAGTCCTGTGGATGAGCCGTCCAAGACATTGAAGGCTGGCGGACATGGTGTACCTGGCGGCGAGAACATGCTGGTTCGCCCAGACGGCTCGTTGCGGTATTTCACTGTGCGCGAGGCGGCTAGAATCCAGACGTTCCCCGACGACTACATCTTTCATGGCTCATGGGGTGAGACCATGCGCCAGCTCGGCAACGCAGTTCCGGTGAAGCTAGCGGAGGTAGTGGCCAAGTCGGTTGCGAATGCCCTCAATCAAGAACAATCGAGTCGAGCAACTAAAATCTGCTGACCATGTAAAGGTGAAATTGGCATAATCTATAAAAAAGGATGGGTTATGCCAAATCGTAAGTACTTCGAAGATCTAGAGTTTGATTTACCTTCAGCTCTTCTCAAGCAGTTGGTGGGTTTGTTTAATGATATGGATCATGGCTCTCTTGATGAGACCACTGTCGAAGCGGTTCCAGAGGCTCAAGGCGTTTATCAGCTATTCTTGGACAATGTGTTGGTCTATGTCGGCAAGACGGATGCTGAGGCAGGATTACGACTTCGTCTACGCAGGCATGCGCAGAAGATTCGATCTCGCCAGAACCTCGACCCGAAGAGGTTAACCTTCAAGGCGGTACGCGTGTACGTGTTTACTGCCATGGACCTCGAAGGTCTTCTTATCAAGCACTACAAAAAAATTGAAGGTGTCGAGTTAAGCTGGAACCATAGCGGGTTTGGCTCAAATGATCCGGGCAGAGAGCGCGACACCACCCGATTGAAGCCCAACCACTTCGACAAGCTCTATCCCATCAATCTGGATATCGAGGTCACGATCACTTCTCCTGTAGCTGAAGTATCGGTCTTTGAGATATTGAAGCAAATGAAAGAGCAACTGCCCTACACCATCCGGTTCCAGAACCGGGGTGGCAGTTCACGCAAGCCACATGGCGACCTTGATAGTACGAAGACGTCTCTGAATAAGGCGAGTGGTCCTGTCAAGAACCTGCTACGCGAGATTAAGGGCGCACTGGGTCCGGAGTGGCAGATCACGACTTTACCCGGTTACATCATCATTTACCTTGAAAACAAGCAATACTCAGAGGGCGCTGTTATTGATGTGAGCTCGTAAAATGCCCGAACGAATCGGGAGTTTAATTCGATATCGACTCAGCTAGGAACTGTATAATTTTTGATCTTAGGGCGTTTTGATCCTTCAATTCACACTCCCAGACAACGAGTACGCCCCAACCACTTCTCGAGAGAGCCAAGAGGTTGAGCTCATCTCTCTCTCGATTCGCCTCCAGCTTCGGCTCCCAAAACTCCTGCCGGGATTTTGGTAGTCGGGCTAGCGAGCAACCGCTGTGGCGGTGCCAGAAGCATCCGTGCACAAAAATGACTTTACGCCTTCCTGCGAATACTAAATCCGGCTTGCCGGGCAATGCTTTGCCATGAAGCCGGTACCTAAAACCGGCAGAAAACACCAACCTCCGTACCACCATCTCTGGTTGTGTGTTTTTGCTCCGTACCCGCGACATGATTCTGCTACGAGTCTTAATATCAACAGTGTCGGTCATTTTTCAAAGGGATTGCTCTTTTTGATTTTTAAGGCATTTGGCTCGCAATCGAGTCAAGCGAGCCGATGCCAAAGGCAGCATTGCGTACATTTTAGTCGCAGATGACCGTACTATCTGATTGTCTTGAGCCCCTGAATCACCCAAGCAATACGTGAAGGGCTATGCCCAGGTGGCTGAGTATGACGGCGAAAACTGAGCTGCGAAATTGCACTCCACTTGACCACCCGTTTGCATTCGACCTGACCAGTCATTTGCATTCGTTCTGACTACCGATTGCATCGGATTTGACCAGCACGTTTTGTAACCATGATCGGCAGAGAACGGCCAAGAGCGGTCGTTTGCGAAAGCCGTTACCGTACAGGGGATCGGCTCGCAGAGGGTCTACGGATTTAGGGCTGATTTAGTCCTGAGCAGCCTACAGTAAGCTCCTCGAATTTTTAGCCCCGCTTGGAGATGCACCTTCGTAAGAGTAATCGGGGCGGCGGCGTTGACACCTTTGCTAGCGGCACCGTATTTGCCCCTGTTCAACCCTGCTGGTACTCAGACGGGCTCCCCGCAACCAGCACGCGCTACACAGCGACAGCTAGCACCGCCGTAGCTACCAACTTCGGTCTGTCGGTGCGAAGTTCCCTCTGAGTGAGAATCTTGCTAGGCAGCGCCGTCCTCGCATGACATCCTTTCGCCACCATCGCTAGCCTTACCCACCATATGAATGGAATAGCTCTTGTAAACAGGGGAAACAAATGGAAATTGAGAAAATTTCAATAGTCGGCTTCCGAAACTATTTAGAAACCACAATAAACTTCAATAAGAGCTCTTTGATAATCGGCGCAAACGACAGTGGCAAAACCAACCTGGTTCACGCCATACGCTTGCTCTTAGACAAGAGTTTGCCAGAAAGTGAATTGGAGCCTTCAGAAACAGACTTCCATTTCGAACCAAATGGAAAACAGTCCGAAACAATTTTCATAGACCTCCACTTTAGAGATATCAAAGAAGACGCCGTATTATCCACACTAAAGGGCAGTGTGGGAGAGGATGAAAAATGCGTCCTTAGATACTCGGCAAAGAGAGATGATCTCAGCTATGCGCTGTATTGCGGTCCGAATAGAGATGAACTTGATGAAATTACTAGCCGATTTTATTTAAGATATCTAAATTTAAGATATGTGAAATCACAAAGAGATCTAGAAAAATTTATTAGCACAGAAAAAAAACAACTCCTCAAGATTTCGCAGGAAAACCGCACAGAAAAAGAAGCTGAAGAAGATAAGGGAAAACTCCAAGTCATCGAAAAAAGACTGACCACCATCAACAAGTATGTTCGTGAACTTCACTATGTCAAAGGTGCCACTGATGCGGTGAACAGCGAACTATCGAAGCTGTCACATAACTTGTCCGAGTACTCTGTATACCTTGACTCCGGTGCCATAGAAACGCAGCAGTTCATCGACAATCTCAAACTTGGAGCGAGCACGGCAGGTTCGAGAATATCCCTCGGAGGGGACGGGAGGAATAATCAAATCCTCCTTTCACTCTGGAAGGCAAAGAGCGAACGAGAATTCGACCCTGAAAGTGAAGTGGTATTTTATTGCATCGAAGAGCCGGAAGCACATCTTCATCCACATCAGCAGAGAAAACTAGCTGACTATCTCATATCTGAATTACCCGGCCAGACCTTCATTACAAGCCATTCCCCGCAGATCACCGCAAGATTCTCTCCAGAGTCAATCGTTCATATTAAATCGAAGTCCGGCAAAAGCTATGCCGCAAGCAATGGATGTTCGAAGTGCATCAACACTGCATGGGATAAACTGGGCTATCGGATGAGCATTCTCCCAGCGGAAGCTTTCTTTGCAAAAAGCGTATTCCTTGTAGAAGGCCCATCAGAAAAACTGTTCTACACAGAACTAGCAAAATCCTTAAAAATAGACCTTGACTATTACAATATCTCCATTCTCAGTGTTGATGGGGTTCAGTTTAAAGTTTACACTAGCATTTTGAACGCAATGGAAATCTCTTGGACAATTAGAACAGATAATGATATCTCCGACATCACGAAAAATAAGAAGCCATACAAAAACCTAGCTGGCATTAATCGGTGTCTAACCCTGGCACGTCTAAAAAAGATAGATCACGCTCCTGCCGCCACGACTCACGCCGACCTTATAAAGAAGGGGCACTGGAGTGGGTGTTCAAGAAAGGTTAATAAAAAAGGGATTTTTCTATCTAAGATAGATCTAGAGCACGACTTATCAGAAGAAATGCCAGACGAGTTACTCAAATATTCTGCTCGTCCTAACCTACCTTTGGCCATAGCCTACCTCCAAGATAAGAAGGCTATCAGGATGCGGGAGTTTCTAAGCAAATACAGCGAAAGGCTGGTAGATATAGAACACGGCGACATCGCGCGCGCTTTGCACCACTGCTTAAAACAAGCAAGGGAGTGAGTGATGATCAAATTAACAAAACAACAAGTAGCCGCGATAGACCATCCGGGGAATCTGATTATCACAGCCTGCCCTGGCAGTGGGAAAACAACTGTAATATCAGAAAAAATCAGAAACGAACTGGTAGATCTTAAAAGACATCAAGGTGTGATCGCCATTACCTTTACACGAAAAGCCAGCAAGGAACTGGCGCGGAGGTGTACTCGTGGTGGTAAAGAAACCAAATCAAGCTTCTTTGGAACCATTGATGCATTTTGCCTTTCAGAGATCATATTCCCGTTTTCCAAATTCATTTTCGGCCCCGGCCCTGACAATTTGGAGCCAAAATTCACGGATGAACTTTCAGAGGCAGAAAACACAATAATTACCGAGGCCGTGAATTTTCTTGGAGCACTTAGTGTCGAGAATACATATGATTACATGCCGGTACTAAAGGTGCTGTACGATTTGGGGTGTATCTACTTTCCGAGCATACCCTTTCTTGCCAATCACATAGTAAAGCAGTCCAAAGCTTGCCGTAACTATTTGAAAGCTCGGTACACAACGGCTTACATAGATGAGTATCAAGACTCATCTTCGGCCCAACATAATCTATTCCTCTCACTGCTAGGAATCGGCATTCGAGGCGTTTGCGTTGGCGACATCCAGCAATCAATTTACGGGTGGCGAGAAAGCAGTCCCGAATTCTTAAAACAACTCATCAATATGCCCACCTTTAACCATCTTACTGTATCCGTCAATCATAGGTGCCATCCTTCAATTTCAAATTATGCCAACCGCCTATTTGACGAAGCTTGCGAAATTGAACAAGGTGACGAAATTCGAGTTTATTACTGTGAAGTGGAAGGCACTGAACTAGATGCTGCCGTAAAGCTTAACAACATCATTCCGAGTATCATAAAAAAATTTCCAGTGAAGAATTTGTCAGATGTTGCGGTTCTTGTCCGCTACAATAAAGGCTTGGAGCGCCTAAGAGAGAAGTTGATTATCCCATGCAAGATATACACTGAGGACAATCTCAGTAGAATTGAGTCAAAAACCTCCCAGCTCTGGGTTGCGTTGCTCGAATTCAGATTCGACAAAAGCATACTGGTAGATGACTTGGTAAACACATACAGCCCGGTCAGTGATATCCGTCGCGACCGATTGAAAGCGCTAAGAGATGCAATCAAAAATGTTAGAACTGTTGCACTCGAAGATCTTGCAGACACACTTTTAGCTGCATCTCAATCGCTACTTGATGTTCCAGTCACGGCATTTGAAGTAAACGCACTTATACAGATAATTAACGATCCAGAACTACTAAACCAATACCTGCCAGCAACAGAAGATCAAGTTCAATGTATGACTCTTCATAAATCTAAAGGCCTGGAGTTTGACATTGTCATTCATCTTGATTTAGTCGAATGGGTTTTTCCTAAGCGTGTTCCAGGAGCAAACTACAATGAACGAGTTTACCCTGAGTTAGAGCAGGATTTGAATTTGCACTACGTGGGTATCACCAGAGCGAAGAATGCATGCGTATTAATCCACACCACACAAAGAATAAACGCACAAAACGCCGTTAAACGAGCAGACCCGTCAACTTTTTTAAGCCTGCCCGAGCTCGATAAGCTATACAAAATAGTTAATAAAAAATGGTAGTGCGGTGTGCTCGGTGAGTCAGAGCAATCTCTGACTAAACGCCATCTGCGGCGGGGGAGGGCATGTGCCACCAGCATTCACGTCTCTCGACCATGAGGGCACCAGCGGTATGCCACCGCCACACTTACCATATGCTATTGACGTTCTTATTAGCGTGCTCCTTTCGTGTCTTTCAGAGTCAACTTCTCGGCCGGGCGAAGCCCTTCTAAATGTGGCGTTTCATTAGCACGCAGTGTATATGAGCGGCTGCTATTGGCTGTGGTTTCAACCGGTCGACCACAACGAAATTCCACCTCCCCCTCATCCGCTGTAGCAAATTTAAACAACCGTTTTTGGCCCCAATCTCGAGTACTGTCGATACGGTCCAATATGCCCGGAATTAGGACGTGCCTTCATCCCCCCATGAAATTTTGAGGCTGCTACGCTTTGTTGTTCACGGAGTAATTGCGATGCCAAACTCAGACCTGCTCCCTTACCTGCTGTACAAGACCAACGAAAACCAGCTCGCCCTGGAAGCCGTACTCTATCGGTCGAGCAGCGGGGGTCGGGTGACGTCGCCAACAAAGTTCGTGGCGCCCTGGTTGCAATCGACCGAAACGAAGAGTTCATCAAATGGACTCTCTCAGTGCTAATGACGCCTGAGTGACTGCTATCGGCTATGTCGAGTGCAGCCCATCGCGACGTAAATCATTGTCTTTTTCGGTGATGGGTCGGCCGAGCTAATCGCCAGCCCCCTATAAACACTCACCTTAAACCCCGCCTGCAGCCCCCTACACCGGTTTCGTACCAACAAGTTTTGCGCCCGCTCAAATCCCGAGCACTGTCGCTGCTATGCTTGAGTTCTTTCGAAAGGAGTCGGCAACCATGGCTCGTGAGTACTCACTATCAGATGTGCTGGAAAGGATTTACGACAACGAACTGGCAGTGGCCACGACAAGAATAAAGCAAAGGGCAAACGCTGAAGATTCAAGCGGGATACGCGGCTCGCCATTGAAAAAATCGTCAAGATTTTACAAGTTTCATATAAGGCTTAGCTTCTCTCGACAGGTCGTCAGGCCTAAGACAAGAACCGACTATAAATCAAAATAGCCATTCCCATACCCACCGCTAGAATGAGAATTCTATGTCTATTACTAAAAATAAAATCCAACTATCACATGCTCTGTTAGACACCTCGAGCCGAGCAGACGCATCAAAAGCAGAGCTTTCATCCTGTTGGAACAGCTTGGGCCTATACCATTCTACTCAGTACGTACTTCGCCTAAGTCACTCCGTACACAAGCTGGTGGACAGCGCCACACAGAAAAAAAATAAGAATATCACGTGGGAGGAAATCCAGGCATTTTCAACCTACCTTCACGAGACAGTTCACTGGTGGCAATTCATAGGATCATCGATGGGCTTTATTATGAGTATGTGCTACCCCGCAGAGGCGCATTCAAACCTTGAGCCGCTGCAGCGGCTCGCAAAATCAAAACATGCTATGAAGCCTTTGATGGATTGGGCTGAAGCAGAGATGCGAAATGGAAAAGACCATACAACACCGGATATTGCCGAAGCAAACAAGGCAACAAATAACACACTAGACATCGCGTTTTATAGAACCTTGATTATGAATGCCGCTGGCATTTCCAAAATCGCAAGCCAAAACTATTTTGAATCAACAGCTCACGCATTTAGTATTGCTTACGACGTAACAATAAACACTCTAAGAGCTGTATTCGACCCTGAGGCAAAATTCCTCCCAAACCCAGACGACTGGCACCTTGAGTTCGAAAAACAAAAAATCAACAAAAAAGAGGGCTTCTATTACGGTTCTCCTATTACAACACTCCCAATCAGGGGGCTTGACATCATTGAAGGTCAAGCCCGATTCACGCAACTTCAATTTCTATCATTCGCAGCCCAAGAAAAGCTAACCATAGAGCAAGCGGAACAAGACGGATATCTTAATGGCGAATATGGAAACGCGTTCCGCTTCTTCTTAGAAAACACTGATAGCAAAGCTCCGGAACTAGTTGACAGCCCGCTCGTTGCATTGTTTCTCCTTTTGTGCGACATAGCAATAAACCCACTCGAAGGTTTCCCAAAAACTATAAGTAATATGGAGAATTTCCTCCTGCTGACTGATTGCAACCACAGATTTATAGCTCTATGCACCGCAGTAAAAGAAAACCCTCAAATCAAACACCATATAAAAGAATATACCAAGAAAGAATACCTTGAAACAGCGCAAATTCTAACCGGCTACTGCAACTTTGAGCACCCGTACGAAATACCCACACTGATAACAAATTGGAAAAGAGATATAGACTCAATTCAGGCACTTCTCAAGGAGCAAGAAACATTTGATTATAGTGACGACAATATTGTTATTCGCGTATTATTCTCCCACTTCCTAACATTCAACCTTGACAAATATAAATCGCCGGAATTTTTTTGCTGGCCCGGGATGCACTTAAACTCAAAAAGTTCTGTTATAGACTCTGAAAAACTATGGCTTAAGAATTTATCTTTATATAGCGACAACGCGGATGAACAGACTATTCTTCCACGAATGCTGCCGGGAAAACCGGAAGAAAACATAATGAAGACCTTCAATTCATTTTATGCGGCAAACATCGTGTACAGCATAGGTAGTCAGTGGGTAATGAATCGCGGTCCATTCGATTACGACTTCTCATGGCTAACTGAACGGGAAGAAAGCGAGGTTATAAAAGACAAAACTAAAGAACTATTTGAAAAGACATACAACATAAATCCAGACAACATCCCACACTAACGCGGTGCGACCTGCCCACATCTGATAATTCTCGAACCCAAGCCATCTCGTTATCAGTTCCCCAAGCTGATAACGAGGGCTCGACTCCCTTCATCCGCTCCACTAATTTCAAGATTTCCAGTGGTATCAAGTCGACGTTGCACAGAGCTGGTGATAGTTGCGGTGATTCCGCACAACCGACCGCGCGCAGTGCATCCCCATCCGCAGCCGCGTGGCTGCCAGCTAAGCAGCCGACAACTAGTCTTTTTCCTTTTTGAGGAAATCAATCATTTATGTAATTGAATATACGTCTAGCACACTCCATCGGTGATGCCGCGATATCTCGCCCACTTACTCTCACACTTCTTATACCTGCCGCCTCTAATTTTCGATCGATTTCTTTATCTTTAGCTATAGCTTCAGGTGAAGAGTGGTAGGCTACGGAGTCGCAAAACACCGCAATTTTTTGTTCTTCGAAGAAGAAATCCGCTTCTGTGATTTTCTTCGCGAACGCCTTGGTTCTCTTCCCTCGTTCCCACATATTCTGTAGTGAAGGGAAAGTTGATCCATCCGAAAAAATTATCATCTGAATTTCGGGTCTAAGCCCCAACGAGCTCATGCCTTGGAGCAAAAACAATTCAATAGGAGAGTCGCACCCCCAGATTTTTACAGGAGTGATATTTGTGAAAGTTTTGAAATAGCGATCAAATCGAAACTTTCTATAATCACTCAGCGCCCCTTTGCTTTCGCCAAGCAAGATTGTACATAGGCCGGGATCACAAACATCTTTATTTGTATATTTTGATGCTAAAAAATATGTTTTATAAACGATTCCAACCACATCCGAACAAATATCTTTGGCGATTGGGGCATTGCCAATGACATATAGCCCAAACGTATTGGAAAATGGATTGTATCCCATATAGCGTGGGAACCCGTCAAGAACCCTACTTAAGTCAAGTTTTCTTAATAATTCTGGCTCCACTTTTTGCGGCTTCCCATTCTTTTGAGCCGGCCGCAAAGAGATATGGTACGGCAGGCCAACCAACCGGCCGTCTATTCTCTCGAATGCATAGCAGCAAACGACGATATTTATCATCTGAAACTCGTCACCACGCTCTTTGTAGAACTCAATCGCCTCGTCTGCAGGGTTGACCTCAATGAGGCTTCCGGTAAGTTTCATAATTTCCCCCTCGACAGGCTGATTACCATCCAAGTCAAAGAGGTCGTGAGCTAAAAACTCACCAATCGAATATTTAAGATTGATCTCAAACGGCTCTTCTGGCAGCCCAACATAATTGGGAAGAGCCCAAAGCTCTCCTGGCCTATTTTGAATGTCACCTTCCATATGGCCGCGAACCCCCTCGTAAGTAATGTGGAGAATCTAGAAATCTGAGTATCATAAGCTTTAATTTAGTTCTGCTGCTCTTTTGTGTACCCCGCCTCGATGCACATCCTGCTCGACCCTGTTTGGCCACTAGCTGATTGCTGTGAAGGTCAGCTTTGGGTCGAGGCTGTGTAAAAACGGTTTAGAGCAGGTTTGATATTCAGAACCAGAACGAAATTCGCGCTCCTACGCAAATTTCAGGTCCGCTGATACACCAATCATTGGCAGATTTTACGTAGCGGCGCGGACTTCAAAACAGTGTCTGCGTTTTTACACAGCCTGGGTCGTTCTCTGCCGGTCATGGCCACGCAGCGTGATGGTCAAATCCGATGCAAATGATTGTTCAGGTCGAATGCAAATGGGTCGGCAAGTCTGTGTAATTACCCATGAGCCGAGCTGCCAACGGGGAGCGGTGATCATTGTTCGATCTACAGCTAGTCAAAAGGACCCCATTCAGAAAATAAACCCTTTCGGTGTGATGACAGCAAACGGTGCGCAATGTGCAGGCTTTACGTACTCGCTGGGTCACTGGTTCGTTGCGGAAAGGTGATGAACCGGGAGGTGGCCATCGCCGCCCCTCCAGCTCAGGTTTCCATGGTTAGAAGCTCTCCACACAGTCTTCGATCGATCCCCCCTTTTGATCCGCAACACCGCAACAAGCCTTGTGGTTATTGCTCTGTAGCGATTTTTCATCCGCAACGGCGGGGGCGCTTGTTGCGTGGTCAAAAGTGCCGTTGGCCGTGTAGTCGCTGGATTGTGGCGCTGTTGCGGTTGTGGTAGGGGAGTCGGCGGGCAGATAGCGCTCAAAGGCTTCCTCAAACTGCTCCCGTTTGTAACCCTTCGGCGTTTGTAGGCCGATTCGGATAGTCGTCGGCTTGATTCCGAACTCTGAAAGCCGCTTTGCAAGTTGGTGTGCGCTCATAGGCTTGCCACGGTTCCACACAGCCCATGGGGCTTCTTCGTTTTCGGCCAACGCCTCCAGCAGTGTGGCAGTCGCTAGGCTGTTGGCGCGTTTGCCGTCGAACGCGTCCCGGATGGATGCCAACAGTTCGGCGCCAGTACTCGGGGCGTCTTCCTCCAAGCCGTGTAGCGACACCGCAGCCGAACGGGCAATACGCGGCCAGTCCCCCCCGGCTACTTCGGCAACGGCTAGCAGGGGCTCCCAACAGTCGTTGGCACGGTCATTCAGCCCCTCCACCTCGTGCGGTCTGGCCGTGCGGACAGCCTCCCGATTGTCGATGGCGAAGCGAGCCAGCTTGCTGACCAGTTCAGTAAAGGCGCCGGCGTCGGCGTGACGAATCTTTACCGTGCGCTCGCCAGTCAGCTTGCGGCGCAGGCGAAGAGGGATACTGCGGTCGGCCAGGGTGTCGGCAATCTTGCCAATACCGCACAGCGCCTTGGCGCCCCAGACGTTGAACCGGGTTGGGGTGTGGTCGTCGCCCACACAGCGGATAACGTAAGCGGCGTCGCGGGTAAAGCCGGCATTCAGGATGCCGCGTGCCTCCTCATGCGCAGCCAGGAAGGCGTCCACCTCGTCCATCAATAGGGTCGGCTGCCACAATTGTAGAGCGCGGAACAGTGCGGCCGGCGCGATGTTGGAGGCGGGCAACGGGCGGCAGGCCAAGCGCGCCAGTACCCCCAAAAGAACCGTTTTTCCACAGCGTTTTTCTGGTGCGGTGATGTTGGCAATGGGCGCCACGTTCAACACATCGATAAACCAAGTGAAGGTGGCCCATAACGCGGCGGCGTGGATGGTCGCCGGGTCGGCTATCACATGGCGACGAATGATGGCGGTCAGGTCCTCCAGCAGATCAGCGCCGTTTACTGGGTCAGGCCATAGCGTCACCTCGGGGAATATCTCTGGGTCACCTTCACTGCCGTCGATGGCGTTGTCCTGGGTCAGCTTGTCCAAGTCGACCAGACTCACGGACTTAATTTCCTTGGCGGCATACCGGATGCGTGCCCAGTATGCCGGGTTGATCTTGCGTACCTGCCGCAACAGTCCCAGAACCTCCGCCTCAAACAGTGCGCCAGGGTCTTGTTTGAGCTTGGCGAGTGCATCCGCGATCAGATCAGGCGCAGGCGTTGCCTCGGGCACCAGCGGGGATAGAATCGATGCTGTCATTGGTCCGCTCTCCAGTTGGCCAAATCGTTGAAGTCGGTAAGGGTCAGCGGCTCGGCCCCCGACCAAGGCGGAAAGACCATGCGACAGCCAAGGGCTGCGGCTGCTTTTATGGCGGCAGTGCGCCCAGGGTTGCCTTCGGTCATGCGGTCGTCGTCGCCGGCTATGATCAATACGGCGTCTGGGTGCTGGCGCTGGAGGCGCTGGCCGACTTCCAGCAGGTTGCCGGCGTTCATCGCGCAGGCCACGGCCGCGCCAGTTGCGACGTGGAGTGTGGCGCCGGTCGCCCAACCTTCGCAGATGTAGAGCGGCTGGCCCTGCTGAATCGTGCCAATAAGTGAACAACAGCCCTTGACCATGCCTCCACGCAAGAAGCGCTTGGAGCCGTCCGTGTAGATGCGTTGCAGGTTCATCAGCTCCCCATCACGCACCAGCGGCACCAGTAGCGTGTCACAGTACCGGCGTAGGCCGCATGCCTTGACCCGCTTGCGTGTCAGATAGGGATGGTGATAATCCACGGCCGGCCGCGCTTGGTGCCATAGTCGGTTTGCATATTCGGCAGTAGCCTGTTGGCGCCAATACTGTTCGACCTCCTTTTTGCGTCGGGCTTGCTCGAAGCGTTGAGTGACTAGCTGAGCCTCCACGTGATCGACTGGTTTGCGGCTGCGCCAGGTCTGGGTACCTCCCAACTTCCAGCTCCCGAACACACCGCAGGCGATGCCGTCCAGAAACAAGACATACCAGCCGTTCCGGGTGCCTGGCGTGTCGCTTGGCACGTGGAAGCGGTGGACTTCGCCGTCTGGTATCGGCAGCCAATCAAGCGGCCCGAAGACGGATTGCATAGCGTCACGAAACAGGATCACGAAATCCATAAGGCCGCCTCCAAGCAGATCAGCAACGCTAGGTCAGCACCAATCGGTGACAGGGTGAGCAGGTAGAGGCTGGCCAGGTTTGGGGTCTTGATTGGGGGGACAATGGCGCGCAGCTTGGAAGTACGGGCGCTTGGGCGGCAGATATTCATGGTGTCTGTCGGCCCCAGCTTGATCCGAGCCATCAAACGGGCGAGCTGGGTGTTGCTGCAGGTGTTATTTACGCGCGATTTATTCCCGAGCTTGCCCTTAGTGATGGGCTTATTTTTGTCCATTATGCGCGGCCCTCCAAGCGATCAGTGATCCACTGCTCAACCTCCAGGCTGTCCCAACCGACAGCGCGTGGGCCAATGCGGCGGCACTTCGGGAAAGTTCCAGCATCCATAAAGTTGTAAATGGAGCTGCGCCCGTAGCCGGTCATGGTGACGACTTCCGGTAGGCGCATGATGCGGCGGGGTGGGGTGGTTGTTATTGCGGTCATTGCCATAACTCCTTCGCGCTATCTGGCGCTCAGTGGTTTATGGCTAGACATTCAATGTGAGAAGGCGGGCAATTTCGATCCGGGTTTCAGCGGGCCAAATCTTCCGGAAATTTTCAGGGCTCAAAAGTTTCCGGATTAGCAGAGGATTGGGCTTCAACTGCCGCCAGTGCTCGAAATTCTGACAGATCGCGCATTAGTCCATCTGCGAGGGGAACGACTGTTTTTCTAAAACTACTTTCCCCCTTATCGTACAGACTCACTGCCGCTGACATTACGCGATCAGGAATATGCATATTCGAATCTTGTGCCCATATTTTCAGATCAAGGTAAGGCAGCAGGCCGTAGGACGCCCATCGACCGTAGGCGGGGCGATGGTACTTTGATCGAGGCGCCCCGGCGGTCTGCCTTGTTTCAGTCAGCCATGCCTTGAAGCTTTCGATAAGCACTGCGTCTGGCAGGTCCAAGGACACTTTGACTGCCGCATACACTTCGCGATCTATGGAGTCAAGAGCAGTAAGGCGCACGGGGTCAGGGCTAAGAATGGGCGCGCTGTAATAGTCATGGTTACGTCGTTTGATGGACTCAAACCATTCATCAGGATCATCGGAAACATTAAGCGCGTGCTCCCACAGGTCTTGGGTATCCAGGTTTTCCACTCCTTTAAGACCAACCAGACTCATTCTGGACAGCACATCAAAATCAGTTGAGCCTAAAACTTTTGGAGCTATGGCTGCATACATTTTTTGTGCTGAAACGCTCATCGCATCAGTAAGCGAATCAACATGCTCGTGAACATCCTCGCGCTTAACATGCTTGTGCTTAAGAAGCCTTAGCAGGAAGCGCCTTACCTCAAGTTGCCGAAGCCATTCAGTAGAATTAAATTTTTTTGCCTGACTGTAGTTGTCTAGGTTGAACCATTTCGGTAAGTCATTTACTCGATCAATTTTTTCCATCTTCACGCCTCCCTGGGCGTCCCCATCCTGAATGGGTTGGCTGGTTTCACATTTGGGGGTGCTTGCTTTTCGGAAGCTACCCAAGGTCAGCCGATAAACGCGTGTTGTGGTTGATCGGCACCACGTTGTCAGTAGCCAATATTGCGTCGATACGTTCGCCCAGCAGTCGCCATGCTTCGGTTTTTTCCTTGGCGTAGTCATGGTGAAGATAGTGTCGGCGAACCTTGGAGCCACCCAGCAGGTGATTCTGGCAGCGATCGATAATTTCCAAGGTGACGCCCAGCTCCTGCATCGTCGTTGCGCCAGTGCGGCGCAGGTCGTGCGGTGTCCAGTCGCCATTGGTGCCCTTGCTCAGTACCAGCGTATTGTCATTGCGCCGGCCGGATAAAGGTTTACTGCGTTTCTTGAACTGTTCTTGCCGGTCGCCTACGCGCTTGGAAATGCTCTTTAGGTCTACGTGGCCGGTATGATTGGTGGCGGGGAACAGGTATGGCGTGTTGCCCGTCAGGGTGTGCAGTTCTTTGAACTGGCGCAGGGCGAAGGTAGACAGAAAAATATGGTGATCCTGGCGCATTCCTCGGTGACCTTTGGTGTTCATGGCAGGCAAAAACCATGTTCCCTTGCTTAGATCGATGTGGCGCCATTCGGCCTTGAGTAGTTCGCCGATGCGGCAGAGGGTGCCCAAGCATATCCACAGTGCAAGCTGTGCTTTCCTTTCCAGCGGACGGATGCCGGAATATTTCTGGCCGGGGGGCAGGGCGGCATAATCACGCTCCATGCGCTCAAATATGTCCCGCAGCTCCCTGATTTCATCGACAGTCAGAATGCGGTCGCGTTCTTCTTGATAGTCGTGGTCGAGAAGTTTTTTGACTTCCACCAGGTTGGCAGGGTTGCCGTCGATCATCAGGCCGCGCCAAGGCTTGCGCTTCTCGCCCCATGCGAGCATCTGATTCAGGTCAGCAAACAGACTGACTACATACCGATTGACGCCACGTTCGCGTACGGTACGCAGCATGGCGAGAATATCTTTCTCGGTAAGACCGCGCAGAGACTTTTTGCCGATGCTGGGTAGCACGTCCTTGGTGAAGCTGCGGATTAGTTCTGCATTGTCATCTTGGCGGGCCACGCCGTCTTTTAGCCACTCGACGAACAGGTCGGCCACTGTCAGGTTCTCGGCAGCCAGGCGCTTGGCCCCGGCAATGGTCGCCTCGATAGCGGCCTGTTTTTCGATCTTGGCGGCTTTCTTCGCGGCGGTGGGGTTGATTCCTTCGCTTACTGTCACGCGCAGGCGGTCGCGCTCGGCACGGATGCTGGCAAGGCTTTTCTTGGGCCAAGAGCCTAATGCTTGGTCGCGCTTGGCGCCATTCAACTTGAACTCAAAACGAAACAGAACAGTAATGCCCCGTTGCCCGACGCGAACGCGCCCGACAATTCCGCCATCTTCTCGCAGTGTCAGGCCGCCATCATCAGCGGTAAGCGCTTCCAGTTGCTTGACTTGGATTTTTGCCATGCCCCTTCTGCCTTTTTATTTTTACCCCACTTTTACCCCACCGAAAGCGCTGGCTTGTATTGCTGCGTTTTGGGTGGTGTTGGACGGTAGATTAGCCTGAAGGTGTTGTATTTACTAGGGTGATCTGGATTTATTTGATTTTATTAACGTCCAGTGGAATCCGATCTATAATGGCATGGGGTGCTAGGGGTCGAGTGTTCGAATCACTCCGTCCCGACCATATAATTCAAAGGGGTCGCGAGATTTTATCTCGCGACCCCTTTTTGTTTTTAAGTGTTTTTGCCCCTGTCCCGTCCTGAATCAGGTTAACACCTCTCTCAGGACTAGACATTGGCGCTGCCCTCGATCTGTGATGCGTGGAGTACATATGCGCTCCTTCTGGGTTTCCGGGCCAGAAGGGCTCGGGGGGGGTTATTGCTCCATGATCACCCGGTACCGCTTTTGGTACTCCTCATACGACGGTGCAGATTTATTCAACTGCTGAATTTGCTGCAGCTTCCACTGATCTTTGCTGAGCGGCCCGCCCGGAGCAGAAGTTGCTGCAGTGTCGGCAACGGGCGCGGTGGCGGCCGGTGTAGTGGAAGAGCTAGAGGTGTTGAGGTTACCCAAGCATTGGTATTGGACAACTATCTGACCTGCAATGCAGGTACCGTAGCCATTCATCTGGTTGCAGTGCTGGGTTTTTCCTCCAAAGGCCTCTGCATCGGAGTAACCCCACAACGCGCATTTTGATTTAGCAATGCTCTGGGCTTGCTCGACTCGAACCACAGGGGTCTCAAACTGCTGGAAGTCATATGCCATATCAACGACGCCATCAGCTCGGCTTCCCCCTTTGGCGTAAAAGTCCTTGTTAGTGGCGCAACCCGCGAGGGTTGCTGACAATGCGAGGGCGAGAGCTACCGATAACTTGCGGGCAACAGGGAGCGATGCTGAGAAGGTCATATATGGACTCCGTTCATCTTTAGAGCAGTCCGCAAACTCCGCGGTTCATTACTGTACTGTAGGCGGAGGCCGAGCATTCTGTAGTCTCCAATGACAAACAGAGGCTATTTATTCAATCTGCCTTTGTGCCGTTTCTGTGGCGATGGTATGCACCCTCGCCACAGGGCACGACGATTACTCCTTCAATTCGACGTGATCCAGTGCCTGGTTCACCGCCAGTTCACCGAGCATGACCACTTGCGCAATGCCCAGCAGGGTCTTGCGATGTGAGGTTTCCAGCAGCGCCGCGAAATTGTTGAGCATGACGGTAGCCGAGCCGAGTGTTTCGCTGGCGTTGGCCAGCAGGGATTCGGTGTTGTACTTCGGGTTGGCGAAGTACATAGGCTCGGGTTCGTTTGTGGAGGCCATGATCTGAGCAGCCGGGTTGAGGTAGTGGTCGAGGGCGCGTTCGGCGGCTTCGTGGAGCTTTTTGGAATCGAGGGATTCGTACGGAGATGTCGGGTCTGTGATCGGCGGATTGGGTGTAGGTTTGAACATAGATGAAACTCCTCATGCCATAAGTAAGGAGCCATCCACCCTCGCTACCAAACGGGGTGGCGGCCATGCGCAGGTTGGTAGACCGGGACATGAGGAGGCCGGCGCACCCGAAGGTGCCCTGTGCATGACCACCATAAAGCCGAGACGACAAAACGCCGCGAATGGTGATGCTGTGCAAATCTCATGTACGGGCTACCAAACCCGATCACTGTTTTTCAGTGACCGGGAAACGATAAAACCCGAGCCCAAAGCGCACAAGCCGGCGGATTCTGGCGCAGTCGTAGGCAACGACGCAAGGCGTTGTAGCCTCGATGAAGTAACACCGGGTGTACTTAAACACGCAGCTAAACATCCAGGGTAAGGCGAGCGGATATACAGAGCTACGGTCTGCCTACGCACCAGGCTGGTAATATTCAGCAACTGCCGCCGCATAGGTGGCAACGGGTATCATTAGGCAGAACGGTGTTCCCGGCACATCAGATCAGCACATTCCCTTACTACGACGAAAGAGCTAGTTCCCCATGAAAATGACTGTTAGCTGCACGTTTCAGATAACTGGCTGGGACGAGAAGCCGTCTCAAGAACTTGAGGGCACTCCGAAACTCTCACACGCCAAAGTCACGCAGTCCTATGCTGGCGCCATCGAGGGAACAAGTAGCGTCGAATACCTCATGTCTTATAGTGTTGACGGCACAGCTTGCTTTGTTGGTTTTGAGCGGATTTGCGGTGTGGTAGCAGGTAAGAGCGGAACATTTGTTGTTCGGCATTCGGGATCATTTTCGGAGGGAAAGGCACGCAGCACTTGGAGTGTCGTGAAGGGGGCAGGCACGGGGGATCTAATCAATCTTAGCGGTAATGGTAACTACGTTGCTGGTCATGGTGAGCCGGCACAAGTGTCATTTGAATATTCGTTTGAACCTGACAGCTAAAGTGTATTGGCTGGACGCATCCCCGTTTCTGCCAAAGCTTATCCGAGGCTTTTGACGTGAACGAGGTTTTGAAGGGCTAAGGGTTGTGTGGATTCACGGTCGCAGTAACGGCGATTGCCTGGAGATGACGAACACCATTCGATTGAAATGAGGTCGTCAAGGCGTGTCTACCGGACGCTTACGAAAGATCAGCCTTAAAGTAGCCAGCGTCATAATCACAGAAACCCAGCGAGGCTGGAATTCCAGCCCCGCAACACCAATACATTGATCCTATTTTTGGCTAAGCGCCGCTATCGATACTCCCGAAGCGACGAAGGTGAGTCCTGCCCCTACGTTCAGGCCATTTACCAGCCGTGGGCTCTGACGCAAAAAACGGGACAGTACAGTGGCAAATACGCCCATAAGTGCGAATCCCACTGCCGTAAGGGCGGCGAACCATATGCCGTACACCAGCATCTGCACGCTCACTGAGCCGCGTTGCGGGTCGACGAACTGCGGGATGAACGCAAGGACGAAAAAACCAGGCTTCGGATTGAGTGCTGCCGAGAGTAATCCCGTGAGGAAAATGCTCGGTAGTGATTGCCGAGTCGCCGGCTGGAAGCTAATCAGGCTACGGGAGCGCAGGACTTTTATGCCAAGCCAAAGCAAATAACCGGCGCCGATAAGTTTGACGACCCAGAAGGCAACGGCGGACGTCTGCATAAGCAAAGTCAGTCCTAGCGAAGCGGTTGCCACATGAAAGAGAATTCCCGCCCCCGATGCCATCCCCGACACGATAGCGGCGATCTTGCCCTGGCTGAGTCCTCGGCCTACGGCCAGCAGATTGTCCGGGCCTGGGGCGAGCACCAATAGTAAGCACGCGGCAGTATAGGCAAGCCAGATATTGATCGGAAACACGGCATTCTCCTTAAGCCTCACCGAGGCATCCATCCTCACGTAGCACCAGAATGTGCCTGTGCCAGACTGCAAAGTCAAAGCCACTGCGTTTGAGAATAACCTCAACCGCCGATTGACTCGTGCGTCTTAATGCAGAGTCGAAATCCTTCGACTTTCTCCAATCCTGATCCGATCGAGCGCCCGGTTTAGTGCATCCAAGGCATCAAGGAGGGCCTTCGCCTCAGCTTCCCGGCCATCCCCCCAAAGGCGTTCTGCCATTTTGTTCAGGGCCTGGATGGAGCGCTCAATTTCAGCAGCAGTCGCCGCTTTGCTTTCCGGTTGTTTCTTCAACATGAGTACCCTTCGGCAGGGAGGACGCGAATTAATTAAAAAGGGTCGCGAGATTTTACCTCGCGACCCTTTTTATTTGTCTCAGTTTTACTATTGATGCAATCAGCGCCGATCCACCCAAACCGTCTGCGCATTACAAAATTCCCGTACCCCAAAATGCGACAGCTCCCGGCCAAAACCGCTTTTCTTCACCCCACCAAACGTGACACGCGGGTCCGTCGCGCAATATCCATTGATGAACACACCACCAGTTTCCAGTTCACCAGCCATCTGCTCTGCCAGCTGAGCATTACCCGTGTAGATAGTTGAGGCGAGTCCGAATTCGCTGTTGTTGGCCAATTCCAGCGCATGGGCGGCGTCGCGTGCGGTGATGATCGAGGCTACCGGACCGAACAGTTCCTGTTTGAATGAGGTCATTTGGTCGGTGACGTCAGCGAATACGGTGGGCTCGTAGAAGTTGCCGGGGCCTTCAGCTTTCTTGCCGCCCATCAGCAATGTCGCGCCTTCTTCCAGGGTGTTGCGAACCTGACGATCCAGTTCATCACGCAGGTCGAAGCGGGCCATGGGGCCGATGTAGGTGTCTGGGGCCAGTGGATCGCCGACGATCAGTTGGCGGGTGGCTTCGACGAACTTGTGGGTGAATGCCTGGGCAATGCTTTGCTCAACGATCAGGCGCTTGGCGGCTGCGCAGACTTGTCCGGTGTTCTGATAGCGGCCAATGACGGCGGCTTTGACTGCCTCGTCGAGGTCGGCATCGTTGAGCACAATGAACGGATCGGAGCCGCCCAGTTCCAGCACACACTTTTTCAAGGCTGCACCGGCCTGTGCGCCGATGGCAATACCGGCCCGGACGCTGCCGGTGAGTGTCACCGCGGC
Organism: Pseudomonas sp. URMO17WK12:I6; assembly: GCF_003253625.1. Lineage (NCBI taxonomy): Bacteria > Pseudomonadati > Pseudomonadota > Gammaproteobacteria > Pseudomonadales > Pseudomonadaceae > Pseudomonas > Pseudomonas sp. URMO17WK12:I6. Next base: position 55,646 of record NZ_QKYZ01000027.1, read on the forward strand.
GATGCGTGGGTCGGCGATGGCCGTGGAGACGCCGTCCGGCGTGACGTTGATGACCTCGAAAACACCTTCGGGAAACTCAGCGTGTTTGAAGGCATCGCGTAATAGCCAGGCGCAGCCCATCACGTTGGGGGCATGTTTGAGGACGTAGGTGTTGCCGGCGATCAGCGCTGGAACGGCGCCGCGCAGGACCTGCCAGATCGGGAAATTCCATGGCATCACGGCGAGAATCGGCCCGAGCGGGCGGTATTCAATGCGTGCCTTGCCACCCTCGACCATTGTCGGTTCGGCGCTCAGCATGGCAGGGCCGTGTTCGGCGTACCACTGGCAAAGCTGCGCGCACTTTTCGATTTCACCGCGTGCCTGAGTGATGGGCTTGCCCATTTCCTGGGTGATCATGTTCGCCATCGTGGCGGCGTTGTCGCGCAATACCTGAGCCAGGGTGATCAACAGCTGCGAGCGTTGATCAACGGGTTTGCTGCGCCAGACGCGGAACCCGGCAGCGGCGCGCGACAATGCGGCGTCCAGGGTCGATGGGGATTCGAAAGGGTAGTGGCCGATCTGCTCGCCAGTGGCGGGGTTGATCGAAATGGCATGGGTGAGACTGGAAATTGGGGTCATGACACCGTCCTGCAGGGTGAGAATCAAAATGGCTGGTTCGCGCGCGCCAGAATGGCTTGGGCACGACCAATGACCGGTGCATCGACCATTTGCCCATCCATCACGAACACGCCTTCCCCGGAGCTGGCGGCATCGATGATGCGTCGCGCCCAGTGCAATTCTTCAGCGGTGGGTTGTAATGCCTGATGGATGATCGCCACTTGGCTCGGATGGATGCACAGTGCGCCGCCGAAGCCCATGTCGCGGGCAAATTCAACGGCGGCGCGCAGGCCGGTGGTGTCCTCGATCGAGGGGAAAACACCATCCAGCGCAGGCGCCAGCCCGGCAACCCGGGTCCAGAGCAATACGGCATAACGGGCGTGGCTGAGCACTTCATCGGCGGCGTGGCTGCCGGTGGTCAGGTTCAGGTCCAGGCCCAGATCGAGACTGCCGAACGACAGCCTCTCGACACCTTGGGCGATGGCAATCGAGCCAAGTGCAGCCAAGCCTTTGGCGCTTTCGATGATCGGCCAGACCGGTTTGCCGGTGCTGCCTGCAGTGTGCACTTGCGCACAGGTTTCAGCCTTGGGCAGCAGAATGGCGGTCACACCGGCATGGCGTCGGCAAAGATCCAGGTCTGCAGCGTGTGCCCAGTGATCCGGGGCATTCACGCGAACCAGAATCCGGGCGTCCGGGTGGTCACTCAAGAAGCGCTGCAGATTATCCCTGGCCTGCTCCTTGAGGTTTTCCTGTACGGCATCTTCCAGGTCGACAATCACCCGGTCCGCGCCGGTGGCGATGGCTTTGGGGATGCGCTCTGGACGCGTGGCCGGGACAAACAGGGCGGTGCGAACGATCGATGGATTCATGGGGTTTCTCCCGCGCTGAACTCGACTTCACCGATTTGTGCGGTGCCGTCCTGATTGCCCGCCCAAACCTGCGCCTTGCCGCTGTCGATCAGACGCCCGCCCACTTCGAAGGGTTGCGGTGAAATCAGCGGCCTGACAGCCCGGAACGCGAAGCGCTTCAAGCGCGCGGTCGGGTGCGCTCTGGTGAAGGCACGCAAGTTGAGGGTGGCGATCAATGGGCCATGCACTACCAACCCCGGATAGCCTTCGGTCTCTGTGACGTAGGGCCAGTCATAGTGAATCCGGTGGCCATTGAAGGTGACTGCGGAATAGCGGAACAGCAGGGTCGGTGAGGGTTCGACCTGGTCCCGCCATTGGCCTTCAGGGAGCGCTTCGGTGCCGCTCAGTTTGGGCGGTGTCGGTTCCCGGTAGACGATGTCCTGCTCATCTTGCAGGGCGCGTTGGCCGTCCTGGAAATACTCATGGCGTACCGTGACGAACAGCAACGACCCGGTGCGACCGTGCTTCTCTTCGACGTTGAGAATGGTCGATACGCAGGTCACATCCGCCTCTACCTTCAGAGGCTGGTAGAACTCGATTCGGCTACCGGCCCACATGCGATTGCGGTTGTGGGCTGGTGGCAGGAAGCCGCCGAGCGCGGGATGGCCGTCCGGGCCCAGTTCGCTGGCGGCAACCGGCTCCTGAAAAAACGCCCAGTGCCACAGCGGCGGCAGCGCTTCGCCAGGCAGTGGCGCCACTTCGCTCAAGGTGGCGGCAATGCGTTTGACCAGGTTGAAGCTGATCCGGTCCTGGCTTTCCTGACGACGTCCGATCCACGTTGAAAAATCGATATTGCTCATACATGTCGCTCCTGTCGGTCGGTGATCAGGCCAGGGCGGCCATTTCTGGAATCGCTTCGAACAAATCCGCCACCAGGCCGTAATCGGCCACCTGGAAGATCGGCGCTTCTTCGTCCTTGTTGATCGCAACGATCACTTTGGAGTCTTTCATGCCGGCCAGGTGCTGGATCGCGCCGGAGATACCGACGGCGATGTACAGCTGTGGCGCAACGATCTTGCCGGTCTGACCGACCTGCATGTCGTTGGGTACGAAACCTGCGTCGACCGCGGCGCGGGAAGCACCGACGGCAGCGCCCAGCTTGTCGGCCAGGGCGTACAGGTGTTTGAAGTTGTCACCGTTCTGCATGCCACGGCCGCCGGAAACGACGATCTTGGCAGCGGTCAGTTCCGGACGGTCGGACTTGGCCAGTTCTTCGTTGACGAAGCTGGAAGTGCCGGCGTTGTGAACAGCGGCAACAGCTTCAACGGCGGCCGAACCACCTTCGGCCGCCACCGGGTCGAAACCGGTAGCCCGCACGGTGATCACTTTCACTGCAGCATTCGATTGCACAGTAGCGATGGCGTTACCGGCGTAGATCGGGCGCTTGAAGGTGTCGGCGCTTTCTACCGAGATGATCTCGGAGATCTGGTCAACGTCCAGCTGAGCGGCGACACGCGGCAGGATGTTTTTGCCGTTGGAAGTGGCGGCAGCCAGGATGTGGCTGTAGCCCTTGCCCAACTCGGCTACCAGTGGAGCAACGTTTTCCGGCAGCTGATGCGCGTAAGCAGCATTGTCAGCGTTCAGGACTTTGCTCACGCCAGCGATTTTCGCAGCGGCTTCAACCACGGCGCCAGCGCCCTGGCCTGCAACCAGAACGTGGATGTCGCCACCGATCTTGGCGGCAGCAGCAACGGTGTTCAGC
>NZ_QKYZ01000028.1:0-43786 GCF_003253625.1 Pseudomonas sp. URMO17WK12:I6
CGTCCGGCCCCTCGCTAAGGCTCGGGGTTCCTTCGCTCCGGTATCCATCTGGGGGCATCGCCCTACGGTTGGCTTCGCTTCAACCTACATGCGATGTGTTCGACTGCGTCGAACGGCGCTGCGCGCCAATCCCCAGATGAACACCTCCACTCAGCCTCCCGAAGGGGCGGGTGAATCAAGATCAAAAGCGGCAGGCGAGCTAACGCTCGGCCTGTAGTTTGGCGGGTGTATGCCGCTCCCCTGTGAGCTGCCGAAGGCTGCGATCTTTTGATCCTGGCGGCCTGACAGCCGACCAATCTCTCCCAGACATACACCGACCCACTTGTAGGAGCGAGCGGTGCGGCGATCCGACTTGTCCGCGAAGACGGCCTTACAGGCAACGATGTTTATTGGTCGGTAAAAACGTCAGAACCTTCCCACATGTTTTTCAGGTTGCCCGTCGGAAGCGGCGTCTCTAGCCTTTGTCCGTCGCTGACAATTCAGCGACCGGGCGTCGCGGCTCGATTCTTGAGGCATAATCGCTCCACCGAACAACAACACTTTTTGGTGTCTGTCGTTTCGTGTCATGGCGACTGTGCGCGGGATACCTTCGGGTATGCCGAGCAAGCCTCAGGGGTCGGTCCGCGAACCCGCGTACAGCTGCCACCCCAAATTGCGTCGCGGCAATTTGGAAGTGGCTCCATTTCATCCCGGAGGTGTAATCATGTTCAAAGCCACACCAAATCCCCCTGAAACTGACGACGTTTCGCCCTACGAATCCCTCGATTCGAAAAAACTCAACGAAGCCGCCGAACGCGCGCTCGACCACTACCTCAAGCCACCACCCAAACAACCCGAAGGCCGCAAGCCAAGCAGGATGTTTCTGGTCGCCCCGGACATGGACAACGAAAGCCTGCTCGCCCATGTCTGCGAATCACTAGCCTCAGCCAGCGTTATGACCAGCGACATCGCCGCTTATGTCGACGCCCCGCAGCGGCATACGCTCCTGGCGATTCAGCAGGTCATCATGCTGGCCGAGCTGGCGGTGAATCGGGTGCTGGATAACGTCGACGTACCAAAAGCCGCGCCACACAGCTGACCCCTTGCAGGAGCGGGCCCCTCACCACAGGCTCGCTCCTGCAGGATCAGCGGTCTTTCAAGAACCAAACGCCCGCGCCAGCGCGGTGAAGCTCGGTCCGGCCAGCACGATCAGCAACGCCGGGAAGAGAAACAACATCATCACCACGGACATTTTTGCGGACATTTTGGAGATGTATTCCTGCAAGCGTGTCAGGCGTCGGTCATCGAGCAGCAGCTTGAGCGCCAGCAGTGATTTCATCGCGCCGCCGCCTTGGTGAATCAGTTGTTGAAGGATCACGCAGGTGTCGGTGAATTCGTCCACCGCGAGCAATTGGGTGGCCTTGTTCAGTTCTTCGCCCAGTTCCAGACCGGAATCGACCCGCGCCAGTATCAGGCGCAATTCGTGGGTCAGGGTCGGTAGCAGTTGTTTGCCTTCAACGCTCAACACTCGCAGTGACTGTTCCACCGCCATGCCGGATTCGAACAGGATGCGCAGCAGTGGAATGAAGGTTGATACCTCGATCGCCAGTTGTTTTTGCCGCTGCTGCGCGGCGGCGGCCAGCAAGCGTTTGGGCAGCAGGTAACCGAGGGCTGTGGCGAGGGTTGGAGTGATCCAGTGGTTGTTCACCTGCGGGAAGAACAGGCCCTGGATCAACAGGCACAGGGCCAACGCCAGCACCGGTGTGCCGATCTGGCAGGCGGCGAACAGCGAGCGTTGTCGGGCGCTGCGCCAGCCGAGGCGGTTGAGCAGGGTCTGGGTTTCGTTGTCCAGTTGGATCGAACGCTGACCGATGCGGCTGTCGCCCAGCAGTTGTAGCCAGTGACTGACGCGATGGTCGCTCAGCGGTTTGCCGTCCAGCCGTTGGGCTACCTGGCGCGCACGCCGGTGCTGGTCCAGCAGGCCACTGAGCAGCAACAGCGTGGCCGCCAGAAACAGCAGTGCGCTCAGCAGCAGGGCGATTTTCATACGCTTCGCAACATGCGCCACAGCGCCAGGCAGCCCACGACCTGCAAGCCGAACGCGGTCGCCAGCATCATTTGCCCCGAGCCGCTGTTCCACATGGCCAACAGGTATTTCGGATTGGACACCAAAAAGTAACCGGCAAGCCCCACAGGCATCAGCCCCAGCACCACGGCCGTGACGCGGGTTTCGCCGGTCATGGCGCGCAGTTGGCGCGCAGCCTGGTCTCGTTCGCGGATCATTTTGATCAGGTTTTCAAACAGTTCACTGGCATTGCCGCCGTAGCGGTGATTGACCTTCAGGCCCAGGGCGAACAGGCGAAACTCGTCTTTCTCATACAGCTCGGCGAGGTCCGAGATGGCGTCCGGCAGGCTGACGCCCAAGTGCACGTTGCGTTGAACCCGAGCCATGGCGTCTTTCAGTGGCGCTTCGGCGGCGTTGATGGCGGCCAGCACTGCATCGGCCAGGGTGCGTCCGGACTTCAGGCTGCGCACGGTGTGGTCGAGCAGCGTCGGCAGTTGTTCGATCATGCGCTTGAGTCGGCGCTGATATCGCCAGCTGATGTACAGCCGCAGAGCCAGGGGCGGCACCAGTAGCAACATCAACAAACCGATCCAGCCCGCGAGGGCAAACCCCAGCAGGGCGCCCAAGGCCCAGAGCAGCAGCCACGACCCGATGCGCTCGGTGGGGCGCCCGAGGCCGGCGCGTAGAAAGGTCCGTTCCAGGCCAGACCAGGATGATTTCGCCACGGTCAGTTGCGGTTGCCCTTGGGTCAGGCGGCCGAGGGTTCGGTCGATGCCGGCCTGGCGCAGACTGTTGTAGAACAAACGGATCGACACCCCCAACAGCGTCAGGCAAAGCAGGATGAGCAGCGCCGGTTTGAGCATGCCGTGACCCTCAATACGCCAAGGGAGAGAGCGCCGACTCGCGACGCAGTTTGTCGCCGGCGGGGTTGGCCGCCTCGCGCAGAAAACCGCGGCCGGTGTGTCGGTCGAAGCGGAACAGGGTGTTGGTCACGTAGACGTCGTCACGAATACCGACGACCTCCACCACTTCGCTGACGCAGCGGCGGCCATCGGGCAGGCGCGTCAGTTGGATCACTACGTCCAGCGCCGCACAAATCATTTGCCGCAGGGTACGTTCGGCAATGAGCCGCCCGGTCAGGCCCACCAGCGTCTCCAGGCGCAACAGCGCATCCTGGGCGTTGTTGGCGTGCACGGTGCTCATGGAGCCGTCGTGCCCGGTGTTCATGGCGGTGAGCACGTCGACCACTTCGACGCCGCGAATCTCGCCGAGGATGATCCGGTCCGGGCGCATCCGCAGCGCGTTGCGAATCAGGTCGCTGGCCTTCACTTCGCCGTGGCCTTCGGCATTCGGCGGCCGGGTTTCCAGGCGCACCACGTGAGGATGGCCGAGTTGCAGTTCGGCGACGTCTTCGATGGTGACCAGCCGTTCGTGAGGGGCGATCAATTGGCTGAGAATGTTCAGCAGTGTGGTCTTGCCGGTGCCGGTACCGCCGCTGACCAGGATGTTGCAACGCTTGCCCACAGCCTCCTGAATGAACTCGAAGATCGCCTGGTCGATGGTTTGCATCGCCATCAGGTCGGTGCTTTTGAGCATGTCCTTGCGGAACTTCCGAATCGACAGGCATGGGCCGTCGAGGGCAATCGGTGGAATGATCGCGTTGACCCGGCTGCCATCGGGCAGGCGCGCATCGACCATCGGCGAAGACTCATCGAGCCGTCGGCCCAGGGGCGCGAGAATCCGTTGCATGACCCGCTCGACGTGGTGGTCGTCGATGAACCGCAGGTCACTGAGGTGCAACACTCCCTCACGTTCGACGAACACCCGGTGCGGGCCGTTGACCAATATTTCGGTCACCGCCGAGTCGCGCAGCAGCACTTCCAGCGGACCGAAACCGGTGAGTTCGTCGACGATTTCTTCCGCCAGCCGTTCCATCTCGTAGCGGGAAATCGCCAGGTGCAGACGGGCGATGTATTCGGCGACTTTGTCGGTGACGAACTGCGACAGTATGGGCCGCGACCCTTCCAGCAGGTTTTTCCCGGACTCTTCGATGGCGTCGATGATGTAGCGGTGCAGCACCAGTTTCAGGCCTTCGTGGTCGGTATTGCCGGTCGGCCCGTGCGAAGGCGCGCCGAAGAGTTTTTCCCCGCTCATTGCACGCCCCTCAACCGGTTGAACCAGCCGGCCTTGGGCTTATCCGGGCTTTCGGAGCGTTTGGCCAGCTGCTCGCCGAGGGCGCGCAGGCTTTGGGTCAGGCCCTCGCGCGGGGCCAGCTCGAACAGGCTCAGCCCTTGATTCTTGGCGTTGAGTCGCACTTCCGGGCTGTAGGCAAACACCGCGATCACCTCCATGCCGAAAGTTTTGCCCAAGGTGTCGGAGTCCGGCGGGACGCTGCGCAGATAGCGGTCCACCAGCAACCTGGCGTGGTCGAGCTTCAGGCCTTTTTCGCGCCAGCGGCTGAGCACCTCAAGGTTGCGTCGGCAGTCGAGCACGTTTTGATCGGTGTACCACAGCAACTTGTCGCAATGGCTGACGAAGGTGCGCAATGCTTCACTGTCCGACTGGCCGGTGAGGTTCACCACGATGTGCTGGAAATGTTGGCGCAAGGCACTGAGCAGCATGTACAGCTCGGCGGCGCTGGTCTGTTCGAGCGGTTCATCGTTGCTGGCGTAGGCGAGGATTCGCAGCCCGGCGTCGCAGGTAGTGAAGGCGCTGTCGATCAGCGTTGCGTCGAGGCGCCTGAGGTGGCGCAATGCATCGCCGAAATGAAACGAACTCTCCAACCCCAGCAAGGCCAGGCTGTCGCCACGGGGCAGCCCCAGATCCAGCAACAGCGTTTGCTGGCCGCTCTTTTGCACCACGTGCGCCAGGTGGTTGGCGAGCAACGCGCCGTCGCCATTGCCCTGCGCGCCGTAAAGTACGGTCAGGCCACCTTGCGGAATCTGTTGGGTGTTCGGCGCCACGGTCGGCAGGCGTTTACTCAGGCGTCGCACCAGGCCGGCGACTTCGCTGGACCGCGAGCCGTAAGAGACGAAATCCCGCGCACCGGCACGCATGGCGTTGAGCACCAGTTGGTTGTCCATGCCGTCGCCCAGGGCCACGATCGCCAGCATCGGTTTGGCTTCCAGGGCACCTTCGATCAACGCGCTCTGGGCCACCACATGCTCATGGTCCAGGCCCACGAACACCAGGCTGGCGAAGGTCACGTCCACCAGTGTCAGGAGCTCGTCGAGGTTGCCGCCACCGGCGCTGATCACTCGACCCAAAGGGGCGAGCGCCCCTTGCAGCCACTCGAAGTCGGTGTTGTTGCGTGTGATCGCGAGGAAGGTCTGGCTCAGGTTCTGGCTTTGGCTCATTGCGATAATCCGCCGTGTTTATCGACGTGGCCGTTTTCGAGGAAGTGCGGCGTGAAACATCTGCGCATGGAGAGTCCTCGCTCGATTCAGGGCGTTTGTTGGGTGACGGCATTGCCGCGAATGACTTCCACGCTCGGCTTGCGAGGTGCTGCGCCTCTGGGGGCGGGGGATTGTGGAGTGCCGGCCAGGGCCAGTTGACTGAACTGCACCAGCTCGCGGTTGGCGTTGGCCAGGCTCGCCGATGAGTCACCACGGCCGGCCCAGTATTGGCTCAGGCGTTGTTCCTCGGCGCTGCGCACAGCCAGACGCAAAACCCCGACGTGCGCCGCGAGCATCAGGCGGCTCAAGAGGGATTCAGGGACGGCGAGCAACACGGTGCGGGCGCTGGTGCGCAGTTGTTCCTGCTTGAGTTTCTCTTCATGGCTGAGTGCCGGGTTGGCAGGCTTGCCATCATTCGTCAGCCCCAACTGCTCGCCGACCCCGAGTACGCGCAACGCCGGGACCACGACCTGGGCCGACTGCTGGAGGTTGTTGGTGTCCATGCGCAGAAACAGCAGCACATCGACATAATCGCCGGGGCTCAATTGGCCGCCGACATTGATCACATCATCCGCCGCCACGGCGAGGGCGCGTTCATCGGCGCGGATCATCCGCGCCAGCGTACCGCCGGCTTCGAAACTCTGATCATTGAGCCAACTGCCGGCGGTGAGCGCGCGCCAGGGTGTACGGCCAATGGCTTGTTCGAGACGGGTCAGGCAGCCCACCGGGGCGGTACGCAGTTTTTCCAGGGTCACGTCGGCGGCGGTGATCTGCTCGAACGGTGCGATATCACGCAGCAGCACCACCACCGGTTGGCGGGTCGGGTCGTCCACCGAGACCTGTATCGAGGGCGTTGATGTGCCGATTTGCGCGACAGGCTCGGGGGCCGGTTGGCGACTCAGCGCCAGCCCCCAGTAACCGGCAATGATGGCGCCTGCCAGAAACAGCCCGGCCAGGCCCAGGGTGACGCGGCTGTTCATGAAGGCTCTCCCCCTTTCCTGCGGCGTAACGCCCCCAAGCCTTCTAACGAGATGACTTCGTAATCAGGCAGTTATGAACGTGGGACTGTTTCGCTATTTGACGGTAGCGCAGGTAAAGCAAAATGCCATTACGGGGCTGGAAATATCTGACAAAAAATAACGGCCAATGCTCAAGATGATGTTTTGTGACGTCGATGCACTGGTTACTGCTTAAGTATTAATGCGTTCTTACAGTTGTTGGTCATGGGTTTGCCGACAATGCTGATGCTGGCATATGGGAATCATGTTGCGGTCGTGCAACATCCGCTGTCATTCAGGAGACGCGTCATGTCCTTCTCTAAAACGGTTCAGAAGATCAAATCCCAAATCGCTTTTTACAAAGACCTTGCCAAAGACACCGAAGGCGCTTCGGGCATCGAGTACGCAATCATTGCAGGCATGGTGGCCGTGGTGCTGGCAACGTTTGTGGCACCCATCTCCACGGCGGTCACCGCAATGTTCAACACGATTTCAGCCGCGCTTTGATTTGAAGACTGGCAATGGGCAGTCATTTGCCAATCCTGCAAAGGGCTTCTAACGTCAAGGCTTAGTCCATTGCAGGTGTTGCCCCATGAACGCTCCAGCCCTCCCTCGGCAACAGCTTCTTCTGGTCGATGATGAGGAGGATGCGTTACTGGAACTGGCGGAGTTGCTGGAGGGCGAGGGTTTTACTTGTTTTACGGCAACGTCGGTCAAGCTCGCCCTGCATCATTTGACTCGTCATCCTGATATTGCGCTGGTGATTACTGATTTGCGGATGCCGGAGGAAAGCGGCATATCGTTGATCAAGCGTCTGCGTGAGCACACGGCTCGTCAGCATTTGCCGGTGATTGTGACGTCGGGGCATGCGGATATGGAGGATGTGAGTGACATGTTGCGGTTGCAGGTGCTGGATCTGTTTCGCAAGCCGATCTATCACGTGCGTTTGTTGGATACGTTGAATAATTTGTTTCCGCAGCCTCGGGGTTTGGTGAGTTCCTGAGCGTACTGTGGCGAGGGGGAAAGCCCCCTCACCACAATCCATCAGGCAACCGGCCGCCACTGCCCCACCATATGCTCGATCTCCCCGGCCCCCATCAACTGGAAATCCCCACTGGACCCCGCCGCGCTGGACATCAGCGTCACCTCGCTGGGCAAACGCACCGGTTTTCTGAACTGCACCGCAATTTCGACGTTGGCCGTCGGCAAATGATCGCTCAGGGCTGCCAGGGTGCGCGCCTTGTTCCACAGGCCATGGGCGATGGCGCTGGGAAAGCCGAAGAGTCGGGCGCTGATCGCGCTCAGGTGAATCGGGTTGTAGTCTCCAGACACTTTGGCGTACCGGCGACCAATGTCCGCCGGTGCTTTCCAGTGGGCCACTTCGGTCAGCGCCAACGTCGATGCAAACGCTTGCTCGACAGGCTCGCCTGCCAGTTTGACCCCGCGACAGAGCATCTGGCTTTCGGCTTCCCACAGCAGCCCCAATTGGTCGTCGAGCGTCGTCACTAACTCGAAGGTCGCGCCCTTGGCATGGGGTTGCAGGTTCTGCACCTTCACGCTGACCCGCACGCGGCTCACGCCACCCATGGGGCGCAAGATGCGGATGCGATTGCTCAAGTGAATCAGCCCCAGCAGTGGGAAGGGAAACGCCTTGGCGGTGAGCAGCTGCATCTGCAAGGCAAACGCCAGGATGTGTGGATACGTCGGTGGCAGCAGCCCGTTGTCGGCAAAACCACACACCTTGCGATAAGCCGCCAGGCGTTTCGGATCGACGTTGACCCAACAGTGATAACCCAGCTCAGGCAGTGCGGTGCCGGTGATTTTGCGTCGCGTTGCCGCTGTTAAATACAGCGTCTGCAAGCCCGGTTCGCTATTGAGTGTGTGCCAGTCGGTGGTCATGGTCAGGCTCCCAACACGCTTTGCCCGCACACGCGCAGTGCTTGCCCGGTAAACGCTCCGGTGCCCGGTTGTGCCATCCAGGCCACGGCTTCGGCGACGTCTTGCGGCAGGCCGCCCTGGCCCAACGAACTCAAGCGCCGCCCGGCTTCGCGTACGCCGAAGGGCAGGTGCGCGGTCATCTGGGTTTCGATAAACCCTGGCGCCACCGCGTTGATGCTGATGCCGCGCCCTGCCAGCAGTGGCGCCCAGGCCTGGGCCAGGCCAATCAGCCCGGCCTTGCTCGCGGCGTAATTGGTTTGCCCGCGATTGCCGGCGATGCCGCTGATGGACGCCAACAGGATCACTCGGCCGTCGTCGCGCAGGGTGCCGCTGTCGAGCAGCGCCTTGGTCAGCACTTGCGGTGCGTTGAGGTTGACCGCCAGCACCGCGTCCCAGAATTCCGGGGTCATGTTGGCCAGGGTTTTATCCCGGGTGATGCCCGCGTTGTGCACCACGATGTCGACGCCGTCCGGTAAGTGTTCGATCAGTTGCGTGGCGGCGTTTTCGGCGCAGATGTCCAGGGTGATGCTGCGTCCGCCGAGGCGAGCGGCCAGGGCGTCGAGATCGGTTTTGGCCGGCGCCACGTCGAGCAGGATCACCTCGGCGCCGTCCCGGGCCAGGGTTTCGGCGATCGAGGCGCCGATGCCCCGGGCTGCCCCGGTTACCAGTGCCTTGCGCCCTGACAAGGGGCGTGTCCAGTCCATCACCTGCGTCGCACACGCCTTCAAACGTATGACTTGTCCGGAAATGAACGCACTTTTGGGCGAGAGGAAAAACCGCAACGGGCCTTCGAGTTGATCTTCGGCCCCTTCGCCGACATAGATCAGCTGCAAGGTGCCGCCGTTGCGCAGTTCCTTGGCCAGCGAACGGCTGAACCCTTCCAGCGCCCGTTGGGAGCTGGCGGCGAACGGGTCGCTCAAGGTCTCCGGCGCGCGACCAAGAATCACCAGGTGCGCATGGTGATCGAGGTTTTTCATCAGTGGCTGGAAGAACTCGCGCAGCTGTTTCAGCTGATCGACCTGCACCAGGTCACTGGCGTCGAACACCACGGCTTTGAGTTTCTGGCCGTGGCCGGGAATCCACGCGGTGGCCAGGGTCGGGTCGGTGCCGTAGCTGTAAATCGTGTCGGTCAAGCGGTTGGCGAGGGTGCTGACTTTTTCCGTCAGCGGGCCACCGCCAATCAACAGCGCCCCCTCGACAGGCCGCAATCGGCCTGCTTGCCAGCGTTCCAGCCGTACCGGCGACGGCAGACCCAGGGCACCGACCACACGATGGCCGATGGACGAATTGGCGAAGTCGATATAGCGGTCAGACATGAATCACGCTCCAGAAGCCGGGGTTAAAAGTGTGGACCAGGAATGGCAATTAGTCGTTCGATCCACGAGATAAGGCCTACGCTTGAACATTGCAGGTTGGTTTGAGCTTGGGTTTAGCAGGTCTTTCAGGAATTGCAGCCCGCTCCCACAGGGATGTGTGTTCACCATTGACTATCAGAAGGAGCTTTTTTCATGACTCAGCTGCGTCGCGTCGCGATTATCGGTGGTAACCGTATTCCTTTTGCCCGGTCCAACGGGCCGTACGCCACTGCCAGTAACCAGGCGATGTTCACCGCAGCGCTGGAAGGCCTGATCGAGCGCTATAACCTGCACGGTGTGCGCATGGGCGAAGTGGCCGCCGGGGCCTTGCTCAAGTATTTGCGCGACTACGGCCTGACCCGCGAATGTGTATTGGGCTCGCGTTTGTCGCCGACGACGCCGGCCTACGACATCCAGCAGGCCTGCGGTACGGGGCTGGAGGCAACATTGCTGGTGGCGAACAAAATCGCCTTGGGGCAAATCGAATGCGGCATTGCCGGCGGCGTCGACACGGCCTCGGACGTGCCGATCGGCGTCAACGAAGACTTGCGCAAGATTCTCTTGCAAGCCAACCGCGCCAAAAGCACCGCTGACAAACTGAAAACCTTCCTGCAATTGCGTCCCCGACACCTGATCCCGGACTTTCCAAGTATCGGCGAGCCGCGCACCGGCCGGTCGATGGGCGAACACTGTGAATTGATGGCCCAGACCTGGGGCATCCCGCGTGACGAGCAGGATCGGCTGACCCTCGAAAGCCATCAGAAACTGGCGGCGTCCTACGCCGAAGGCTGGCACAACGATCTGATGACGCCGTTCCTCGGCCTGACTCGGGACAACAACCTGCGCCCGGAGCTGACCCTGGAAAAACTCGCCTCACTGAAACCGGCCTTCGAGAAAAGTGCCAAGGGCACCCTGACCGCGGGCAACTCCACGCCACTCACCGATGGTGCGTCGGTGGTGCTGTTGGGCAGTGAGGAATGGGCGAAGGTGCGCGGTTTGCCGGTGCTTGCCTATTGGCGTGACGGCGAGGCGGCGGCGGTGGATTTCGTCAACGGTGCCGAAGGGCTGCTGATGGCGCCGGTGTATGCGGTGCCGCGATTGCTGGCGCGCAACGGCCTGACCTTGCAGGATTTCGATTACTACGAAATCCACGAAGCGTTTGCCGCGCAGGTGCTGTGTACGTTGAAGGCCTGGGAAGATCCGGAGTATTGCAAAACCCGCCTGGGCCTCGACGCGGCGCTGGGTTCCATCGACCGCAGTCGCCTCAACGTCAAAGGCAGTTCGCTGGCCGTCGGGCATCCGTTTGCCGCTACCGGTGCACGCATTGTCGCCAACCTGGCGAAGCTGCTGGACGCGGCGGGCAAGGGCCGAGGGTTGATCTCGATCTGCGCCGCCGGCGGTCAGGGCGTGACGGCGATTATCGAGCGCTGATTATTGAGGGCTGAGCACTGCGGCGTTTTGCTGCGCGGCCAGTTGCCGGTTGCGGTTGGCGTAACCCTCGGCCATCACCGAGCACACGATCAGTTGCAACGGGTGGTAGATCATGATTGGCAGCAGGATCAACCCAAGGCCGGGGTTGGCACCAAAGATCAACGCCGCCATCGGTGCTCCGGCCGCCAGGGATTTTTTGCTGGCGCAGAACACCGCGGCGATCTCGTCGGCGGGGCTGAACTTCAGCGCGTGGGCGGTGCGGGTGGTCATCCACAGGATGATCGCCAGCAGAATCGCGCTGCCAATCAACGCCGTGAGAATCACGCTGTTGCCCTGTTGCTGCCACATCCCCGAGACCATCGAGTTGCAGAACGCCGAGTACACCAGCAGCAGGATCACCAGCTTGTCGGCGATGTTGGTGTAGCGCTTGTGCCGAGCGAAAAACCTGCCCAGCCATGGCCGCAGCAATTGCCCGAGTACCAGCGGCAACAACAGCATCGCGCACAGGTCGAGCAGGGTTGAACCCAGGTCGATGCCGTCAGCGCCGCTGCCGACCACGAAACTCACCAGCAACGGTGTCAGGAAAATCCCCAAGACGCTGGACAGGCTCGCGTTGAGAATCGCCGCCGGTACGTTGCCGCCCGCGCTGCCGGTCAGGGCCACGGACGAAGAGATGGTCGAGGGCAGGGCGCAGAGGTAGAGGAAACCGAGCATCAGCAACGATGGAATGTGTGAGCCCAGCAGTGTGTCGCTCAGCAGCCAGATCAACGGAAACACCGCAAAGGTGAAGACTTGAACCATCACGTGCAGCTTCCAGTTCTTCAGCCCGTGGCGGATCTGCTCGCTGGAGAGGTTGATCCCGTGCAGGAAGAACACCAGGAACACGCCGATGTTGATTACATACTCAGCGTGCATCCCGCCGCCGGTAGCGCCGAAGGTCGGGAAGAAATACGCCAGCAGCGTGGCGATCAGCATGCCGCACAAGAACCAGTCGGTGACCACGCGTTTAAGGTGTTTGAAGGCATGCATAACCGGCACCGAATCCATTTGTAAGAATTGATGACTTAGCCTAACGTCGGCCCTATCAGCCGTCTTGCGACATAAGGCCAATCAATGCCGACTAACGGACAACTTACCCTCGAGCGGACCATCCCGGCGCTGACGGTGTTGCCGCGTCCGTTGTATGCGCGGGCGGAAAGCCTGAACGCCGGTTCGTGGACGCCGCCTCATCGTCATGATTGGGTGCAGTTTTCCTACGCCATCAGCGGCGTTCTCGGCGTGCATACCGCCGAGGGCAGTTTCTTTGCGCCGCCGCAGTGGGGCATCTGGATTCCGGCGGATCTCGAACATCAGGTCGTGACCTCGATGCGTGCCGAAATGCGCAGCCTGTATGTGCGCCGCGAGGACTGCCAATGGGCGGACGGGCGTTGCCGGGTGCTGGAAGTCACGCCTTTGGCCCGGGAGCTGATCAAGCGCTTTTGCCAGTTGCCGGTGGAGTATCCACAGGGCGACAGTCAGGAGGCGCGATTGGTGGGCGTGCTGCTCGATCAGTTGGCGAGTCTGCCGGAGGTGGGGTTTTCCTTGCCGCTGCCCCGGCATGAGCGACTGCTGGGTTTGTGCAACGAACTGATCGAAAGTCCCGAGTGCACGGTGACCTTGCAGGAATGGGCCGAGCGTTTGGGCATGTCGGAGAAAACCCTGATGCGGCTGTTTCAGCGCGAGACCGGGTTGAGCTTCCGCAGTTGGCGGCAGCGCATGCGGCTGCTGTCGTCGTTGAGTTTGCTGGAGGAGGGGGACAGCGTGACCAATGCCGCGCTGTCTTGCGGGTATGACTCGACGTCGGCGTTTATTGCGGCGTTCAAGGGGTTGTTCGGGTTTACCCCCGGGGAGTTGTTCAAGCAGTAATTGTGGCGAGGGAGCTTGCTCCCGCTGGAGCGCGAAGCGGTCCCAATTCAGCCAACGCGGTGCATTAGATATTCCGCGTTTGCCGGTTTACGACTGCTTCGCAGCCGAGCGGGAGCAAGCTCCCTCGCCACAGGTATCGGTTTCGACCAGTTGGATCAGTGACTTCAGGTCCTGAAGCGGCGAACCAACCCGTCCAGCTCATTCGACAACCCTGCCAGGCTCTGAGAATCCAGCCGCGCCGAGTTTGCCAATTCCGCCACCAACTGCGCATCGCCATGAATCTGGCTGATATGCCGATTGATGTCCTCGGCCACCTGATGCTGTTCCTCAGCCGCCGTGGCGATTTGAGTATTCATGTCGCGAATCACATCCACCGACTCACGGATCTGCCCGAAGCTGCTGCGCGCTTCACCGATGCGGGTCACCGATTGCTGAGACACCTCCAGGCTCGCGTGCATCTGTTGCGTCACCTGACTGGTGCGTTTGGCCAGGTTGCCCAGCAGGCCGTCGATTTCCGCCGTGGAATCGGCAGTTCGTTTGGCCAGGGCGCGAACTTCATCCGCCACCACCGCAAAGCCACGACCCTGTTCACCGGCCCGGGCTGCTTCGATGGCCGCGTTCAGGGCCAGCAGGTTGGTCTGTTCGGCGATGGAACGGATGGTCCCGAGGATCGACTGAATGTCGTTGCTGTCGCGCTCAAGCTGTTGCATCGATTGTGCCGACTGTTCGATTTCCTGGCTCAAGCGATCGACACTGCTCACCGCGGCATCGATCTGCTGCTGGCCTTCACGGGCCTGGCGCTGACCGCTGTCGGCCGACTCGGCGGCCTGGCTGCAAGAGCGCGCGACTTCGTTGGCGGTGGCGACCATTTCGTGGAACGCCGTGGACACCATGTCCACCGCTTCACGCTGACGCCCGGCGGCTTCGGCCATGTCGCTGGACACTTGGGTCGAACTCTTGGAGGTGGCGAGGATCTTGGTCGCGGCGCCGCCGATGCTCTGAATCAGGTTGCGGATCGCCGCCAGAAACTGGTTGAACCAGTTGGCCAGTTGCGCGGTTTCATCGCTGCCACGGATGTGCAGGTTCTTGGTCAGGTCGCCTTCGCCCTGGGCGATGCCTTCCAGACCGCTGGCCACGCTGCGGATCGGCCGTACGATCAAGCTGGCGAAACTGGCGCCGACGATGGCGAAGAACACCGCCAGTACCGCCGCGATGATCGCGATCAGCCAGGTCAGTTGAGTGGCCGAGCTCATCACGTCGGTCTGCTTGATCAGGCCGATAAAGGTCCAGCCCAGTTGCTCCGACGGCCAGACGTTGGCCATGTAGCGCTCGCCATTGAGCTCAACCTCTACCAGCCCTTTGCCGGCCTTGCCGAGTTGCGCGTAACCGTCGCCGAGGCTGCTCAGTGCTTTGAAGTTGTGTTCCGGCTGCTTGGGATCGACCAGTATGGTGCCGGTGTTTTCCACCAGCATCAGGTAGCCGGTTTCGCCGAGTTTGATCTGTTTGACGATTTCGGTGAGCTGCTTGAGCGTCACGTCGATGCTGACCACGCCGCCATTGCTGCCCAGTTTGTTATCGATGGTGCGCACGGTGCTGACGTAGGTCGCGTCATCCTGGGCCCAGTAATAGGCCTCGGTGCGAAGCGGCTTGCCCGGCTTGGCCTGGGCCGCCTTGTACCAAGGGCGCTGGCGCGGGTCGTAATTGCTCAGCTTCGCATCGTCCGGCCAGGACACGTAACCGCCCGCCGCCGTCCCGAGAATCGCATAGGCGTAGGCCGGGTGGCTGTTGCCAAGGTCCTGGAGGAGGGCGAAGACCTTCTTGTCCATTTCGCCTTGGGGAATGCTCTCGGCGTTGGCGCTCATGTAGGTTTTGAGGCTGTCGTCGGAGTTCTTGATCAGCGGTTGGGTGGCCAGGTAGTCAACGTTCTGGCTGATGCCATCAAAGAACAGTTGCATGGCATTGCTGACCTGACGAATCTCGCGGCCACTGCCGTCGACAAAATTGTCCTTGGCATCACTGCGCAAGTTCAGCACGACGAGGGTGGCGACCAGCACCACGGGCAAGCAGGCGATGATTGCAAACGCCCAGGTCAACTTCTGTTTGATGTTCATCCGCGCTCCAGTTTTTCTTGTAGGCCCACGCAGTACTGATGACTCGCGGATTATTGGCAGCCGAAAACGTTTGATACGCCCCGATCCTTGAGCGCGCCTTCTTGATTGTTGTTGAGGCGATTGTCAGACAATTCCTTTTCTCTCTAATGACTTCGGCTGAAGCGCGGGGAAATTGAGGTCTTTTGAGAAAAATCCTGCGAACGCCAGGGATCGAGGTTAGATTCTGTCGCAAATACCTTGGCACTCCGTCGTCAACAAGTGGTTCTCGCTCAGCTATGATCCGGGGCGGTCGATGAGTTTTGCCTGATTAATCCGGCACATTGTGTGCTTCTTGATGTTCATGGGAACGTTCATAGGTCGGCAACCCCTCCCCCGAATGAGAGGATTGCCGTATAACGAATGACTTTCGCGTGTTTGGTAATAAAGGACCCACAATAAAAGCTGATGAAGACTCCAAAACGCATTGAACCCCTGATCGAGGACGGTCTGGTCGACGAGGTGCTGCGCCCACTCATGAGTGGTAAAGAAGCAGCTGTTTATGTGGTGCGCTGCGGCAACGAGCTGCGTTGTGCCAAGGTCTACAAGGAGGCGAACAAACGCAGTTTTCGTCAGGCGGCCGAGTATCAGGAAGGTCGCAAGGTGCGCAACAGCCGGCAGGCTCGCGCAATGGCCAAGGGCTCCAAGTTTGGCCGCAAGGAAACCGAAGACGCCTGGCAGAACGCCGAAGTGGCGGCGCTGTTCCGCCTGGCCAGTGCCGGGGTGCGGGTGCCCAAGCCGTATGACTTCCTCGAAGGCGTGCTGCTGATGGAGCTGGTGGCCGACGAGTACGGCGATGCCGCGCCGCGTCTGAACGATGTGGTGCTGGAGCCGGATCAGGCACGCGAATATCACGCCTATCTGATTTCGCAAATCGTGCTGATGTTGTGTACCGGTCTGGTGCACGGTGACCTGTCCGAGTTCAACGTGCTGCTGACGCCGACCGGCCCGGTCATCATCGACCTCCCGCAAGCAGTGGATGCGGCGGGTAACAACCACGCGTTCAGCATGCTTGAGCGGGACGTGGGCAACATGGCGTCGTACTTCGGTCGTTTTGCACCGGAGTTGAAACGCACCAAGTACGCCAAGGAAATGTGGGCATTGTACGAAGCCGGTACCTTGCACCCGGCCAGCGTGTTGACCGGCGAGTTCGACGAGCCGGAAGAACTGGCGGACGTCGGCGGGATCATGCGCGAGATCGAGGCGGCCCGTCTCGATGAAGAGCGTCGCCAAGCGATTCGGGCGGCGGACGATGCGCCACCGAGCAAAGCCGAAGAACCGCCTCCGCCGTGGATGCAGTGATCGGTTGACCCAAAACCCGGCTTTGGCCGGGTTTTTTACACCAGCAATACCCCGCACACTCAAGGACTGAATGTGAACTCCATCCGCAATGCTCAGTTGATCATCGCCGCCCGGCTGATTTCGGACTTCGGCGCTTTCCTCAACATGGTCGCCCTGGCTACCTACGTCTACCTGCTCAGCAATAGCGCCATGAGCGTCGGCATCTTCCTCGCCAGCCGTGTCGCCGGGGGTATCCTGGCCAGCCTGATCGGTACCCGGTTCTATCGCCGCTGGGCCGGGCGCCTGCCGCTGATTGCCTTCGATCTGCTGCGTGCCGGTTTGCTGGGTCTGCTGCTGGTGCTGCCGGTCAGCCAACAAGCGTTGCTATTGCCGCTGATCGCGTTCGGCCTGGGGTTTGGTAATTCGATGTTCGCCATCGGCCTCAACAGCCAATTGCCGCACCTGATCGAAGAGGCGCAATTACTCAAGACCAACGCCTGGATAACCTCAGCGTCGTCTGCGGCGATGGTCAGCGGGAGTCTGGTGGCTGGGTTGTTGGTGGCGGGATTTGGCTTTGAAACAGTATTTGCATTGAACGTGGTCACGTACCTGCTGGCAGCGCTGCTGATTGTGCCACTGCGGTTTTGCGGACCGGCCCCCAGCTGTGATGAACCTCTTCACAAACAGGGCGAATGGCAGGCCTTGCGCCAGGGTTTGCGCACGGCGCCGGTACTGGCGGCGATGTTGGCCGTCGCCATGGCCGACACCTTGGGCAGCGCCGCGCACAACGTCGGTCTTCCAATCATTTCAAAACTGCTCACACCCGAGTCGGCCAGCACCACCCTGGGCCTGATGCTGGCGGTGTGGGCCTGCGGCAAGTTCATCGGTGCGCGAATCGCCAGTCGCCTGAAAGGCACGGACAACGCGCACCTTGAGCGGCGATTTTTCTTTGGCGTGTTGCTGATGTCCTGCGGTTTCATCCTGACGTTTCAGCAGCAGACCCTGTACGGTTTGCTGCTGTTTTCGTTGCCCGCCGGGATAGGCGACGGGTTCTCGGAGGTTGGCCTGATGTCGCGCCTGCAACGTGAACCGGACAGCCTGCGCCTGCCGATTTTCAGTTTTCTGACGCTGCTGCAAATGACCGGGTTCGGCGTCGGCATGTTGATCGCCGCGCCGTTCTATTCCTGGTGGACACCCGGCGCGGTGGTGTTGTTGTTCCACGGCATTCCCCTCACCCTGTTGCTGGTGGTGAAGGGGTTGGCGCTCAAGAATGAGCGGGTTCGACGCAGCAACCCGAGGCCAGCTCCTTGAGAATCGGGCAGTCCGGGCGGTGGTCGCCGTGGCAGTGTTCTACGAGGTCTTGCAGGGTGTCGCGCAACTGACCAAGTTCGCGGATTTTCTGGTTCAGCTCATCGATGTGCTGACGGGCCAAGGCCTTCACATCGGCACTGGCGCGCTGGCGATCCTGCCAGAGGGTCAGTAGTTTGCCGACTTCTTCCAGTGAAAAACCCAAGTCCCGAGAGCGCTTGATGAACGCCAGGGTGTGCAGGTCGTCGTCGCCATAGACCCGGTAGCCACTGTCGGTGCGATGGGCCGCCTTGAGCAGGCCGATGGATTCGTAATAGCGGATCATCTTCGCGCTCAGACCGCTCTGGCGGGCCGCTTGGCCAATGTTCATCGGTTGTCCTCCGGGTCTTTGGGCTTCCAGGTTTTCAACAGTAACGCATTGCTCACCACGCTGACGCTCGACAGCGCCATGGCCGCGCCGGCCAGCACCGGGTTGAGGAAGCCGAATGCCGCCAGTGGCAGGCCGATCAGGTTATAGACGAAGGCCCAGAACAGGTTCTGGCGAATTTTCGCGTAGGTCTTGCGGCTGATCTCCAGCGCCGCCGGCACCAGCCGTGGGTCACCGCGCATCAGAGTGATACCGGCAGCGTGCATGGCGACATCGGTGCCGCCGCCCATGGCAATGCCGATGTCAGCAGCAGCCAGGGCCGGGGCGTCGTTGATGCCGTCGCCGACCATCGCCACCACGCCGGTTTTTTTCAGGGCGGCGACGGTGGCGGCTTTGTCCGCCGGCAGTACTTCGGCGTGAACATCCTTGATGCCCAGCGCTTGGGCGACGACTTTGGCGCTGCCGCGGTTATCGCCGGTCAGCAGGTGGCTGCTGATATTGCGGGCGCTTAGGCGTTGCACCGCTTGCAGGGCGCCGGGCTTGAGCGTGTCACCGAAGGCGAACAGGCCCAGCACCCGAGGTTCGGGGCTTTGCTCGATCAACCAGGACAGCGTCCGGCCTTCGGTTTCCCAAGCGCTTGCGGAGTCAGCCAGTGGTCCGGCATTCAAGCCACTTTCTTCCAGCAAACGCCGATTGCCCAGGGCCAATCGCCGACCATCGAGGCTGCCGGCAATGCCGCGCCCGGTCAGCGATTGACTGTCGCTGACATCGGCCACGGTCAAGCCGCGTTCGGCGCAGGCATCCAGCACCGCCTTGGCCAGCGGGTGCTCACTGCCCCGTTGCAGGGCGCCGGCCATTTGCAGCAAGGCGGCTTCGTCACCCTCGATGGCACTCAAATGTGCGATGCGCGGCGTGCCCGAGGTCAGTGTGCCGGTCTTGTCGAACACCACGGCGCTGACTTCGTGGGCGCGCTCCAGGGCTTCGGCGTCCTTGATCAGAATTCCGTGGTGCGCCGCCACACCGGTGCCTGCCATGATTGCGGTCGGTGTGGCCAACCCAAGCGCACAAGGACAGGCGATCACCAACACCGCGACGGCGTTGATCAATGCAGTTTCCAGCGGCGCGCCATACAGCCACCAACCAACCAGGGTCGCCAGTGCAATCAGCAGCACCACAGGCACGAACACCCGGCTGACTTTATCCACCAGTTTCTGGATCGGCGCTTTCGCCGCCTGCGCGTCTTCGACCAGGCGGATGATCCGCGCCAGCACGGTTTCTGCGCCGAGCGCCATGGTCCGCACCAGCAGCCGACCTTCACCGTTGATCGCACCGCCGGTGACCTTGTCCCCCGGAGCTTTGGGCACCGGCAGGCTTTCGCCGCTAATCAATGCTTCATCGGCGTGGCTCTGGCCTTCCACCACTTCGCCATCCACCGGGAAGCGCTCGCCGGGTTTTACCAGAACCAGATCGTTGAGGCGCAAAGCGCTGATCGCAACCTCCTGCTCGCGGCCGTCGATCACTTGAATGGCTCGCTCCGGACGCAAGGCTTCGAGGGCGCGGATGGCGCTGGCGGTCTGGCGCTTGGCGCGGCTTTCCAGGTATTTGCCCAGCAACACCAAGGCAATCACCACCGCCGAGGCTTCGAAATACAGGTGTGGCATGCGACCGGCAGCGGTGGCCCACTCGTAAACGCTCAAGCCGTAGCCGGCGCTGGTGCCCAGAGCCACCAGCAAATCCATGTTGCCGGCACCGGCGCGCACGGCTTTCCACGCAGCGACATAGAAGCGGGCGCCGAATACGAATTGCACCGGCGTTGCCAGCGCGAACTGCACCCACGCCGGGAGCATCCAGTGCACACCGAAAGGTTGCAGCAGCATCGGCAGCACCAGCGGCAAGGCGAGGGCGATGGCCGCCAGCAAGGCCCAGCGTTCGCGCTGCAGGCGTTGTTGCTGATTATCGGTTTGCGGGTGTTCGACTTCCCAGACGCGGGCGGAATAACCGGCCTTGGTCACGGCGCCGATCAAGGTTTGCGGATCGACCTGGCCGAGCAGCTCAAGGTGCGCCCGTTCGTTGGCCAGGTTGACGCTGACACTTTTCACCCCCGGCACCTTGGTCAGCGCCCGTTCGACGCGGCCGACGCAAGATGCACAGGTCATGCCGTCGATACTCAATTCAAGGGTCTGCTGCGGCACGCTGTAACCAGCCCGCTGCACGGCGTCCATCAAGGCCGGCAGGCTGTCACTGGGCGCTTGCACCCGGGCCTGTTCGGTGGCCAGGTTGACGCTGACGGCCGTGGCGCCGATGACTTTGCTCAAGGCTCGCTCGACACGCCCGGCGCAACTGGCGCAGGTCATGCCGGCAATCGGCAGATCGAAAGTGGTGGATTCGGACATCGGTCACGCTCCCTGTAGAAATTGCCTACAGGATCAACCTTGCCATGCTGGCAAGGTCAAGTGCCATGTCTCAGATCAAAAGATCGCAGCCGACTCAGTATTCCAAAGCCGCAGGCTTGAGGTACATCCCTTCCTGCGTCATCGCAATCCGGAACTTCAACACATCCCCAGCCTTGAGTTTGATGTCCTGCGACCCCGGCGCGAGCATGCCCGGGTTGCAGCCCGGCGCCTGGCCCGGCAGCAGTTTGAGGCGCAGGGACACATTGCCCGGCGGCAGGTTGAACGAGGTGCTCTGTTCCTGGAACAGCCGCCCGGCCAACTGATCCTGGATGTACACGCCGATCTCGCAGGAAGTCGACACTTCCAGACGCTCGCGGGAAATGATCAGCACGCCGTAGTCCTCCCCGGCGGCTTGAACCGAAGGTGTCGCGGCAAAGAGGCTGAGGAAGCCAAACAGGCTGAGAGCTGACCAGCGCATGGCTGAATCTCCTGATGTCGAGTCATAGATGGACGCAGCTTGGCCGAGCGCGACGCCGATTGCCAGCCCGGCAGCTTGATTCAGAACTTGACCTTGCCATGGTGGCAAGCTCGAGACTGCGCGCAAGCCTTAATTAAGGGCTTCATGAAAGGACTTCATTAAAGGAGACGTCCCATGCAAGTGTTCAACGTTGAAGGCATGTCCTGCGGTCACTGCGTCAAGGCTATCACTGAGGCGCTGCAAGCCAAGGATCCGGCAGCCAGCGTACGCATCGATCTGGCGGCAAAAGAAGTCGGCGTAGAAAGTGCGCTGACAGCCGATCAGGTAATCGCCGCCATCACTGAAGAGGGTTACGGGGTAAAACAGGCCTGAGCTATTTTTAATAGTTAGCGACCTATCGGAATGTTCAAGGCGTCCACGCCCGGCTAGACTGTCAGCCTGCCGATCCATGGCTAACCTGTCTGCCCAACCTGGACGCCTGATGAACCTGCGCACAATCTTGATTCTCGGCGCCTTGAGCGCTTTCGGCCCGCTGGCGATCGATTTCTACCTGCCGGCCTTCCCGGCGATGGCGCTCGCTTTCGGCACCGACGAAAAACACGTTCAACTGACCCTGGCAGCCTATTTCCTAGGGCTGTCCATCGGCCAACTGGCGTACGGCCCGGTGGCGGATCGCTTTGGGCGACGGCTTCCCTTGCTGACCGGTGTCGGTTTATTCACCGTGGCCTCATTGGCCTGTGCTTACGCGCCGAGTCTTGAGTGGCTGATCGGTGCCCGCTTTGTCCAGGCGCTGGGTGGTTGCGCGGGCATGGTGATCGCCCGGGCAGTGGTCAGCGATAAATGCGATGCGGTGGGGTCGGCGAAGGTCTTTTCGCAGTTGATGCTGGTGATGGGCCTGGCGCCGATTCTTGCGCCGATGCTGGGCGGGTTGTTGGTCAACACGACGGGTTGGCAGTCGATCTTTCTTGTGCTGACCGGTTTCAGTGCGCTGGCCGGGTTGGCGGTGGCTCTCGGGCTACCGGAAAGTCTACCGGCCCATGTGCCGCGCCAACCGTTGTCGGGCGCACTACGCCAGTACGGTCGGTTGCTGGCGGACCCGATATTCCTCGGTCATGCCCTGACCGGTGGTGTCGCTATCGCCGGGATGTTTGCCTACATCGCGGGCTCGCCGTTCGTCTTCATCAAACTCTATGGTGTGCCGGCCGAGCATTTCGGCTGGCTGTTCGGGATCAACGCGGCGGGGTTCATCCTGGTGGCCCAGGTCAATGCCCGGTTGCTGGCGAGACGCGGTCCAGCCTTCTTGCTGGCGCGCACTGTCTGGCTCTACCTGGCGGGCGGCCTGGCCCTGTTGGCGGTCAGCTCGCTGCACCCTGCGCACTTGTGGCCGTTGCTGATTCCGCTTTTTGTCTGCATCGCCAGCCTGGGTTGTATCGTGCCCAACGCCTCGGCCTGCGCGATGAGCGGCCAGGGCGCACGGGCGGGCAGTGCCTCGGCGATGCTCGGTTGCCTGCAATTCAGCGTCGCCGCCGGGGCCGCGGCGCTGGTGGGTGTTTTGCACGATGGCAGTGCCATGCCGATGGCCATGGTCATCAGCCTGTGCGCAATTGTGGTGGTGAGCGTGGCGATGCTCACCCGGCGTTTGCAGAATGCCCGGGCGTTGGAACAAGCCCAGGCCTGAGGACGGACTCAGCCAGCAGTGCGCTGCTGACGGCCGGGAATCTGATGGGGCGCGAGCAAGCGCGCTTCAAGCGTTTTAGTGAAGGCCAGGGCTTCGGCTTCACTACGGAACGTCACAGCGTGTTGATCCAGGCGAACCTGCCAGCGGGATGTTGCCAATTCTTTTATCAGGATCTTCATTGCTGAGTTCCTCTTGTGAAAGACGTCTCGCAAAAGACATCACGTAAAAGATTGTTCGCAGAGTTTTCGATTGTAGACCTGAATACGATCGCAATTGTGACAACGATCAACTCTCTGACTGACGGCAAAAGATCGCTGGCGCAGCGATCTTTTGATCTTCGGGTCAGAACCCTTCAAGCACAATCTTGCCCTTGGACTTGCCGCTTTCCAGCCGTTCATGGGCGCGACGCAGGTTGGCGGCGTTGATGGTTCCGAAGTGCTCACCGACCGTGGTTTTCAGTGTGCCGGCATCGATCAGCCCGGCGACGCGGTTGAGCAGTTTGTGTTGCTCGATCATGTCGGCGGTTTCGAACAGCGAGCGGGTGTACATGAACTCCCAGTGCAGCGACAGGCTCTTGCGTTTGAGCTTGGTCACGTCCAGCGCCTTCGGATCATCGATCAGCGCCAGTTTGCCTTGCGGCGCCAATGCCTCCACCAATTGATCCAGGTGTTGGTCAGTCTGGGTCAGGCTGGCAACGTGGGTCACATGCTCGAACCCGGCACGTTTGAGTGCTTCACTCAGCGGCTGACTATGATCGATCACCTGATCGGCGCCCATGTCACGCACCCAACTCTGGGTTTGGGCACGGGACGCGGTGCCGATGACTTTCAACCCGGTGAGCTGGCTGGCCAATTGCGTGAGGATTGAACCAACGCCCCCGGCGGCACCGACGATCAGCAGGCTCTGACCCTCATCGGTTTTGCCTTCGCGTATTTGCAGGCGTTCGAACAACAGTTCCCACGCGGTGATGGCGGTCAGCGGCAGGGCGGCGGCTTCGGCGAAACCAAGGGTCTTGGGCATATGGCCGACGATGCGCTCATCCACCAAATGAAGCTCGCTGTTGCCGCCGGCACGGACGATGGAGCCGGCGTAGAACACTTTGTCGCCGGCCTTGAACAAGGTCACTTCGCTGCCAACAGCCTTGACCACACCCGCCACGTCCCAGCCCAGCACTTTGGCCGCGCCACCTTCAGGCTGCACGTTCTGACGAATCTTGGTGTCCACCGGGTTGACCGAAATGGCTTTGACCTCCACCAACAGGTCGCGCGGGCCGGCGACCGGTTCTGGCAGTTCGATATCTTGCAGGGATTTTTCGTCGCTGATCGGCAGGGAGGCGAAGTAGGCAATGGCTTTCATAGTGGGGTCCTGGGAGAGAGATGATTTCGATGGCACAGATGATTGGCTATTTCTCTGCAAGATAAAACCCGCTAAAAGAGCAGTCTCTTTCAACATTTTTTTGATAATCGGGGCTGAAGATGTTGCGTTTCGATGACTTGCAGTTGTTCGTTCGAGCGGCGGACCTGGGGAGTCTGTCGGCGGCGGCACGGGGGATGGATATGTCGGCGGCGGTGGCCAGCGCGGCGTTGAAGCGCATCGAACAACAACTTGGCGCACGCTTGCTCACCCGCTCTACCCGTAGCCTGCGCCTGACGGCCGAAGGCGAGGGCTTTCTGGAGTACGCCCGGGCCGCCTTGAGCAATCTCGATGAGGGCCGCCGTTTGCTGGCCAGTGGGCAGGATCAGGTCAGTGGGATTTTGCAGCTGTCGGCGCCTTCGGATTTCGGGCGCAACCTGCTGTTGCCATGGCTCGACGAGTTTCAGCGCGAGCATCCGAAACTCACTGTACGGTTGCTGCTGGGCGACCGCATCGCCGACCTGTTCCGCCAACCGGTGGACATCGCCTTGCGCTACGGCGAGCCGGAAGACTCGAGCCTGGTGGCGTTGCCCATCGCGCCGCAGAACCGTCGCGTGCTGTGTGCTGCGCCGAGTTATCTGGCCCGACATGGCGAACCACGGCAGCTGGAGCAATTGGCGCAGCACAATTGCCTGCTGTTTATGCTCGGTAGCCGGGTCCACGATCACTGGAGTTTTCACGACGGCAAACGCGAGGTGAGCCTGACCGTCAGCGGCGATCGCTTCAGTGACGATGCCGATGTGGTGCGGCTGTGGGCCGTGGCGGGAGCGGGGATTGCGTATAAGTCCTGGCTCGATGTCGCCGCCGATGTGCTCGCCGGCCGCTTGAAAGTGCTGATGCCTGAATTGCTCTGTGAGCGCGCACCGCTGAATTTACTGTGCGCCCATCGCGCGCAATTGAGTAAGCCGGTGAACCTTTTGCGGGAAATGCTTGCCAGCCGATGCGCTCGGATAAGCAGTCAATTTCCGACGATATCGGGTGTCGATCATTAGTCGCAGGCAAATAGCGAAATTTCTGTCAGGAACTATCACCACCAATGGATTCCCGAGGGCAGGAACCGGCGGTTAACCCGCTTATACTAGCGCCCGCCTCATGTACGCGCCGTCGATCTCGCAATGGCGAGTCCACGTTCGAGTCGGTCAGACCCTACGGTCATCACCGGACCTTCGCTGCACCCGCGAAGCAATGGCCTGGGTGAGCGGGTGGCTTTGCCCGGCTTATGGCGGTTTTCGCGTCTTGGCCGAGGACACATTACTGGTCAAGATGTCTCTGAGCAGTAGACGAAACGATTCAACAGGGAGTGAATACATGGAACATGCACCTTGCATCAGCCAGATTGCCACGTTGCTGGCTGACCCAAAGCGCAGCGCAATGATGTGGGCCTTGATGGACGGCACGGCACGGCACACTGAGGAGCTGGCGTTGCTGGCGGGCCTGTCGCCGTCTTCGGCCAGTGCGCATCTGGGGCGCTTGTCCACCGGCGGTCTGTTGAAAGTCGAAACCCGTGGGCGCAAACGGTTTTTCCGGCTTGCCGCGCCCGAAGTCGGCGCCGCGATAGAAGCCCTGGCCAGTGCTACCCTGGCCAGCGCGCCTCGGGATATTCCAGAGGTGTTCAAACGTACGAGTCCTATCGCCAAACCTCAGGCGGCGCCTTCGTCACTGCTACGGGCCAGGCTTTGTGACGACCATCTGGGCGGTACCCTGGCCGCCGATCTTTACCAGCGTCTGCTGGATGCCGGCTGGATCGAGCAGCTCGATCAGCGGGTCATGATCACTCACAAGGGTTCCACGCAATTGGCAGCACGCGGTGTGTTCATCCAGGCGCTGGCCCACCGCAACGGCAGAGTCGCCTGCGCGTGCCCGGACTGGAGCGAAAGACGCCCGCACATGGGTGGTTCCTTGGGGGCTGCCTTGTTGCAACTGTTCATGCAGTCCGGCTGGTTGAGCCTGCCCAGCGATTCGCGAGCCTTGCAAATCACGGCCACGGGGCAACGTGAAATCCATCATTTCGCCAAGGAAACCGAGCTGGAAATGGCGCTTTAGAGCCATTGGGGGGCGATGTTCGGGATTCTGGGCTTCAGGCGTCGTTCAGAGCTGTGGGCAGGTCGTATCCAGCAATAACCCCCAGTCACTATCGCGCACACTCGATCCGGGGACTTTCAGATTGGGGGAAGGTGGCATGGAAACACGAAGCTTCAGCGCGGCGGAACGACTGGAACGGCTGCCCATCAGTGGTTATCACCGCATCATTTTCATCATCATTGCCTTGGCGTTTTTCTTCGACTCCATGGACCTGGCGATGATGACCTTCCTGCTAGGCTCGATCAAAACCGAGTTCGGCCTGAGCACGGCGCAGGCCGGGTTGCTGGCCAGTTCGAGTTTCTTCGGCATGGTGGTGGGTGCCTCGCTGTCCGGCATGCTGGCCGACCGCTTCGGGCGCAAACCGGTGTTCCAGTGGAGCATTGTGTTGTGGGGCATCGCCAGCTACCTGTGTTCCACGGCGCAGAACGTCGAAATGCTGACGTTGTTCCGAATCCTCTTGGGGATCGGCATGGGCATGGAGTTTCCAATTGCGCAGTCGATGCTGTCGGAGCTGATTCCGGCCAAGCGTCGTGGGCGTTACATCGCATTGATGGACGGCTTTTGGCCGCTCGGTTTCGTCGCGGCCGGGGTGCTGTCGTACTTCCTGTTGCCGGTGATTGGCTGGCGCGACATCTTTCTGGTGTTGGCGGTGCCGGCGGTGTTCGTCCTGGCGATTCGTTTTTTCATTCCTGAGTCACCGCGATGGCTGGAACAGGCCGGGCATCATGATGCAGCGGACACGGTTTTACACAGCATTGAAGAACGGGTTCGGGCTTCATTGGGCCGTTCGGATCTGCCTGAGCCGATTCGCCTGCCACGGGTGGCGAGTCAACCGGGCAACTTCTTCTCCGCGCTGCGGGAAATCTGGTCGGTGCAATATCGCCGGCGCACGATGATGATCTGGAGCGTGTGGTTCTTCGCCTTGCTGGGTTTCTATGGCCTGACGTCCTGGCTCAGTGCGCTGCTGCAACAGTCGGGTTTCGCCGTGACCCAGTCGGTGTATTACACGGTGCTGATTTCCCTCGGCGGGATTCCCGGGTTCCTCATGGCCGCCTGGCTGGTGGAGCGTTGGGGGCGCAAACCGGTGTGCGTCGTGACCTTGCTCGGCGGCGGGGGGATGGCGTTTCTTTATGGTCAGAGCGCGGTGTTCGGCGGCAACGTCAGCCTGTTGATCTCCTCGGGACTGCTGATGCAGTTCTTCCTGTTCGGCATGTGGGCGGTGCTCTACACCTATACCCCGGAGTTGTACCCGACGTCGGCACGGGCTACGGGCTCGGGGTTCGCTTCGGCCATCGGCCGCGTGGGTTCGCTGCTCGGGCCAATGGTGACCGGGCTGGTGTTCCCGATGACGGGGCAGGGCGGGGTGTTTGCGTTGGGGGCGATGTGCTTTGCGATTGCGGCGGCAGTGGTGTGGATCTTCGGGATGGAAACCCGGGGCAAGACATTGGAAGAATTGAGCGAGCCGGTGATCATCAATTAATCACCGAACCTGTGGGAGCGGGCTGGCCCGCTCCCACAGGTTTATCGGGTGACCTTTAAGGTTTCACCAACCGCGCATCCAGGCTGTTTTGCGCCAGACGCTTGGCCTGATCCTGGGTCATGCCCAGATCGGTGTACAGCGCGTGGAAGTTCTCGGTGACATAGCCACCGAAGTACGCCGGGTCATCGGAGTTCACCGTGACCTTCACGCCGCGTTCGAGCATGTCGAGGATGTTGTGCTGGGACATGTGATCGAACACGCAGAGCTTGGTGTTCGACAACGGGCACACCGTCAGCGGGATCTGCTCATCGATGATCCGCTGCATCAAGCGCTCGTCTTCGATGGCGCGCACGCCGTGGTCGATGCGCTGGATTTTCAGCAGGTCGAGGGCTTCCCAGATGTACTCGGGCGGGCCTTCTTCACCGGCGTGGGCCACGGTCAGGAAGCCTTCGTGGCGGGCACGGTCAAATACGCGCTGGAACTTGCTCGGCGGGTGGCCCATTTCAGAGCTGTCCAGGCCCACGGCCACGAATGCATCACGGAACGGCAGCGCCTGGTCGAGGGTTTTCTGCGCTTCGTCTTCGCTCAAGTGGCGCAGGAAGCTGAGGATCAAACCGCTGGTGATCCCCAGTTGCTGCTCGCCATCTTTCAATGCGGCGGCGATGCCGTTGAGCACCACTTCGAACGGGATGCCACGGTCGGTGTGGGTTTGCGGGTCGAAGAACGGTTCGGTGTGAATCACGTTCTGTTCCTTGCAGCGCAACAGGTAGGCCCAGGTCAGGTCGTAGAAATCCTGGGAGGTGCGCAGCACATCGGCGCCCTGGTAATACAGGTCGAGAAATTCTTGCAGGTTGTTGAAGGCGTAGGCCTTGCGCAGGGTGTCGACGTCGTTCCACGGCAGGGCGATCTTGTTGCGTTCGGCCAGGGCGAACAGCAGCTCAGGCTCCAGCGAACCTTCCAGGTGCAAGTGCAATTCTGCCTTGGGCAGAGCGTTCAGCCAGTCGTACATTTTTGAAATCTCATCAAGTGCAATGGGGGCATTCTACAGATGCCCGCCGAAACAATGAGTAAAACCTGACCAGCCGGTTCATTACACGGCTTCCTGTTCCCGTCGATAAGCGTAGGTGTCGGCAAAGCGCGAGAGCAAGAATTCGGCGCAAGTGGTGGCCGGATACTTCGCCGGATGCTGTTCGTCCTGGCAACCGGGCAGGCATTCGATGGGGGTGTCGGGGTGTGGCTCGGCAAAGAACGGCATCGAGTACCGATCCACTCCAAGCGGGCTGATCACCCGATGTGGCGTCGACAGGTAGCGGTCGTTGCTCCAGCGCGCCATCATGTCACCGAGGTTGACCACGAACGTGCCTTCGATCGGCGGTGCATCGATCCATTCGCCTTTTACGTTGCGCACTTGCAAACCGCCAGCGGCGTCCTGGTAGAGCAGGGTGATACAGCCGTAATCGGTATGGGCGCCGGCGCCTTGCTGATCGCAGGAGCTGGCCGTGTGACGTGGCGGGTAATGAATCATCCGCAGCACGCTGACCGGCTCTTTGAAACGGCTATCGAAGAAGTCACGCTCGATACCCAATGCCAGGGTCATGGCTCGCAGCAGGGTTTGCGCGAGTGCTTGCATGTCGACGTAGTGTTGCTCCATCAGCGCTTCCCAACCGGGCATCGACGGATGACGGTTGGGCCCACGCAAGGGTTTTTCCGCCAGCACCTCGGGATGATCGGCGGGCAGGTGCAGGCCCATGTCGAAGGTTTCTTTCAGGTCGCTGGGTTTGCTCGGGTCGAGTTGTTCGGTGGCGATGGCGCCATAGCCGCGGTGGTGGCGGGTCCGGGTGATGTCGATCTTGAGTTTTTCGGCGGCGGGCAGGGCGAAGAAGCGTTGGGCATGGTCGAGCACGGCCTCGATGCGCGACGGGGCGATCGGGTGGCCCTTGATATAGAAAAAGCCCCATTCGCGGCAGGCGCAGTCGATGTCTGTGGCGACCGATTGCCAGGCTTGAGCGTCATCGCTGTAGAGCGGGGCGATGTCGATGATCGGGAGTTGGTTCATGCGAAGTCCTGCATCCTGCAGATGAGCTGTTATGTGGGAGCGAGTCCGCTCCCACAGGGTTTTGTGTTCCTGACCGGAGTTACTTCGGCATCTCGGCCTTCATGCCTTCCACGTAGTAGTTCATCGACGCCAGTTGCGCATTGGTCGCGCTCACGCCCGCCGGGATTTTCTCCACGCCGGCCTGATCCTTGATCGGCCCGGTGAACGGATGCAGCGCGCCGCTCTTGATGTCGGCAATGATCTGCTCGGCTTCGGCTTTCACTGCGGCCGGCACCAGGTCGCTGATTGGCAGCTCAACCGTGCCTTCCTGCAAACCGCCCCAGTAATCCTGGGATTTCCATGCATGGTCGAGCACACTTTGGGTCGCCTGAATGTAGTGCGGGCCCCAGTCGTTGACGATAGACGTCAACACCGCTTTCGGCCCGAAGTGCGCCATGTCCGATGCATAGCCGACGGCATACACGCCACGCCGTTCTGCTGCCTGGATCGGCGCCGGGCTGTCGGTGTGCTGGAACACCACGTCCACGCCCTGATCGATCAGCGCATTGGCGGCGTCGGCTTCCTTGCCCGGATCGAACCAGGAATTGACCCACACCACTTTGATCTCGGTGCCCGGGTTGTACTTGTTCAGCGCCAGCTGGATGGCGTTGATGTCGCGGATCACTTCTGGAATCGGGAAGGACGCGACGTAGCCGATTTTCTTGGTCTTGGTCATCTTCGCCGCAAGGAAACCGCCGACGTAGCGGCCCTCGTAAGTGCGTGCCAGGTAAGTGCCGAGGTTCTTGTCCTGCTTGTAGCCGGTGGCGTGTTCGAAGGTCACCTTGGGAAATTGCTTGGCAACTTTCAGGGTCGGGTTCATATAGCCGAAAGACGTGGTGAAGATCAGGTCGTACTGGTCCTTGGCCATGTTGCGGATCACCCGCTCGGCATCGGCGCCTTCGGCGACGTTCTCCACGTAGTTGGTGGTGATCTGGTCACCGAACTTCTCTGCCAGTGCCTTGCGCCCCTGTTCATGCTGATACGTCCAGCCGTGATCACCGATCGGGCCGATATAGACGAAGCCGACTTTCAGCGGGGCGGCAGCACTGGCGGTCAGGCTGGCGCTCAGACCGATGGCTGCGGCGACAGCGCAAAGCAGCTGCTTCAACGGACGTTTGTGCATGAACTGGAACTCCATTTTGTTGTGAGGTGTATCGGGTCAATGCAAATTGCTGACCAACAGGACAACAAAATCCGTGGCCGCATAACGGCATTCGCGGGCAAGCCTCGCTCCTACAGGTTTTGCGTTGCACCCAATCCCGCGATAGGCACAATTCCTGTAGGAGCGAGGCTTGCCCGCGAAGGGGCCCTAACGACCACCACAGAACCATCCCGGTGCACCCTCGCGAATTCACGCCATCCGCTGGTGCGAGTGTCTCCCGCAATAGGTCTGCGTCGACTTAGACGCCGGCGATCAACTGCCGAGCCGCCTGGCTGTGATCGGCGATCAACCCTTTCAGATCCAGCCCCTCGACTTGCCCATCGATCACCCGCCACTTGCCGCCGATCATCACCCGGTCTGCCCGGTCCGCGCCGCACAGCAGCAGCGCCGACACCGGATCATGGCTGCCAGAGAAGCGCAGTTCATCCAGTTTGAACAGCGCCAGATCCGCTTGCTTGCCCACCGCCAGTTCGCCGATGTCGCTGCGCCCGAGCAACTGCGCCGAACCCTTGGTGGCCCAGCCCAATACGCGTTCCGGGGTGATCTTCTGCGCGCCATAACGCAGGCGCTGGATGTACAGCGCCTGTCGGGTTTCGAGCATCATGTTCGAGGCGTCGTTGGACGCCGAACCGTCCACGCCCAGGCCCAGCAACGCGCCAGCGTCGGTCAACTCGATGGTTGGGCAAATCCCTGAAGCCAGGCGCATGTTCGAACTCGGGCAATGGCAAATACCGGTGCCGGCCGCGCCGAGGCGGGCGATTTCGTCGGGGTTGAAATGAATGCCGTGGGCCAGCCAGGTGCGTGGGCCGAGCCAGCCGACGCTGTCCAGATAATCCACGGTACGCAGGCCGAAGCGTTGCAGACAGAAGTCTTCTTCATCCAGGGTTTCGGCCAGGTGAGTGTGCAGGCGCACGTCGAGGGTGTTCGCCAGTTCGGCGCTGGCAGACATGATTTGCGGGGTTACTGAAAATGGCGAGCAGGGCGCCAAAGCGATCTGGATTTGCGCGCCGTCACCCCGTTCGTGGTACTCGGCAATCAAGCGTTGGCTGTCGGCGAGAATCACCTCGCCCTGCTGCACGGTCTGCTGCGGCGGCAGCCCCCCGTCTTTTTCACCAAGGCTCATCGAACCGCGAGTGAGCATGGCGCGCATGCCCAGTTCGCGGACACTCTCGACCTGCACGTCGATCGCATTTTCCAGGCCTTCCGGAAACAGGTAATGGTGATCGGCCGCGGTGGTGCAGCCGGACAGCAGCAACTCGGCCAAGGCGACTTTGGTGGCGAGGGCGAGTTTTTCCGGCGTGAGCCGGGCCCAGACCGGATAGAGGGTTTTCAACCACGGGAACAATGGCTGATTGACCACCGGCGCCCAGGCGCGGGTCAGGGTTTGATAGAAGTGGTGATGGGTGTTGATCAGCCCCGGCAAGATCACATGTTCGCGGGCATCAAAGACTTGTCCACAGGGTGCTGACGGTTGCTGGCCGACGCCGAGCACTTCGACGATCAAACCGTCTTGCAGCACCAGACCGCCACGGGCATCGAGCGCGTTGGCCGTGAAAATGGCGAGGGGATTTTTTAACCAGGTACGGGTCGCAGGCATAGTGGCCGGCTCCTCTGAAAGTGGGGTTCAGGGTTGCCAGCTCAGTGTTGCCCTGTCTGCTGATCCAGGGTCGCCGCGGGGGGCGAGGTGCGGAGTTTCGAACAAAACCGTGTTACGGGCAAGCCTCACGCGACCAGACGATGCAAAAGCCTGTGGGAGCCGGGCAAGCCAGCTCCCACAGGGAGGTAGTGTTACCAGGGAATGGTTTCACCCCGGTAG
The DNA here is from genome assembly GCF_003253625.1 of Pseudomonas sp. URMO17WK12:I6. Lineage (NCBI taxonomy): Bacteria > Pseudomonadati > Pseudomonadota > Gammaproteobacteria > Pseudomonadales > Pseudomonadaceae > Pseudomonas > Pseudomonas sp. URMO17WK12:I6. Next base: position 32,767 of record NZ_QKYZ01000028.1, read on the forward strand.
TTCACAAAATGATGCCCGCCCTTGCCGGCATACGCATTCACCTGGTCGATCAACCCGCGGGTGCTGGTTTCCACATCGATGTCGGCACCTTCGCCACCCATGTCGGTCTTCACCCAGCCTGGGTGCAGCGACAGCACGGTGAGTTTCTGTTCGCCCAATTGCGTGACGAAGCTGTTGGTCATCGAGTTCAGCGCCGCTTTGCTGGCCTTGTACAGCGCCAGCTCCGGCGCGTCGGGCATGGTCACGCTGCCCAGCACCGAACTCATGAACGCCAGCACGCCACTGCCTTCACGAATCTGCCCGACGAAACGCTGGGCCAGGTTGATCGGCGCCACGGCGTTGGTGAAGAACAGTTGACCGACCTCGGCCAGGGTCGCGCCACCCGGCGTCTGGACCTCCGGCCCCTTGACCCCGGCATTCACGAACAACAGGTCAAACACCTCGCCCTTGAGCTGTTGGCTGAGGGCGATGACCGCTTGCTGGTCGTCCATGTCGAGTTTTTCGATCCGTACCTTGCCCAACGCCTGCAAGGCTTCGGCACCCTGTGGGTTGCGCACGGTGGCGGTGACTTGCCAGCCGTCGGCCAGCAGGGTTTTCACCAGACCGAGGCCCAGTCCCCGGGAGGCGCCGATGATGAGTGCGGTTTTTGCCGTGGACATGAATGGCTTCCTTGATGTCTCGAGAGGGCTTGACCCTGGAGCATACTCCAGGCTTTAGCCTTGTTGCTCCCTGAATGTATGGAGCAATGCCAATGTGGACTTCAACGCAATATCGTCAACTGGTGCGTGGCAGCGCATGGTACGACCTGATCGTCACGGCGGCATTTGCCACGCCGTGGAGTTTTGCGGCGTTGCATGGCGTGCTGTTAAACCTGAGTCAGACTTTCAATCTGCCCGGCGAGCTACCGCCGTTCGAGCCGGTGCACATGTTGATGGCGAATCTGTTGGGCTCGATTGTGTGCGTATGGGCCGTGCTGCGGATTCGCGATCCGCAGCAGATGTTTGGGCGATATGACGCGGTGGGGAGGTTTCTGTTTTCGGCCTGGCAGGCTTATGCGCTGGCCCGTGGGGCGAGTTCGCTATTGGTGATTTTCCTGTTCTTTGAACTGATGTGGGGTGTGGCCCAAGCGTTGCCTGTTCGTACGCCTTCGCGGGCCACCACTTAATGCCCCGCCCGCCACGGCTGCCCCAACGACACCGGCGCATACAATCGTGTGCGCACGGCATCCCGGGACAGCAGCACCAACACCACAATGGTCGCGACATACGGCAGCATCGCCAGCAGACTCGACGCAATCGCCAGCCCCAAGCCCTGCGCCACCAAATGCAGGATGCTGGCGAGACCGAACAGATAAGCTCCAAGCAGCAACCGCCACACTCGCCAACTGGCAAACACCACCAGCGCCAGGGCAATCCAGCCGCGACCGGCGCTCATGTTCTCCGCCCACATCGGCGTATAGGCCAGGGACAAATATGCCCCAGCCAATCCCGCCATCGCCCCGCCAAACAGCACCGCCAGCGTACGCACGCGCAACACCGGCAAGCCCATTGCACTGGCGGCGTCCGGGCTTTCGCCGACCGCCTGAATAATCAACCCGACGCGACTTTTCACAATCACCCAGGCCACCAGCGCAAACAGGGCAAACGACAGATACACCAGCAGGTCCTGGGCAAACAGCATCCGCCCGATCAGCGGAATTTCACTCAGATAAGGAATCGCCAGCGGCTCGAAACCCGCCAGCGGTTTGCCGACCCACGCAGCGCCAACGAAGGTTGACAGGCCCACGCCGAAGATCGTCAATGCCAACCCTGTCGCCACCTGGTTGGCGTTGAACACCAGCGCCACCAGGGCGAACAGCGACGACAACAGCATCCCGGCGAACATCGCCAGCAACACGCCGAGCCAGAGGTTGCCGCTGTTCAGGGCGACGATAAAACCGATCACCGCCCCAAACAGCATCATGCCTTCCTGCCCAAGATTGAGGACGCCGCTCTTCTCGCAGATCAACTCGCCCAACGCCACCAACAACAGCGGTGTGCCACAGCGAACCATGGCATAGAAAATATTGCTCAGCAGATCGATATCCATCACAAGGCTCCTGCTTGTACGGCGGTGGTCGAGGTGCGCCGTACCCAGCGCAGGTTCAAACGTGGTCGGTAGAGAATCAGCACGTCACTGGCCAGCAGGAAGAACAGCATCATCCCCTGGAACAGTTGAGTGATGGCTTGCGGCAGGTTCATGCTCATCTGCGCGCTTTCGCCACCGATGTACAGCAGCGCCATCAACAGGCTGGAAAGCAGAATGCCGATGGGATTCAGCCGCCCGAGAAACGCCACGGTGATCGCCGCATAGCCATAACCCGGCGAAACCTGCGGCACCAGTTGGCCGATGGGCCCGGTGACTTCGCAAACCCCGGCCAGCCCCGCCAGGCCACCGCTGATCAACAGCGCCAGCCAGATCAGCCGCTTCTCGCGAAAGCCGACAAAACCCGCCGCGCGCTTGTCCAGCCCGAGCACTTTGATCTGGAAACCGACAAAGCTCTTCTGCAACAACACCCACACCGCAACCAGCGCGAGCAAGGCGAAATACACGCCCGCATGGACCCGACCATCCTCCATCAGCAGCGGCAAACGACTGGCATCGCCAAACATCGCCGACTCCGGAAAGTTGAACCCGGCCGGATCCTTCAGCGGCCCGTGAACGCAGAACAGCAGCAGGTTCAAAGCGATGTAATTGAGCATGATGCTGGTGAGGATTTCATTGGCGTTGAAGCGTGTACGCAGCCATGCCGTCAGCCCGGCCCACGCGGCACCGGCCAGGGTGCCGGTGAGCAGGATCAACACCAGCGCCCAACGGCTTTGCAGGTCGATGATGTTCACCGCCAATGCACTGCCGGCCAAGGCGCCGAGCAGCAACTGACCTTCGGCGCCGATGTTCCAGATCCGTGCCTGATACGCCACCGCCAGGCCCAATGCACAGAGCAGGATCGGCAACGCTTTGACCAACAGTTCGGAGACGCCATACAGGTCGCTGATCGGTGCAATCAACAGGGTGTGCAAGGTCAGCAATGGGTCGTGGCCCAGCGCGATAAACAACAATGAGCCACAGCCCAGGGTCAACACAGCCGCCAGCAACGGCGAGCACCACAACATCAGGCGCGATTGCTGGCCACGGGGTTCGAGAGAAAGCAGCATGTGAAACTCCGTTAAAACGTTACGGGTGCAGGTGATTGGGGTGCATCGAACTGGCCGGCCATCCAGCCGCCGACATCGATCAGGCGGGTGTCGACGGTGGCTTGCAGTGCCGACAGCCGGCCGCCGCACAGGGCGCCGAGGCGATCGCTGATCTGGAACAGTTCGTCGAGGTCTTCGGAGATCACCAGGATCGCCGCCCCAGCGTCGCGCAAGGCGATCAGCGCCCGGTGAATGGTCGCGGCGGCGCCGACGTCCACGCCCCAGGTCGGGTGCGCGGCCACCAACAACCTGGGTTGCTGAAGGATTTCCCGGCCGAGGATGAATTTCTGCAAGTTGCCACCAGACAGGCTGCGAGCCGCTGCCTGGGCATCGGGTGTCTTGACCCCGAAGCGGCGGATGATGTCTTCGGCCAGTGCCTCGACTTTGCTGCGCTGGATCAATCCATTGCTGACCAGCCCTTGTTGAAATGCGGTGAGCAGGGCGTTATCCGCCAGGCTCAGTTCCGGTACCGCGCCATGGCCCAGACGCTCGGCGGGGACGAAGGCCAGGCCGAGTTTGCGTCGTGCATCCGGCCGCAGGTGCGCCACCGGTTGCCCGGCGAAACAGATCGTAGCGCCGTCATTCCTCGGTAGCTGTTCTTCACCGCTGAGCAAGGCCAGCAACTCATCCTGGCCATTGCCGGCCACCCCGGCGATACCGACGATTTCACCGCTGCGCACCTCGAGATCAATGTCCTTGAGCGAGCAGCCGAACGGGTCCGGGTTGTGCCAGGACAATCCAGTCACGTTCAGAAACGCGTCAGCCCCCCTGACCTTCGGATAGTCAGTAATCAGCTCAGCGGCTTCACCGACCATCAACTGCGCCAGTTGCCGGTCCGAACACTCGGCCGGCACGCAATGCCCGGCCACTCGTCCGCCGCGCAACACCGTGGCGCTGTGGCACAGCGCGCGCACTTCGCCGAGCTTGTGGCTGATGAACAGAATGCTGCAGCCCTCGGCGGCCAGTCGGCGCAACGTGATGAACAATTCGTCGGCCTCTTGCGGGGTCAGTACCGACGTCGGTTCATCGAGAATCAGCAGGCGGATGTCCTGCATCAGGCAGCGAATGATTTCCACCCGCTGACGCTCGCCGATGGACAGGCTGTGGACCAGTCGCTCCGGTTCCAGCGCCATGCCATAGCGTTGGGACACCTCGCGGATTTTCGGTTCAAGCTGCTTCGGCGTACCGGCCGCAGCGCCCATCGCCAAGGCGATGTTCTGCGCCACGCTCAGGGTTTCGAACAGCGAGAAATGCTGGAACACCATGCCGATCCCGAGGCTGCGGGCCTGGGCCGGATTGCGCATGGTCACGCGCTGGCCCTGCCAGATCATCTCCCCTGAGTCGGCGTGTGTGACGCCGTAGATGATCTTCATCAGGGTACTTTTGCCCGCACCGTTTTCGCCGAGCAGGGCGTGGATTTCACCGGGCGCAATGCTCAAGTCGATGGCATCGTTGGCCAGGCAACCGGGATAACGTTTGCTGATTCTGCGCAATTGCAGGCGGGGTGTTTGATCGGGGGGAGGCGCAGGGTTGGACATGACAGGCTCGGGTCGCAAAAGGATATGCCTGTGGATAAAGCAATTTCCTGGCCATTGAGTCAGGAAATCGGCAAAAGCCTGTTGGCACAGCCGTTGCGGACGCTGCCTCGACCTCTACCAACTCCTGGAGAGGCACCACTTGAGGGCAAGGTTTTGGATCAGGCTCCGGTTTTGCGCGCGATCAATTGGTCAAAAAACGAGCAATAAGCTGCAGGCATTGTCAGGCATGGGGCTGCGCCAGCCATGAACGGGTTATCCACAGCTTGTTCCACAGTATCTGTGCGCAAGCCGACCGTGTGGGCATAAGCACCGAGGGGCTTTCTTCTAATGGCGATAAACCACTCTAACTGATTGTTTTTACGTGGAATAAACGTCGCGGATGGCGAGTTGGACGAAAAATGAGCAAAGCCCGCAAAGCCGCATGACAGAAGGGTTACAGCAGAATGTGCTCAGGTTATCCACAGCCGGGTGCACAGCAGATGTGGGCAAGTGTCGAGAGCAAAGAAAATCGGGGTGCCCCAAAAAATCGCAGCGCCCATAGGCGCGTAGAGCTGCCGAAGGTTGCGATCTTTTGATCTTAACGCTGCAACAAAATACGCCCGCGACTTAAGTCCGCCAGCTGCGTTTGCAGCGTACTTATCTGCCCGTCGCCAATCGCCAATTGCAGTTCCACACCATTGGCCGTGAAGGTTTCCTCCACCACCAAACCACCCAGCTCCGCGACCCGAAGCTTCACCAACGCCAACTCGCCAAATGCACAGGCACAACTGACCGGCACCCGACTGATCAACTCGACTTTCGGTGCCCCTTGCAGGCATTTGTTGGCACTGCCGCCATACGCTCGGGCGAGGCCGCCGGTGCCCAACTGGATGCCGCCATACCAGCGGATCACCACGACCGCGACCTGATCGCAATCCTGCGCTTCAATCGCCGCAAGGATCGGCCGGCCAGCGGTGCCACCGGGTTCGCCATCGTCAGTGCTGCGGTATTGATCGCCGAGCTTCCAGGCCCAGCAATTGTGCGAGGCGTTCAAATCACTGTGTTGCTCGATGAACGCCTGGGCATCGGCTGCGCTGGCGATCGGCGCGGCGAGGGCGATGAAGCGGCTTTTGCGAATCTCTTCGCGGTATTCGCAAAAACCGCTGAGGGTAAAAGGCATGGGTGTCTTAAATAGCCGGCGTCAGGCCGCAGCCTTTGAGAATAATGCGAATCAGGTTGCTGCCGGCGTCTTCCATGTCTTGCTTGGTCAACTTGGTGCGCCCGGTGACACGGCAGATCTGCGTGGCAAAGTCGGCGTAATGCTGGGTGCTGCCCCACAGCAGGAAAATCAGGTGCACCGGGTCGATCGGGTCCATTTTGCCGGCGTCGATCCACGCCTGGAACACCGCGGCCCGACCTTGAAACCAGGTGCGGTAGTCCTGGTTGAAATGCTCGGTCAGGCAATCACCGCCGCTGATGACCTCCATGGCGAAGACCCGCGAAGCTTGTGGCTGGCGCCGGGAGAATTCCATTTTTGCGCGAATGTATCGCGTCAATGCTTCTGCCGGATCGTCCTCGACGGTCAGGGTATTGAAGGTGCTGTCCCACAATTCAAGGATGTTACTCAGCACCGCCACGTACAAACCTAGTTTGTTGGTGAAGTAGTAATGCAGATTCGCTTTGGGCAACCCGGCTTTTTGCGCGATGGTGTTCATGCTGGTGCCTTTGAACCCGTGACGGGCGAACTCGTCTTCGGCGGCTTTGATGATGGTCTCTTCGTTCTTCTGACGAATGCGGCCGGCGGGTTTGCCGCCGTGGGCTGGGACTTCAAAGGTCATAGGCACTTCCGAACAGGTAGATGGGTGCAACCAGATGCGTTGATAGCGCACCCACGGGCCTCAGACAAGTCCTATGGCGATAAAACCTTGGGCACCGCTCCCACAAGCTTTCAGCGAGTAGCCGCCAGACTCTCCAAAAAACTCTCCAGAACCAGATGCGGGCGACGGCCCTTGCGTGTAACCGATGCCAGGCTCAGGTCATAAAAACGTGCCTTGGGTTTCAGTGCGCGCAAACGGCCTTGCTGCACCCAGAGGCTGGCGTAGTGATCCGGCAGGTAACCAATGTAGCGCCCGGTCAGGATCAGAAAGGCCATGCCCTCGCGATCCGACGCACTGGCGGTGCAATTGAGCGCCTGGTAATGAGCCTGGATCTCGGCGGGCAAACGGAATGTCGGGGCGATGGCGTCCTGGCTGTTGAGGCGCTCATCGTCCAGTTGTTTATCGTCGACATAGAACAACGGATGGCCGACCGCGCAGTACAGCAACGAACGTTCGCTGTAGAGCGGTTGATATTCCAGCCCCGACAACGCGCTGGCTTGCGGCACTACGCCGACATGCAAGCGACCGTCGAGCACGCCTTGTTCGACTTCATTGGGCGCGATCATGCGGATCTGGATCTGCACGTCGGGGCCGCGTTCCTTCAATTGGGCCAGGGCGTGGGTGATGCGCATGTGGGGCAGGGTGACCAGGTTGTCGGTCAGGCCGATGGTTAATTCGCCGCGCAAGTGTTGGTGCAGGCCGTTGACCTCGGTGCGGAAACTTTCCAGCGCACTTAATAGCTGCAACGCAGATTGGTAGACCTCACGGCCTTCTTCGGTCAGGGAAAACCCCGCGCGACCTCGCTGGCACAGGCGCAGCCCCAGGCGTTGCTCCAGATCGCTCATTTGCTGGCTGATGGCCGAGCGACCGATACCCAGCACCGATTCCGCCGCGGAGAAGCCGCCGCACTCCACCACGCTGCGAAAAATCCGCAGCAGGCGGATATCAAAGTCGCTGACTTGCGCCAGCGGATCGGGGCGACGGGTACTCATAGTTTAGTCCGGGTCTGACTGAAGGTTAGAAAAGTTGGATTTCATCGACTTTATCCCCGTGGCAATTTAGCTGCAAGAACGCTTTTGATCTCCACGCCGCTTATTTTGCCCTGCGAGGTTTTGCCCATGAACGTGCCTGAAAACGCCCCGACTTCCCTGGCCAGCCAGCTCAAGCTTGACGCTCACTGGATGCCCTACACCGCGAACCGCAATTTCCAGCGCGACCCGCGCCTGATCGTGGCGGCCGAGGGCAGTTGGCTGACAGACGACAAGGGCCGCAAGGTCTACGATTCGCTCTCGGGTCTGTGGACCTGCGGCGCCGGGCACACCCGCAAGGAAATCCAGGAGGCGGTGGCCAAGCAATTGGGCACTCTCGATTACTCGCCGGGCTTCCAGTACGGTCACCCGCTGTCGTTCCAGTTGGCCGAGAAAATCACCGACCTGACCCCGGGCAATCTGAATCACGTGTTCTTCACCGATTCGGGTTCCGAATGTGCAGATACCGCGGTGAAAATGGTGCGTGCCTACTGGCGCCTGAAAGGCCAGGCGACCAAGACCAAGATGATCGGCCGCGCTCGTGGTTATCACGGCGTGAACATCGCCGGCACCAGCCTCGGCGGCGTGAACGGCAACCGCAAACTGTTCGGTCAGGCGATGATGGATGTCGATCATCTGCCGCACACCTTGTTGGCGAGCAATGCTTTCACTCGTGGCATGCCGGAGCAGGGTGGTATCGCGCTGGCGGATGAATTGCTCAAGTTGATCGAACTGCACGATGCCTCGAACATCGCAGCGGTATTCGTCGAGCCATTGGCCGGCTCCGCTGGCGTGCTGGTTCCACCGCAGGGTTACCTCAAACGTCTGCGCGAGATCTGCGATCAGCACAACATCCTGCTGGTGTTCGACGAAGTGATCACCGGTTTCGGTCGTACCGGTTCGATGTTCGGTGCCGACAGCTTTGGTGTCACTCCGGACCTGATGTGTATTGCCAAGCAAGTCACCAACGGCGCGATCCCGATGGGCGCGGTGATTGCCAGCTCCGAGATCTACCAGACCTTCATGAACCAGGCGACGCCTGAGTACGCGGTGGAATTCCCGCACGGCTACACCTATTCCGCGCACCCGGTGGCTTGCGCCGCAGGCCTGGCGGCACTCGACCTGCTGCAAAAGGAAAACCTGGTGCAGAGCGTGGCCGAAGTCGCACCGCATTTCGAAAACGCACTGCACGGTGTGAAGGGCAGCAAGAACGTCATCGACATTCGCAACTACGGGTTAGCCGGTGCGATCCAGATTGCACCTCGCGACGGCGATGCCATCGTGCGTCCGTTCGAAGCTGGCATGGCGCTGTGGAAAGCCGGGTTCTACGTGCGCTTCGGCGGCGACACCCTGCAGTTCGGCCCAACCTTCAACAGCAAGCCGCAGGACCTTGATCGTCTGTTCGATGCAGTCGGCGAAGTGCTGAACAAGATCGACTGATTCCCTCTTCTATATAAAGGCGTCCTTTCAAAGGACGCCTGTGGACAATTTCAGGAGCCCCGCATGAGCCTCATCCCGCATTTGATCAATGGCGAACTGGTGACCGAAGACGGTCGCACGGCCGATGTGTTCAACCCGTCCACCGGCCAGGTTATCCACAAGCTGCCGTTGGCCAGCCGCGAAACCATTCAGAAAGCCATCGACTCGGCCAAGGCTGCGTTCCCGGCCTGGCGCAATACGCCAGCGGCCAAGCGCGCTCAGGTGATGTTCCGTTTCAAGCAACTGCTGGAACAGAACGAATCCCGCATCGCACAACTGATCAGCGAAGAACACGGCAAGACCCTGGAAGATGCTGCCGGTGAATTGAAGCGCGGGATCGAGAACGTCGAGTTCGCGTGCGCGGCACCAGAAATCCTCAAGGGTGAGTACAGCCGTAATGTCGGGCCGAACATCGATGCCTGGTCGGATTTTCAGCCATTGGGCGTAGTGGCCGGCATTACCCCGTTCAACTTCCCGGCCATGGTGCCGCTGTGGATGTATCCGTTGGCGATCGTCTGTGGCAACTGCTTTATCCTCAAGCCGTCCGAGCGCGATCCAAGCTCCACGCTGCTGATCGCTCAATTGTTACTGGAAGCCGGCCTGCCGAAAGGCGTGCTGAGTGTGGTGCATGGCGACAAGGCCGCAGTGGACGCACTGATTGAAGCGCCGGAAGTCAAAGCGTTGAGCTTCGTCGGTTCGACGCCGATTGCCGAATACATCTACGCCGAAGGCACCAAGCGCGGCAAACGCGTCCAGGCGCTGGGCGGGGCGAAGAACCATGCGGTATTGATGCCGGATGCGGATCTGGATAACGCGGTCAGCGCGTTGATGGGCGCCGCTTACGGTTCGTGCGGTGAGCGCTGCATGGCGATTTCGGTGGCCGTGTGTGTCGGTGACCAGGTGGCGGATGCGTTGGTGGCCAAACTGACACCGCAGATCAAGGCACTGAAAATCGGCGCTGGTACAACTTGTGGCCTGGACATGGGGCCTCTGGTCACCGGTCAGGCGCGGGACAAGGTCAGCGGTTATGTTGAAGACGGCGTAACCGCCGGTGCGAAGCTGGTGGTGGACGGTCGTGGTCTGAGCGTGGCCGGTCATGAGGACGGCTTCTTCCTGGGTGGCTGCTTGTTCGATAACGTCACGCCAGAGATGCGCATCTATAAAGAAGAGATCTTCGGGCCGGTGCTGTGCGTCGTCCGGGTCAACAGCCTGGAAGAGGCGATGCAACTGATCAATGATCACGAGTATGGCAATGGCACCTGCATCTTTACCCGTGATGGGGAAGCGGCGCGGTTGTTCTGCGATGAGATCGAAGTGGGTATGGTCGGCGTCAACGTACCGTTGCCGGTGCCAGTGGCGTATCACAGCTTTGGCGGCTGGAAGCGTTCGCTGTTCGGCGATCTGCATGCTTATGGCCCGGATGGCGTGCGGTTCTATACGCGTCGCAAGGCTATTACCCAGCGCTGGCCGCAACGGGCAAGCCATGAAGCTTCGCAATTCGCATTCCCTAGCTTGTAAGTAGAAGGGCAGAAGGCCGACCTCTTGAGGTCGGCCTTTGTGTTTTCGGGCTGTTTTGACCGATATGACAGAAATGTGAAATTAGAGGTTGACGGCAGATCCTGGACGTCTATAATTCGCCCCACTTCCGGCGCAGTCGAAACGGAAAACTCCTTGGTAAACAACGAGTTACGCAGTTTTCGACAGCGGTTACGCTTCAGTTTATCGAAGCCAGAAGGAGTTGGTAGGGCATGATGTTGTCGCCTTATTGACGGCTCGATCTTCTCGGTCGAAAGCGGAGAAAAAGAGGTGTTGACAGCAGCGACTAACGCTGTAGAATTCGCCTCCCGCTAACGAGAGATCGGAAGCGCAAGTGGTTGAAGTTGCAA
>NZ_QKYZ01000029.1:0-37366 GCF_003253625.1 Pseudomonas sp. URMO17WK12:I6
AAGAAAAAGGCCTGATCACCCAGGATGGCTCGGATCGCACTCCACAGGGCCAAACCCTGGCGGCTGACGGTACCGACCGTACCCCACAGGGCCAAACCCTGGCTGCTGACGGTACCGACCGTACCCCACAAGGCCAAACTCTGGCGGCTGACGGTACCGATCGCACTCCACAAGGCCAAACCCTGGCCGCTGACGGTACCGATCGCACTCCACAAGGCCAAACCCTGGCCGCTGACGGTACCGATCGCACTCCACAAGGCCAAACCCTTGCTGAAGGTGGTGGTGACCGTGTGATCGAACGCAACAGCGCTGTGAGCTAAGCCCATGGTGGCCTGGAAAAAAAGCCCAATCCCCGGATTGGGCTTTTGACTTTATAGAAGCTGCGTTTTCCCCGCGTGATCCCCCCGACAGTCCGTTCGACGCCAGCGAAGCCGATTTGCTAGAGTGCGCCGCTGTCCCTGTCCAGAAAACACCCTTGCGATGCTGCCCCGCGCCGAACAGAAACAACAGACCCGCAACGCCCTGATGGACGCTGCCCGCCACCTGATGGAAAGCGGCCGAGGATTCGGCAGCTTGAGCCTGCGCGAAGTGACGCGAACCGCCGGGATCGTGCCCACTGGTTTCTACCGGCACTTCGCCGACATGGACGAATTGGGCCTGGCGCTGGTGTGCGAAGTCGGCCAGACCTTCCGCGAAACCATCCGCCTGGTGCGCCATAACGAATTCGTCATGGGCGGTATCATCGATGCCTCGGTGCGGATCTTTCTCGACGTGGTCACGGCCAATCGCTCGCAGTTCCTGTTTCTTGCCCGAGAGCAGTACGGCGGCTCGCTGCCGGTGCGCCAGGCCATCGGCCGCCTGCGCGAGGACATCAGCTCGGACCTGGCGGCCGATTTGTCGCTGATGCCCAAACTGCAGCATCTGGACATCGCCGGCCTGAGCGTCATGGCCGATCTGATCGTCAAAAGCGTGTTCGCGACCCTGCCGGACATCATCGATCCGCCGGCCGAGGCATTGCCCGAGCACCTGACACCCCAGGCGAAAATCACCCAGCAGTTGCGGTTTATCTTTATCGGGCTGAAGCATTGGCAGGGACTCGGCAGTACCGAGTAACCCGTTAGAAAAAGATCGCAGCCTTCGGCAGAAGGCTGCGATCTTTTTTTGTGCGCTGCAAATTGGTGCGCAAACACCCGCCACGCACCAACTTCAATCAAAGTCCTGCAACATTGTGAGTCCCCCCCGTCGCTCTGACAGGCATTTCCTACCTCTCACCCGATTGGCAAGCCCCTTGCTCTAGCCTGAACATTGTTCATTGCTGGAAGCCTTCCGATGCTGGTGATTCATCGCAGAATCGACCCTCAACCCGTCTGGGCCGCCGAGTTGCACCTGACCTTCGAAGCCAGGAGCAAAAGCCGCTTGCGCTGTTTCAGTGCCGAGGGTGAAGACGTCGGCTTGTTTCTGGAGCGCGGCCAGCCGCCGCTGCATGACGGCGAGTGCCTGCAAGCCGAAGACGGGCGCGTCGTTCGCGTCTGTGCTCGCCCCGAACAACTGCTGCACGTCACCTGCGCCAATGCGTTCGAACTGACCCGCGCCGCCTATCATCTGGGCAATCGCCACGTGGCCCTGCAAGTCGGCGACGGCTGGTTGCGCCTGCTCGATGATTACGTGCTCAAGGCCATGCTCGAACAGCTTGGCGCCAAGGCCGAGAACATCGAAGCGCCGTTCCAGCCGGAACACGGTGCCTACGGTGGTGGCCATCACCACTCGCGCCACGGTGACGAGGACTTCAACTACCCGCCGAAACTGCACCAGTTCGGCGTGCGCTTATGAACCCCGCCTGGGCGCTGCTGCGCCTGGCCAGCCCGCAGCTGCCGATTGGCGGCTACAGCTATTCCCAGGGCCTGGAAATGGCGGTGGATAACGGCCGGGTCAATGATCCCGACAGCGCGCGACGCTGGATCAGCGATCAATTGCTGCTGAACCTGGCGCGTTTCGAAGCACCGCTACTGCTCGCCCATTGCACCGCCGCAGCCGAAGAAAACTGGGCCGAGTTGCTGCAACGCTGCGAAGAGCATCGCGCCAGCCGCGAAACACGTGAGCTGCATCAGGAGAGCCGGCAGATGGGCTATTCGCTGCAGCAGCTGCTCAACGGCTTGCCGGAGCTGGATGAGCCTGCTCGCGCCTTTCTCGAGCAACGCCCTGAACCGCACTTGGCTCTCGGCTGGGCGCTGGCGGCTCGCGCCTGGAACATCAACCCGCAAGATGCGCTGGCCGCCTGGCTCTGGAGCTGGCTGGAAAACCAACTGGCGGTGTTGATGAAAACCCTGCCGTTGGGCCAGCAAGCCGCACAACGCCTGACCAGCGAACTGCTGCCGTTGCTGCAACAGGCGCAGCAAGACGCCAGCCGAATCAATCTCGAACACGTTGGCAGCGCCGCTTTCGGTCTGTCCCTGGCGTGCATGGCCCATGAGCGCCAGTACAGCCGTCTGTTCCGTTCCTAGGGCCTTTTAGTTTGGAGAATCACATGAACACACAACCCCTGCGCGTCGGCATCGGCGGCCCGGTCGGCTCCGGCAAAACCGCCTTGACCCTGGCCCTGTGCCTGGCCCTGCGCGAACGCTACAACCTGGCCGTCGTGACCAACGACATCTATACCCGCGAAGACGCTGACTTTCTGGTGCGCAACGAAGCCTTGGCGCCGGAGCGGATCATCGGCGTGGAAACCGGCGGCTGCCCGCACACGGCGATCCGCGAAGACGCCTCGATCAACCTCGAAGCCGTGGACCAACTGAACCGGCGCTTTCCGGGGCTGGATCTGATCCTGGTGGAATCCGGCGGCGACAACCTCTCGGCGACCTTCAGCCCGGAACTGTCCGACCTGACCATTTACGTGATCGATGTCTCCGCCGGCGACAAGCTGCCGCGCAAGGGTGGCCCCGGCATCTGCAAATCCGACCTGCTGGTGATCAACAAGATCGACCTGGCGCCGCTGGTAGGCGCGTCGCTGGAGATGATGGACAGCGACACCCAACGCATGCGCAACGGCAAGCCGTTTGTCTTCAGCAACCAGAAAACCGGCCAGGGCCTTGAAGAAATCATCGCCTTTATCGAACGCCAGGGCCTGCTGACTGCGGCCTGATCACACTTATCAACAAGGAAGCTTATCCATGACACTGAAACGCATTCTGGGCGCCATGGCCCTGCTGCTGACCCCAGCCATTGCCTTCGCCCACCCGGGCCATGACGACAACGGCTTGATCGCCGGTATCAGCCATCCAATCGGCGGTCTCGATCACTTGCTGGCGATGGTTGCCGTGGGGTTGTGGGCGGCGCAGCAGAAAGGCGCTGCGCGCTGGGCCCTGCCGTGCACATTCGTGGGCACCATGTTGATCGGCGGCTTGCTGGGTTTTGAAGGACTGAACCTGCCGGCGCTGGAAAGCGGGATTGCGGCATCGGTATTGGCGCTGGGCCTGGCGGTGGCGTTGGCAGTGCGTCCGCCGCTGAGCCTGGCGGTTGCGGCGACCGCGTTGTTCGCGCTGTTTCATGGTGTGGCGCATGGCCTGGAATTGCCGGACATGTCCAGCCCTTGGGCGTATGCCGCAGGGTTTGTGGCAGCGACAGCGGCATTGCATGCCGCGGGTTATGCGGTGGTTCGCGTCTTGCCTCAGGCCGCCGCACCGTTGGTTCGGCTGGCGGGTGCGGCGTCGGCGGCAACCGGAGCCTGGTTGCTGGCGGGTTGATTCCCTAGCGTCTGAACTGGCCCCTTCGCGATCCGGTTTGCCCGCGAAGGCGGCCTGACAGACACCGCATCTCTAAGGCCTGCTAACATGTCGCGCAATTAACCCTGCCGTGACGACGCCAGCCAATGCCGCATGTTTCCCGCTCTGCCTCCCAGCCTGAATTGACCGCCCTGTTCGCCTCAGTGCATCAGCACTTCCAGGACGTGATCGTGCCGCTCTGGCAGGGCCCCGGCTGGAACGCCGACATGGCGTTGCCTTATGAGGCGCTGGATGCCGAGCATAAACCGCTACCCCCTCAGCGCTACCGGGCCATGGCCTGCGCGCGGCAGCTGTATTTGTTCTCCAGCCTGATCGGCCAGGTGCCCAAGGCTGAAGAGCGCGCGGCGGCGCTGTTTCGTTCCTTGCAACGGCATTTCCACGATGCCGAGCATGGCGGCTGGTTCTACAGCATCGACCCGCAAGGTACGCCGCTGGACCAGCGCAAAGACCTCTACACCCACGCCTTCATCCTGTTCGCCTGCGCCCATTATTGGGACAAGGTTCGCGAACCGCTGGTGGAGTCGGTACTCAACGCCGCGCTGGAAGTGGTAGCGCAGCGTTTCGCCACGGGCGACGGCCTGTACGAAGCCAGCCTGGACCGTGATTGGTCCTCGCTCGACTCCGGGCCATTGCAGAACCCTCTGATGCATTTGGCCGAAGCCTTCCTCGCCACCCTTTCGGTACGCGAAGACGCGGCTGTGCAGAACGCACTCATCGAGTTATGCACAGCCATGCAAAAGCGTTTCATCGACCCGCGACATGCGGTGTTGATGGAGAAGCCGCTGGGAGCTGTGGATAACTGGTTCGAGCCGGGCCATCAGTTCGAATGGTATTTCCTGCTGCAATCCTCGCCATTGCTACGCGGCTCGACACTGCATGCCTCGCTGGAGCGCGCGTTTGCGTTCACCGAGCAACAGGGTGTCGATCAGCAGACCGGTGCCGTGCGAGCGATGCTGGAACTGGATGATCACCCTCGCGACGCAACCCAACGCATCTGGGCTCAAGCCGAATACCTGCGCGCCCTGACCTTGCGCCCGGGCAGCGAATCATCGGTGCAACGCCAATTGCAGGCGTTGCAGCAGCGCTTTCTGCACGCGGGCGGTTGGTATGAGTGTCGCGATGAGCAGGGCGAAGTAAGCCGCAAGGACATGCCGTCGACCACGCCTTATCACTTGGCAACCTGCTATCGCGGATTGGCCGAGTATCTCGGCTGAGTTTTTTTGTGGCAAGGGGGGCTTGCCCCCTCACCACAATTACGCCTTGCCGCCATTACGCTCAATGGCAAACCCGCTCCAGGTCTGGCTCACCGGCATCAGCTCAAGGCTGTTGATGTTGATGTGGGCCGGTGCGTTGAGCACCCAGAAAATGGTCTCGGCGATGTCTTGCGGCTGGATCGGGTCGGCACCGGCGTAAGTGGCGTTGTAACGCTCCTGGTCACCGGCGAAACGCACCAGCGAGAACTCGCTCTCGCACAGGCCCGGCTCGATGTTGCTGACCCGCACGCCCGTACCTTGCAGGTCGCAACGCAGGTTCAGGGAGAACTGTTTGACGAACGCCTTGCTCGCGCCATACACGTGGCTGCCCGGGTACGGGTAGTTGCCGGCGATGGAGCCGAGGTTGACGATGCTGGCGCCACGACCATGAGCGATCAAACGTGGCAGCAACAGGCGGGTGCTGTACATCAGGCCTTTGATGTTGGTGTCGACCATGGTGTCCCAATCATCGAGATTGCACTTGGGCGCCGGGTCCACACCCAGGGCCAGGCCGGCGTTGTTGATCAGCCCGCGCAGCTTGGCGAAGGATGGCGGCAGGTTGGCAATCGCCTCCTCCATGGCCTTGCGGTCCCGTACGTCGAGCACCAGGCCATGGACCTCGGTCTGCTTCGACAACTCGGCGCACAGGGCATTGAGGCGCTCTTCACGACGACCTGTCAGCACCAGTTTCCAGCCGGCCTCGGCAAAACGACGGGCACAGGCTTCACCAAAACCGGAGGTCGCGCCGGTAATAAACAGGGTGTTGGACATCGTGTTCTCCTTGCGTCGGCTGACAGTCAGCCCTTGGAATAGAAAATCAACCGGCAGCATGCCCGGCCTTTTCCACAGCGGCAACCATGGCAAAAACCGTACAAAAAATGATCAATGCTGGCAACACCCCATGCCCCGTGGCTTGCAGCCATGTACGCGCACCTTATCCACAGGCCGGTCCACAGTTTCCGGGGGCAAGTGGAAAAGCTGCAAGCCGCTATCCACAAGGCTTTGCGGGCATATTTGAAAGTTTTTTGCTTGACCCTGAGGCATCCGCTGTGTAGTCCAGGGCAATTTGCACGACCGAGTGGTCATAGCGACGATGGCGCCAAGCCAGCAACCACGGCCCTCAGCCGAGTCTTTCCAGAGTTTAACCACAGACTTATCCACAGGCTTGTCCACCTCGATTCATACCGTGTCCGCTCATAACAAAAAGGTTGACAAAGCCGGCTTGAGGCTCGCCAAAAACACCTGATCAAAAAACAATCACCACTCTGCAGGCCACGGATTCAAAGGCTTACAGCCAGCTACTCCCACGTTATTCACAGCCAGCTCCACAGCAAACGGGGACAAGTCAAAACCGTGACAAAACAGCAATTTGCAGCGGCTTTATGTCGCGCTTTCAGAGGTCATGAATATTGTTTTCCACAATTTCCCTTTACCTCAAACCACAGCCTCGTGTAGGGATTGTGCGGGCATAAAAAAACGCCCTGAGTTCGTCAGGGCGTTTTCCAGGCTCTTCGGTTTAGTGCCCGCCGAGATAGGCGTTACGCACCTCCTCGTTCACCAGCAGCTCCTTGCCGGTGCCGGTGAGGCGGATCTGCCCGTTGACCATCACGTACGCCCGGTCCGACAGCTTGAGGGCGTGGTTGGCGTTCTGCTCCACCAGAAAGATGGTCATGCCCGTCTTGGCCAGTTCCCGCAGGGTCGCGAATATCTGTTTCACCACAATCGGCGCCAGCCCCAGGCTCGGCTCATCGAGCAGCAACAGCTTGGGTCGGCTCATCAACGCCCGGGCAATGGCGAGCATTTGCTGCTCGCCACCGGACATGGTCATGGCCCGCTGGTTACGCCGTTCCTTGAGCCGCGGAAACAGCTCGAACATGCGCTCCATGTCCTCGGCGGCGTACTTGTCACCGATCGGGATGGTGCCCATCAGCAGGTTTTCCTCGACGGTCATGTCGGGGAACACCCGGCGGCCTTCCGGCGACTGAGCGATACCGTTGGAGGCGATGTAGTGGGACGACTTGTGAGTGATATCCACACCCTGATAGACGATTTGCCCGTCAGTCGCCCGTGGCTGACCGAAAATCGACATCAGCAGGGTCGACTTGCCGGCACCGTTGGAGCCGATCAGGCTGACGGTCTCCCCTTCATTGATGTGCAACGAGACTTTCTTCAGGGCCTGGATCGGTCCGTAGAACACGTCGATCTCTTTCAGTTCGAGGATCGGTTGACTCATACCAGTTCCTCTTCGTCGGCGCCCAGATAGGCGGCAATCACTTTCGGATCGTGTCGGATCGCATCAGGCCCGCCCTCGGCGATGACAACGCCGTGGTCCAGCACCACGATGTGGTCGGAAATGCTCATGACCATGCCCATGTCGTGCTCGATCAACACCACGGTCAGATCATGCTCGTCACGCAGCAGCCGGATCATCGCGCTCAGCGCTTCGGTTTCCTGAGGGTTGAGGCCGGCAGCCGGTTCGTCGAGGCAGATGATCTGCGGCCGGGTACACATGGCCCGGGCGATCTCCAGGCGGCGTTGCTGACCATAGGACAGTTCACCGGCCAGGCGATTGGCGCAGTCCACCAGGTCCACCACTTCCAGCCAGTAGAAGGCGTGGTCCAGTGCATCGCTTTCGGCCTTGCGATAACCCTTGGTGTTGAGGATGCCGGCCAGCATGCCGCGGTTGACCCACATGTGCTGGGCCACCAGCAGGTTTTCCAGTACCGACATCTCCTTGAACAGGCGAATGTTCTGGAAAGTCCGCGCCAGACCGGCACGGTTGATCAGGTGCGTGCCACCGAACATCTTGTAGTGGAGCCGGCTGATGAAGCTTTTCGGCGAAACGAAATCGGTTGCCTTGAACGGCTCTCCGAGCATTTTGATGACGTTGGTCTTCACCCCACGGGTGTTGAGCTCGATATGCCCGCCGGACGCTTTATAGAACCCGGTCAAGCAGTTGAACACAGTGGTCTTGCCCGCGCCGTTGGGGCCGATCAACGCGAAGATCGAGTTGCGCTTGACCTTCAGGCTGACGTCACTCAACGCCTTGATGCCACCGAAGTGCATCATCAGGTTCTCGACCGAGAGTACGACTTCACTCATGGCGCTACTCCTTTACGCGGGGTCACACCGGTACGGCTGATCCGGATCAGGCCGCGCGGTCGCCAAATCATCATCAACACCATCAGGATGCCGAACAGCAGCACGCGATATTCAGCGAAGCCGCGCAGCAGTTCCGGGGCGACGGTCAACACGAATGCTGCCATCACCACGCCGATGGTCGAACCCATGCCGCCAAGTACCACGATGGCGAGGATCAATGCCGATTCGAAGAAGGTGAACGAGGTCGGGTTCACAAAGCCCTGATAGGTCGCGAAGAACACGCCGGCCAGGCCCGCCGTCGATGCGCCGATGGTGAACGCCGACAGTTTGACCAGTACGTGATTCAGACCCATGGAGCGACAGGCGATTTCGTCTTCACGCAAGGCTTCCCATGCGCGACCGACCGGCATGCGGGTCAAGCGATGCTTGATGTACAGCACGGCCAGCACCACCAGGAACAACACCGCATAAATGAAGTAGTACTTCACGTCCGGGTTGTAGGCGATGCCGAAGAACTCATGAAAAGGTACCCCGCCGTCCTTCGCCCGCTTTCCGAATTCGAGACCGAAGAAAGTTGGCAACGGCGCCGCCATGCCATTCGGGCCACCGGTCAGGGACAACCAGTTGTTGAGGATCAACCGGATGATTTCACCAAAGCCCAGGGTCACGATTGCCAGATAGTCGCCGTGCAGACGCAGCACCGGGAAACCCAGGATGCACCCCGCCAGCCCGGCAGTGATCGCCGCCAAAGGCAGCACCGTCCAGAAGCCCAGCCCCAGATATTGGTAACCGAGCGCCAGGCCGTAAGCGCCGATGGCATAGAACGCCACATAACCCAGGTCGAGCAGGCCAGCCAGACCGACCACGATGTTCAGGCCCAGGCCCAGCAGCACGTAGATCAACCCAAGGATGACTACGCCCAACAGGTAAGAGTTGGAGAAGAACGGGAATACCACGGCGACAACGATCACCAGCGGGACGACCCAGCGCAACCGGGATTTGTAATCAGGCGCCAGAACATGAACCCCGGAACCGGTGCTCTCGAAGCCTTCGAGAATTCTCAGGCCTTTGGAGGTTTGCAAGAATAGGCTCAGGGCAAAGCGGCCAGCCATGACGATGGCGACTATCCATGCCACGCGCGTCGGCTGCAGGTTGAAGCCGTAGCCGTCGAGGACCACACCAACAATCGGGCCGAACACAATCAGGGCGATGAGGCCGGCAAGAATCGCGTCAACCAGGCTTTTTTTGACATCAATGGTTTTAGTGGTTGAAGACATCGCTTACACCTTCGACACAAGAGGACGGCCAAGCAGGCCTTGAGGCCGAAAGACCAGAACAAGAACGAGCAGCGAGAAGCTGAAAACGTCTTTGTAATCCGAGTTGACCAACCCCGAGAACAGCGACTCGGAGATCCCGAGAATGATCCCTCCCAGCATGGCGCCGGGCAGTGAGCCGATCCCGCCGAGCACTGCCGCAGTGAACGCCTTGATCCCGATGACGAAGCCTGCGTAGAAGTCGAACGTGCCGTAGTTCATGGTGATCAGCACACCGGCCAGGGCCGCCATCGCCGCACCGATGATGAACACGTAGGAAATCACCCGATCGGTGTTGATCCCCAGGATCGAAGCCATCTTGCGGTCTTGCTGGGTGGCGCGGCACATGCGGCCGAGTTTGGTGTACTTGATGACATAGGTCAGCAAGCCCATGCCGACGAATGCGGCAACCAGAATGAAGATTTTGGTGTAGGTGAGTTGAACGAAGCCGCTCCCGACTTCAACTCGCCATGCACCGGTCAGCAGTGTTGGTACACCCTGTTGACGGGCACCCTGACTGATCTGTGCATAGTTTTGCAGGATCAGGGAAATACCGATGGCGCTGATCAGCGGTGCCAGTCGGGTGGAGTTGCGCAGCGGTTTGTAAGCGACACGCTCAATGACCCAGCCATACACCGCGGTGACGATGATGGTGAAAACCAGGGTGCCGAGCATCAGCAGCGGGAAGGATTCAATACCGAAGTAAGCCAGCAGAGCCAGACTGATCGCCGCGAGGTACGCAGAGATCATATAAACCTCGCCATGGGCGAAGTTGATCATGCCGATGATGCCATAGACCATTGTGTAGCCGATGGCGATCAGGCCATAGACCGACCCGAGGGTCAGGCCGTTGACCAGTTGCTGCAGGAAAATACCATCCATAACGCAATCTCACGCACTTGAGAGACTGCACAGAAGCCGGGTGCGACGGACCGGGGTTCAGCCGCCGGCGCAACTCGGTTGTGTGCAGCTCTACGAGAAAAGACAGGTACTGCACGGACATGTTTCAGGACTGCCCGGCGCGCAAGGCGCCGGGCAGATCAACCGCTCATATCACTTCTGTTTTTCCAGCTGGTGGTATTTGCCGTCCTTGTCCCACTTGTAAACCACGTAGTCGGAGACTTTCAGGTCGCCCTTGCTGTCCCAGGTCTTCTCGCCCATGACGGTCTTGACCGGGTTGGCTTTCAGCCATTTGGCAGCGTCCTCGCCCTTGTTGGATTTGGCGCCATTGAACGCTGCGGCCAGGGTCTGGACCGAAGCGTAAGCGTACAGGGTGTAGCCTTCAGGTTCGGTGCCGGCCTTGCGGAAGGCGTCTACCACGGTCTTGCTGTCTGGCAGCAGACGTGGGTCGGCGCCGAAGGTCATCAGTACGCCATCAACGTTCTGTGGGCCACCGGCGGTGGTCACCAGTTCGTCAGTCACGATGCCGTCATCGGACATGAACTTGACGTCTTTGAGGCCCTGTTCACGCAGTTGCCGAACCAGTGGACCGGCTTCCGGGTGCAAGCCGCCGAAGTAGACGACGTCGGCACCGGCCGCACGGATCTTGGTGACGACGGCGCTGAAGTCTTTCTCGCCGCGAGTCAGGCCTTCATACAGCACTGGCGTTACGCCACGCTTGATCAGTTGAGCCTTGGTGGCATCTGCCAAGCCTTGGCCATAGGTGTCCTTGTCGTGCAGCACGGCGACTTTCTTGCCCTTGAGCACGTCGACGATATAGTCGCCAGCCACGATACCTTGCTGGTCGTCACGCCCGCACATGCGGAACATGGCACTCAGGCCGCGCTCGGTCACCTTGGGGTTGGTGGAACCTGGGGTGATCGTGATGATGCCGGCTTCATCGTAGATCTCGGAGGCAGGGATGGTCGACGAGGAGCAGAAGTGACCTACCACACCAACGACTTTCTTTTCAGTCAGGTCTTTGGCGACCGTCACAGCCTGCTTCGGCTCGCAGGCGTCATCGCCTTTGACCAGTACGATTTTTTCCCCGTTGACACCGCCGGCGGCGTTGACCGCATCAGCGGCTGCCTGTGCACCCTTCATGTACTGCTCGCCAAATGCCGCGTTGGCGCCTGTCATAGGGCCGGCCACACCGATTTTCACATCAGCCTGTGCAAACGCAGAAACACCCAACGCAGCTGCCACTGCGAGGGCCAGAAAGCCTTTCTTGTAAAACGTCTGGGACATGAGGTGGTGCTCCAAGGTTTTTTTTAGTTGGCACTGCGACTTCACTGAATGCTCAGAGCAAGGGCCGTGCCATCGGTTTTTTATTCTGAAAAAAGTCGCTGCTTTCTTGTTATTTCGACTGTTTCGATCCCATTTTCATTGGGCGTGCAACCGTCTAAACCGCGGGAGGTGAAACCATTTATTTCAAAAGGCGCAACCCGCATGCGCCATCATTGCAACCGCAGCGCCAAACGATGTGCAACCTGCCTGTAACAGCCCGCGTCACCGAACTGCACACTGCTGGTGCGCAACTGCTACAACCCGCACCATTACAGGCTAGCCGCTTCGCTGAAAAGCGCTGCTTCCAGCAACATATTTCAACAATCAGATCACGATCCGCAGGCACTGGCCCGCGTGATACAGCGAAAAACCGGCCTCATACAGGCAGCTTCGCAGCCCCACGCCCGCCAATGGCTGCATGGGTGCGAAGGGAATCGGCAGGGCTTGAGGATTTCCGTTACACAAGTAGTCGGCGAAGGCTTTGCCGACCACTGTGCCGGTGGTCACGCCTCGACCGTTGTAACCAGTAACGGCCACCAGACCCGGTGCCGGCTCGAACAGGCGCATCAAATGATCGGGGGTGAAGGCGATGCAACCGGTCCAGGTGCATTCCCATTCCACCGGTTTCAGGTAGGGGAAGTAATGCTGCTGAACCCGATCGGCCCAGGCTTTGAGGAACCAGGTCGGTTTCTGGTTGCCATTGCCGAGACTGCCGAGCAACAACCGCCCCTCGGCATCACGACGGATGCTGCTGAGCACTTGCCGGGTGTCCCAGGAACCCTGACCACCGGGCAGAATTTGCTGCGCGGCGTCTTCGGTCAGCGGCACCGAAGCCACTTGATAGTAATAACCGGGGAAGAAGTTGCGACGCAGCTCCGTCCAGTCGCCTTCGGTATAGGCATTGGAGGCGATCACCACCTGTTCGGCCAGCACCGAACCCCGGGCGGTCTGCACCGACCAGCGCTGGCCCTGACGTTCGAGTCGGGTCACCGGGGAATGATCGAACAACTGACCGCCAAGGCCGATAGCCGCGTTGGCCAGCCCCGTGGTGTAGGCCATCGGGTTGATCGTGCCGGCACGCCGGTCGAGCAGCGCGGCGGCGATCTTCCGGGTGCCCGTGGCTTGTTCGCAGGCAGCTCCGGTCAACAATTCCACCGGTGCCCCACGACGTTTCCATTGTTCTTCGCGACTGCGCAGGTCCGCCTCGCCACGCGCGTTGTGCGCCATGTGCAGCGTGCCTTCGCGGCGCAACTGGCAATCGATGTTGTATTTGTCGACCAGGCTGAACACCAGCGACGGCGCGGCTCCGAGCATACGGTTGAGCTGACTGCCGACCGCCTTGCCAAAACCGGCTTCGATTTCGTCCGGAGGAATCCACATCCCCGCGTTGACCAGCCCGACGTTACGCCCCGACCCGCCATGGCCGGCGCGATGCGCTTCCAGCACACAGACACTTTTGCCTTGCTCCAGCAGATGCACCGCCGCCGACAGCCCGGTGAAACCGGCACCGATGACGCAGACATCCACCGTCACCTCACCCTTGAGCGCCGCATTGTCGGGCCTTTGCGGCGTCAGTTTTTCCCACAGACACTCTTCGCGTAACGGCATTGCCAGACTCCGAAAATGAAACCTAACCAACACACCATCGATCGTTCCCGCGCAGAGCGTGGGAACGATCGATCAACAGCTTGTCGCTTGCTGCTTAATCGAACGTAATCCCCTGAGCCAACGGCAATTCCAGCGAATAGTTCACGGTGTTGGTCTGGCGGCGCATGTACCCGCGCCATGCATCGGAGCCCGACTCACGACCGCCGCCCGTTTCCTTCTCGCCGCCGAACGCGCCGCCGATTTCCGCGCCGCTCGGGCCGATGTTGACGTTGGCAATGCCGCAATCGCTGCCCACCGCCGACATGAACCGCTCGGCTTCACGCACGTCGGTGGTGAAGATGCACGACGACAGGCCTTGTGGCACGGCGTTGTTCAGGCGCAATGCCTCTTCGAAATCGGTGTAACCGATCACGTACAGAATTGGCGCGAAGGTTTCGTCGCGCACCACATCGCTTTGTTCCGGCATTTCGACGATGGCTGGTGAAACGTAGTAAGCGTTGGGGAATTTGTCTTCCAGCTGACGCTGGCCGCCAAACACCCGGCCGCCTTCGCTCAAGGCTTGCTCCAGCGCGTCCTGCATGTTGTCGAAGCTGTGTTTGTCGATCAGCGGCCCGATCAGGTTGCCTTCCAGTGGATGGCCGATGCGCACCTTGGAGTAAGCGGCTTTCAGGCGGGTGACGATTTCTTCCTTCACCGATTCGTGGGCAATCAGGCGACGCAAGGTGGTGCAACGCTGACCGGCAGTGCCGACGGCGCTGAACAGAATCGCCCGTACGGCCATGTCCAGATCGGCGCTTGGGCCGAGGATCATCGCGTTATTACCGCCCAGTTCCAGAATGCTACGGGCGAAACGTGCGGCGATTTTCGGCGCCACTTCGCGGCCCATGCGGGTGCTGCCGGTAGCGCTGATCAGCGCGACACGCGGGTCATCGACCAGGGCTTCGCCTGCATCGCGACCACCGATGATCACTTGGCTCAGGTGCGGCGGGGCGTCGCTGAAGTTCTTCAGGACACGGTCGAACAGCGCCTGACAGGCCAGCGCGGTCAGCGGGGTTTTCTCCGACGGCTTCCAGATCACCGGGTTGCCGCAGACCAGCGCCAGCGTCGCGTTCCAGGCCCAGACGGCGACCGGGAAGTTGAACGCGCTGATCACGCCGACGATGCCCAGCGGGTGCCAGGTTTCGCGCATGTGGTGGCCAGGGCGCTCGGAGGCGATGGTCAAACCGTACAACTGACGGGACAGACCGACCGCGAAGTCGCAGATGTCGATCATTTCCTGAACTTCACCCAGGCCTTCCTGAGTGATCTTGCCGGCTTCCCAGGAAACCAGCTCACCGAGATCGGCCTTGTACTCGCGCAGGATGTCGCCCAATTGACGAACCAGTTCGCCACGGCGCGGCGCCGGCACCTTGCGCCACAATTCGAACGCATGATCTGCGCGACTGATGTGCTGCTCGACTTCAGCGGCGCCTTCCCAGTTCACGGCGGCAATCCGACTACCGTCGATGGGCGAATGCACCGGCACTTTGCCGTTCTGGTACAGGGCCGGGTTCACACCAAGACGATCAAGCAATGCGGCAACCATGGGTCACTCCTCGAGCAGAAACAGAAAACGTGCAGCCGGATTAATTCGACTGATCTGACCTGTAGTTTTAGCGCTCCCGAGGTTCTCCAACAAACGACGATTAAGCGAGATATCATTCCGTTTATTCATGCTGCGAATCTGCCGGTAACACGCGTGCCGCGTAGAGAGACAAGAACAAGGAGAACCGATGCTGAATAAACGCTACTTGCCGTCGATCACTGCGCTGCAGTGTTTCGAGGCCGTGACCCGGCATTTGAGCTTCACCCGCGCCGCCGAAGAGCTGAACCTGACCCAGAGCGCCGTGAGCAAACAGGTCGCGCAACTCGAAGAGTTGTTGCAGCATCTGTTGTTCCGCCGGGTGCGCCGACGCCTGCAAATGACCCCCGCTGGCGATTTGTATTTGGTGGAGGTGCGAAAAATCCTCACCCAAGTCGAAATGTCGACCCATTACCTGCGTTCCTACGGCGGAGACACCGAAGTCTTGCGCGTCTCCACGCCTCCGACCTTCGGCGCGCGCTGGCTGGTGCCACGCTTGAAAGGCTGGCGCCTGCGTCATCCGTCAATCCATCTGGACCTGTGCAGCGAACAGGAAGCCGACGACCTGCTGCAAGGTCGCAGCGACCTGGCGTTCTACTTCGGCCAGGGCTCACGGCCCGGCACCGAATGCCTGAAGCTGTTCGGCGAAGAGCTTGTTCCTGTGTGCGCCCCGGGCAGTCTGCCGGACACGCCGTTCACCGATCCGACCCAACTCACCGACCTGGTCCTGCTGCAAAACGCTTCCCGCCCCCAGGCCTGGCACGATTGGTTCGACAGCCAGGGCTACCACACCGAACACAGCTACCACGGCCCGCGTTTCGAAACGTTCTATATGTGCATCCGCGCCGCCCAGGTCGGCTGCGGCGTGGCGCTGTTGCCGAAGTTTCTGGTGGAAGAGGAATTGGCCGACGGCAAACTGGTCATTCCCTGGCAGCATGCAATGCCCAGCACCGACGCCTATTACCTGGCGTATCCGGAGCACTCGGCGGAAGTGCCCAAGGTGCGGGATTTTGTGAAGTGGATGCTGGAGCGGATAAACAATCCGGATGCCTCACAGATTTGAAGACTCACAAAAATCTGTGGTCAAGAACAATATCTGTGGCGAGGGAGCTTGCTCCCGCTCGGCTGCGAAGCGGTCGCAAAACGGTAAATGCATTCCTCCAGATCGAATGCATCGGCTGTAGTCAGGGGCGCTTCGCCCCCCAGCGGGAGCAAGCTCCCTCGCCACGGAAATCTCTAGCGTCTAAAAAATTGCTGGCAATCCTCACCGCTGATATGCGCCACTAGCCCCATTCATTGAAACAGCTGCAACGTCGCTGCCACGGGCCGCGACCCGCCTGGAGACCCGTTATGAGCGAGAGTGTGTTTGCCGATCGCATCGTGCAGAACCTGCTCGACACCGACTTCTACAAACTGACGATGATGCAGGCGGTGCTGCACAACTACCCTAACGTGGAAGTCGAATGGGAGTTTCGTTGCCGTAACAGCGAGGATCTGCGCCCGTACCTGGCGGAGATCCGTTTCCAGATCGAGCGTCTGGCCGAGTTGAGCCTGAGCGCCGATCAGCTGAGCTTCCTGGAGCGCATCAGCTTCCTGAAACCGGACTTCCTGCGCTTTCTCGGGCTGTTCCATTTCAATCTGCGCTATATCCACACCGGCATTGAAAACGGCGAGTTGTTCATCCGCCTGCGCGGGCCGTGGCTGCACGTGATTCTGTTCGAAGTGCCGTTGCTGGCCATGGTCAGCGAAGTGCGCAACCGCTATCGCTACCGGGAAATCGTCCTGGAACAGGCCCGTGAGCAGCTCTATCGCAAGTTCGACTGGTTGACCGCCAACGCCAGCACCGATGAATTGTCCGAGTTGCAGGTAGCCGATTTCGGCACTCGCCGGCGCTTCTCGTATCGCGTGCAGGAAGAAGTGGTAAACGTGCTCAAGCACGACTTCCCTGGTCGTTTCGTCGGCACCAGCAACGTGCACCTGTCCCGCGAGCTGGATATGAAGCCGCTGGGCACCATGGCCCACGAATGGATCATGGCCCACCAGCAACTCGGTCCGCGGTTGATCGACAGCCAGATCGCCGCCCTCGACTGCTGGGTCCGAGAGTACCGTGGCCTGCTGGGGATCGCCCTGACCGACTGCATCACTTCCGATGCGTTTCTCGGCGATTTCGACCTGTTCTTTGCCAAGCTCTTCGACGGCTTGCGTCACGACTCCGGTGACCCGGTGCTCTGGGCGGAAAAGGCCATCGCCCACTACCACAAGCTGGGCATCGACCCGATGAGCAAGACCCTGGTGTTTTCCGACAGCCTGACGTTGCCCAAGTCTCTGGAGATTTTTCGGGCGTTACGTGGTCGGATCAATGTCAGTTTCGGCATCGGCACTAACCTGACCTGCGATATTCCGGGTGTCGAACCGATGAGCATCGTGCTTAAAATGACTGCATGCAACGGCCAACCGGTGGCCAAGATTTCTGATGAGCCTGGCAAGACTCACTGCAAAGACCCGAATTTCGTCGCCTATTTGCGACACGTTTTCCAAGTACCTGCCACCCTTTCCAGTACATCAAGCAAGGAGTGAATTCATGCAAGCCGTACAGCGTGAGATTGCTGAACAGCTCAAGGTCCAACCGCCGTTCGTGGATCAACTCGCCCTTGAGGCTGAAGTCGCCCGGCGAATCACCTTCATTCAGGATTGCCTGGTCAATTCCGGGCTCAAGACCCTGGTGCTCGGTATCAGCGGCGGCGTCGATTCCCTGACCGCCGGCCTACTGGCCCAACGCGCCATCCGTGAACTGCGTGAGCGTACCGGTGATAACAGCTACAAGTTCATCGCCGTGCGCCTGCCGTACCAGACGCAGTTCGATGAACACGATGCCCAGGCCTCGGTGGACTTCATCGCCCCGGACGAACGCCACACGGTGAACATCGGCCCCGCAGTCAAATCCCTGGCCGGCGAAGTGGCAGCCTTCGAAGGTAAAGAGGCCGTCTGGGTGGATTTCGTATTGGGCAATACCAAGGCGCGGATGCGCATGGTCGCGCAATACACCATCGCCGGTGCGGCTCATGGCCTGGTGATCGGTACCGACCACGCGGCAGAAGCCGTGATGGGTTTCTTCACCAAGTTCGGTGACGGCGCCTGCGACCTCGCACCGCTGAGCGGCCTGGTGAAAAACCAGGTCCGGGCGATTGCCCGCAGCTTCGGCGCGCCAGAGTCGCTGGTGGAGAAAATCCCGACCGCCGACCTCGAAGACCTGTCGCCGGGCAAACCGGACGAAGCATCCCACGGCGTGACCTACGCCGAGATCGACGCCTTCCTGCACGGCGAACCGGTGCGCGAGGAAGCGTTCAAGATCATTTGTGATACGTACAAGAAAACACATCACAAGCGTGTGATGCCGTTCGCGCCTTGATTCTGTCCCCTGTAGAAATGAGCACAAAAAAAGCGTCCCGGGTGGACGCTTTTTTTATGCGTTTGAATCGATTACTTCAGTGTAACCGTGCCTTTCATCATCGAGATGTGGCCCGGGAACGAGCAGAAGAAGCCGTATTTTTCGGCTGCATTGAGCTTCGACACATCGATGGTCAGAGAGTCCTTTTCGCCAGCGCCGATGACTTTGGTGTGAGCGATGACACGGGTATCACCTTCTTTCAGGTAATTCTTGTCGATGCCAGCCGACAGGCCGTCGGTGGCGATCGGCTGCATGTCAGCCTCTTTGCTGATCACCAGGTTATGGCCCATGACGTTTTTCGGCAGGCTGCCGGAGTGGGTCAGTTCAACGGTGAAGGTCTTGCAGCTTTTGTCGATTTCAATGGCCTTGGTGTTGAAGGACATCTGATCGGTGGAGTCGATGGTCGTTTTGCACTCGGCAGCCATCAATTGGCTGCTGGCCAGTGTCAGCAGGGATACCGCAACAAGTTTGGCAAACATGGTGAATCTCCAAGGCAGGGTTAACGAAAGTGCTAATGGACAGAAGACTGCCTGAAATCTTCGCAAGTTCCTATGACCTGAATCAAAAATTGTATACAACTTTCGGGCTATGACACTCATCGAAACAATCTACCAGCCAGACGTCTGGGACGGCCCTATCATCAGGGCCATCATTACTCACCTGGAGCGCCTGTCATGTCTTTCAGCAGCTTGTTGAGCAGTTTGTTGGCCGCCTACGCCTGTGGCGCCAGTGGCACTTACGAAACACCTGAACGCGCGGTTTAACCCTTGGAACGATGCGAGCCTGCCTTTACTCTGTGGTCCTGATTGACCATGGAGCAAGGCATGTCTTTAACGTCCGTTTGTGTATTTTGCGGTGCCAGCACCGGCACCAATCCGGCTTATCGTGAGGCGGCTGTCGCCCTGGGGCGAGCATTGGCCGAGCGCAAGCTGACCCTGGTCTATGGCGGGGGCGCCGTCGGGCTGATGGGAATTGTGGCAGATGCCGCACTGGCGGCCGGCGGCGAAGTGATCGGGATCATTCCGCAGAGCCTCAAGGACAAGGAAATCGGCCACAGCGGCCTGACCCGCCTGGAAGTGGTCGACGGCATGCATGCGCGCAAGGCGCGAATGGCCGAGCTCAGCGATGCCTTCATTGCCCTGCCCGGCGGTCTGGGCACGCTGGAAGAGCTGTTCGAAGTCTGGACCTGGGGCCAGCTCGGTTATCACGGCAAACCGCTGGGTTTGCTGGAAGTGAACGGTTTCTACAGCAAGTTGACGTCTTTTCTCGATCATATCGTCGGCGAAGGCTTCGTTCGCGGGCAGCACCGTGACATGCTGCAAATGAGCGAATCACCGCAAACCCTGCTCGATGCACTGGACGCCTGGCAACCCTCGGTACCGCCAAAATGGACCGAGCAAAAACCCAGCTAACGGCTCGGTGCCGATACAAGGCAGAATATGCGCCGCTCAACCTCACCTTCGACCCCAGAGGATCGCCCATGGCTAAACCTAATTATTCCTTCGCCAAACGTCAGAGAGACTTGGCCAAGGAGCAGAAGAAAGAGGAAAAGCTTCAGCGCAAGAAAGCTACAGCTGAAGAAGAAGCAGCACTGAACCCGGATGCAGAAGGTGAAGTGGCGGCAGAAGATGATGTTGAAGCACCGAAAGATCAGGCGCCCGACGCCTGAGACCCTCAGGGCCCGATGATCTGATCAGGCCCACCGGATCTGTGTCCAGGGTCAGCAACGATGTTGCTGGCCCTCACAGGCCAATTTGAAACCCTCCCCCAAAAAAACACATTCCCGCATGGGGTCTGCGCTATTCCAATGGCATCACTGTCACCCGAACTTCGGGATCATGGCTGCCACCGCCCAGAATCACCCCGCGCAACGGCGACACATCGGAAAAGTCTCGGCCCCAGGCCAGGGTGATGTGCTCCAGCGCCGGTTGCACATTGTTGGTCGGGTCAAAATCCACCCAACCCAGCACCGGGCAAAACACCGACACCCACGCATGCGACGCATCGGCGCCGATCAGCCGCGGCTGGCCCGGTGGGGGCTGTGTCAGCAGATAGCCGCTGATATACCGCGCCGCCAACCCACGGGAGCGCAGGCACGCGAGCATCAAATGCGCGAAGTCCTGGCAAACCCCACGACGCCTCTCCAGCACTTCCACCAGCGGCGTCGCCACTTGGGTCGCCTCGGCGTCGAAGGTGAACTCGCTGAAGATCTTCTCCATCAACGCTTGAACACCCAGCAGCAATGGCCGGCCAGCAGGAAAGCAACTTTCGGAGAACTCGACGAAACTGCGTTTCAAATGCACGTAGGGCGATTCGAAGCGGTAACGGCAGGCTTCCAGCAACGCAGGCGAGAGTGGCTGACCGCTGTAGGTCAGCGCGTTGCAGGTCGCTTCCCAGGCCGGCGATTGATTGAAGTCCAGCGACGGCCGTTCCAGCACTTCGACGGTGAGCCGAGCGTTGACCAGCAATTCATCGTGGGGGCGCTCGAACGCCAACCGGGT
Source organism: Pseudomonas sp. URMO17WK12:I6 (assembly GCF_003253625.1). NCBI lineage: Bacteria > Pseudomonadati > Pseudomonadota > Gammaproteobacteria > Pseudomonadales > Pseudomonadaceae > Pseudomonas > Pseudomonas sp. URMO17WK12:I6. The sequence continues at coordinate 20,852 of NZ_QKYZ01000029.1, forward strand.
CAGCGGATTGCCGAACACATCCAGCTCATCCCGGCGTGAAGTCGGCTGGGGACTGATCTGCAACTGCTGTTCGGTGCAGCGCTGCCAGGCACAGGCGCGCGGCCACAGATGCGCCAGTTGCTGGGCCAGGGACACCGGGCTGTCGTAGTGATAATGGGTGTCGTGGAAAATCTGGTAATGGGCACTCATCAGACGGACACCGTGCGCTGGCTGACATCATCGACATGGGCGAAATGGCGCAAGGCCAGGCGATCCGACACCTGTCCGCTGGCATCGGCGATCTCTTGCAGCAGATCCGCCAACCCCTCTATGGCGGCGTGAACACTGGCCTCGCCGAACAGCGAGTTCTCCAGGCAGCCCAGATCGAAGTGCGCCAACCGCTCCACCAACTGCAGCAGACCTGTTTCGCGCGGCGCGCCGAAGTCGTCGTTCAAGCGCTTCAACGTACGGGTCACCAGTTTCAACTGGAACAGCACCGCGTGCGGGTTTTGTTCATCGAGCAGCAACAGGTCAAGCACCGGGATCAATTGCGCCACCGCCAGGTACCGCGAGCGGTAGGTGATGCTGCTGTTACCCAGTTCCAGCAGCCATTCCAGCCCGGCCTGATCGAAAGCCCCGGCACCGCGCAAAAACGCCGCCAGACTGCCGCTGAGAAATTGCAGCCGTTCGATCCGCCGACCGATCATCAGGAAACGCCAGCCTTCGTCCCGGGTCATGTCGTCGAGGGCAAAGCCGGACAGCGCCGCCAGCGACATTACCAACCGGTTGAGGAAGTCCAGCAACTCGCCGAAATCCGGCTCTTCGGTTTCCAGCTCCATGGCCTCGCGCTGCAACTCCACCAGCGCTTGCCAGTTCTCTCGCGAGAGCTTGCCGCGTACTTGCGACGCCGCCCACTGCAAACGCTGCAGATTGGAGCGCAGGCTGAACGGCCAATCATCGCCGAGCAGCGCCGCCAGCAATCGCTGCGGCAACTCACCCTCCTCCGGCAACAGATTCAGGCGTTCACCGAGATCGACCGCCGCCTCCAGGGCTTGCGGGTCATCGCCATCGACATAGCGCGCGAGCATGACCCGCAGCAGCCGCGCGCTGTCATCGCAGCGCTCGCAATAACGGCCGAACCAGAACAGGTTCTCGACCACCCGCGATGGCAGATACGGATCACGACGTACCAGATCGTGAACGCCAATGTTGCGCTGGGCTTTCCATTGTTCGCCGCTGGGTGGGCGATCGCCCAACACCCAGGTGTCTTTGCTCGCGCCGCCGCGTTGCATCGACACCGCTTCGGCATCGGCCTCGGCGGCAACCCGGGTCAGGCCACCGGGCAGCACTCGATAACCCTCCCGACTGGCCACCGCATACACACGCATGCCGATGGCTCGCGGTTGCAACTGTCCGCCTTCGGCCTGCCAGATCGGCGCCTGGGACAGTTGCGCCAATTCTTGCGCAACATAGGCATAAGGCCGTGCCTGCATGCGCTCAGCCAGAGCCTGGCGCTGTTTTTCACTCAAATCACGCCCAAACACCGGTGCAAAGCTCTGCGACGGAAACGCCGGCTTGATCAACAGTTCCGGCAGTTTTTCCAGGGCCTGGGCCAGCACCGGCGCTTCGCCGCACCACCAAGTTGCGATGGACGGCAGGATCAACTCTTCGCCGAACAGGAATTGATTGATTTTCGGCAGGAAGCCCAGCAAACCCGGCGACTCCAGCACACCGCTGCCGAGGGCGTTGGCCACCAGCACCCGGCCCTGACGCACCGCTTCGAGCAGCCCTGGCACGCCAAGGGCCGAGTCGGTGCGCAGCTCCAGCGGGTCGCAGAAATCATCGTCGAGCCGACGCATGATCGCGTGAACCCGGCGCAACCCGCTCAAGGTTTTCAGATAGACCGTGGCATCGCGCACGGTCAGATCACCGCCCTCCACCAGTGGATAACCGAGCTGACGAGCCAGGTACAAGTGCTCGAAATAGCTTTCGTTGAAACGCCCCGGTGTCAGCAGGACCACCAGCGGCGCTTCATCGTCGCTCGGCGCCTGCCGGGCGAGTGTTTCCTGAAGTGTGCGGAAGAACCCGGCCAGGTGCCGCACCTTCAAGTCGCGATACAACTCGGGGAAGGCCCGGGACACGATGGTGCGATTTTCCAGGGCGTAACCGGCACCGGAGGGTGCTTGAGTCCGGTCGGCGGTCACCCACCAGCGACCGTCAGGCGTGCGCGCCAAATCCACGGCATACAGATGCAGAAAGGCCCCGTCGGGCGGTGCGATGCCCTGGCAAGGCCAGAGGAAGTTGTTATGACCGAACACCAGTTCAGCCGGCAGCAGGCCTTCGGCGATCAAGCGTTGAGGACCGTACAGGTCCGCCAGCACAGCATTGAGCAAACGCGCCCGTTGAGCGATCCCGGCCGAAAGCTGCTGCCACTCATCGGCTGCAATCACATGAGGCAACAAATCCAGCTCCCATGGCCGATCAGCGCCCTTGGGGTCGGCGTAGACGTTGTAGGTCACGCCGTTTTCCTGAATCTGTCGGGTCAGCAGCGCCTGACGCTGCACCAGTTGCGCTGGCGTGCTGCGTTGCAATTGATCGAACAGCCGCCGCCAGTGCGGGCGCACGGCGCCGCTGTTGTCGAGCAGTTCGTGATAGGTGCCCGCAGTCAACGGGTAGCGGTCAAGCAGGTCAGGCATGGAAAGCTCGGCAGACAGCAAAGAACGGTCAGACTAACGCAGGCTCATGACGCCCGGATAGACGAAAAATCCGAGCGTCGCGTACGGTTTAAAAGCGTCGCAAATCGAGTGTCATCGGCAGCTCGTCGTTGATTTCCAGTTTCGGTACAGGAAGTTTCCCAGGCGTGTGTCCGATGCGGAAGAAACGCGCCATCCGCCGGCTCTCGGCTTCATTGGCGTTCACCGGCAGGCTGTCGTAGTTGCGCCCGCCCGGATGGGCGACGTGGTACTGACAACCACCCAGCGAACGCCCCATCCAGGTGTCGAGCAAGTCGAACACCAGCGGTGCGTGGACCGGGATAGTCGGTTGCAGACAGTTGTACGGTTGCCAGGCACGGAAACGTACACCGGCGACGAACTCGCCGACCCGACCGGTAGGTTGCAACGGCACCGGGATGCCATTGCAGGTCAGCAGATAACGTTGCGGCGGCAACCCCGACAGCTTGACCTGCAAACGTTCCAGGGACGAATCCACATAACGCACCGTACCGCCCGCGCTGCCCTCTTCGCCCAACACATGCCAGGGCTCCAACGCCTGACGCAATTCCAGTTCGATACCGCTGACGGCGTAGTCGCCGACCTTGGGAAAACGGAACTCCAGATGCGCCGCGAACCACTCTGCCTGCACCGGATAACCGGCGGCATTCAGGTCGACGATTACATCGGCGAAATCCTGCTCGATAAAGTGCGGCAGCAAGAACCGGTCGTGCAGTTCGGTGCCCCAGCGCGCCAGTTTCGGCGGTGCATAAGGCTCGCGCCAGAACCGCGCCACCAGCGCCCGCAACAACAACTGCTGAGCCAGGCTCATGCGCGCATGGGGCGGCATTTCAAAGGCTCGCAGTTCCAGCAAGCCAAGGCGTCCGGTGGCGCCGTCCGGTGAATAGAGTTTGTCGATGCAGAACTCGGCGCGGTGGGTGTTGCCGGTCACGTCGATCAGCAAATTGCGCAACAAGCGATCCACCAGCCATGGTGGGCATTCTTCGCCCGGCTCCGGCATCTGGGCGAAGGCGATTTCCAGTTCATACAGCGAATCGTTGCGCGCTTCGTCAACCCGCGGAGCCTGGGATGTCGGGCCGATGAACAACCCGGAAAACAGGTAGGACAAGGACGGGTGGTTATGCCAGTAGCTGATCAGGCTGCGCAGCAGGTCGGGACGGCGCAGAAACGGTGAGTCAGCCGGGGTCGCGCCCCCCAGGACGAAATGGTTACCGCCGCCGGTGCCGGTGTGCCGGCCGTCGATCATGAATTTCTCGGTGGTCAGCCGGGTCTGGCGCGCCTCTTCGTAAAGAAACTCGGTACGTTCCACCAACTCGTCCCAGGTAGCGGACGGCTGGACGTTGACCTCGATCACGCCCGGATCCGGGGTAATGCGAAAGTTGCTCAGACGCGGATCGCTCGGCGGTTCATAGCCTTCCAGCAATACCGGGCAATGCAGTTCCTCGGCGGTGGCTTCGATGGCGGCGACCAGTTCCAGGTAGTCCTCGACCCGCTCCAGTGGCGGCATGAACAGGTACAACCGACCTTCACGTGCTTCGGCGCAGAACGCGGTGCGGGTCAGCCAGTCGGCGGACTGGTCGATCTCGGGCACACGTTCGTCGGCCGTTTTCGGTTGAGCGTGATTCCGTAGCTGGTCGGTGTCCGGTAGCGCCGGGAAATCCTGATTCGGGTCCGTGGGATGAATGAATGGGTACTCCGCAGCTTTCACCCAAGGCTGCGAACCGAGCGGCAAGCGATAACCCAGTGGCGAATCCCCCGGCACCAACCGGCAGTGTTCCTCGCGCAGGTACCAGCGACCGCTCTGCCATTGATCGCCCTTGGCGGTGCGCGCCAGCGGCAGGACCTGACCGATGACCTTGTCCAGGCCTTGGCTGAAGACTTTGCGCAGGCGCGCACGCTCCAGAGGTTCTTCCAGGCGTGAGTCTTCGGCGCTGACGTTCTGCGGCAACGTTCCTTCGCGCCAGAGGTAATAGAAATTGTCTTCGTAGGCCGGGAACACAAAGCGTGTCGGAATTTTCAAGCGTTCGGCGACACTCGCCAGGAAACGCCCGGCCAGTTCGCCATCGGCGCCGTAATCTTCCCGCTCGTCGGCAATCAGCGCGCTGTTGTGCCAGATCGGCACGCCATCGCGGCGCCAATAGCAGTTCAGCGACCAGCGCGGCAGTTGCTCGCCGGGGTACCACTTGCCCTGACCGAAATGCACCAGGCCCTTGGGCGCATAATGCTTGCGCATGCGCTGGAACAGTTCGGCTGACAGCCGACGCTTGTCTGGCCCGAGCGCGGCGGTGTTCCACTCGGCGCCGTCCGGGTCATCAATGGAAACGAACGTCGGCTCGCCGCCCATGGTCAGGCGCACGTCACCTTCGAGCAAATCAGCATCGATCTGCCGGCCCAATGCCTGAATCGCCAGCCATTGGTCTTCGGTGTAGGGTTTGGTAACCCTTGGCGCTTCCCAAATCCGCTCGACCGACATTTCGTGGGTGAATTCGCACTCGCACGGTTCCACCAAACCACTGATCGGTGCCGCAGAGGATGGGTCGGGGCTGCACGCCAACGGAATGTGTCCTTCACCGGCAAACAACCCTGAGGTTGCGTCCAGGCCGATCCAGCCGGCACCGGGCAAATAGACTTCGCACCAGGCATGCAGGTCAGTGAAATCCACTTCGGTACCCGAGGGACCGTCGAGGCTTTTGACGTCGGCGGTCAGCTGGATCAGGTAACCGGAGACGAATCGCGCCGCCAGGCCGAGGTTGCGCAGCAATTGCACCAGCAACCACGCCGAGTCGCGGCAGGAGCCGGAGGCCTGTTCGAGGGTGTATTCCGGAGTCTGTACGCCCGGCTCCATACGAATCAGGTAACCGATGTCTTCGCTCAGGCGCTGGTTGATCGCGACGAGGAAATCCACGCTGGGCAGCGGCGTGCGGTCGATGCCGTCCAGATAGGCCTTGAATGTCGGCGTCAGCGGCAAGGTTTCCAGGTACGGCGCCAGCTCTTTGCGCTCATCCGCTGCATAGGCGAAAGGGATCTTCTCGGCGTAGGGCTCGAGGAAGAAGTCGAAGGGATTGAAGACCGCCATCTCGGCCAGCAGGTCGACCTCGATCCTCAGTTCATCGGTTTTCTCCGGGAACACCAACCGCGCCAGGTAATTGCCCTGAGGGTCTTGTTGCCAGTTGATGAAATGCTGCTCGGGCGAGACTTTCAGCGCATAGGACAGTATCCGCGTGCGACTGTGGGCAGCCGGGCGCAAGCGAACGATCTGCGGACCGAGCTCGACGGCGCGGTCGTAGCGGTAATGCGTGACGTGATGCAATGCGACATGAATCGACACGGCGTGCCTCCTGCGAGCCTTAAACTTATAGGAAAGCGCGCAAGACTTATGCCAGCCAGCGGCGTTGGCGCTTTCTCCAATTGCTTGAGGCAGTACAGCACCAAAATCGGGCGATGCGGAAAATTGGTTTGGCGCAGTTGCACGCAAATGTGGCGAGGACGTGAATGTTCGCGGTCTCTGTGGTGAGGGAGCTTGCTCCCGCTGGGGCGTGCAGCGGCCCTAAAAAGCTGACGACTGCTTCGCAGCCGAACGGGAGCAAGCTCCCTCGCCACAATGAGATTCGTTGTTCCTGAAACGCAGAACGCCAACCCGGAGGTTGGCGTTCTGTTCAGCTCAAGCGACGTTTAGCGCGGCACGACCGGCTTGCGCGCAGGCTTCGGCCCCTTGCCTTTAGCCGCGTCCTTGCGCTCCTTGGCTGCCTGCTGGTTGCGGGCGAATGCCGCCGCCTTGGCCTGTTCACGCTTGTCCCACGGGTTACCGCCATCGCTGGCACGCGGTGGCAGGCCGGTGTGCTGGGTCAGGATCTTGGTGGTCGTTTCCTTGGCCACTTTGTGGCTGCCGGCCGGCGTCGAGTTCTTGCGACGGGCGCTCTGGTAGCTGTCGGTCGCTGGCTGATGCAACGGGATCAACTGGTTCTTGCCCGGCCCGATCAGGTCGGCGCGGCCCATGCGGGTCAGCGCTTCACGCAGCATCGGCCAGCCTTTCGGGTCGTGATAACGCAAGAACGCTTTGTGCAGGCGACGCTGCTCTTCGCTCTTGACGATAGTCACGCCGTCGCTCTTGTAAGTGACCTTGCGCAGCGGGTTCTTGCCCGAGTGGTACATCGCGGTGGCGGTGGCCATCGGCGACGGGTAGAACGCCTGCACCTGGTCGGCACGGAAACCGTTGCCCTTGAGCCACAGGGCCAGGTTCATCATGTCTTCGTCGGTGGTGCCCGGGTGGGCGGCGATGAAGTACGGAATCAGGTACTGCTCTTTCCCGGCTTCCTTGGTGTACTTCTCGAACATGCGCTTGAACTTGTCATAGCTGCCGATGCCCGGTTTCATCATCTGGTTGAGCGGACCTTCCTCGGTGTGTTCCGGGGCGATCTTCAGGTAACCACCGACGTGGTGGGTCACCAGCTCCTTGACATACTCCGGCGACTCGACCGCGAGGTCGTAGCGCAGGCCGGAGGCGATCAGGATCTTCTTCACGCCCGGCAAGGCCCGGGCGCTGCGATAGAGCTGGATCAGCGACGAGTGATCGGTGTTGAGGTTCGGGCAAATGCCTGGGAACACGCATGAAGGCTTGCGGCACGCGGATTCGATTTCCGGGGTCTTGCAGGCGATGCGGTACATGTTCGCGGTCGGGCCGCCGAGGTCGGAAATGACGCCGGTGAAACCCGGAACCTTGTCGCGGATCTCTTCGATTTCGCGAATGATCGACTCTTCGGAACGGTTCTGGATGATCCGGCCTTCGTGCTCGGTGATCGAGCAGAAGGTGCAGCCGCCGAAGCAGCCACGCATGATGTTCACCGAGAAACGGATCATCTCGTAGGCCGGGATCTTTTCCTTGCCGTACGCCGGGTGCGGAACGCGCGCGTAAGGCATGCCGAACACGTAGTCCATTTCTTCGGTGGTCATCGGAATCGGCGGCGGGTTGAACCAGACGTCTACCTCGCCGTGCTTTTGCACCAGAGCGCGGGCGTTGCCCGGATTGGTTTCCAGGTGCAGCACGCGGTTGGCGTGAGCGTAAAGCACCGCATCGCCACGGACTTTTTCAACCGACGGCAGACGAATGACGGTCTTGTCGCGAGTCATTTTCGGGCTGGCCAGGATCTGTACGACCTTAGCCTCGCCAGGGTCTTCAACCGGCCCCTTTTCCTGCTCGATGGCGCAGGCGGCGGTGTCCTGGGTGTTGACGTACGGGTTGATGATCTTGTCGATCTTGCCCGGACGGTCGATGCGCGTGGAATCGACTTCGTACCAGCCTTGCGGCGTATCACGGCGAATGAACGCGGTACCGCGCACATCGGTGATGTCTTCGATCTTGTGGCCGTAGGACAGGCGCTGGGCGACTTCGACGATCGCACGCTCGGCGTTGCCGTAGAGCAGGATGTCGGCGCAGGCGTCGATCAGGATCGAGTTACGCACCCGATCCTGCCAGTAATCGTAGTGGGCGATGCGGCGCAGGGAGGCTTCGATGCCGCCGAGCACAATCGGCACGTGCTTATAGGCTTCCTTGCAGCGCTGGCTGTAAACCAGGCTCGCGCGGTCCGGACGTTTGCCTGCCAGGCCACCGGGGGTGTAGGCGTCGTCGGAACGGATTTTCTTGTCGGCGGTGTAGCGGTTGATCATCGAGTCCATGTTGCCGGCCGCGACACCGAAAAACAGGTTCGGCTCGCCGAGCTTCATGAAGTCGTCTTTGGACTGCCAGTTCGGCTGCGCGATGATCCCGACGCGGAAGCCCTGGGCCTCCAGCAGCCGGCCGATGATCGCCATGCCGAACGACGGATGGTCGACGTAGGCATCACCGGTGACGATGATGATGTCGCAGGAATCCCAGCCGAGCTGATCCATCTCCTCCCTGCTCATGGGCAGGAATGGCGCTGGCCCGAAACATTCGGCCCAGTACTTGGGATAGTCAAATAACGGCTTGGCTGCTTGCATGTCGATAACCGGTGTTGGCTTTCATTGAATTTCGCGGGCGCGGAATATAGCACAAATTTTGACCAATTCCGACGGCTATGGTCGGAAATCGGTGGAGCTGTTTTCGCAAAAATCCCGGGGCTACATATAACCCTTGTGGCGAGGGGGCTTGCCCCCGTTGGACTGCGAAGCGGCCCCCATAGTTTATCTGTGATACCGCAAATTCAGGATCTACGACTGCTTCGCAGCCGAACGGGGCGGTGCGGCGTTCCGACAGGCCCCCTCGCCACAGTTATTCATCGTCGTCGAAGTTGTAGCTACCCGGCGCCAGGTTTTCAAATCGGGTGTATTTGCCGATGAAGGCCAGGCGGATAAAGCCGATCGGGCCGTTCCGCTGCTTGCCGATGATGATTTCGGCAATGCCTTTGTGTTCGGTTTCCGGGTGATACACCTCGTCCCGGTAAACGAACATGATCACGTCGGCGTCCTGCTCGATCGCTCCCGATTCCCGCAAGTCGGAGTTCACCGGGCGCTTGTTCGGGCGTTGTTCCAGGGAACGGTTGAGCTGGGACAGTGCCACCACCGGGCAGTTGAATTCCTTGGCCAGGGCTTTCAGGGACCGGGAGATCTCGGAAATCTCGTTGGTCCGGTTGTCACCACTGGACCCCGGGATCTGCATCAGTTGCAGGTAGTCGATCATGATCAGACCGATCTCACCATGCTCACGCACCAGACGACGGGTCCGGGCGCGCATTTCCGAGGGGCTGATACCCGCCGTGTCGTCGATGAACAACTTGCGATCATTGAGCAGGTTGACCGCCGACGTCAGGCGCGGCCAGTCGTCGTCTTCCAGGCGACCGGCCCGGACCTTGGTCTGGTCGATTCGACCGAGGGACGACAGCATACGCATGATCAGCGATTCGCCTGGCATCTCGAGGGAGTAAACCAGGACAGCCTTCTCGCTGCGCAGCACGGCGTTTTCCACCAGGTTCATCGCAAAGGTGGTTTTACCCATGGACGGACGGCCGGCGACGATGATCAGGTCGGCCGGTTGCAGGCCACTGGTCTTCTCGTCGAGGTCGGTGTAACCGGTGGACAGGCCGGTGATCGAGTTGTCGGTGTTGAACAAGGTGTCGATGCGGTCGATGGCCTTGGTCAGCAGGTCGTTGACGCTGACCGGGCCGCCGGTTTTCGGACGAGCCTCGGCAATCTGGAAGATCTGCCGTTCGGCCTCGTCGAGAATCTCGGCGGCGGTGCGGCCTTCAGGGTTGAAAGCGCTGTCGGCGATTTCGGTACTGATGCCGATCAACTGGCGCAGGGTTGCCCGCTCGCGAACGATCTGGGCATAGGCCTTGATGTTGGCGACGGACGGCGTGTTTTTTGCCAGTTCGCCAAGGTAACCGAGACCGCCGACCTGGGACGTCTGACCTTCCTTGTCCAATTGCTCGGCCAGGGTCACGACGTCGATTGGCTGGTTCTGGTCCGCCAGTTTGGCGATGGCTCGGAAGATCAGGCGGTGGTCATGCCGATAGAAATCGCCGTCGGAGACTTGATCGAGCACGCGTTCCCAGGCGTTGTTGTCCAGCATCAACCCACCGAGCACGGCCTGTTCGGCCTCGATGGAATGCGGCGGCACCTTCAGGGCAGCGGTTTGCAGATCGTATTGCTCGGGAGCGGAGATATCGTTCATGGCCACTTGGTTTATTCAGGAGAAGCAGAGGTTGTGAAAATCAGGAACTGCAGAAAGACAAAGGGCACGACCTGTAAACAGGATCGTGCCCGATGTTACCGGCAAGCACCCGAGGGTGCCAGCCGACAAGTGCTGCTTAAGCTGCTACCACGACAACGCGTACGGTGGCTTCAACTTCGGCGTGCAGGTGCACGGCTACGTCGAATTCGCCTACGTTGCGGATAGTGCCGTTCGGCAGACGAACTTCGCTTTTTGCAACTTCAACGCCAGAGGCGGTCAGTGCATCAGCGATGTCGTGGGTGCCGATCGAACCGAACAGCTTGCCTTCGTCACCGGCGGTGGCAGTGATAGTCACTTCCAGCTCAGCCAGTTGGGCGGCGCGGCTTTCAGCCGATGCTTTACGGTCTGCTGCGGCTTTTTCCAGCTCAGCGCGACGCTCTTCGAACGCAGCCAGGTTGGCTGGGGTCGCAGCGGTAGCTTTGCCGTATGGCAGCAGGTAGTTACGACCGTAACCAGCCTTAACGTTCACTTTGTCACCCAGGTTGCCCAGGTTGGTGACTTTTTCCAGAAGGATCAGTTGCATGTGAAAATCCTCTTAACTTTTAACCTTCACCGTTCGCGCTATCGGCATCTTTCGGTGCCGAACGACCGCGAAAATCAATCAGGCTGTCGACGATGGCCAGAACCACCAGCAACGGATAGATCAGCTGCATGAACAGCAACAGCGTGACGTACAACCCCACCAGCCAGAACTTGGCCAGTCGCTTTTGCGCCACCAGCCCGTGAATCAGGGCCAGCCCGGCGAACACCAGCGGTACGCTGCACAACGGCGTCAACATGGCCATCTGCGGGCCAAGATTTGGCCCCAGAAGCATTAACGCCAGCAGCAACATCGCCGGTCCCAGCGGGATTCGGATGGCGCGAAACTCGCGACCAAAACCACCCGGGTTGTACAACAACGCCTGCCAGTAGCGCCCGACAATCAGGCTCAGCACACTGACGATTTGCAACAAGGCCGCAATCAGGCCGGTCAGGACCGGTGCAATCAGGGACGCAAAGCGCGCTTGCTCGTCTACCGACAATTGCTGGTAGACCTCACCGAGTAGCGACGGCATGACTTTTATCAAAGCCTGCGCCAGCATCTCGATCTGGGGCGCAAAAGCCGCCCCCAGCACCACTGAAAACACCAACCCCATCGCTATGCTGACCAGCAGCACGCGGCTCCAGGACTCGCTTGCGCGCAAAACCAACGCAAGGCTCGAAGACCCCAGCAGCACCAGAAGTGCCCGTGGATCATCGAAGAAAAGCCACCAGATCAACGCCGGCAGCAGTCCCAGAGCAAGTACGCCAACGGCGTCCTTCAATCCGCGCCGCAGGAGCACAAGGCATCCAGCGGCAGCACCCAACCAATACAACAACGGCAATGTTGCGCATCCGGCCACTACCAGAGTGGCCTGCATACGGCCGCGCATGATGAACTCAGCTAAGGCGCGCATGCATTCAATCCTTTGCTACGTGTCGACTGCCCGGTCTCAGCGGCCGTGGCTGTCGGTGTAGGCCAGCAGGGCCAGGAAGCGGGCGCGCTTGATAGCGGTGGCCAGCTGACGCTGATAACGTGCTTTGGTACCGGTGATGCGGCTTGGAACGATTTTGCCGGTCTCGGATACGTAAGCTTTCAGAGTGTTGAGATCTTTGTAATCGATCTCTTTCACGTCTTCAGCGGTGAAGCGGCAGAATTTACGACGACGGAAGAAACGTGCCATGTAATAGGCTCCTCAAAAGGTCCGTGGATTACTCGTCAGCGTTATCGCTGTTGTCGCTGTCATCACTGTCAACGCCTTCAGCGTCGGAGTGCTCAGGACGGTCGCGACGCTCACGGCGCTCACTGCGGTTTTCTTCAGCCTTGAGCATCTCGGATTGGCCGGTAACGGCTTCTTCGCGACGGATGACCAGGTTACGGATCACTGCATCGTTGTAGCGGAAGTTGTCTTCCAGCTCGGCCAGGGCCTTGCCAGTGCACTCAACGTTCAGCATCACGTAGTGAGCCTTGTGAACATTGTTGATTGCGTAGGCCAGTTGACGACGGCCCCAATCTTCCAGACGGTGGATTTTGCCGCCGTCTTCTTCGATCAGCTTGGTGTAACGCTCAACCATGCCGCCGACTTGCTCGCTTTGATCCGGGTGGACCAAAAAGATGATTTCGTAATGACGCATGAATGCTCCTTACGGGTTGTAGCCTGCCGCTCAAAAGCGGTCAGACAAGGAGTGAATGACACTTATGGACTTGCTTGCGATAGACACATGCGTGCCTGCCGTCACAGCAAGGGGCGCAATTGTAGAGAAGGGTCGAGGGAGGTGCAAGGCAATTGGTGATTATTTGAACAATCACTTCGACTGGAAAGCCGAACACTTGCAGGAGCCGCCTGCGGCGACTCCTGCAGAGGAGTCTCAGGACTTTTTGGCGGTCCCGGCGGCTTTGACGCCACGCTGGCGCAGCGCTTCGAACAGGCAGACGCCGGTGGCGACGGACACGTTGAGGCTGCTGACGCTGCCAGCCATCGGCAGGCGCACCAAATAGTCGCAAAGGTCGCGAGTCAGGCGGCGCATGCCGCTACCTTCGGCACCCATGATCAGGATGGTCGGGCCCGTCAGGTCCTGCTGATACAGATCCTGTTCAGCCTCGCCCGCCGTACCGACGACCCACAAGCCGCGCTGCTTGAGTTTTTCCAGGGTGCGCGCCAGGTTGGTCACGGCGACCAACGGAATCACTTCCGCCGCGCCACAAGCAACTTTTCGAACCGTCGGGGTCAGCGTGGCTGATTTGTCCTTCGGCACGATCACCGCCAGCGCGCCGGCCGCATCGGCCGAACGCAGGCAAGCGCCGAGGTTGTGCGGATCGGTCACGCCGTCGAGCACCAGCAGCAAAGGCGCGCCTTCGGTGCGATCGAGCAGCTCGTCGAGCATCGCCTCGCCCCAGACCTGGCTCGGGCTGACGTCCGCCACCACGCCCTGGTGCACGCCTTCAACCCAGGCGTCCAGCTCGCGACGCTCAGCCTGACCGACGGCCACGCGATTTTCGGCAGCGAGTTCGATCAGCGTCTGAACGCGCGGATCGCTGCGGCCTTCAGCCAGCCAGATCTGCTTGACGCGTTTTGGGTGGTGACGCAGCAACGCTTCTACTGCGTGCACGCCGTAGATCTTTTCCAACTGACTCATGACTTGGCCTTAGGTTTACGCGCCCCGCCGCTTCTGGCGGCTGGAGCGGAACCCGCTTTTGGCGGGCCTTTACGGTGTTTGCTCGGTTTGGCTGGCTTGCCGCCGGAGGCCTTGTCAGGCGCCGACCGCCCGGTCTTTCCCCCAGACGCCGCTTTACCGCCGCTTTTCGCTTCAGACAGCAATGCCTGTTTCATTTCACGACTTTTGCGCAACTCGGCATTTTTTGCCGCCGCATCGCTCGGACGATAGGCCTCGACGGCCTTTTCCTTGGCCGGACGACGCCCGGCCTTGGCCAGTACTGGCTCGGCAGCTGTTTTGATAGCAGGTGCTGCGGTTTCAGTGCCGCGCTTTTTGCGACCGATCGGTGCGCTGATGGTTTTTTCGGCCATCTCGAAGTCGATCTTGCGCTCGTCGAGGTCGACGCGCATGACGCGCACTTCAACGGTGTCGCCCAAGCGGAAGCTACGACCGGTACGCTCACCGGCGAGGCGATGGTGCACAGGATCGAAGTGGTAGTAGTCACCCGGCAGCGCGGTGACGTGCACCAGGCCTTCGACGTAAATATCGGTCAGTTCGACGAACAGGCCGAAACCGGTCACGGCGGTGATCACCCCCGGGAACGATTCGCCCACGCGGTCTTTCATGAACTCGCACTTGAGCCAGTTCACTACGTCGCGGGTGGCTTCGTCGGCACGGCGCTCGCTCATCGAGCACTGCTCGCCGAGCTGCTCCAGGGTCGCTTCGTCGTACGGATAGATCCGCGCCTTCGGAATGGTCATCGCGCCGGCACGGCGAACGTGCGGGGTGTCCATTTTCGAATGGATGACGCTGCGAATCGCCCGGTGCGTGAGCAAGTCCGGGTAGCGGCGAATAGGCGAAGTGAAGTGGGTATAGGCTTCGTAATTCAGGCCGAAGTGGCCCTGGTTATCGGCGCTGTACACCGCTTGGCTCAACGAACGCAGCATGACGGTCTGGATCAGGTGGAAATCCGGACGATCCTTGATGCCCGCGAGCAAAGCCTGGTAATCCTTCGGCGACGGACCGTCCTTGCCTTTGTGCAGGGACAGGCCGAGCTCGCCGAGGAAGGCGCGCAGTTTTTCCAGACGCTCCGGCGGCGGGCCGTCGTGGACGCGATACAACGCAGGGATTTCGTGCTTTTTCAGGAATTCGGCGGTGGCCACGTTGGCCGCCAGCATGCATTCCTCAATCAGCTTGTGAGCATCGTTGCGAACGGTCGGACGGATTTCGGCAATCTTGCGCTCGGAACCGAAGATGATCCGGGTTTCCTGGGTTTCGAAATCGATCGCGCCGCGCACGTGACGAGCCGCCAGCAGAACCTTGTACAGCGCATACAGCTGCTTGAGGTGCGGCAGGACGTCGGTGTATTCACCACGAAGCTGACGCGCTTCGGTGGCTTTCGGCGTTTCCAGCATGGCGCTGACCTTGTTGTAGGTCAGGCGGGCATGGGAGTGAATCACCGCTTCGTAGAAGCAGTAGTCGGTCATTTCGCCGGATTTGGAGATGGTCATCTCGCAAACCATGGCCAGGCGATCGACGTGCGGGTTCAGCGAGCACAGGCCGTTGGACAACTGCTCAGGCAGCATCGGCACCACGCGCTCGGGGAAGTACACCGAGTTGCCACGAACCTGGGATTCGTTATCCAGCGCCGAACCGATTTTCACGTAGCTGGAAACGTCGGCAATCGCCACGTACAACTTCCAGCCGCCGGAGAACAGGCGCAGCTTGCCCGGTTTGGCTTCGCAGTAGACCGCGTCATCGAAGTCGCGCGCATCTTCGCCGTCGATGGTCACGAACGGCAGATGACGCAGGTCGATGCGCTTCTCTTTGTCTTTCTCTTCGACTTCAGGCTTGAGCTTGGCGGCTTCTTTCAAGACCGCTTCAGGCCAGACGTGCGGAATATCGTAGGTGCGCAGGGCGACATCGATTTCCATGCCCGGCGCCATGTAGTTGCCCACCACCTCGACCACGTCGCCTTGCGGCTGGAAGCGTGGCGTCGGCCAGTGAGTGATCTTCACTTCAACGAACTGACCGATCTGCGCGTTGGCATTGCGACCTGGCGTCACCAGCACTTCTTGCTGGATCTTCGGATTGTCTGCGACGACGAAACCGATACCGCCCTCCTCGAAGTAACGACCGACGATGCTCTCGTGGGCACGGGACACCACTTCGACAATCATGCCTTCGCGGCGACCGCGACGGTCGAGGCCGGAAACACGTGCCAGGGCACGGTCGCCATCGAACACCAGGCGCATTTGCGCCGGGCTCATGAACAGGTCGTCACTGCCGTCGTCCGGGACCAGGAAGCCGAAACCGTCACGGTGACCGCTGATGCGGCCCAGGATCAGGTCGAGCTTGTCCACCGGCGCATAAGTGCCGCGACGGGTGTAGATGAGTTGAGCGTCGCGCTCCATGGCGCGCAGGCGGCGGCGCAGGGCTTCGATCTGGTCTTCTGTGGTCAGACCAAACTCTTCGACCAGCTGCTCGCGGTTAGCAGGCGAACCTCGATCAGCAAGGTGCTGAAGGATCAGTTCGCGGCTAGGAATAGGGTTTTCATATTTTTCCGCTTCACGAGCGGCCTCGGGATCGAGGGACTGCCAATCGGCCATTAGAGAGTTTTCACCTTGTCTATATGCGGGTTAGTTTGGCATAGGCGTAATGAAACGGGAAATTTCAGGCTATGACAGCCCATCTAAAGCCCTTTATCGACACCGCGAAGCTGATTTGAATGCCGCCGGTAAAATTTTCCAGGTTTTTTTGATGACGGGGGTTTACAGTTAAAAAGACGCTCCGTATAGTGCGCGCCATCGACGACGCACTAGCGCTGCCGATACTGCCCAGATGGTGAAATTGGTAGACACGCCAGCTTCAGGTGCTGGTGACCGCAAGGTCGTGGAAGTTCGAGTCTTCTTCTGGGCACCAATT
>NZ_QKYZ01000030.1:0-22095 GCF_003253625.1 Pseudomonas sp. URMO17WK12:I6
CCGGTGGTTTTTCCGGCTTCGATGGTGATGGTCGAACCGTTGGACAGGGTCACGGTGACCGGCGTCTGCGCCGGGTTGGTCAGGGTCGCGGTGTAGGTGATCTGACCGCCTTCGGTGACGCTTGAACCCGCTGTCAGCGTAACGGTAGTGGTGTCGACGGTGTCGGTGACCTGGGTCACGGCCGGAGCAGTCGGCGGGGTGACCACGATACCGCTGCCACCCGTGGTGCCAGTGACGGTCACGTCGATTTGGGTCGGATCGTTATAAACAGTGTCGTTCGGCGCCAGAGGAACGTTGACGGTACCGGTAGTCTGGCCGGCTGTGATCACGATCACCGCGCCGTTGGACAGGGTGATGGTCAGGTCGGTCAGCGGTGCCTGGGTCAGGGTCGCGGTGTAAACCAGTACACCACCGGCCTCGGTGATGGTCGGCGTGGCGCTCAGGCTCAGGGTCGATTCGCGCAGAGCATTGGAGCTGGTATTGGCGGTCTGGCCGCCAGTGGTGTTTTGTGTTGCCAAAGCCGCAGTGGCGAGGCCTGCGGTAGGGAAGCCAATGGTCGGGTCGACCCGGGCAGCGGTTGCCTCCAGAGCCACGAAGCTGTGGCCGCCACCGGCAGAGCCGCCCGCGCTTGCGGCGGTCGGGCCGGCAGCAGTGGCTTCAAGCGCGGTGGTTGGGTCGGCTCCGGCAGCGATGGCTTGCTGCAGTTCGTCAACTGATGGCGCCGCTTGTGCAGTGGCTTGTGCAAGGTCGGTGCTGGAGTCCGGATTGCTGCCACTCCACTGAGTGTCGCGGCCCAGGTCCAGGGTCCGCCCGTCAGCCAGTTCAAGGGTAATGGCGCCGGCGGCACCGGTGTCCACTTGGTCGCCCACAAACAACCGGTCGCCTTCAACGAGTACGCGGCGGATGCCCTCTGGGGACACCGCGAAAACCTGACCAACAATGCTTTTGACGATGGCAACAACACTGCTCATTGAAGACTCTCCGGGTGTCACGTTCAGTTGACTTCCATGAACCGCTCGGGCGCGTTCGCCGATCGGGGCTGGACGTTCTTACAAAATTCGATACATAACTTTGACGCTCGAATCGTCAATAATTTGGCTATATTCTTTCGAAATTAACTTTATGCCAAACTATTGACCTTATGGGAGTCATCCTAAACAATCGTCCAAGTAATGTCACATTGATATTTAAGCGGCGACCTGTCCTACAGCGTGTGATCCAGTTCCGATTTTGAACTTTCCGACATACGGTCATTCCGGTTGCCATCATGCGATGCAGCGCCATGTTCTGCAGTGATTCAAGACAAGAAGTCCCGGGAATTCCATCTATGCGTTTGCACCTGTTCAAGGTTCTACCCTTCGCCTTTGCCGCCAGCGTTGTTCAGGCGCAAACCCTTCCGCAGGCCATGCAACAGGCACTGGATGTCCATCCGGAAATCCAGGCAGGGGTCAATAGTCGGCTGGCCGCGGATTATCAATTAAAGGCTGCAAAAGGTGGATACCTGCCACGGGTCGATCTGCTGGGCGGTTATGGTCGTGAAGGCACCGACAGTGTCTCCACCCGTGCCGCTGGCGGCAGCAACCACTGGGAAACGCTGAACCGGAGCGAGTCAAGTTTACGTCTGTCACAGATGGTTTTTGACGGTTTTGCGACGTCCAGCGAAGTGGGGCGTCAACAAGCCACCGTTAATTCCCGTGCTTATTCCTTGATGGGCACCTCGGAACGCACCGCGTTGACCGTCGCTCAGGTTTATCTCGATGTGCTGACCCGCCGCGAATTCGTGCGCCTGGCCGAAGACAACCTGAAAAACCACGAACGGATTTTTGACCAGATCAAATTGCGCACCCAGCGCGGCGTGGGCAGCGGCGCCGATCTCGATCAGGCCGAAGCACGCATGGCCCAGGCCCGCAACAACCTGATCACCGAGCAGACCAACCTGGCAGACGCCCAGACCAACTTCCTCAGTGCCGTCGGCCAAATGCCCGATCAACTGGAGCGGCCTGCCGATTTTATGGCGCTGTTGCCAGCCAACCTGAATGAAGCCCGGGCGCAGATGCTGGAAAACAGCCCGATCCTGCGTTCCGCCGAATCGGATATCGCTGCTGCCGAGAAACAGTACGAAGCCGCCAAGTCGAGCTTCTACCCGCGCTTCGATGCCGAACTGGGTCGCACCGCCGACAACGACCTCGATGGTCAGAACGGTCACAACAACGAATGGCAGGCCATGCTGCGCATGCGCTTCAATTTGTTTGCCGGTGGCAGCAACAAGGCCGATCTGGAATCCAAGTCCTACCTGTCGAACCAGGCGCTGGATATTCGCAACAACGCCCTGCGCGTGTTGAATGAAGAACTGGGCCTGGCCTGGAATGCCCTGAACAACGCCAACGCCCAGGTGCCGATCGCCCAGCAATATGTCGATCGCAGCGCCAGCGTGCGCGGCGCGTATCAGAAGCAATTCAGCCTCGGCGAACGGACGCTACTTGACTTGCTCGACAGTGAAAACGAGCTGTTCACCGCTTCCCGTCGGCTGGTCGAGATCAAAAACATTCAGTTATTTACTCAGTACCGAATCAAGGCGACCATGGGCGAATTGCTCAAAAGTCAGGGCGTGGTCGCACCGTTGGCATCCGTTGTGCAGAATGACGTGAAGCCCAAGGTCCAGCTGCCTGGGATGAATTGAGTCCTGCCCCATTTCAACTGTTAGCTAGCCAAGAGTGTCGAGCGTGGAATCAGAAGTCAGTCGAGTTCAACTCATTCATGATCCACGCGCGCTGCATGACGATCCGTTACTGGACGGTTTGCTAGCCCTCTGCACTTTGCACCAGAAGCCGGCCAGCGCGGCGATGCTGACCACCGGCCTGCCGTTGCCCAAACAGCGCCTGAGCGTCGAACTGCTGCCTCGTGCGGCCGCTCGCGCCGGGCTGCAAGGGCGGGTGCTGCAACGCAAACTGGAGCAGATTCCGGCGATCGCCATGCCGGCGCTGTTGCTGCTCAAGGACGGACGCAGTGCGGTGCTGCTCGGCTGGCACGGTGAAGACCAGGCCCGCTTGCTGCTCAGTGAAAGTGATGGTGGCGAAGTCTGCGTCAGTCGTGAACTGCTCGCCGACGACTACATCGGCAAAGTGTTCTTCGCCCAACCCCAGCACAAATTCGACGTTAACCACGGCACGCTGATCCCGCGCGCGCGTTCGTGGTTTCGCGACACCCTCAAGCGTTCGCGCTGGCTGTACGTCGACGCCATCGCTGCCAGTCTGCTGATCAATATCATCGCCATGGCCGCGCCGCTGTTCGTGATGAATGTCTACGACCGCGTGGTGCCGAACCAGGCCGAATCGACCCTTTGGGTGCTGGCCATCGGCATCACCGGCGCTTATGTGTTCGACCTGATTCTCAAGAGCCTGCGCAGTCTGTGCCTGGACCTGGCCGGCAAGAAAACCGACCTGATCATTTCAGCGACGCTGTTTGAGCGCATCGTCGGCATGGCCATGAAGTACCGCCCGGCGCGGGTCGGCAGCTTCGCCCAGAACATCCATGAATTTCAGAGCTTGCGCGACTTCCTTGCGTCGCTGACCCTCACCAGCCTGATCGACCTGCCGTTTACGCTGTTGATCTTCCTGGTCATCGCGATCCTCGGCGGGCATCTGGTGTGGATTCCGGTGCTGGCGTTCCCGATTGCGCTGCTGATCGGTTATGCCTTGCAGAAGCCGCTGGTGGCGACCATGGAGCGAACCATGGCCCTGGGCGCCGAGCGCCAGTCGAGCCTGATCGAAACCCTCGCCGGTCTTGATGCGGTCAAGGTCAACAACGCTGAAAGCGAACGCCAGTATCAGTGGGAACAGACTATCGGCACCCTCAGCCGCCTTGAGCTGCGGGTGAAAATGCTGTCTGGTCTGGCGATGAACATCACCTTGCTGATTCAGCAATTGGCCGGGGTGATCATGATCGTCTTCGGCGTGTACCAGATCATTGCCGGCAACCTGAGCATGGGCGGTTTGATCGCCTGTTACATGCTCAGCGGTCGCGCCCTCAGCCCGCTGGCCTCGCTGTCCGGTCTGCTGACCCGCTACCAGCAAGCCCGCGTGACCATGACCTCGGTCGATCAGATGATGGAGTTGCCTCAGGAGCGCAATTTCGACGAGCGCCCGCTGAGCCGCAAGGTCCTGCAAGGCGCCATTGAATGCCGTCAGTTGACCTTCACCTATCCGAATCAACAGAACCCCGCGCTGAAGGGCATCAACCTGATCATCAAGCCGGGCGAGAAGATCGGCATCATCGGTCGCAGCGGTTCGGGCAAAAGCTCCCTGGCCAAACTGCTGGTGGGCCTCTATCAGCCGGACGACGGCGCGTTGCTGGTGGATGGTGTGGATATCCGCCAGATCGACGTCAGCGAACTGCGCCACAATATTGGCTACGTGCCCCAGGACATCCAATTGCTCGCCGGTACGTTGCGCGACAACCTGGTGTCGGGCGCGCGCTATGTCGAAGACGAATTGGTGCTGCAAGCCGCGGAACTGGCCGGCGTCCACGAGTTCGCCCGCCTGCACCCGCAAGGTTATGAGCTGCAAGTCGGTGAGCGTGGGCAGAACCTGTCCGGCGGTCAGCGCCAGAACGTGGCCCTGGCCCGAGCGTTGCTGCTCAACCCGCCGATCCTGTTGCTGGACGAACCCACCAGCGCCATGGACAACACTGGCGAAGAGCGCCTGAAACAACGCCTCGCTGCCGTGGTGGAAAACAAGACCGTGGTGCTGGTGACGCACCGGGCCTCGCTGTTGTCGCTGGTGGATCGCCTGCTGGTGATCGACCGCGGGCAGATTCTCGCCGATGGCCCGAAAGCCGCCGTGATGGAAGCGTTGAAAAAGGGGCAGATCAGTGTTGCTTAAGTCCGGGGTCAAAGAATCCATCCGCCGCTACTTCAAAGGCTCCGCGTCGCTGCAAGGCCAGCCCCTTCCCGAGGTCAACAAAGCGCTGATCGAGGACGCCCCGCGCGTGGTGCGGTTGACGATCTGGGCGATCATCGGCTTCTTCGTGTTCCTGATGCTGTGGGCCAATTTTGCGGTGATCGATGAAGTCACCAAGGGCGACGGCAAGGCGATTCCGTCGTCGAAGATCCAGAAAATCCAGAACCTTGAGGGTGGCATCGTTTCCGAGCTGTTCGTCAAGGAAGGGCAAATCGTCGAGGCTGGCGCGCCGCTGATACGTCTGGACGACACACGGTTTGCCTCCAACGTTGGCGAAACCGAAGCCGATCGGCTGTCGATGCTGTTGCGTGTGGAGCGCTTGAGCGCCGAGGTCGATGACCGTCCGTTGAATTTTCCCGCCGATGTGCTCAAAGCTGTACCCGGCCAGGCCGCCAGCGAACAGTCGTTGTACATCAGTCGTCGTCAGCAACTGCACGATGAGATCGGTGGCTTGCAGGAACAGTTGATCCAGAAGCAGCAGGAGCTGCGTGAGTTCACCTCCAAGCAGGCCCAGTACCGCAGCGGTCTGTCCTTGCAGCGTCAGGAAATCGCCATGTCCGAGCCGTTGGTGGCTCAGGGCGCGGTATCCCCGGTCGAGGTATTGCGACTCAAGCGTGCCGAGGTCGAAACCCGCGGCCAATTGGACGCCACCACCCTGGCGATCCCTCGCGCCGAATCGGCGATCAAGGAAGTGCAGCGCAAGATCGATGAGACTCGCGGTAAATTCCGCAGCGAAGCCCTGACTCAACTCAACGAAGCGCGCACCGATCTGAACAAGGCACAGGCGACCGGCAAGGCGCTGGAAGACCGGGTCAGCCGGACACTGGTGACATCGCCGGTACGTGGCATCGTCAACAAATTGCTGGTGAACACCATCGGCGGCGTGATCCAGCCGGGCAGCGACCTGGTAGAAATCGTGCCGCTGGACGACACCTTGCTGGTGGAAGCCAAGATTCGCCCGCAAGACATCGCCTTCCTGCATCCGGGGCAAGATGCCACGGTGAAGTTCACGGCTTACGACTACACCATTTATGGCGGGCTGAAAGCCAAGCTGGAGCAGATCGGTGCCGACACCATCACCGACGAAGACAAGAAGACCACGTACTACATCATCAAACTGCGCACCGAGCGCAGCCACCTCGGGACGGATGAAAAGCCGTTGCTGATCATTCCTGGAATGGTGGCGTCGGTGGATATCATTACTGGCAAGAAGACCATACTCAGTTATTTGCTCAAGCCGATTATCCGGGCTCGCGCCGAGGCGTTGCACGAGCGGTAGTTTTCGGGTGAGGCTGATGGCCTCTTCGCGGGCAAGCCTCGCTCCTACAGGACGCGGGGCTTCTGTAGGAGCGAGGCTTGCCCGCGAAAGCGTCCTCAAAGACACCACACTTCAAAAGCCATATCGTTATTCGTTAACGGTATTTAAATTTAAATTCTTATACCTATAAAGTCACTTTCCTGCGTACCTGCCGACCAATCGGCGCGCCGCACGACACGAACCAACACGGGACCTCCGTGAGTTTCTGATCGACGCGCGCCCTTGAGCGCGCCGTGCGTGGGAGTGATTTTTATGCCAGCTGTCTCTTTTTCCCCAAAGCCTGAGCCAACAAGCGCCGCCACCCTCGCGTCGCAAGCCTTCGAAATCCGTCCGTTCAGCGGCGCCGTCGGTGCCGAAATCATCGGCCTGGATCTGTCTCGCCCAATCAATGACCAGGACTTCTCCCGAATCCACCGTGCGCACCTGGATCATCATGTGGTGGTGTTCCGCGACCAGCGCATAACCCCCGAACAGCAGATCGCCTTCAGCCGCCGTTTCGGCGTGTTGCAGATCCACGTGCTCAAGCAATTCCTGCTGGCCGGGCATCCGGAAATCCTCATCGTTTCCAACATCATCGAAAACGGCCAATCCATCGGCCTCGGTGATGCCGGCAAGTTCTGGCACTCCGATCTCTCTTATAAAGAACTGCCGAGCCTGGGCTCGATGCTGCATGCCCAGGAACTGCCCTCCGAAGGCGGCGACACGCTGTTCGCCGACATGCACAAAGCCTGGGACAGCTTGCCCGAGGCGCTGCGTAAAGCCGTCGAAGGTCGTTCGGCCGCGCATTCCTACACGGCGCGCTACAGCGAGAGCAAATTCGAGGGCAACTGGCGTCCGACCCTGACGCCGGAGCAACTGGCTCAGGTCGCTGAAGTTGTTCATCCGATCGTCCGCACCCACCCGGAAAACGGTCGCAAGGCGTTGTTCGTCAGCGAGGGCTTCACCACCCGCATCGTCGGTTTGCCGGAAGACGAGAGCAAACAATTGCTCGACGAGCTCTACGCCCACAGCGTGTTGCCGCAAAACATTTACCGCCATCAATGGCAGGCCCACGACCTGGTGTTCTGGGACAACCGCTCGCTGATTCACCTCGCCGCCGGATGCCCCAGCCATCTGCGCCGCAAGTTGTATCGCACCACCATCCAGGGCGACGCGCCTTTCTGATTTCGGAGAACCCTCATGTCCAAACGTCTTCCATTTGCACCGTTGGCCGCCGCTATTGGCCTGGGTTTCAGCCTGCTCGCCGGCAGCCTGGTGGCGCCGACCGTGGCCCACGCCGAGGGTGAGATTCGTATTGCCGAACAATTCGGCATCGTTTATCTGCTGCTCAACGTGGTGCGCGATCAGAACCTGATCGAGAAGTACGGCAAGCAGGAAGGCATCGACATCAAGGTCGACTGGACCCAGCTCTCCGGCGGCTCGGCGGTCAACGATGCGTTGCTCTCCGGCTCCATCGACATTGCCGGTGCCGGCGTCGGGCCACTGCTGACCATCTGGGACCGCACTCACGGCAAACAGAACGTCAAGGCCGTGGCTTCCCTGGGCAACTTCCCTTACTACCTGGTGAGTAATAATCCGAAGGTCAAAACCATCGATGACTTCACCGAAAAGGACCGCATTGCGGTGCCGGCGGTCGGGGTGTCGGTGCAGTCGCGCTTCCTGCAATACGCAGCGGCCAAGCAATGGGGCGACAAAGAGTTCAATCGCCTCGACAAGTACACCATCGCCGTTCCGCACCCGGATGCCACTGCGGCACTGATCGCTGGCGGCACCGAGTTGACCGGGCACTTCTCCAACCCGCCCTTCCAGGATCAGGCGCTGGAAAACCCCGGTGTGCACGTGGTGCTGAACACCTATGACCTGCTCGGCCCGAACTCGCCGACCGTGTTGTTCGCCACCGAGAAATTCCGCAACGAGAACCCGAAAACCTATAAAGCCTTCATCGCGGCGCTGACCGAAGCGGCCGAGTTTGCGCAGAGCGATAAAGGCGCGGCGGCCGACACATACATCCGTGTCACCAAGGCAAAAATCGACCGTGCGGCGTTGCTGAAAATCATCGACAACCCGCAGTTCGAATTTACCGTCACGCCGAAAAACACTTACCCACTGGCCGAGTTCCTCTACCGCGTCGGCGCGATCAAAAACAAACCGGATTCGTGGAAGGATTACTTCTTCCAGGATGCCAAGCCGCTGCAAGGGAGCTGATCGACATGAACGCCCCCTTGCAAGGCCACA
The DNA here is from genome assembly GCF_003253625.1 of Pseudomonas sp. URMO17WK12:I6. Classification (NCBI taxonomy): domain Bacteria; kingdom Pseudomonadati; phylum Pseudomonadota; class Gammaproteobacteria; order Pseudomonadales; family Pseudomonadaceae; genus Pseudomonas; species Pseudomonas sp. URMO17WK12:I6. The sequence goes on from NZ_QKYZ01000030.1 coordinate 8,512, forward strand.
CGGCCAGCAATCCGATCGCGGCCGCGCAAGCGCTGCTGTCGGTCGACCAGGTCAGCCTGGAATACCGCACGCCTGCGCGTGTGGTTCGAGCGACCCATCAGGTCAGTTTCGAGGTCGATCCGGCGGACCGCTTTGTGTTGCTCGGTCCGTCCGGCTGCGGAAAATCGACGTTGCTCAAGGCGGTCGCCGGGTTCATCCCGCCCTGTGAGGGCGAGATTCGCCTTCAAGGCCAGCGGGTCGATGCGCCAGGGCCGGACCGGATCGTGGTGTTCCAGGAGTTCGATCAGCTGCCGCCGTGGAAAACCGTCAAACAGAACGTGATGTTTCCGCTGCTCGCTTCCAAAACCCTCAAGCGCAAAGAGGCTGAAGAGCGGGCGCTGCATTATCTGGACAAGGTCGGTCTGGCGGCGTTTGCCGATGCCTATCCGCATACCTTGTCCGGCGGCATGAAGGCTCGGGTGGCGATTGCCCGGGCGTTGGCGATGCAACCGAAAATCCTGTTGATGGATGAACCCTTCGCCGCCCTCGACGCGCTGACCCGGCGCAAGATGCAGGAAGAGTTGCTGCTGCTCTGGGAAGAGGTGCGTTTCACGCTGCTGTTCGTCACTCACTCCATCGAAGAGGCGTTGGTGGTGGGTAATCGGATTCTGCTGCTGTCGCCTCATCCGGGGCGGGTACGAGCCGAAGTCCACAGCCATCAATACGATTTGCACAGCCTCGGCGGCGTGGCGTTCCAGGAATCGGCACGGCGGATTCATCGGCTGTTGTTCGATGAAGGCCAGTCACCGGAAACCGCGCGTGAGCTGGATTTCGCCGATATTCGCATCGCTTATTGAGCCATTGAGAGGAGTGCCCGATGAGCCCGCTATCATCCGCGCGTAAAGAGTACGAAACCATTTTGCAGCCGCTGACGAGCGTCCCGCTGGAGCGTGAGTTAGCCCTCGGTCAGCGTCTCTGGCAACAGGGCTGGTTGCGTAAAAGCCTGATCCTGATTGTGCTCGCGCTGTTCTGGGAAGCCGTTGCCCGTTACCAGAATAACGACCTGCTGCTGCCAGGTTTTCTGCAAACCGCCAGCGCGCTGTACGACGGCCTGCTCAGCGGTGAACTGTTGGGCAAGGTGTGGATTTCGCTGGTGGTGTTGTTGAAGGGCTACCTGATCGGGATTGTGCTGGCGTTTGCCCTGACCACATTGGCGGTGTCGACACAATTGGGTCGCGATCTGCTGAGCACGCTGACCTCGATGTTCAACCCGTTGCCGGCGATTGCGCTGTTGCCGCTGGCGCTGCTGTGGTTCGGGCTGGGGCAGAACAGTCTGATTTTTGTACTGGTGCATTCGGTGCTCTGGGCGTTGGCCTTGAACACCTATGCCGGGTTCCTTGGCGTTTCGGAAACCCTGCGCATGGCGGGGCGCAATTACGGCCTCAAGGGCATGCGTTTCGTGTTGTTCATCCTGATCCCGGCCGCGCTGCCGTCGATCCTCGCCGGTTTGAAAATCGGCTGGGCATTCGCCTGGCGCACGCTGATCGCCGCTGAACTGGTATTTGGCGCCACCAGCGGCAAGGGTGGGTTGGGGTGGTACATCTTCCAGAACCGTAATGAGCTGTACACCGATAAGGTATTCGCCGGGTTGGCGGTGGTGATCCTGATCGGGTTGCTGGTGGAGAATCTGGTGTTCGATACGTTGGAGCGGGTGACGGTGAAGCGTTGGGGGATGCAGCGCTGAGTTTTGCGGTGTCTGATCTGGCCCCTTCGCGGGCTTGCCCGCGATGGCGGCAGACCTGCCAATACATCAGTCAGAAGGATGTTTGCTAGCATTGCGTCTGAATCAATCCAGATCAGATCAACATCCTCACCGTGCAAGGCGAATTGCTGGCGACCCAGCAGCAGTGGGTCGAAAGCTCGACCGGGGTGTCGTTGGCGATGGTGGGGTTGTACAAGGCGTTGGGTGGGGGATGGGAGTCGGTGTATCCGGTGGCGGAGATGGCGCAGCGTTGATATGGATGATTTGTAAGGAAATTAATACCTATCCGCCAACGCGCGCTCCAACCAATGATGGCCATCCGCTTGACGCGTTCCCCCGCTGTCGTAGACTCCGCTCATCCGTCAGGGAGTTACGGTTATGCGGCGTTTTCGTGTTTGGGTTGCGGGATTAACCTTTGTAACGTGCGTAGTACAGGCGCAAACGCCTGCGCCAGACGATCCGCTGCTGGAAAGCAACGCGGTCGGCGGTAACGCGTCAGCCAGCAGTGAGGCCCGTGGTGTGTTGCGAGCCCGGGATCAGGCGGTGCTCGCCAGTGAGTTGTCCGGGCGGATTGTCGAGTTGCCGTTCAGTGAGGGCGAGTCGTTCAAAAAGGGCGACACCCTGGCGCGGTTTGACTGTTCGGCTTATCAGGCTCAGCTCAACGCGGCACAGGCCGCCAATCGTGGCGCCGGTGAGGAGCTGGCCCATAATCGGCAACTGGCGGCGTTGAATTCGGTGGGGCGCTTTGAAGTGGCGCGGGCCGAGGCCAAGGTCAGCGAAACCCAGGCGCAATCTCAGGTTTATCAGGTTCAGGTCAAACGCTGCAGTGTGGTCGCGCCGTTCGATGGCCAGGTCGTCGAGCGCAAGGTCAAGCGCTACGAAAGCGTTGCCGCTGGCGCGCCGTTGCTGGATGTGGTCGATAACCGCACCCTGGAAATTCACCTGTTGGTGCCTTCACGCTGGATGGGCAAGCTCAAGCCCGGCCAGACGTTCAGTTTTGTCCCCGATGAAACCGGTCAGCCGCTGGATGCCACGGTCAAGCGCCTCGGCGCGCGGATCGACGAAGGCAGCCAGACCTTGCTGCTGGTGGCGACACTGCCCAACGCCAGCGGCCTGTTGGCCGGCATGAGCGGAACGGCGCGTTTCGCGGAGCTCAAGTGAACGCCCCGGTAACGGGCGGCGCCGAGCAGGTGTTCGCCAGGTTTCTCGACCTCGAACGCCAGACCCGCGCGGCTCGTAATTCTTCGCAACTGGCCTACAGCCTGGTCAATGACGGTCAGTCGCTGTTCAGTTTCCGCCATGCCGCATTGTTGATCGCCGGCAAGGTGCAGGCGGTGACCGGTGTCAGTGCGGTGGAGCCGAATGCGCCGTTCGTGGCGTTTGTCGAGCAAGCGGTCGCGCAGTTGTTCAAGCTCGAGGTGCTGAAACAGGCACGGGTGATCGCGCCCGATCTGCTCAGTGAATCGATTCAGGCCGATTGGCAAAGTCTGTCGGCCGCTCAGGTGTTCTGGTTGCCACTGATTGATCATCAGGGCGAGATCTTCGGCGGGCTGTGGCTGGCGCGGGATGTGCCGTGGAACCCTGCCGAGCAGGTGCTGTTGTCGCAACTGGGCGACACCTACAGCCATGCCTGGCTGGCGCTGCAACCGCGCAAACCCTGGCGACTGCGCTGGACGCGCAAGCGTCAGGTGGCACTGGTCGCCGTGTTGTTGCTCGGGTTACTGATTCCGGTGCGCCAATCGGTGTTGGCGCCGGCTGAGGTCGTCCCGTTGGGCGGTCGGGTGGTCGCGGCGCCGCTGGACGGGGTGATCGCCGAGTTCCTGGTCAAACCCAACCAGACGGTGAAGACCGGCGACCTGCTGCTGCGCTTCGAAAGCACCACGCTCAAGGCTCAGGCTGATGTGGCCGAGCGCGCTCTGGGCGTTGCCGAAGCGGAACTCAAGGCCAATTCCCAACGTTCCTTCGCCGATGCCGAATCCAGTTCGAAAATCGATCTGCTGGCCGCACGTGTCGAGCAGAAACGCGCCGAACGGGATTACGCCCGTGAACTGCTCAAACGCAGCGAAGTGCGTGCCGAGCGGGATGGCATCGCGGTGTTCGCCGATGCCGAACGCTGGACCGGTAAACCGGTGCAGACCGGCGAGCGCTTGATGGAACTCGCCGACCCGAATCAGGCCGAGTTGCGCATCGAATTGGCCGTGGGCGATGCGATCGCTCTGGAGCCGGGGGCGCAGGTCGCACTGTTTCTCGACAGCGATCCACTGCAGCGGCACCAGGCCAGGCTCGAACGTTCGGCCTATGAAGCGCAGCCAACAGCTGGCGGGCAACTGGCTTATCGACTGGATGCGACATTCGACGGCGCACCGCCGCGCATTGGCTTGCGTGGCACGGCGAAAGTCTTCGGTGACCGTGCGCCGCTGGCGCTGTACCTGTTGCGTCGACCGCTGGCCGGGTTGCGTCAGAGCGTAGGCCTTTAGATGAGCCTGCCGAGCCTGCGGGCAGACCTGCAATTGTCGACGGCGGCGCCGGCCCTCGACGGGTCACCATGCTGGACCCTGGCCGACCCGGTGCGTGGACGTTATTTCAAACTCGGCGCGGCGGCGATGCGCTTGCTGCGTCATTGGTCCCTGGGTGATCCCGAGCAGGTGCTGCGTGCCGCCAACCGCGAGCCAGGGCTGCCGCTGGACGGCGCGGCGCTTGAGCAATTGCTGGAATTTTTGCGCGGCCACGACCTGATCAGCGCCCTCGACCCATCGCAGCGCGCCAGTTACAGCCTGAAGGCCGCGGCTCAGCGCCAGAGCCTGTGGAAAATCCTGCTGCATCAATACCTGTTTTTCCGGATTCCGCTGTGGCGTCCGGACGCCTTTCTCAATCGCGTCTGGCCGTGGCTGGAGCGTTTCGGCCCGCGCGCATTGCGCTACGGATTGCCCGCGACGCTGGGGCTCGGGGTGTTTCTGGTGTCGCGGGACTGGCAGCGATTCATTGCCACCTTTCCACACCTGTTCAGCCTCGGTGGTGCGCTGGCGTTCGCGGTGGCGCTGTTTTTCGCCAAGCTGTGCCACGAGTTCGGCCACGCCTTCATGGCCAAGCGCGCCGGTTGTCGGGTGCAGAGCATGGGCGTGGCGTTCATGGTGCTGCTGCCGATGTTCTACACGGACGTCAGCGACGCCTGGCGGGTCAACGATAGACGTGCGCGTTTGCTGATCGGCGCCGGCGGGGTGCTGGCGGAACTGGTGCTGGCCTGTATCGCGCTGCTCGCCTGGTCACTGCTGCCCGATGGCCCCGGGCGCACGGCGGCGTTCATGCTCGCCAGTGCGACCTGGATTACTACGCTGGTGATCAACCTCAACCCGTTCATGCGTTTCGACGGCTACTTCTTGCTCAGCGACTTCTGGGAAGTGGACAACCTTCAGGGACGTGCCTTTGCCTTGTGTCGCTGGCGATTGCGCGAGTTCCTGTTCGGCTACGCTGCCCCGGCGCCGGAGCCGTGGGCGCCGAGGATGCAGCGGCGGTTGTTGATCTGGGGATACGGCTCGTGGCTATGGCGCGCGGCGTTGTTTTTCGGGATTGCGCTGGCGGTTTATCACCTGTTCTTCAAGGTATTGGGGATCTTCCTGATGCTGGTGGAGCTGGTGTGGTTCATCTTCCTGCCGATCCTGAGCGAGTGGCGGCAATGGTGGAGTCGTCGCGAACAGGCGCATACACCTCGGGTACTGCTCAGCAGCCTGACATTGTTCGGGCTGTTGTTGCTGCTGGCGCTGCCGTGGCGCAGCGCGGTGGAGCTGCCGACGATGCTGGAGGCGGGACACACCAGCGCCTTGCACGCGCCGGTGGCGGCGCGGGTAAAAACGTTGAATGTGCATGACGGTCAGGTTGTCGCCCAGGGCGAGGTGCTGATCGAGCTGGAATCACCGGACCTGGACTCACGCCAGGCCATCGTCCGCCGCGAGATCCAGATTCAGCAGTTGCAGATGCGTCGTCAGGCCAGCCGTAGCGAAACCGCGGCCGACGCCGGAATCGTCGAGCAGCGCCTGGCGGAAGCGGTGGCTGAATACCGCGGCCTGGTCGCCCAGCGGGAGCGACTGCTATTGCGCGCGCCCCACGCCGGCAAGGTGCGCGACCTGTTGCCGCAGTTAACGGTCGGTCGCTGGCTTTCGACTAAAGATCCTTTGGCTCGGGTGGTCGAAGACGGCGCGCGGTTGCGCGGTTATCTGGCTGAAGCCGAGCTCTGGCGTGTTGCTTCGGGTGCTCGCGGGCGGTTCATCGCCGATGACCCGATGCACCCGGCGATTGCCGTGCAATTAAGCGAAATCGATACCAACGGCGCGGCCTATGTCGATCAAGAGGCGCTGACTTCCGATCATCACGGGCCGATTGCCGTACGCCGGGATGAGCATCAGCGCGCCGAGCCGGTGCAGGCGCAGTATGGCGCGCGGTTGAGCGTCCTCGAAGAGACGCCGACGCCGGTGCAACCTTTGCGCGGCATTGTGGTGTTGCAGGGCAGCGGCGAATCGTTGTTGGGCGTTGCCTGGCGGCGCATGGCAGCCCTGGGGGTCAGGGAAAGCGGTTTCTAGGGAGAACAGCGATGGCGAACAGCGATTCAGTGGCAGCGGACGGCCTGGTGGTCAGGCCTTCGCGCGCCAGCGATGGACCTTTTCTGCACAGCCTTTACCAGGCGGCGCGGCCGGATCTGCAATGGATCGACGGCGAGCAGGAAGTGGTCCAACAGGTGGTTGCCCAGCAATTCACCGTGCAGGAACAAGGACTGGGGGAAAACTTTCCCGACGCCATGCATTACGTGATCGAGAAACTCGACACAGCCATCGGCGCGTTGACCACCGACTTCGGTCCCAATGAAATTCGCGTGCTGTACCTGGCGTTCATCCCCCAGGCTCGAGGCCGGGGTTACGGGCGGACGGTGCTGCAAGGCGTGCAAAAAGCCGCGCAACAAATCCGCTGCCCGGTGGCGACGGTGGTCTGGGCCAACAATCCCCATGCGCGCCAGCATTACCTGGCGCTGGGGTTTCAGGTTGAAGAGCGCAACCCGGCGGCGGAGCGGTTGGTGTGGTACCCACAGGGTTAAGAGCAATACAAAAAGCTGTGGTGAGGGGCTCACCACATAAGCCCGCTCCCACAAAGTCTCAGTTGAAGGCGATGTAGAAATAGCCCACGTCGGGATCCCGCCCCATGGTCGGTACTCGCGAGACGAAAATATTTTCCACCTGGCCCAGTTCCGGCAACTCCAGCGCACACAAGCCATCGACAAAATCGGTGGGTTGCAGGCTGTTGAGCTCGACGCTGAACGGCATGCGCTCGCTTTTGGGCATCTGTGAATGGGGCGTTTCTTTAAGGGTGTCGATATGGATCGGCAATTCACTGCCATCGGGCAGCCGCAGCGTCCCGGTCTTGCCCAGCAGTGCCTGAAAGTGTTGGCTTTGAACCTGTTGCAGCATGGCATCCCTCCATCAAGCAAAAGTGGCCGGGGGATGTGCATCCCCCGGCCAGACCCTCAGTTACGCGAAGGGAATAATCCGTTCAGGGCGATGCTGAAGTTGAGCACCAGGAACGGGTTCATCACCGTCATGGGCAAACCATTGCCGGCGGACGAGATTTCCCCCGTCACCGTGCTGGTGACACCCTTGAGCGGTACAGCCGCAGCACCTTGCTGATCGGAGTAGATGCTCGCCGAGCCTGGCCCGCCGCCCGAGGCACCGATGTACGAGTTGGTTGCGGTCGGGTTGGTGACCGGGTTGCTCGCCGGGCTGGCCAGTTGCAGGGTGGTGGTGGCCGTGAGCCCGGACAGGGCGTGGGTGTGGTTGGGCAGGTTATTGATGGTTGCGGTGACGTTTTCGGTCCCGGAGACCTCACCGATGACACGCGGGGTCAGGCCCAGGCCGTTGCCTTGGGCAATCGGCATGCGGCCCTGCAGGTTGGGCAGCATGAAATTGGTGGTGCCATTGCCTCCATAGTAGGTTCCCAGCAGTGAGAACAGCGCCTGGTATTGCGAGATCCCCAGCGTCTGGCCATAGCACAGGGCCCAGCCGTTGGGGGCGAAGTTAAAGGCGAAAGGTTGGATAGTGCCCATGAATACTTCCATAGTTCCTCATCCCTCAGGTTAGTGTCTGATATGTCACATCGCAGGCCCGGTTATCCGGGCGGATCGCAGTGATCAGCCGACTCCGTTCATCTCCGTGGCTGGGTCACGCCACGCCAAAGCGTAGACGCTGATCGGAATGATTGCCGGACGTCGTCCGTCGTAAAGCCAGCATCGACGACGGGCCTGAGCCTGTCCTACAGTGCTTGAGAAAATTGCGTATTCACTGGTCGAAGTTCATCAGGTCGAGGCACATCAGGTTGAAACAAGGGGAGGCAATGGAGGCGCGCAGAGAAACACCGCTGGGTGACACTCAGGATCCGCACGCGACACCGGGCTCATGGGCGGCTGCCCGTCGCTTATTGCGGTGGGCGCGGGAGCACTGGCTGCTGCCGATCCTGGCATTGGCTGCGCTGGTGCGTTTTTACGACCTGACGGCGGCGGCGATCTGGGGTGACGAAGGGTCCAGCTTGTTGTTGAGCCAGTACTCTTTGGCCGGGATCTGGGAACATGCAGCCCATGATGTGCATCCGCCGCTGTATTTCATACTGCTGCACGGCTGGATCGGGCTGTTCGGCGACGGCATTTTTTCGATTCGTTGCCTGAGCGCGCTGCCGGGGATTGCCACGGTCGGGCTCGGTGTCTGGCTGGTGGACCTGCTCGCGACCCGCCGCGCCGCGTTGCTGGCCGGGGTTCTGCTGGCGCTGTTGCCCACGGCGGTGCGGTATAGCCAGGAAGTGCGGATGTATTCGCTGTTGGGGATGTGGCTGATCGGAGCCACGATCGCCCTGGTGTACTGGATAAAACGGCCACAACGCACGCGCTATCTGGTGATCTACACCCTGCTGATGACAGCGGCGTTCTACACCCATTACTTCACCGCGCTGTGCGTGCTGTGTCACTGGTTGTATCTGGGCATGATACGTGTACAGCCAGGGTATCGACTGCGACACATTCAGCGCTCGGGCTGGTGGCTGGCCAATGTGGCGATTGTGCTGTTGTACCTGCCGTGGGTGCCCAGCCTGATCGATCTGATCCAGCACTTGGATCTGCTCAAAGCCAATGGTGATGTGGGGTGGGAGCCCCCCGTCATGCTCGACTCATTGCCGTCGATGATCTGGTCGCTCCTGATCCAGGACGATGGCGAGAACCTGCCCACGCTGATTTTTATCGCGCTGCCACTGGCATTGGTGGCCCTGGCGGGCGTGGCGCTGGCCCGCGACCGCAGTGTGTTCCGTGGCAGTGCGCTGGCGGTGATCTACACCGCAGTCCCGTTATTGCTGGTGTTTGCGGTGTCGTTCATCTCGCCGGTGTTCATCGAGCGTTACCTGACCGCTTACGCCTTGGGTCTGCCGATGGTTGTCGCGCTGGCCGTCGATCGCTTGTACGCAGACTTCAAGGTCTTGGCACTGGCCGTGCTGCTGCTGTTTGCCGGTGTCGAGCTGGTGGGGGTGAAGAACAATGCCACGGTGGATACTGAGGATCAGATCAGCGTCATGGCCAAACACGTGAACCAGCACTTCATGCCCGGCGACCGAATCGTCACCAGTGACATGCTCTGGTATCTGAGCTACGTCTATTACAACCATACCAACGCCAAACCGATGCTGTACACGCCACCATTGGCCGATGGCCGGTCGAGCCGGCCGAACGCCTATGGTTTCGGTACGCTGGTGACCAATGACATCTACCTGGATAGCCTCGATGCCTTGCCCAAAGGTACTGGTCGGGTATGGCTGGTCGGTACCCTCGAGGGGGCGGACGAGTTCGCTCCATTGCCCGCGGGCTGGCAACGCGTCGACGAAGCCCGGGGGGGAGGCGCCGTGGCACGCTTGTATGTGCTGAAGTAATTCGTGGTTTCAGGGCTTAAACGATTCAACTTTTAAACAGTTATATAAATTGCGTTTTCCAGTCGATTTAGCTCCAATTTGATATCAAAACACCACTAGCTGTAAGGCCATTCATGGTCTACGCTCCGTCGTACAAAGGACTGAATGACGGGTGAATGGATTGCAACAATTCCACTTTATCTCCGGCTTGCCGCGCTCGGGCTCGACCCTGCTTTCTGCCATTCTTTTGCAGAATCCGCGTTTCCATGCCGGCATGACCAGCCCCGTGGGCGCACTCTTTTCCGGCGTTCTGGAGCAATGCAGCGCCGGCAGCGAATTCGGCGCGGTGATCGACACCGACCTGCGTCGCCGCCTGTTGCGTGGCCTGTTCGATTCTTACTACGCCGACAAGGCCGACAAACCGGTGGTGTTCGACACCAACCGCTTGTGGAGTTCGCGCCTGCCGGCGATCAGCGATCTGTTCCCTCAAGCCAAGATCATTGCCTGTGTGCGCAATGTCGCCTGGGTCATGGACAGCATCGAGCGCCTGTACCGCGCCAACCCCTTCGAAAACACCAAGCTGTTCGGCGATGCGGTTGAGCGCAACACGGTCTACAGCCGCTGCGAAACCCTGGCCCAACGCAATCGGTTGGTGGGGTTTTCCTGGGCCGCCCTCAAGGAAGCCTATTACGGCGAACACGCCGACTCACTGCTGATCATCGATTACGACCTGCTGAGCCAGGCGCCAGAGCGGGTGATGCGGCTGGTTTACGACTTCATCGGTGAACCCTGGTTCGAACATGATTTCGATCATTTGGCCTACGACGCGCCGGAATTCGACCAGGCCCTTGGCCTCTCGGGGCTGCACAAGGTGAAGGCCAAGGTTCAATTGCAGTCCAGGCGCACGATCCTGCCGCCGGATTTGTTCAAGCAATACGCCGAGTTGTCCTTTTGGCTCGATGGCTCAGCCAGCGCCGCCAATGTCATTCGTATGAAAGCCGACGCCGCGATCAGTTGATCGCGGCGTTTTCATTGGTCTGTCAAAAAGTTCGAGTCCGGGTGAGCAGCATGTGGTGGAGCAAAGGCAAGTCGCGGGTTACTCAAGGCGCACGAGCGCTGGCCTCGCCAATGATCATGTCCCTGGAGCCGCGCATGCTGTTCGATGGTGCGGTGGCCGCCACAGTGGCCGATACTGCCCAGGCTGACACCCATACCACGGCCGACGCGGTCAAGGCACCGACTGCCGACAAGTCGGTCGCCAGCAAGGACACCCACGGCCAGGCCGATGCCACGCCAACCCCGACACCTGTCGCGGTGCCAGGGCAAAGCGTGGTGTTCGTCGATTCGCGGGTCAAGGACGCCAACAGCCTGCTTAAAGGTGTCGCGCCGGGCACTCAGGTGGTCCAGCTGGACGCGGGCAAGGACGGCTTGCAGCAGATTGCCGACTACCTCGACACCCATCAGGGCATCAGTTCGGTGCAGATCATTGCCCACGGCAACGCAGGCGATCTGTGGCTGGGTAATAGTTATCTGTCGGCCGATAACGTCGCGGCCCGCAGCGCCGTGCTGGCGGAAATCGGCAAGGACATGAACGTCGGCGGCGACATCATGATCTACGGCTGCTACACCGCCGAAGGCGAGCGCGGCTTGAGTTTCGTCGACTCGCTGGCGCAACTGACCGGCCGTGATATCGCCGCTTCCAGCAACCGCACCGGGGTCGGTGGCGACTGGAATCTGGAAATTGCTACCGGCAACATCGAAAGCGCCAACGTGCTCTCGACCACGGCCATGAGCGAGTATCAGTGGGGCCTGGCCACTTGGACCGCCACCAACAACGCCAACACGGGCGTCGGCTCGCTGCGTGCCGCCCTCGCCTCGGCGCAGAACGGCGATATCGTCACATTCAGCACCGGCATGACGGTGCAGTTGACCTCCGAATTGCTGATCAACAAGAACGTCTACGTTGATGGCGACTTGAACAACGACGGTGTGGCAGATGTGACTCTTGATGGTCAGTACAAGACCCGAGTGGTTGAAGTGGCGTCTGGCAGTACCGTGACGCTCGATGGCCTGGTGATCACCCGTGGCCTGGTGGCGGGCAACGGTGGCAACGGTGGCTACGGTGCCACGGGCGCAATGGCCGGGGGGATTTTCAACGCCGGGAACCTGACCCTGAAAAACGTTACCGTGACCTCCAACGCCGCTTCCGGTGGTGGTGGCGGCGGCGGTGTCACGGGCGCTTTTTACGGCGGTGGCGGCGGCGGTGGTGGCGGTTTGGGCGGCCAGGGCGGCGGGCACGGTGGTTCGGCAGGGCCGGGCACCGGCACATTGGGCGGCCAGGCGGGCAGCGGCGGTGTCGGTGGTTATGGCGGCGGTTATGACGCCACCCACATGGGCGGTCGCGGTGGTTCCACCACTGGCGGTGCTGGCGGGGTGGGCGTTTCCTATTACAGCAACGGCGGTAACGGTGCGACGGCCACCAATGGCACGATTTCCATTGGCGGTGGCGGCGGCGGGGCCGGTTGGGACAAGGTAGGTGGTGCTGGCGGCAACGCGGTAGGCGGGATCTACAACGCCAGCAGCGGCACCATAACCGTCATCGGCACGTCGACCATCAGCAACAACATCGGCGCCGGTGGCGGCGGTGGCGGTGGTGGTGGCCAAGGCAGCAATGCCAGTAATGGCGGCATTGGCGGCCGGGGCGTCGGTGCGATCTGGAACAAAGGCACGCTACTGATCACGGCTGCCAACTTCGCGGCCCTGGCCGGTAATGCCGCAGCCAGTGGTGCAGGCGGTACCGCGCAGGGCGGAGGTTCAACCGGCACCTCGCCGACCTCTTTCTCGACTATCTACAACGACGGTGGCGTACTCAACACCGCGTATTCGCCACCGCCGACCGCGACCATTGTGGTCGCCGACACCACACTGAGCATCGGCGAAACGTCCTTGGTGACGATCACCTTTTCCGAGGCCGTGACCGGTTTCACCAACGCGGACCTGACTATCCCCAACGGCACCCTGAGCGCCGTCAGCAGCAGCGATGGCGGCATCACCTGGACGGCAACGTTCACCCCGTCCGCCAGTATTTCCGATACGACCAACGTCATCACCCTGGACAACACCGGCGTGATAAACAGCCTGGGCACCGCCGGCGTCGGCACCACCAACTCCAATAACTACACGGTCGACACCGTACGCCCGACCGCGACCATCGTGGTGGCGGACAATGCGCTGAAAGTCGGCGAAACCTCGCTGGTGACCATCACCTTCAATGAAGCGGTCACCGGTCTCACCAACGCGGACCTGACGATTGCCAACGGTACGCTCACGGCGGTGAGCAGCAGCGATGGCGGCATCACCTGGACGGGAACCTTCACCCCAACCGCCAGCATCACCGATACGACCAACCTGATCACTCTGGACAACACCGGAGTCAGCGACCTGGCGGGCAACGCCGGGAGCGGCACCACCGACTCCAACAACTACGCCATCGATACGGTACGCCCGACCGCCACGATTGTGGTGGCCGATACAACGCTGACCGCGAGTGAAACCTCGCTGGTGACCATTACGTTCAGCGAAGCGGTGAGTGGTTTCACCAACGCCGACCTGACCATCGCCAATGGCACGCTGAGCGCGGTGAGCAGCAGCGATGGCGGCATCACCTGGACCGCGACCTTCACGCCGTCGGCCAGCGTCAATGACACCACCAACCTGATCACCCTGAACAATACCGGGGTCAGTGATCTGGCGGGCAACACCGGGAGCGGCACCACCAATTCGAACAACTACATGATCGACACCGTCCCGCCGACCGCGACCATCGTGGTCGCCGACAACGCACTGAAAATCGGCGAAACCTCACTGGTGACCATCACCTTCGATCAGGCGGTGAGCGGTTTCACCAACGCGGACCTGAC
>NZ_QKYZ01000031.1:0-12181 GCF_003253625.1 Pseudomonas sp. URMO17WK12:I6
AGATCGCTAAAGTGGGAAAACGGGGACAGACCACGATTAAATTGAAGGAGCATTATCCAGCCCCTCGATAAATGTGGTCTGTCCCCGCTTTCGTTTTTTTGCACCAACTAATCAACCATGCTTTTCAGAAAACTAATACCAAACTCATCACGAATCACATACAAGCTTTCGTACTGAAAAGAAAGAACAAATTTAAAATCCGTCTCTATCGACAGCTTCGTAAGGAAAGACTTAATATCCTCAGAACTCTCCAGCAAATATTTTATAGGACAATGAAACGCTCCACTCATACCTGCTTTCCAATCAACATTGACCCCTTCAGCAGCAACATCCTCAGGAGTACTAAAGCAACGAAATACAAAATAAACACCTGAATATTTAAAGTTACCTGTTAGATAACCACTTTCAATTGCGTGCTCAGCCCCCATCACTGAGAGCACTGAAGCAATTTCTTCAAAGGAAATTCCAACTTCAATCTCAAGATTCATTGTAATTGTCACTTCGCAGCCCCTATCACTCTAAATTCCCCGCCTTTCATCAAACATCGAAAACGGGGACAGACCACGATTAAATTGAAGGAGCATTATCCAGCCCCTCGATAAATGTGGTCTGTCCCCGCTTTCCCCGCATAAATAAAGACACTCATCACCATCTGACGCCGTTCCTCTGTCAACTGGAGTTGGTTCGTATGCAAGTGTCCAGTCCTGAAAATTGATCAGAAGGTGTAAACCTTATTCAGGACGGGACACTGTCAAATTTTACTATAGGATCGGACTCTTTGTACCAACTAACCAGTAGAGGCTAACAGCCATCACTCTTCGTCCCAGAAATTACCTGGTGGAGCATATTCACCACCTTTCAAAATAACGCACCAACCAAAATTCCTATAAAACATCTCAAGATCAATAATTTTGTAAACACCCAACCCAATTTCTTTCAAGGTGATCAGGCCAAAAGCATAGTGCGTGTATTTACCTCCTGCACTCGCAACAGCCCTTAACTCCAATTCTTTACGATCCCACTCGGACACTATCCCAGACGATTCCGGGATAGTGTCCGAAAAAGAAATTTCAAACTCTTTTGATATCTTGCACAAACAAGGAATTCGCTCTTGCCTGAGCAATTCATCAGTAATCAAGTTATCAGGAAAATTAATATTTAATTTCATTCCAAAGCACTCCGAGGAACAACAACCTCACCCGAGAAATTTCTCTCAAAGGTAGTAACAGGACTGAAATACTGCGTACCATGAGGATCACGAATAGCAACAACAGGAATACCGTTTTTAGTTGTAACTCCATCCACCACCACAAAGTGAGAGAAGTCAGAGCCTCCGCTTTTGTCAAAAAGCCGAACAACCACTGGGCGAAATCGGGGACAGACCACAAATAAATTGAAGGAGCAGTATCCCACCCTCGATAAACGTGGTCTGTCCCCGTTTTTCCCCCGCCCCGCCAGTTGCTTTTGCACCATTAAATCAGGCCAAGCTCTCGCAACCTAACCTCGCGTACAAAGTCCAATCCACCTACCTCGACTTTAGATCCGTCTGAGTAATGGGCGTGACCACAGACATTACACTGAAAAGCCAATAATCCGTTCTGTTTTCCTACAAAAATGCGCATACCATGAGACTCACACCTAGGACATTGCTCATCAATCTCAATAGTAACTAACTCTTCTATTGTATCGCGCAAAAAGCGCGCGATAGCTTCTACGTCTTTGGACTTGTAGCGTAAAATTACTTTTTTAAGGTGAGCTAATTCGCTAAGTTTAAAAGTAGAAAACTCTACAGGCATCAACTTCTCATCTATATGGGAAAGTTCATAAAAATTATAGGTCGAGAACGGCTCAACAGAAAAGCACTCATAATTGCGCCGCAACCACAAAAGGATTACGTCAAGCATATTCCTCAGTGAGGACTTATCACTCATGCGCGTAACAGCTGATTGCAACTCGTGCCAGACTTTCGGAGAGAGAGATCGCATCAATTGCCCGCCTTAACCGGAAAGGTTGTGATCAGGTTACCGGCTTTGTCGGTAAACACTTTTATCACAGAAGTGGGGGCTCCTCCATCCTTCAGCGTAGTAGTGCCAATCACTCGCCCCACAAACAGGGAAAACGGGGACAGACCACGATTAAATTGAAGGAGCATTATCCAGCCCCTCGATAAATGTGGTCTGTCCCCGCTTTCGTCCCTTGCCTGATGAACTGGCTTTTGCGGGTATAGACGTAACCGTAGCACCATCCATGGAGAAGGACTGTTTAATATCGTCTATCGATTTCCCCCAAAATACTAGAGGGCTGCCCCACAAGATTACGAGGTATTCCCGCCTGTGTGGCTAAGTCTTCTAGGGTAAACGTGGTCTGTCCCCGTTTTTCACGTTATCCAACCCTCGATAAATGTGGTCTGTCCCCGTTTTCGCTTCGTTACAAAAACCGAAGTTTCCAATAGTCATTACCTGCCTTTACCCAGTATCGTTCGTTATCAGGAATCAGAAAGCTAAAATCCGCACACTCGGAGATCCAATCTGAATAGGCAAGGTCTTCATGAGCGCGCCCATAATCCAGATGCATATATATTTTTCGATCAAAATTTATATAAAACTTCGGAAACCGTGAAGAAATTACATTGGCGCGCTTAAAGTCAGCCATACTTAACGCCTCACCCGTTAAATAGTACACCTCAACTTTCTTAAATATATCGCCATCATCCCCAATAAAGTTCTCAAGCTCAAACGAAGACAGGATTTTTTCATTTGAACTCTGTAAATACTGCGGAAAATTATCCGCAGTCATTCTCAGAATACCCCCTCTAAATTCCTTACAAGCAAGATCATACTGCTCTTGGGTAATATCTCCACCCTCGAGGTAGGCACGATAATCTTTCTCCGCATCAAGACAAAAATTGTATTTTTCATCAACAGCCCAAAAGCATCTCCCCGAATGAACAAAAAAGCAGACACTTTTTTCGCCATTCCAGAGATCATCAAAAACCGATTGATTCAATGTCATTTCCCGAACTCCTTGAGAAATTCATCTTGGGTATAAACGCGCGCGTTACTCGAGTTTTTTTTCGAGCAGCGATTCCCAAACCTTAGGTAACTCCAACGAGTAACCTGGCTGACCCGGATCTACTCTTTTTGGTGCGTCAGGATCTCTTGGAATGCCAGCGAAATCGGGGACAGACCACAAATAAATTGAAGGAGCAGTATCCCACCCTCGATAAATGTGGTCTGTCCCCGCTTTCGTTTCCCGCTTTCGTTTTTTATTCACCTGCTTCCATTACGCCCTCCTGAAAATAGATCAGAAGGTGTAAACCTTATTCAGGACGGGACAGAGGGAAGACCTCAGGGTTTCTCCCCTATTATTTACACCATGTAACCCGCAGATCTCATCTGCGTAAGCACCGCTTCATCAAATTCCTGATCAGATATACCTCTAATCGATTTAGCACTCTTCCAATGCCATATCACAGGAAGGATTCTGCTATCCAAACGATCATATTCTTCCAAAAAAATATCTGCTAAAGCATGCTTATCTAAATCATGAACGACCTCCAGCATCATGTTCAACACGATGCTTGGCGACTTTCCATCCAGTATTTGCGCTAACAAATATCTACTTTCCGAAAGTGACATAGGTAATTTCGTCGATGGTTTCAATTTTTTCGACCTTCGTGTATCCGTATTTTTGGGATATCTGGCCTGTCCAGGTATTCACGTTTTTCCCGGCGCAAGGCCGGTGTCGAGATCAAGTTGAAACTTTTCTACAGCTCAAAGCAGCCAGCTCATCTTTCAACCATTGTTCATGTTCATGAACAACGTGATCATAGTTCGATGCCGAGTGGTATTGATGCTCCGGCAAAGTCATCGCGCCGGGAGTCATCGACAGTGGAGCATCAGCAGGCCACTCCCAATTTGACCAAAACTCCGACAGCTTTATCAACCCATAGAGCGGGTCCGAGTCTAGGTTTGTTAGCAGTTCTTCCAGTGCGACAGCTCGCCATATTTTCCTGGCTCGTTGCATGTCCGCATTTTGAAACTCGCTCATTTTTTGCAACTGCGAGCATAGCTCAGATACAGGCAGGTCACTATCGTTAGCCAAGCTAACAATCACATCGAGCAAGGGATTATTCCCAGCCATTTTTTCAAGTTCAGCGTTTGCAAAATTTCCCACACAAAACGCTGGCAAGCGCCCCAAAAGGCTCGGAATACCGCAGACGCCCTGAAGCACCACGGCCCAGTCAGTCAAGCCATGTTTGGAAATTCGTTCAAAGACTGCTTGAATCATGGTTTCACCGGTATACCGTTAACAGTTCCATTTGGCACAAACATTCTGTGTGTTACACCGCCCAACTTCGGATCTACAATCCATTCAAACCTACCCGCCACACCGTTGTAGCTACCTGAAGGGAAAACGGGGAAAACGGGGACAGACCACGATTAAATTGAAGGAGCATTATCCACCCCCTCGATAAATGTGGTCTGTCCCCGCTTTCGTTAAATTCGCCGACCTTAACTCCGTCAATACATTTAAAAATCTAGAGTACGCCAAAAAAGGCACATGCAACGCCATTACAAACCTCTGACTAAAAATCTCCAAAGGAACAAAAAACTCTACATCTCGCTTATTAGATACCTCAGAGCAGAGCTCTGCCGAAAGGTGGCTTCTTATTTCAGAAATATCCAAAAACAAAATATCAACACCCCCCCTACCACCTTTCAAATGAACACCAGTTTCCGAAATGTAAAACACACCTTCCGGAAGCTTGACTGAGTACAAATAACTGCCAACAGACTCCACTGCATCATAATCCTCCCCAAAACCGGAAGACACCAAGCTTACAATTCGTTTTTTTACTGAAGAACTAATGCTCATTTCCTTAAGCCTCTAAGAAACTCTTTAAGCCCGTCATTCGTAGCTGGAAAACTGAGAGAGAACTTCTCGCCGACCTTGCCACCACCTAGGGACGCTCCCTCTTCGGTAGCATAATAACCTTTAAACGTTACTGTTTTTGCTCCTTGCGCCTGTGAGTACTCTACCAGTTTTTTCAAAGGTCCCACCAATTCGGCGGCCCCATCTGCACCGACACCAATAAAACCTTTCGACGTCCCAACGGAAAAATCATTAAATATTATCTCTGTTGAATTTAGCGTCACCTTAGGAGAATAAAGCGTCCCTACATCATTCGCTGCATTAAAAGAAACTCGACCGAGGTCCTTAATTACAGCTTGTACAACATCAGCCCCTACGCCCCGTGGCTCAGTACCAGTATACCTCTGCCAATCCGGATCATATGGATCAGCCTTCATCTCATCCGTAACGTGAGTAATCGGACCTTTTTTGGCATCCGAGGCAGTTTTTGCCAAGTCTGTTAGTAATGCATCCGCTTCCTGGGCTTTTCCCTCCTTCAAGAGTGTTTTGACTTCTTGAAGCCCCTCGCCAAGTTTAGAGGCTATTTTTCCAAACGGAACCACATCCACAGACGCAAAAAGGTAGTCCCAAATGTCTTCTGCCTCTGCAAAGCTTTTGCCGGCGCCGATAACAGGGAGGAAATCAGTCACGATGGACATCAGATTTTTACTGATGCTGGTGGACAGTTCTCTCGTCACCGCATCATCAAGCACCCGAATGCTGCGCAGCTCCGTATCAATGGTGTATCTCAGCAACTCTGGATCTTCCAGGGCCAATCGAACCTGCTCGCGAGCTTCCGGGGTGTTTTGATGTACCAGAAGGTCAAACTCTGCTTTTTTGGCTGCAATACGTGCGTTTGTACAGGCCGAACTTCCAGGGTCGTTTTTACAAGCAGAAAATAGAGCCTTATCTCTCTCAACATCCAGCTTATTCAATTGCTCTACACGGCCACAGGCCTGAACATCCCCCGCCTCACAATCCCGTTGTGCCTCAAATCGTTCATTGTTTTCGCGGTGGCTCAGGAAGTTGTACTGAGTCGCATTGTTGGCAACCCACGCCCCAGTTTGCAAAGTCTCCGCATCAACATTCCCTTGTGTCGACGCCGCAAGAACACCAACAATCTGAGACGCCATCGAGAGCAGATCAGGATTACCACCGACCAATTTATTCAGGTCGACGATGAGCGCTTCATTCGCACCCGCCGCCAAGGCTCCGGTTGCAAAATCACCACCTGTTACCTCTGAGAGCAGCCCACCCACCATGGCATGAATGACGACTTTAGTTGCAGAACCATCGTCAAACACGCCTTTGGTGTAATCGCCCACGGCGTTGAAGCTGGCTGCCGCCAATGTGTTGAACAAGGCAGTTTTCAACACATCACTAACGTTGACGTCTTCCCCCAGCGCCTTGCCCAGCAACGCGGACGTCCCGCCTTGCAACACCTGATTAACGCCAAACCGCCCAATCCCTTCCAGGCTGCTGAGGTCTACCTTGCCTGTAATCGTTGTTTTCAGAATGTCTTTAAAGAACCCAGCTGTTACACCAGCCGTCACCCCCGAAATCACATATCCCTTGAGCGCTTCCGAGGACGTCACGTCCTGGAACACCGCTCCAAGATTCCCACCATTGTTGATAAAGCTGGTGGCCGCATTCGTTGCCGCACCAGAAGCCACTGCAGCAAGGCCTGCGGCTCCGATGGTCCCCATACCGGCAAAAGCACTCAGCGCGGCGGGGCCGACAATAGCGGCCATGACAATCGCAATGATGAGCTGAGAAGCCGGCCCAAGCCCCGAGGTTTCATACTTGAACGACTCGTGGATTTCCTTGACCAGCTTCCAGTCCACATCCCCCCGTGCTTCGGCTTGCTTCAGCCAGGCCAGTTGCGGGTCGGCTTTGACCATCGCATCAATGGTCTGACTGACGCTTTGCTGATTCACCTCTTTGAGGTCGATTCGCAGACCTTCCACCGCCTTGATCGTGATGTTGCCTTTGGCAATCATCTGGGTCTGGCGCAGTGTCTCGTCGGTATTGCCCTTGCCTTTCGATGAGGTCCAGAAGGCGTCGCCATCGCTCTTGGTATGGCTCTCGTCATGCAGGTCTTTCACCCCTTCAAAGATGATCGCCCCGCCACTGTCCAGCGTGATGTCCTTGCCACTCTCCAGCTTCGCCACCTGATACCGCTGATCCCCACCACTGGACAGCGTCAGGTCACCACCGGACTTGATCTGCGTACCGATGTGGGTGATCTGCGTCACTTCATCGTGCTGGGTCTTTTTACTGCCCCAGCTGCCGCTTTTTTTCATGTCGTACAGTGTGTAGTCGCGGTCCTGTGCAGCCAGCAGTTGCAGGTCGCCGTCAGCATGCAGGTAGGCTTCTTTGCCGGCGCTGATGTCGCTGGCAACCAGCGTCATGTCCTTGCCGGACTTGAGGGTCAGTTTGCCGCCCGCATCCAGTGAGGTGCCGATCTGGCTGACGTGGTCTTCCTGGCGGGTTTCCTTTTTGTCCTTGAAGTAGCTGTGTTGTTCGTCGGCGGCGGTGGCGAACAGCAGGTCGCCCTTGGCGTCCATCGTCACGTCGCCTTTGGCGTCGAGCTTGCTCGCCACCACGGTCACGTCGCCGCCGGCATTGACTGTCAGGTCCCCGCCGGCACTGATGCTGGCGCCGTGTTGGGTGAGGGTTGAGTCGAGGAAGTCGGTACGGCTGTCGGAGTGGCGCTCTTCCACGGCGGTGATACTGACGTCGCGCTTGGCATCGATGGTCATGTCGCCGCCGCTTTTCAACACACCGCCGGTGTTGAGGACGTCGCGCCCGGCGTTGATCACCAGTTTGTTCGCGGCCTCGATGCGGGCGGCGCTGTCCACGAAGTCGCGCGCGTGGCTGTAGTCGCCGACGCTGCTGTCGTGGGAGGTCACCGTGCGTTCGTTGACGACGTCGCCGTTTGTGGCCTTGAGCGTCACGTCTCGCCCGGCAATGATGCCCCCCGCCTTGTTGGTCAGGTTATTGGTGGCGAGCAAGTTCAACCGTTCCCCGGCCTCCACCAACCCGCTGCTCACCAGATCATTCTTGGCCGTCGCCTCCAGGTTCTGGCTAGCGCGCAGGGTGCCGGCGTTGTTCAGGTTCTTGCCGGCGATCAGGGTCACGTCGCTGCCCTGGATCAACGCGCCGTTGGCGGCGAGGCGGTTGTTGGCGTTGGCCAGGTACAGCACCGGCACCAGGACTTTTTCGCCATTCACTTCGTGCTCTTCGAGCCAGACGATGTCGTGGGTCTGCGCCGCGACTTGCTGTGCGGTGAGGGTGACGCCGAGGCTGAGGTTCAACGCGTCCTTGCTGGCGATGGCGTTGTTCATCAGGTACTTGAAAACCGCCTCGTCCGAGGTCTGGCCGTCGATGAAGCGCTGGCCGGTGCGGGCGACCACGGCTTGCTGGATCAGTTTCTGCTCGAAGAGGCCGTCGCCCAGGCGCTTGGCGCTCTGGTCGGGGTTGTAGCCCAAGCCTTGGAGCAGGTAGTCCGAGCTCATGAATTGCTTGAGGTCGGTGAGTACCGGGTTGGTTTCGATCAGGTATTTGTGCGGCTGGGATTTGCCGGCGTTGCTGGGCAGGCCCTGGACGCGGTTGATCGTAAAGGTCCTACACCAACCTCGGAATCATGCACCTTGCACCTTGCACCTTGCACCTTGCACCTTGCACCTTGCACCTTGCACCTTGCACCTTGCACCGCTGGAACGATGGAACGATGGAACGATGGAGCTTATAGTCCGCCCGTCGTCCACATGGCGACCGGGTTCGGCGACCTGATCATAGAGAATGCGAAGGCTATCGGCTTAATTGCAGGTTCCGACGCACCCGCAAAGCCGCTATTTATGGCGGCTGTGCGCGGGAGATCTTCGGATCTGCCGGTATTCTCTATGCCGGTTCGCCAACCTGCGCACAGCTGCCACCTAATCGTTTGGCGACGACTGAGTGACGGCATTGGCTCATCAAAATAGAGATTTCAAATGAATCGATACGTGCCCCTCACCGGAATCGACCTATTCCCGGCATCACTCCTCATCGACATCCAAGCGCCACTCGACGTGCTACACGCGATGGCGGATTACCGTATTCGCACGGTTACCCAGGTGCTGGAGAACATCGCCTTTCGCGCAGAAATTGGCTGCGACACCGTCGTTAACGAGTCACGCCATCAACAACACAGCTATAAACACAAGTCTTTCCGCCAATAGAAGCAGCGTCAACAGCACATTTTGCAGTAACTAATCAGCGACTAGATTCCGCACCAGACTCGCAACTTCAGATCTCAGCATTTCACCGTCAAGTTCATAGCATTCCCTCGACTCGTCTGGTCCGTACATGTCCGCGGCACAAAAAATACTAGACAAACACTCACTCAACGAAGGCTCGTCGTGCTGAAGTATGTTTTTATCGCGCTCAATTTTCCAAAGCTCAATATACGCCTCAGAAAAAATTTCGGCTGTCAGCCTACCCGCTACAAACGATCTTGCAAACTCCAAGATGGTAAGACTCATCGCAGCACTCCGTTTTTAATAAAGTTATCAAACTGCTGAGTTCCTGGTGCGAGTTTAAAACCAGTCACAAAATTACCTGACGCATCGAGCACAACAGCATTGTTAGTGGTTGAGTTAAAGAACACTTTGGAGTCTTTTACAAACCCATATGTACCTTGCTGAGTCGTAGAGGTGGATGCCATGTGTGTTTTGATTGCTGTCTCATACTGAGCAAGTGTCTCAGGATTTTTCTTAGTAGTCACCACACCAAAATCAGATGCATGTTTGAATTTTTTATCGAGCTGCTTCTGGGTAACACCAGTTAAAGCCTCAGCTACACTATTACCTTTTGCAGTCCCCTCGGCTAAAGCTGCACCGAATTTCTTCTCCAAAGACTCCAAAATTTCTTTGCTGACGGCCTCCGATATTGTAGCCGCCGCCTTCACCTTACCAGTTGGCGTTGGGAAAAACAGATCGATTCCCAACCCGACGATTTGCTCCGTCAGAGTCGGCTCAAAGAAAATTTCACGCAGGTCTGCCGGAGAGAATTGATTCAGAAACTCAACGGTCCCTGGATTTAGCTTTGAAGGGTCTTTCTCACCATCTACGATTTTCTGCAGGTCAGCCAATACATCCTGTGGTTGCAGATCCAAAAACTGTCCTTGGTCGTGCAGGGTGGCGAAACCTTTCTCCAAACGGGCGGCGGCCTCTCTGTGCACTTGCTGGTTATAGCGCTCGGCATTGCCTGCAACCCAACTTGCAGTCGCCGCATCCCCGCTGCCACCCAACGCGCCCGCCAAAACACCGATGATCTGCGCAGTACCGATCTTAAATTGATCATCGGTAACAAATCGATCATCTAGATATCGTCCCAAGGCGTCTGATGTGAGCTGCGTCAGGCCTTCAGCCGCAGCACCCGCCAGGGCCCCCGTCTTAAAGTCTCCTCCTTGTGCTGCGGACAGCGCACCACCCAGTACCGCATGCATAAAAATCTTGCCTGCTGTACCTGGATCTACGGCCAAGTAGTCTGCGAGATCGCCTACTTGTTTGTTGCCGAAGGCGGCAAGGAAGTCGAGCCCTTCAGAGACGAAAGCGTTGCCCAGGTTATCCTTCAAGCTGCCGCCGTTGATGGCGGTGTTAATCCCGCCCGCCACCAGCGCATGCGAGCCGCTGCGCAGTACATTTTGCACTGCGGTGTCCCAGTTCAGGAGGCTCGATGAGTAGCCTGGGTTGTTGACACCTGTGCCATTGAGAATCTGCCCACCGTCTACTTTCCAACCATCAACGGCGCTGTCCATGTAACCCAACGCATAAGCGGTCGCCCATTGGGTGGCATAGCCTTTGAGTGCGTCGCTACTGGTGGCGGCCTTAAAGCCTGCTCCCAGATCACCGCCACCGTTAACCGTACCTACTGCGAAATTACTGGCTATTGCCCCCATCAGAGGCCCTAAGAACATACTGGCGACGATAGCAATGATCAGCTGTGCCGCTGGCCCAAGCCCCGAATTGTCGTAATCGAACGATTCGTGGATTTCCTTGACCATCCGCCAATCGATGTCGCCGCGAGCTTCGGCGTCTTTGAGCCAGGCCAATTGCGGATCGGCCTTGACCATCGCATCGATGGACTGGCTGACGGTGTCCTGATTGATCTGGTTCAGATCAATGTGCAACCCCTCGACTGCTTTGATCGCAATGCTGCCACCAGCCACCATCTGAGTTTGACGAAGCGTTTCGTCGGTCCTGCCCTTACCTTCAGCCGAGAACCAAGCAGCATTGCTGCTGCTTTTGGTATGGCTTTCATCATGAAAGTCCTTCACCGCTTCGAAGGTGATGCTGCCGCCGCTGTCGAGGGTGATGTCCTTTCCGCTCTCCAAGTGAGCGTTCTGGTAACGCTGATTACCGCCACTGACCAGACTCAGGTCACCACCCGCCTTGATCTGGCTGCCGATATTTTTGATGTCGGTGACTTCATCGCGCTGGGTTTTTTCGCTGCCGAAACTGCCCTTTTTCTTCATGTCATACAGCGAGTAGTCGCGGTCCTGTGCGGCCAGCAACTGCAGATCACCGTCGGCATGCAGATAAGCTTCTTTGCCGGCGCTGATATCGCTGGCAACCAGCGTCATGTCCTTGCCAGACTTGATAGTGAGCTTGCCTCCCGCATCCAGTGAGGTGCCGATCTGACTGACGTGGTCTTCCTGACGGGTTTCTTTTTTGTCCTTGAAATAGGAATGCTCTTCGTTGGCGGCAGCACCGAAGAACACATCGCGTTTGGCCTCGAGAGTTACGTCGTCCTTGGCGTCGAGCTTGCTCGCGACCACCGCAATATCGCGGCCGGCATCAATTGTCAGACCCGCACCGGAAATGACCTCGGCGCCGTGTTGCGTGATGCTCGAGTTGAGGAAGTCGGTACGGCTGTCGGAGTGGCGCTCTTCCACAGCAGTGATGCTGACGTCGCGCGTGGCATCGATGGTCATGTCGCCACCGCTTTTCAATACACCACCGGTATTCAGGACGTCGCGCCCGGCGTTGATCACCAGTTTGTTGGCGGCTTCGATGCGGGCGGCGCTGTCCACGAAGTCGCGCGCGTGGCTGTAGTCGCCGACGCTGCTGTCGTGGGAGGTCACCGTGCGCTCGTTGACGACGTCGCCGTTCGTGGCGCTGAGCGTTACGTCTCGCCCGGCAATGATGCCCCCCGCCTTGTTGGTCAGGTTATTGGTGGCGAGCAAGTTCAACCGTTCCCCGGCCTCCACCAACCCGCTGCT
>NZ_QKYZ01000031.1:12601-19059 GCF_003253625.1 Pseudomonas sp. URMO17WK12:I6
GGGTTGTAACCCAAGCCTTGGAGCAGGTAGTCCGAGCTCATGAATTGCTTGAGGTCGGTGAGTACCGGGTTGGTTTCGATCAGGTATTTGTGCGGTTGGGATTTGCCGGCGTTGCTTGGCAGACCCTGGACGCGGTTGAGGGTGACCGGCGTAGACGATGCACCGGCGGTGACTTTACCGCCGCTAAGCGTCCAGCTCTGCGGGCCGGTCGAGGTCGGGGCGCTGCTGCCTTCCTGGCTCAGACGGAACAGACCGTTCTGGCTGGTGGGCAGGTTGAAGCCGGGAAGCGTGAGCGGGTTGACTTGTTGCTGGGCCAGATCCGGCGACAGTTGCGCGTTGATAGTTACCGGCGTGGAGTAGCCGTTGCCGGCCCCCGTGTCAGTGTTGGTCTTTCCACCAGCGACGTAGCTGTAATAAGGACGCACCACACTGTTGTCGATGGTTTGCGTCGCGTTGAGTGAAATGTTGCCGCCGGCCTGGATCACCGCATCATAGGAACTGCCGGAGCCCGCTACCGTGGTGGTGCTTTCGGTCAGCATGCCGCCGCCCAGCAGGCTGATGAAATAGCTCAGATCCGACTCGACAGTGGCCGAGGGTGTCGGACTGTTTTTATCGTTGAAAGCCGCCGCCGCGGGCACCGTGGCGAAGATTTGGTCGACGTAGTTCCAGAAAGTGCGCTTGGTGATGATGTCCTGCTCTTGCAGGCCGGTGTTATTGATCGTGTCGGCAGTGACGGTGATGTTGCCTGTGGACGCGATGGTGCTGCTGGTGTTGTTCAACGCCTGAGCGTTGATCGTCATGTTGCCGCCGCTGGTCAGACTCGCGGCCGCGCTGCTGTCAGAGACCTTCAGGCGGTCGGTCTCGGCAATCTCCCAATGGCCGTTACGACGCGATCCGCTACGGAAGTCGCACCCCGCAATCGGGATCAGGTTGCAATCCAGCTCGGTGATAACCACCGAGCTTTTCTCATGCGCGGTGTATTCCAGAATGTCCCGTACGTTGTTCACGGTCAGGGCATTGATGGTCAGGTCCTGCGCGCTGTAGATATCGCCGGAACGGTTGTCCAGCAAGTCGGCCTTGCCGCTGTCGCGGTCCCGGCCAATGTGCACGTTGCTCAGGCCATAGACCTGGCCATAGGCGTTGGTGAAGCTGGACAGCAGCAGACGCATATCGCCGCCGCTGGAAATCAGACCGCGGCTGTTGAGCAGTGCGCCGGTGGTGAGGGTCAGGTCTTTACCGGAACCGATCGTGCCGTAGTTGTTAAGGTTGGCGGCGCTGATGATCAGGTCGCCGCTGGAGGTCAAACGGCCTTGGTTGTTCAACTCGCCATTGATGTTAACCGTGGTGTTGCCACCACCGGCGATGCTGGTCGTCGCGTTGAGGGTCAGTTGATTGGCTTTGAGTGTCAGATCACCGAGGCTGCTGGTGCGACCATTGCCGCTGTAGTTGCCCCAGAGGGTCAGATTGAGTTTGCCATCGCTGGCGATCAAGCCATCGTTATTCCAATTGCCGCCGTTGCCGGTCAATTGGCTGACCGCCAACAATTGGCCGCCGGATGTCTGATTGAGGCTGTTGACGTTGACGGTCAGGCGATCGGCCTGGATCACGCTGCTGTTGGTCCAGCTGTCGGCGTTGAGCGTCAGGCTGCCACGGGTGACGAAGGTGCCGCCGGCGCTGCCGATTTGACCCGTCGCGATATCGAAAATACCGGTACCGACGTGCAGCACGTTGCCGCTGACGTTCAGCAAACTACCGGCAGTGAGGGTCAGGTTGGTGTTGGCGGATTCCACGGTGCCATTGCGGTTGTCGAACAGGCCCCCGATGGCGAACGCGGTTTTACCATTGTCGCCCAGTGCGCGAAGTTGACCGGTCTGGTTGTCGAGGCTGGCGGCGGTGATGGTCAGCGTGCTTTCACTTTCGATGATGCCCAGGCGGTTGTTCAATGCACCGCGCAGGCTCAGGTCGATCTGTTGCCCGCCGATCTGCCCGTCGTTGTCGCCGCTGTTGTCGAAGTTATTGCCGGTGACGCTGACCCGACCCTTGGCGTAGAGGCCGCCATTGCGGTTGTCGAAGTTGCCGTTGGTGCCGGTGTCGACGATGGCGTCACCGGTTTGCGCGGTGATACGCCCGCCATAGTTGTCGAGGCCGGCCAGTGCCTTGAGGTTCAGGCTCTGGGCCTGAATGACCCCGCCCTGACGGTTATTGTTCAGGTCATAGCCGTTGCGCAGTACGCCAGAGATATGGCTGCTGAAGGCGCCTTGCAGGCTGGAGAGCACACCGCCACGGCTGTCGAGGCTGGCGGCGGTGATGTCGAGGTTGCCGCCCTTGGCAACGATGCGCCCGCTCTGGTTATCGATGGCGCCGCCGGTTTTCACCGTCAGGTCGCCCTGGCTTTGCAGGGTGCCCTTGGCGTTGTCGATGCTGGCGGCGTTGAGTGTCAGGCCGGCGTTGCTGCTGAAGATCTGACCGTTGGCGCTGTTCTGTACGACGCCACTGGCCGTGATCGTCAACAATTCACTGGCCGCGACAGTGCCGCCATTGCGGTTATCGAGGCCACCGGTCAACAGGCTCAGCAAAGCCTGGCTTGCAAGCTGGCCGCCCTGGTTGTCGACCTGCTGCGCGCGCTGAATCACCAGCGGGCCGTTGCTCGCCAGTTTGCCGCTGGTATTGGTCAGGGTGCCGAGCAAATCGAGGGTGATCGCGCCCTTGCCCGCGAAGGTACCGGTGCTGTTGTTCAGATCGGTACCGGTGAAGCTGATGTCCTGCTGGGCATTGATGGTTGCATCGGCGTTGCTGAGGGTTTGGGCCTGGATATCCAGAGCGGCGCCGCTGTCGATCAAACCACCCTGGGCGTTATTCAGTGTTCCGGCAATGACTAAAGTTTGCGCACCGGCACTGGAAAGAATGCCGTTGTCGCTGTTGTCGAGGCTGGCCGCCGTGACCTTCAACGTGCCGTTACTGACCAGAGCGCCTGCGTTGCTGTTACGCACGGCACCGGTGAGGTCCACCAGCACGTCACCGTCGCGGCTCGACAAGGTGCCCTCATTACGGTTGTCGAGGCTGCCGCCTAGAAGGCTCAGGCTTTGCCAACCGGAAATCAGTCCATGGAGGTTAGTGGTGGTATCGGCGGTGAGGTCCAGTTGCTGACGGCTGATGAGTTTGCCGTCGCTGTTGTCCAGGTTGCGACCCTTCAGCGTGTAGCTTTGGCTGCTGGAGAGTTCACCGCTGCGGTTGATCAAGTCCCGCAGGTTGCGGATGCTCAGTTGACCGGTGGTGGTGATCAGACCGTTGGCGTTGTTCAGGTCGCCCATGACGCCGCTGAAGTCGATGGTAATGGCGCTGCCGAGCAACGAGCCGCCGTTCTGATTGTTCAAACTCGCCGCGTTGATGTTCAGGTTTTGGGTAGCGTTGATCAGCCCCTTGTCCTGGTTATCGAGCTGGCCGGTAACCCGAAGATCGAGGTTGGTGCGGCTGGTAAGGGTGCCCTCGTTGTTGTTCAGGCTTCCGGCCTGTACATCGACGCTTTGCGCCGCGATCACGCCTTTGACGTTGCTCAGGGACTGCTGCACGCGCAGGGTCACGGCCTGATTGCCGAGCAGTTTGCCGTTGCTGTTGTCGAGGCTGTCGGCCGCCAGCGTGAACGCTTGGGCACTGGAAATTTCGCCGTTGCGGTTGTCCACTTGCGCGAGGTTTTTTAGCACCAGCAACGGGGCGTTAATCAAACCGTTCTGGTTGTTCAGCTCGCCGTGATTCAGATCCAGCGCCAACGACGTAGCGCTGGTGAGTTGCCCACCATCATGCTGATCGAGACTGACGACACTGGCGGTCAGCGCTTTGTTGCTGGCAATCCGGCCCCCGCTGCTGTTATCGACCTTGCCGGCATTGAGGCTCAGGGCGTCGAGGCTGGTGAGTTTGCCGCCCTGATTATTCACCGTCGCCGTGGCGGTGATGCTCAAGGCCTGACCGGCGTTCACCACCCCTGCCACGTTATCCAGAGTCGCCATGCGCAACGTCGCGGCGGCCAGGCTCGAGAGTTCGCCAGCGCGATTGTTCAGATAACCAAGGGTGGCGTTGAGATTACCGGTACTGGTAATCAGACCATTGCCATTGAGGACCTGATTGGCCGCGAGATTGAGACTGCCGTTACTCAACACCCGACCTTTGTTCTGGTTATCCAGGGTCCCGGCGGTGATGTTGGCGGTTTGCCCGGCGCTCAGCGTACCGCCCTGGTTAGTCAGGGTCTGCGCGGTATTCGCGGTGAGATTGCGACTGGCAACCACGCTTTTGCCGCTGTTGTTGAGATTCTGCGCGCTCAGGCTCACATCGCCCGTGGCATTACGACTGGTATCAGCATTGACCCCGGCTTCGATGGTGCCGTTGTTGGTCAGCACACCACCGGCACTCAGAACGATGCTGTCTCGCGCCGCAAGGGTTTGCTGGTTTGTCAGGTTGCCTTGGGTTTGTACGTTGACGGAGGTGCCGGCATAAACCGGGCCTTGGGCATCAAGGCTGGCGGCTTTGACATTCACCGCACCGGCAGCAGAAGTCTGCGCCAGGCTCAGATGGCCATTGGCATCGATCTGAATATCGCCACCACTGGCCGCGAGGTTGCCATCGAGTTTCACCCCGACCCCGGCCTCGGTGCCGACCAGTTTGATCGCCCCGGCGTACATCCCGCCCAAGGCCGATGAGTCGATGGCCAGTTGCGGCTTGGCGCTGCCGTCATCAGCGCGGGCGGTGGCGTTGAGGTTGTCGGCATTGACGTCGTTGCGACCGGCGACGATGGTCAGGTTTTTCGCCTGAATCTCGGCGTTGATCTTCGCGCTGCGGGTGATGATTTCGAAGCTGTCGACGTTGTTGGCATTGAGCCCGGCGCCATCAATCGTGACGCTGCCCTGATCGACCTGAAAGCGATCCAGTCGACCGTTGTCGAGCACCGGTTTTCCGGTGGTCAACGTCACGCGTGGCGTGTTGATGAAACCGCAACCGTTGCAGCTGATGCCGTAGGGGTTGGCGACGATGACCCGCGCCGATTGCCCCGCCACTTCGGTGTAACCGCGCAACTGGCTCGGGCTGCCACCGACGACTTCGTTGAGGATGGTTTGCGCCGCGGCCCGGTTGGTCAGGTTGGGGTTGCCGACGATGATGCCGCCCAGTTGCGTCGCGCCGGTCTGCGCGGCGACGTTGTTGAGGATGACGCCTTGGGTGCCGACGTTGTAATCCTGAAACTGGTTATGCGACAGGCCGGTGCCGTTGGGGGTGGCGATCTGGATGATCGGCACGCCATTGCCCGCCTGACCGAGGCTGGTGCCCGGTGTAGCCACGACGATGCCATCGGCCTGCGCCCACATCGGTTGCCAAAACATGACGTTGGCCAACAGGAACGCCAGTCCGCGCTTGGGCATGCCCAGGAAGTGCTCGCGGGTTTTCACGGCGGCAGAAGGTTGGCGAGCGAGAAAAGCGTAGTGGCGAACGTCCATGTGAAAGGTCCCGATGCAGCGAAATTAGAGGAAGAAATCCAGGCGGAAATAGATCGGCGCTTCGCGCTCGGTCAGGGTGTCCGGACGTTCCAGGGAATGGGCAAAGGTCACGCTGGCGGCCAGGTGCTGACCTCGGGCGAACAACTCCACGGAATCGCTGGACAGGCGCCCGTGCTGATCGCCGTTGTAGCGGTCATGGGTGATCACACCCTGGTCGTAACCGAGGCTGGTGCCGTATTCGGCGAACACCGGGCGCAGCCATTCCAGGGTGACCGGGCGGCTCCAGCGCAGGTCGTTGCGCCAGTAGCCGCCGCTGTCGCCGGACAAGGACTGGTCCTTGTAACCACGGATCGAAGACAGCCCTCCGAGGCTGGTGCGCTGCGGGCTGAACAGCACGTCTTCACTACGCTGGCCGGTCATCAGGCTGCTGAAACTGAAGGACTCGCCCCACAGCTTGAACGGCTGCAGATAACTCGCGGTGGCGGTGTATTTGCGGTAACGCGCGTTCGGCTCGCCGGGGCCCGGATCGCCGTTACCCTGGGCGTCGAACGCGCCGATGCCTTGTTGCATGCCCAGGTCGAGGTTGACGAAGGCACTGCCGACCCGCCGACCGTGGTTGATGCCGAACTGCGCTTCGCTGATGCGGTTGCTGCTCAGCTTGAGCTTGCTGTCTTCGATGAAGTTGTTGGTGCGCAGGTACGACAGACCGGTGCTGAGGGAGGTCTTGCTCAGGGCGTCGCGATGGATCACCCGCTCGGCGCGCAACTGATGGTTTTCGCTGTCGCCGGTCTGCTTGAAATTGAAACCGTTGGCCTGGGCTTGCGAGCGGTACTCGCTCTGGCTGTAGGTGTAACTGAAGTTCCACCAGCCCCACGGCACGCTGTAATTGAGCAGCGCGTTGTTGGAGGTGTGCTGGTGATCGCTCACCGCATCATGACCGCCGCGCAGCATCAACTGATCGGCCAGGCCCAGCGGGCT
>NZ_QKYZ01000032.1:0-16920 GCF_003253625.1 Pseudomonas sp. URMO17WK12:I6
CCGAACTCAGAAGTGAAACGATGCATCGCCGATGGTAGTGTGGGGTTTCCCCATGTGAGAGTAGGTCATCGTCAAGATTAAATTCCGAAACCCCTGTCTGCTTATGCAGACAGGGGTTTTGTCTTTCTGGGCTTATAGAAGTCTAAGTCTGAAGCGGGTCAAATCCAGGTCTGCGTGTCTCGCTACTCCTTCGAGCCAGTAGCATCAGATATAGACCCCCCCTCATCGATACACCACAGCCAAAACACCCAACACCGCGATCATGACGTGCGGTAAGCCCAATAATCCGTCCCTTCTAGCACGCCGTTCGGCGGTTATCTGACGAGTTTTGTACAAATCCTTAAGTTTTCTCCCGCTCGTGCCGAAAGACTGGTGAGACATGCGTGCACCAAAGTAGAGCGGCTTCAGAATGCCGTCTGCGCTGTTACATGGAATGTTGCAACCCGGAACGCATCCCCACTTTTGGCATAAGAAGTCCCATGAAATGAATCTCAAGTTCAGCCATAAAATCCTGCTGGCCGCTTCAGGCGTCGTGGTGCTGGCGTTTGCGTTGTTCACTTTGTACAACGACTATCTGCAACGAAACACCATTCGGCAAAACATCGAGTCCTCCGTTGAGCAAGCAGGCGACCTGACTGCCAGCAGCGTGCAGAACTGGATGAGCGGCCGCGTGCTGGTCCTGGAAAACCTCGCGCAGAACGTCGCCCATCAGGGTGCCAATGCTGACTTGCCAGGGCTGGTCGATCAACCGGCCCTCACCTCGAACTTCCAGTTCACCTACGTTGGGCAGGCCAATGGCATGTTCACCCAGCGCCCTGACGCGAAGATGCCGGACGGCTACGACCCGCGTCAGCGCCCCTGGTACAAACAAGCCGTGGTCGCCGACAAGACCATGCTGACCCCGCCTTATATGGCGGCGGTCGGCGGGCTGGTGGTGACCGTTGCCATACCGGTGAAAAAGAACAGCGAACTGCTGGGCGTGGTCGGCGGTGACCTGAGCCTGGAAACCCTGGTGAAAATCATCAACTCGGTGGACTTCGGTGGTATCGGTCACGCATTCCTGGTCAGTGCCGACGGTCAGGTGATCGTCAGTCCGGACAAAGACCAAGTGATGAAGAACCTGAAAGACATCTATCCGGGTTCCAGTGTTCGCATCGAGAAAGGCATCCAGGAAGTCGTACTGAACAAGCAGGACCGCATCCTCTCGTTCACACCGGTGAGCGGTTTGCCGAATGCCGAGTGGTACGTTGGTCTATCGATCGACAAGGCCAAGGCCTATGCACCACTGAGCCAGTTCCGCACCTCGGCGCTGATCGCGATGTTCATCGCTGTGACGGCCATTGCCGTGCTGCTGAGCTTGCTGATCAACGTGCTGATGCGTCCGCTGACCACGATGGGCCGTGCGATGCAGGACATCGCTCAGGGCGAGGGCGACCTGACCCGTCGTCTGGTCGTAGAAAGCAAAGACGAGTTCGGCGAGTTGGGTGGTTCCTTCAACCAGTTCGTGGAGCGGATTCACGCATCGATTTGCGAAGTGTCCTCGGCGACCCGCCAGGTTCATGATCTGTCGCAACGGGTGATGGCATCGTCCAACGCTTCTATCATCGGCTCCGACGAACAAAGCGCCCGCACCAACAGCGTGGCCGCGGCGATCAACCAATTGGGTGCCGCCACCCAGGAAATCGCCCGCAATGCCGCTGATGCTTCGCAACACGCCAGCGGCGCGAGCGAGCAGGCCGATGACGGCCGTCAGGTGGTGGAACAAACCATCCAGGCCATGACCGAGCTGTCGCAGAAAATCAGCCTGTCCTGCACGCAGATCGAAACCCTGAACGCGAGCACCGACAACATCGGCCACATTCTGGATGTGATCAAAGGCATCTCCCAGCAGACCAATTTGTTGGCGCTCAACGCGGCCATCGAAGCGGCCCGTGCCGGTGAGGCCGGTCGTGGTTTTGCGGTAGTGGCGGATGAGGTGCGCAACCTGGCTCATCGCACCCAGGAGTCGGCGGAAGAGATCCACAAGATGATCAGCTCGCTGCAGATCGGTTCTCGCGAGGCGGTGACTACGATGAACGCCAGTCAGGTGTCCAGCGAGCAGAGCGTCGAAGTAGCGAACCAGGCCGGCCTGCGACTGGTCAGCGTGACCCAGCGCATCGGCGAAATCGACGGCATGAACCAATCGGTGGCCGCGGCGACCGAAGAGCAGACGGCCGTGGTCGAAACCCTCAACGTCGACGTCAACCAGATCAACCTGCTGAACCAGCAGAGCGTGGCCAACCTCAATGAAACATTGAAGGATTGTGATGCGCTGTCCCAGCAGGCCAATCGTTTGAAGCAACTGGTTGATAGCTTCAAGATCTGATTGAGGTCAGTAGGATCGCGTTATCGTTCTTCGCGTGAAAGCCTCGCTCCTACAAGAGCTAACCTGTAGAAGCGAGGCTTGCCTGCGATAGCGGTAGATCAGTCACCGCTGAACCGAAGTGCTACACAAACAGCTTCACCACATTCCCCATCGCATCATCGGCAAACCCCTGAACGAACTGCTTGAACCCTGGCAGGGCCTCGGCGCCGCCCTGGGCCGGCTCGGCAATGATCGTCCAGGTCGCCCGCGACTTGTCTGTACCCAGGGATTCCACACTCATCGCTGCCCACAAATTGGCCACGCCCAAGGTGTTGTAGATCGTGGTCCAGGTCATGTTCAGCGCCTGGTCGTTGCGGGAGTTGAGCTGCTCGACCACCAGGTTGCCGTCCTTAAAGAACTTCTTGCGCAGCGACGACACACCTTCGCCGGTCATCTCGATGTGCGACAGCGCCGGAATGAATCGGTCGAAGCCGGCAAAATTGCCGACCACTGTCCAGACTCGCGCCGCGTCGGCCGGTACTTCCACCGAAGACACAACGTGGCAGCCTTGAGGGTTTTTGATCAGGGTATCGGGTTGCAGAGTATTCATGTTTTTTGCTCCGTGCGGGGTTAGGGTGAATCAGATGAAGTTGATTTCTTTGAGGTAGTCGCAGCCGCGTCGCAGCAGCGCCGGGGATTTTTCCGGGTAGTGCGCGCCCATCTGCCGTACACCGGCCTGGGCGTTGTCGTGGCCGATCATCGAGATGTCGCCGATGTCTTCCTCGAAGCCGTTGAGGTAGAAACCCAGCACGCCAAACAGCGCGTTATCACTGTCGACCCGGCCCAATTGCTGCTGCCAGTCGGCGACGCTGACCATCGAGAACTCCCGACCGGCTTCGCGAAAGGAAGCCACGTAGGTGTCCCAGCTCAGGGGTTCGGGGTTGTGCAGGTTGAACACCGCTTTTTCGGCCTGGTAACGGCTGGCATGGAAGGCGATGAAACGGGCGAGAAAATCCACCGGCATCAGGTCGAAATTCAGTGCGAACTCCGGTACCTGACCGAGCTGGATCGAGCCCTTGAGCATCAGCATCAGGCGATTCTTGTGGGGCTGGCAGACGCCGGTGAGGCTGTTGAAGCTGATATTGCCGGGGCGATAAAGATTGACCCGAACCCCACGTTCCCGCGCCCTTTCGAGGATCCGCTCGCCGACCCATTTGGACAGGTTGTAGCCGTTCTTGATGTAGATCGGCGGTGTCTGCGCGGCGGGCAACTCCAGCACCCGGCCATCGTCGGAAATCGTGCTGGACGCCGAGAGCGTCGAGACGAAGTTGAAGATCTTCTTGCTGCGTCCTTCACACAGGCGCAGACACTCGAAAATCGGTTCGACGTTATCCCGCGCCAACGACTCGTAATCGAGGACGTGATTGACGTTGGCGGCGTTGTGCACCAGTGCGCCGAACTCTCGATCCAGCCGTTCGTAAACCGCTTCGCTGAGCCCCAGTTGCGGGCGAGTGATGTCTGCCGCGTAAACCTGCACCCGGCTCAGGTCCAGATGCTCCAGGCGGTTTTCCCGCAACGCATCCGCAAAGCGTTGCGCCGCCGATTGCCCACCGCCATCGCGCACCAGGCACGCCACTTCGCTGGCGCCCCAGGCCAGCAGCGCTTCGACGATATGCACACCGACAAAGCTGTTGGCCCCGGTGACGATCACCTTGTGCACATCGCCCATTCGGCTGATCGGCAGCGGCTCGATGTCCAGTTCACGGAAGGCGTCGGCCAGGGCTTTTTCACTCAACACTTCCTCGGTCCCGGAGCCGCGCACCAACGTCGCCAGCTTCGCAATCGTCGGCAGTTCGATGAAGCGGTTAATCGAGATACTGCGGCCGAACTCCTCACGCAAACGCAGGAGCATGCGCGACAGCAGGATCGAGTGCCCACCGAGGTTGAAGAAGCTTTCGTCGGTGGAAATGTCGCTGGCGGGCAGCTCCAGCAGCTCAGCCCAGATTTCCAACAACAGCGCTTCATCGGCGCTGGCGGGCAAACACCGTGGGCTGTTTTCGGTCACGTTGACGGGCAATTCCAGCAGTGCTTTGCGGTCGACCTTGCCGTTGCTGGCGAACGGCATGCTTGCCAGTTCTGTCCAGGCGATCGGCTGCATGTAGTCCGGCAAAAATTGCATGGCATGGGCTTTCAAGGCTTCGCGAGCGGCACCGGGTTGCGCTTCCTGGGGTTGCGCGAGAAAGGCCAGAATCCGTCGATGACAATCGATGACCACCGCCACCTGACGGTATAGCTGGCTGTCGCGCAGGCAGCGTTCGATCTCTTCCGGCTCGACCCGAAAGCCGCGAATCTTCACCTGATTGTCTCGCCGTCCGCACAGCTCGATACCGTCGGCGGTCCACTTGGCCATGTCGCCGGAGCGGTAGGCGCGCAGGCTTTGGCCGTTCGGCAGGTGCAGGTTCAGATAGCGTTCGGCAGTCTGCTGCGGATTGTTCAGGTAACCCAGGCACACCCCTGGGCCGACGATGTACAACTCACCGACGGTTTGCTCGGTCACCGGTTGCAAATCCTCATCAAGGATCAGCACCTGACTGTTGGCAATCGGTGCACCGAGGGTCCGGTTGCTGTCGCCGGTACGCAGTTGCCGCGCGGTGATCAGCACCGTGGCTTCGGTCGGGCCATAGAGGTTGTAGAGATTGCCTTGGCGGGTCAGTTGCTGGACTACGTAGGGTTCGCAGACATCGCCGCCGGTCATCACATGATCGAGGACCTGCAACTGATCCAGCGGCAGGATGCTCAGCAAGGCTGGCGGCAAAAAGGCATGGCTGAGTTGTTGGTGGCGGATCAGCTCGACCAGTTGCAGCGGGTCGCGACGTTGGTCCTCGTTGGGCACGATCAGCTCTGCACCCTGCAGCAGGGTCGGGAAGATATCGATCAATGACGAGTCGAAACTCAACGATGAAAACTGCAACGCCCGGCTCTGTTCGGTCAGCTGCACGTAGTCGGCGTACCACGCGGTGAAGTGCGCGAGGTTGGCCTGGCTGAGCAGCACGCCTTTGGGGTGACCTGTGGTGCCCGAGGTGTAGAGCGCCATGCATGGCGCGTCGAGATCGGGGCGTTGGCGCATCAAGGGTTGATCGAGGTTCACATCGCCGCTGTCGATACGGCTGATGTCCAGCCCCGGCATCGTCTCGCTGAGTGGATGCTCTCCGTCATGCAGCAACAACACCGCTCCAGCGTTTTCCAGAATGTACTGCTGACGTTGCAGCGGGTGGCTCGGCTCCAGCGGCAGGTACACCGCGCCGCTGCCGAGGATCGCCAGAATCCCCGCATACAACGCACTGCATTTTGGCAGGCAGACTCCGACCACCAGAGGCCCTTGATGCTGATCGAGCAACGGTTGCAATCGCTGTTGGATGGCGCGGCTGTGGGCGTGCAGTTCTCGATAGCTCAGCGACGTGCCGGCGATATTCAGCGACGCACGCTCGGCAGACTGAATAAAGCGCTGTTCAAGCCGCTCGATCATCGGGATCTGCCCAAGTTGCAGCAGTCGTGGTTCTGCCGTGCTGTTGAGACGGTGGACGAAGGCCAGGTGCTCTAAAAACAGCAGGTTTTCCACCTGTTCGAAGTGCGCGGAAATCGTCGGCTCGGCCTGCAGGAAATAGTCGGCATCCCGGGAGAAGCGGCTGACCAGCAGCGCCACATGATCGACCAGCTCGGCCACTGCCCGCAGGCGCAATGCCTGGCCGTTGCCGGACAACTCTTCGGCGACCGGCACGCGACTCAGCGGTGTCGAGTTGTACGTGCACAGCAGGTCCAGCGGTGGCAGCCCGCTAGCTCCCGGCACCCCGACACCCACTTGCAGCATCAGGTGCGGCGCATTGCCGAAGTCCCGAAATGGCAGGCTCGCATCGTCGATCAGCAAATCAAATAGGCCTGGCGGTGGTTCTTCCACATTCGCAAGTCGCGCCAGTGAATGACCGTGTTGTTCGAGC
The DNA here is from genome assembly GCF_003253625.1 of Pseudomonas sp. URMO17WK12:I6. Taxonomy (NCBI): domain Bacteria; kingdom Pseudomonadati; phylum Pseudomonadota; class Gammaproteobacteria; order Pseudomonadales; family Pseudomonadaceae; genus Pseudomonas; species Pseudomonas sp. URMO17WK12:I6. Next base: position 6,340 of record NZ_QKYZ01000032.1, read on the forward strand.
TCCAGCGCCAGTTCGGTCAGGGCCTGGCTTTGCCCGATGAGCAAAATATCGAGACGTCTCATGATGTTCTCCTCGTTAAACCAGGTAGTCGCTCAGGGCGCTTTGCACGCACGGTGAATCGAGCAGCGAACTGCTGCGGAAAAACCGCACGATGTTGGCGACCAGCGGGTGATGGCGATTGATCGGGAAGGCCAGCCCCGACATTTCGCTCTTGAGGGCCTGACGTGCTGCGTCGCTGATCTGCAAGGCGTCGATCAGGCGGAAGTCGAAGGACTTCTGGATGTCGTTGGTCAGGTAATGGCCGATGAACACCGGCAGGATGTGCGCGATGCACTGGCGATCGTCTTCGCTTGCGGTGTGCCAGTAGATGCGCACCAACCGCGACCAGAACCCGGAATGACGGCCCTCGTCCAGCAAGTGGTCGGCCATCAGGCCTTTGATCGATTGCTTGACCGTGTCGTCCTTGGCGAACGCCGCCACATCGCCGGTCACGGTGTTCTCGGCGATGGCCACGCAGATCAGTTCCACGGCACTGCGCAGGTGCTCCGGTGCGAGGGCCACGGCCGCCGGGATGGCACGGCTCAGTTCGATTTCATCCGGCAGTTCGATGGGGGTGATGCCGGTCATGGCGACGGTCTGCTGCATGAAGTCCATGGCCACCAGGGCGTGGTAATCCTCGTCCACCACCACGGTCATGGCGTCGTAGCGACAGGCGAACGGGAACGCCACGCTGAAGCGGTTTTTAGCGATGCTGCGGGCGGTCTTGTCGACGATCTCGGTTTCGAAAATCACCACGTCATTGATGAACTTGTAGAGCGTCTGTACCAGGGCGAAATCCCGTTGTTCCGGGCATTCGCGCAGGAAGGTTTCGCTCAGCACCAGCGGCTGGCGGCTCAGCGGATAGATCAGCTTGTCGTCGTTCTCCAGCACACGCCGGGGGCGGGTGCGAATGGTTGCGCGGCTTTCCCAGGCGTCGGCGAAGGATTGGTAGTCGGCGGCGTTCATGCGTTCACCTCGGCAACCGGTTCGCTCATGCTCAGGCGCAAGCCGTCCCACAGCGCGATGCGACTTTCCACGGCGGCGATGGCGCTGGCGTATACGTCTTCTTCGCGCTGCGGATCGCCATTGACCAGGCGTGCGAGGAGTTTTTCCGCCGCCGGGCCGTGGTCTTCGGAGTCGACTTCGATGTGCCGTTCCAGGTAGTAACGGAAGGTCGGCGCTTGTTCGATGCCAATGCCCCAGTCGTCGAGAATCCGCTGGAACATCTGCGGGATGACACTCTCGCGGCCGTGCAGAAACGCCGCCGCCACACTATGCCCCGGCGCATGCAACGCGGTGTGCAAGGTGTGGCGTACGAACTGTGCGGCCGCCGGGTCGACGTCCACGCTTTGCAAGGCCACGTCGTAGCTCACGCCTTCTTTTTGCAACGCCACGAAGCGTTCGACGGCGACCGTGCTTGCACCGACTTCGCGCATCGCATCCAGGTACAACTCGAAATGGCTGTAGTGACCTTGGGCGGGACGATCATCGGACTCTTCACCGAGCACGATCTCGTTGATCAGACGCGCGGCCTGCGGATCTCGTGGCGGTAGCCAGGGCAGCTGAACGCAGGTCAGTTCCTGTTGCAGGCGTTTGGTCAGCGACATGAAATCCCACACTGCGAACACGTGGGTTTCCATGAAGCGTTGAAGCACCGATAACGAATGTATTTCAGAAAAGATCGGGTGCGCACTAAGTTCTGCTTTCTTCTGATTAAGACGATCTTTAGTCGGTTTCATGAGCGAGCCTATAAGTGATCTGGAATACCGTTGAGGGGGTGTTGATCAATAAGTAACGGTTGCTTGAAGTTTTCTATTGGCGAGCGGGTGCCTCAATTGAATTGATGCTTATTAGGGTTATGCAATCGCTGAGTAGTGCTTGGCCCCGGTGTTTGTGGGCGGCGGAGAAAAACTAATGCATGAATAAAGTGTCGGGCAAGTGTTTTTTTAATTAATTGAAAGTTTAACTTTTTCGAGTGCGACAAGTTCCAATAAGACTTTTATATAAAGTTTTATTTGGGCGTAGTTGCTCCTTTCGGCGTATATAAGCCAAAATTCAAATAAAGAGTGAATGCCTCACTCGAAGCAACTTTCTACTTGGGTCATTGATGTGATCTGAGGGGGTGGAAGTTGGCTGGGAGCGACGCCGGTTCTTCCTTTCCCGTGACAAGACTCCTTCCGTTGGTTCTTGTGGTGCGGGTGACTGCTCCGGGGTGCGGTGCGTCGCCCGTCATTATTCGTTGGCAGCTCAAGAGTGAGCGTAATTCACGGCGCTCGCTATCACCCCTGCATGATCTGATAGGTGCAATTATCGGGCTCGTGGGTGACAGGGCTTTGGGAGTGGGCATGAAGTCGCTGCACACCGGCGCGGTGTGGGCGAAAGGGGGATTTGTAAGCAGATTTGTTCGTCGAGCAGTCCAGGGGCGGATCAACCAGAAATCGCGGCGAGCCGTTCAATGGCTCGCTCGGGGTTGTCACCGCGGTTTACTTCGAGGTTTTCCTGCGCTGCGCCTCAGGGCTTGCGAGGTAGTGCGTAATGACTTCGACACCCCGGTTGAGGTGGTTTTCGAGCAACATCACCGAGTGCTCGATATCCCGGTCCTCGGCGGCCCGCAACAGCGCTCGGTGATCCTCCTGGGACAGTTTGCCCAGGCCCATGGCTTCCAGGTTGAATCGCAGGAAGCGTTCCTCTTCGTTCAACCCGTCTTCGACCAGCTTCAGCAGCCGCTGGTTGGGGGCTTTGTTGTAAAGCGCCATGTGGAACAGGCGATTGAGCCGGCCGATCTCGGTGTAGTCGTGTTCCGTTTCCAACTCGTCGATGTAGTGTGCAGCCTGTTTGAAATCGGCGTCTTCAAGCAGGGGGATCGACCGACGCAAGGCTTCGGACTCCAGCAGGATCCGCAACTCATACGTCTCTGCCGCATCGCCCTGAACCAACGGTGCGACCACCGCGCCTTTATGGGCGATCACGTTGAGCAGCGCTTGCGCTTCAAGCTGGCGCAAGGCTTCGCGCACCGGCATGCGGCTAACGCCGAACAGGTCAGCGAGGTCTTGCTGACGCAGGGCGGTGCCGCAAGGAATGCGACCGTCGAGAATGGCCGCGCGCAGGGTTTCTTCGATCACCGAGCGTGCCAGATGAGCGGGAATCGGCCCGTTGACCTTGATGCTGCTGAGAGGGTTGGGCTTCTGTGTCACGACAAACGCACCCTGATTGGCTGAAGTATTTGGATCCAAATGGACACTAGTGACTGCCTGACGGGTTGTCAAACGGTCAAAAGGCGCAGTCTTCGGCAGCTCCTGCAGACTTCGCCACAGGAGTTGCCGAAGGCTGCGATCTTTTTATTGCACCCGTAATGCAAAGTTTAGCGTGTTGGCGGTGATCTCACCGTGCCATTGTCTTTTAGCAGACTAACCTTCACCATCAAGCCAGATTTCCATCTGCCTGATCTGGATGCCTCGCATTGGCGGTACGTTTCGCGATCCCTCGGACTTTGCGCTGGCTAGGCTGCGCACTGCTGCTGGCCGGCGTCATGCTGGGCGGGCTGCATGCCGACTGGGATTTTTCGCTGATCAGCCGTCGTGCGCAGGCATTGTACGGGCCTTTGGGTGAAGGGCGGCAGCGCATTGATGCCTGGCAGCAGTTGCTGGCCACGCAAAAACAAGTCGGCGAGCTGGAGCAGCTCAACGTGGTCAACCAGTTCTTCAACAGGCAGATGCGCTACGAAGAAGACATCGACCTGTGGCACGAGGTCGATTATTGGGAAACTCCCATCGAAGCCTTGTGGAAGGGCGCCGGCGATTGCGAAGACTACGCTATCGCCAAGTATTTCAGTCTGCGTCATCTTGGTGTCTCCAGTGACAAGCTGCGCATTACCTACGTCAAGGCTTTGCGCCTGAACCGCGCGCACATGGTGCTGACCTACTACGCGAGCCCCGAGGCCATGCCTTTGGTGCTCGACAGCCTGATCGATGCAATCAAGCCCGCCAACCAGCGAACCGATTTGCTGCCGGTCTACTCTTTCAATGCCGAAGGGTTGTGGCTGCCGGGTGCCAAGGGCAACAAGAAGGTCGGAGACACCAAACGCCTGTCTCGCTGGCAGGACGTGTTGAAGAAAATGCAGGCCGAAGGTTTCCCGGTCGAGACGATTAACTAGGAGCACGCGCTCAGATGTCTTTGTTCAAACAGCTGTTGATCGCTATTTGTCTGTTCCTGGTGGTCGCCTTCACCGGCAGCTTCATGGTCAGTCTGGAAAGCTCTCGCACCCAGTACGTCAACCAGTTGCGTTCTCACGCCCAGGACGCCGCGACGGCATTGGCGCTGTCCCTGACGCCGAACATCGACGACCCGGCGATGGTCGAGTTGCTGGTCAGCTCAATCTTCGACAGCGGTTACTACGCGAGTATCCGCGTGGTCGATCTGACCAACGACAAGACGATTGTCGAGCGCAGCGGCATCCCCGCGGTCACCAACGTGCCCGACTGGTTCGTCAAACTGATCGGCCTGGAACCGGCCGGTGGCGATGCGATTGTCAGCCGTGGCTGGGAGCAGGCCGCGCGGGTCGAGGTGGTCAGCCATCCGATGTTCGCGTTGGCCAAGCTGTGGCAGAGCGCGTTGGGCAGCCTCGGCTGGTTGCTGCTCTGCGGCGCGGTGAGTGCGGTGCTGGGCGCGTTGTTGCTACGTCGGCAACTGAAGCCGCTGGACTACATGGTCAAGCAATCCCATGCCATTGCTCGCCGGGAATTCTTAAGCCTGCCAGAACTGCCGCGCACCCCGGAACTGCGCCGGGTGGTGCAGGCCATGAACCAGATGGTCGAGAAGCTCAAGGCGCTGTTCCAGGAGCAGGCCGAACGCAGTGAAAAGCTGCGGGCCGAGTCCTATCAGGACAACCTGACCGGCCTGGCCAACCGGCGCTATTTCGAAATGCAATTGAACGCGCGTTTGAACAACTCGGAGCAGGCCAGCTCCGGTTATTTGCTGCTGTTGCGGGTGAAGGATCTGGCCGGTTTGAACCAGCGGCTGGGCGGTCAGCGTACCGATGAATTGTTGAAAGCGGTCGGCGAGCAGTTGTCCCGCGAGTGTGCCAAGTACCCGGAAACCCAGAACCTCGTGACGCGTATTCGTGGCGGGGAATTCGCCGTGCTGGCACCGGGGCTGGTGCGTGAAGAAGCGCTGCAACTGGCGAGTAATCTCGAAAGTGCCTTGGGGAGCCTGCATGCGACGGGCGCCACGGACGTGGCTTCGGTGGCTTCAATCGGGTTGGCGCCGTTTGCCCATGGCGACTCGCCGCAAGCGGTGATCGGCTTGGCGGATCAGGCACTGGCCCAGGCAGAAAGCCAGGGTGAACCGAGCTGGGCATGCCTCGATCAGGGCGCGCCGGCGCGGGTTGGCGACGATCACCACGCCTGGCACACCCTGCTGGATCAGGCGCTGAACCAGCAGCGTTTCGAGCTGTATTTCCAGCCGGTGGTGGCCAGCCACGACACAGAGTTGGTGCTGCATTACAAAGTGCTGTCGCGCCTGCTCGACGAGCAGGACCAGACCATTCCCGCCGGGCGTTTCTTGCCATGGCTTGAGCGTTTCGGCTGGACCGCGCGACTGGACCGTTTGATGCTGGAGTTGGTGCTCGAGCAGATGGTCGACCATGAGGAGTCGCTGGCGCTGAACCTGTCTTCGGCGACACTGGCGGACCCGCAGGCGCTGAACGCAGTGTTCGATATCCTGCGTCAGCATTCGAATCTTGGCGAACGACTGACCCTGGAAATCGGCGAAGAGCAACTGCCCGAGCAGGCGGTACTGGAGCAGCTGACGCGGCGTTTGCGTGAGCTTGGGTTCTCGCTGAGTCTGCAGCGTTTTGGTGGGCGCTTCAGCATGATCGGCAACCTGGCGCGGCTGGGGCTGGCGTATCTGAAGATCGACGGCAGTTACATCCGCGCGATTGATCAGGAGAGCGACAAGCGTCTGTTCATCGAGGCGATTCAGCGAGCGGCGCACAGCATCGATTTGCCGTTGATTGCCGAGCGGGTCGAGACCGAAGGGGAGTTGTCGGTGATTCGCGAGATGGGGTTGTACGGGGTTCAGGGGCAGTTGTTTGGTGAGCCGAAGCCTTGGCAGTAGCCCGCTCATCATTCCCACGCAGAGCGTGGGAATGATCGGCGTCAGGGGTTAAATCAACCCCGTCTCATCATCATCGATCAACTGGCTCAACCCGCCCAACGCCTCACGTGCCTGGGTCCGGTCCATGAGCTTGGCTTGCGCAGCCGGCGGCAGGTCGGTGACGCGGATCACGCCTTTTTGGGTCAGCACCTGAATCAAGTCGTCGAGTACCCGAATCATCTCCAGGTCGCTCTGCTTGAGCTGCTTGAGGCTGGTTTCCACCACTTCGTGGGCAAACCAGGCCTGGATTTCATGGTGGTCGGCCGGCAGCGTTTCCGTGGCCTCGGCGTAGGCCGTGGCTTCCACGCGCACTAACTGACCTTGCGCATCGCGTTGCACGTAAAACATTAAGCATCCCTCGGAAATGGACCAGCGTCGTGCTGTCAGCAGCATAGGCCAACGCAGGCGAGTATGCGGTGCGACGACGAAATCGTCACCCGTGAGGTGTGGGCATACATGACGGCCGCCCGGTTGGGGCGGCCGTCAGCCTGCGTATCAGCTGTTGTTGTGATCGATCTTGATGGTCGGGTCACTACCGGCAATCAGCGAGTTGATGCTGGCGCTGGACCAATTGTTACCTTCCAGTTTGATCGTCACGTCCGGGGTGGTCGCTGCGGCATCGGCGCCGTTGAACTTGCCGGCGGAGCTGACTTGCAGGGACGACACGCCGTCCACGGTGGTGATCTTCAGGAAGTGGTCAATCGTGCTGCCGCTTTCACCCTGCAACAAATCACGCAGGTCGATGCGGTCGCCTTCGCTGGCCTTGAAGTCCTTGATCACGTCGCTGCCGGTGTCGCCAGCCTTCCAGATGAAGGTGTCGGCACCTGAGCCGCCAATCAGGATGTCGTTGCCTTGGCCGCCGATCAGCGAGTCATTGCCGGTGCCGCCGAGCAGGATGTCATTGCCCTTGCCACCGTCGAGGAGGTCGTTGCCGCCCTGGCCGAAGAGAATGTCGTTGCCCGCGCCACCCAGCAGCGTGTCGTTACCATCGTGAGCGCCAGACACGTCGAACGCGGTGTAGTGCTCGGTGATGTACTGGTGCACGTTGCTGGTGGTGACTTTGCTGACGTCGACGCCGGTTTGCTGGGCGACGAACGCCTGCATCGCCTGATAACCCTCGCCGGCAATGCCATTGAAGCTCACCAGATCGCCGAACAGGAGGTCGTTGCCGTCACCGCCGCTGACCGTGTCGGCACCCGGCATTGTCGCTTCGGTATGGCCGATGATCGAGTTGGCCAGGTCCTTGGGGTCGATGTTGGTTTGTGGCGTTTGATCCGAATCGTACGGCTTGAGGTCGGTGAGGGTGACGTCCTTGTTCAGGCCGATGGCCTCCACCGTCGACACGTTGCTCAGCAACGTGAAGCTGCTGCTGGAGTTGTCGATGGTAGTGGAATCGGTGCTGCTGCCGGTGCCATCGCGATAGGACAATTCGTACGTACCGTTACCCTCGGCATGCAGGGTGCCCAGTTCGGAACTGCTCCAGCGGCCAGAGTTTTTCAGAGTCTGCAGCGTGACGTTGCCGGCGCTGTCGATGCTCAGGTAGTGAGTGCTGTCCAGATAGTTGGAATAGGTCTGCCCCAACTTGTAGTTGGTGGTGGTGATGACATCATCGAGCTTCACGTTGCCGTACAAGGTCGGGTTGGTCTGCTCGCCGCTCTGGTAGTAGGTCGGCTTGCCATCGGTGATGAAGTACGTGAGGTTCTTCGCACCGGTGTTGGCAATGGCGTCAGCACTCTGGAACCAATTGGCCGTGGTTTTGAACACGTCCTCGTAGTTGGTGCCGCCGCCCGACGACATCGAATCCAGAACGGATTTGAGCAAGGTCAGCGCGTTCGGGTCGTTCAGGTTCACCGACACTGATTTGTTGACCTGGGTGTCGAAGTCCACCAGGAAGATATTCACGGTCCCGGAGTTGCCGCCCAGGCTTTGCTTGAGGGTATTGAACACCGCCGTCAACGAATCCTTGGCGGCATTGATCGACGTGCTGCTCATGCTGCCCGAGCTGTCGACCATGAACGCGATGTTGTAATTGGTGCCTGGCACCACGGTCAGCCCGCCGATGTCGGCGATCATGATGTCGTTGCCGTCGGTGCCGGTGATCGTGTCGTCGGCCGCCGTGGCGGTCACGGCGTTGTAGACCGCCGGGTATACCGTGACCGGAATCTGCGCGGTGCTCAGTGCGGAACCACCGAGTGCTTCGGTGGATGTCGAGGTCACGGTCAGGGTGAACTGGCCGTTGTAGTACGGCGGCGGGGTGACGGTCAGGCTGCCGAGATTCCAGCCGGTAACGTTGGCTTCGCCGTTGGTGGTGGTGAAGGTGTGGCCCGCGCCATCGCTGAGCACAGAGCCCGCCGGCATACCGCTGATCTTCACGCTCAGGCTTTCAGAGCCGTCGGTGTCGGTCAGTGCGGTCTTGATCGCGGACAGGTGAACGCTGGTGCCTTCGGCGCCTTCGTTGAGTTTGTAGCCGTTGTAGTAGCCTTCGCCATTGGTGCCGTGCAGGTCGGAAACCGTCACGCCAGAGGCGGCCAGATCCGCCACGCCGGTGTACAGCGGCACGCCGGCGCTGCTCAGGTCGACCGCTGTACCGCCGTTGACCGACAGGTTGACGTCATAGCTGCCGGGGCCACTCTGGTTGTGGTGGTAGATGTCCAGGGTGTAGTAACCGCTGGTGGTCGGGGTGAACGAACCATTCAGCTTGCCGCCTGCACCCCAAGTCGTCGCGGCCACGTTCTGGCCACCGATGGTCACCAACAGGCTGTCATCGCCGGTACCGCTGAAGGTGTACGTCTTGCCGGCTTCGAGGTAGATCAGGCCGGAGGTTTTCGAGGCCGTGCCGGCGGTGACGCCGCCGTCGGACTGAACGTTGGTCACGGTGCCGGTGGAGTTCGGCGTGCCTGCGGCGTCGATGACCGATTTCAGCGTGCCGGACGGCGCGCCACTACCATCGGTGCCCAGGCCCGACAGGCCGGTCCAGACTTCCTTGATCAGTCCGGTGGACTTGACGCTGTTGTCCGCGACGCTCAGGGATGGCGCGTCGGCAACCGGCGTGATGTCGATTTTCACCGTGCCGGTGTTGCCCAACAGTTGACCGTCGGTTGGCTGGAACTTGATCTGCGCGTAGTCCGCCTGGTTATTGCCCGCACCGCTGCCACCATAGCCGTCAACGCCCGATTCATTGGCATCCGGCGTGAAGCGCAACTTGCCGGCGTCGATGTCGGCCTTGCTGATGGTCTGGTTGGTCGTTACGTCTTTCCAGGTCGCACCGTCCAGGTACTGCAATTTGCCTTCGCCCGGCAGCTGAGTGATTTTCACCCCCAGGTTGGCGGCCGGACTGTCGACATCGCTGACGCCGAAGGTCGACCAGCCGAGGATCAGCGGGGTGTCTTCGGTACCGGTGACGTTAACCGGCGCGGCGGTCGGCGCGTCGTTCACGGCCACCACGTTGACGGTGGTGGTCGCGGTGTTGGAGTAATTGCTGCCATCGGTCACCGTCACGGTGATGATCCGCGGCACGGTGCTCGGATCCTCACTGCTGTTGGTGAAGCTGATGTTTTTGATCTGCTGCATGTAGTCGGCCAGCGTCGCGTTGCCCGACAGGGTCAGGGTGACCGTACCGTCCTGGCTGTTGGCGTTGATGCTGATGCCATTGACACTGTTGCCGAGGTTCAGCGCATCGCCCGGCTGACGGTTGGTCAGCACGATGGTGGCGCCGGTCAGCATCGTGCTGTCCGGGTCGGTGATGCTCAGGTCGGTGTCGCCGATCGAGACGCCCTGGCCGGTGGTGCCTTCGGTGAAGGTCACGTTGTAGTTGGCCCCGGTGGCGCCGCTGGAGTTGTTGGCGTCCAGGTCGAGAACCGGCGCGGCATCGTTGTCGATGATCGAGGTGCTGACGCTGCCGTTGGTGCTGCTGACCGCGAGGTTTTCGAAGTTGCCGCCGGTGGCCGAGTCGATCTTGACCACGAAGTTCTCGGTACCCTCGGTGAGCTTGTCGTCCAGCGTCGCGACGTTGAAGCTCGCGCTGCTGGCGCCGGCCGGGATCTTCACGGTGTACACGCCGGTGAAGTCCGAACCGTCGGCGGCGGTACCGCTGTAGACGATTTTCAGGGTCACTTCGGTCTGCGCCGGGTGGGTCAGGTTGACGGTGTAACTGGCGGTCTGGCCTTCGGTCACCGAGGTACTGCCGCTGATGCTGACTTCGGTTTTGTCGATGGTATCGGTGACGGTGGTGACCGCCGGGGCAGTGTTCGGCACCAGGTTTTCGAAACTGCCACCGGTGGCGGTAGAAATGGTGGCCTGGACCGTACCGGCATCTTTGTAAACGTCATCGGATGGAGCCGGGACGGTCACGGTGCCGGTGGTTTTACCGGCGTCGATGGTGATCACGGC
>NZ_QKYZ01000033.1:0-12857 GCF_003253625.1 Pseudomonas sp. URMO17WK12:I6
GTTCGTCCATCGGTCGGCTCCTCTGGGCGCGAATAGAGGCGCCTTGGCTCCAGTCCTGCCGCCCATGCTTGCGTAACCACACCAGCACAGTCGACCGCCCCTGAATCCCGTAGCGCCGTTGAGCCTCTTTATAACTCAACTCGCCTTTTTCGACCTGATCGACGACTGCCAATTTAAAGCCCAGCGTGTAATCTCGCTGGCTGCGCCTTTTCCCCGTATCCATTGGTTCCTCCTGAAGATAAGTCAGAAGGTGTAAACCTTATTCAGGACGAGACATAGTGCACAGAAAAGCCCGCATGACCTGAGAAGGTCATGCGGGCTTTTTCGTTTCCGGGGTTCAGGCTTTTGCGGGAATGACTTCCAGGACGCGGATCACGCCCGTCTCAGGATAATGCCAGCGCACATCCAGATCCCAGAACTGCGCGCCGTATTCGCGCTCAGGCGTAGGAATCTGGTACGCCGGGCGTGGGTCTTGTGCCAGGCATTGCTCGATCAACTCGACCAGAGGCTCGCCAAGCCGCTGAGCGTGGCCGTGGGCCTGTTGCAGGGCCGAGTCCGTCCACTGCACGGGAATCAGCAGCGGCGGGGCGCTGGCGATGTCGTTGGACGCCGTGTCGATGATGTCGGCGTAGGGCACGTAGGGTTTGATGTCGAGAACTGGCGTGCCGTCCAGCAAGTCGATGCCGGAGATCCACAGTCGATTCGCTTCGACCTTGTCCAGTTTGACCACCGACTGGCCGATGCCGTTAGGACGATGCGTCGCGCGGGTGGCGAACACGCCCATGGATTTGTTACCGCCCAGGCGCGGCGGGCGGACTTTGAGGCGTGGCTTTTCTTCCAGCGCTTGATGGAACAGGAACAACAGCCATACATGGCTGACCTGCTCCAGCCCCTGCACCGCATCACCTTGATCGAACGGCGCTACCAGCTCCAGTACGCCCCGAGCGGCCGGGGCCAGTTGCGGTTGACGCGGAATGGCGAACTTCTCCTTGAAGCAGGAGCGCACGAAGCCGATGGGGGAAACGCTGTAGGTCATGGTCTGGGGTCGAGGCCGGGATTAGGGCGGCATGATAACCCGAGCGGCCTCGAGATCGGTGCTGCCTATTACTCCGTCATCGCGGGCAAGCCACGCTCCCACAAGGTTCTCGAGTGAACGCAAATGTTATGTACGGCATAAAACCTGTGGGAGCGTGGCTTGCCCGCGATAGCCGCGCCGCCGATCTAGAGACTAAACCCGCCATCCAAAGGAATGACATTCCCGGTCATATACGCCCCGGCCGTACTTGCCAGGCTAATCGCCAGCGCCGCCATTTCTTCCTCCCGGCCCCAGCGCTTCATCGGAATCAACGCCGTGTCCTCGGCCAGCGCCTGCTCATCGTTGCCGATGTGCTGAGTCATCTTGCTCGGGAAACGTCCCGGTGCGATTACGTTGACGTTGATGTGCTGGCTCACCAACTCTCGCGCCAGAATCCGCGACAGTTGATGCAGGGCGGCTTTGCTCGGGCCGTAGGCATACGCCTGTTCGCCGAAGGAAGAAATCCCGGCCACCGAACCGATGTTGATGATCCGTGCCGGATTCGCCGCCGAACCGGCCTTGCGCAGCAGCGGTAGAAATTGCTGGATGCAGTTGAACACCGAGGTCACGTTGAGCTGCATGACTTTTTCCCAGCCCTTGACCGGATAACTCTCCAGCGGCGCACCCCAGGTGGTACCGGCATTGTTCACCAGAATATCCAGTTGACCAATTTGTTCGCTCAATTGCGCAGCCAGTTGCTGAACGCCTTCTTCATGAGCCAGGTTGGCGGCCACGGCGTGGCAAATCCCGAAGGCACTCAGCTCATCGGCAGTTTGCTGACAGGCTTCGGCATCCCGGGCGCACACGTACACGATGGCGCCGGCCTCGACATAAGCCTTGGCGATCATTTTGCCGATACCGCGGGTGCCGCCGGTCACCAGAGCGGTGCGGCCTTGCAGAGAGAAGTAGGGATGCATGGCGAGTCCTGAGAGCTGAGGGTCAATACACCCTAGTCTTCAGCCGCCGAAAGCGGAGCCACTATTTTTGCGCGGAATGAACATCTATACAGATTGGTCTGCGACCGCGCTTGTAGGAGCCGGCTTGCTGGCGATGGCGTTCTCAAGATCGCCATCGCCAGCAAGCCGGCTCCTACAAGCGCGGCGCGATTTACTGGGGGCGCACGCGCAGGGTCAGGCCTTTGAGGAAGTTGCGCAGCAATTGATCGCCGCACGGGCGGTAGTTGGTGTGGCCGAACTTGCGGAACAGTGCGCTCAGTTCAGGCTTGGACACCGGGAACTCGGCGGCCTTGAGGATGGCGTGCATGTCGTCTTCCTTCAGTTCGAAGGCGACGCGCAACTTCTTCAGGATGATGTTGTTGGTCACCGGCACTTCGATCGGCTGCGGCGGACGGCTTTCGTCCTTGCCACGCTTGAAGATCACCAGGCCATCGAGGAAATGCGCCATGACTTCGTCCGGGCAGCGTACGAAACCTTCCTCGTCTTCTTCTTTCTTGTCGAGGTACGTCACCAGGTCTTCCAGCGTGACGTCCATGCCGCCGAGCTTGATGATCTCGATGACTTTCTTGTCGCTGATGTCGAGCATGTAGCGCACGCTGCGCAGTACGTCGTTATGAATCATGTGTGCAGTCCTGATATTTCGCTGTGGGCGCCGCATGAAGCTGCGGCGCCGAAATGTATGGCGGCGGGAAAAGCCTTAGAACTTCTCTTTGCCGGACAGGTAGCGCCATTGCCCCAACGGCACTTTGCCGATGGACACACCGCCGATGCGGATGCGGCGGATGGCGACGACCTTCAGGCCGACGGCCTGGCAGAACAGGGCGATCACGCCCGGTTGTGGGTTTTTCATGGCAAAGCGCAGGCGGTTTTCGTTCTGCCAGCTGGCCTTGACCGGCGGCAGTTCCTTGCCCTTGTACGTCAGGCCGTGGTTCAGGCGGTTGAGGCCGTGAGCCACCATGTCGCCTTCGACCTCGACCACATATTCCTGCTCGATCTTGCTGGCATCGGCGGTGAGTTTGCGCAGAATTTTCCAGTCCTGGGTGAACACCAGCAGACCGCTGGCGTTGGCCTGCAGGTCGGCGCTGGCGGTCAGGCGCAGGAAGTGGCCCTTGAGCGGACGTTTGCCGTAGCGGTGTTCTTCGCTCAGGGTCGCGGCGCTGAGGGTCGCCATGGCGCTGTCCGCGTCCATGCCTGCCGGAACGTTCATCAGGATGGTCACCGGCTCCGGCGCGGTGGCCTTGGCCTCTGGGTCGAGCTCGACTTTCTGGGTGTCGACCTTGAACTGCGGCTCGTCGATGACTTCACCGTCGACGGTGACCCAGCCGCCCTCGATGAACAGCTCAGCCTCCCGACGGGAGCAGCCGACGAGTTCGATGAGGCGTTTGGAGAGACGAATCGGGTCAGTCATGACAGGGCCGTAACAAAAAAGGGGTGGGCATTGTACCTGCCTGGCGCCGGTTAATCGCGGGTCCATTTGCCTCATGTGTTTTTAATGTGGGAGCGAGCAAGCCCGTTCCCACATGGCGCCATGGTGTGTCAGCCGTTGCGCGCCAGTTGCTGGCCCTGGCGCAAACGCATGTGCAGCAACGGGTAAGGCTGGCCCATACCGTCATGCTCCGAACGACCAATCACCTCGAAGCCCTGCTTGAAGTAAAAACCCAGGGCCTGTGGGTTCTGCTCATTGACGTCCAGCTCATCGGCGTTCAGGTGTTCCAGGGCATAGCGCAGTAATTGCTTGCCCAGGCCTTGGCCACGGTGATCCGGATCGATGAACAGCATTTCGATCTTGCCCGCCGCCACGCCGGCGAACCCGGTGATGCGCTGGCGCGAGTCTTTGGTGCAGATCAGCATGACGGCGTCGAGGTAGCGGGTCAGGACCAGGTTCTTCAGCAGTTCGATGTAGCTGTCGGGCAGAAAGTCATGGGTAGCGCGCACCGAGGCTTCCCACACGCGGGTGAGTTCTTCGTAGTCGCTCTGTTTCGGTGTGTAAATGACCGAATGTTGGCGCATGGCCGCTTGCTCCTTCTGTTAAGAGCCGTTCCCGTAAGGCTGCGAGTTTTTTCTCCCACAAAACGATAGACGTAAAAAAGCCCCGCATCTCGTCAAGAGAGCAGGGCTTTTCGTATTTTTTGCGTTTAGATCTGTTCAGCCCACAGGTCGTATTCGTCGGCGTCAGTCACTTTGCACCAGACCTTGTCGCCCGGCTTCAGGTTGCTGCCATTGTCGATGAACACGTTGCCGTCGATTTCCGGGGCATCGAAGAAGCAGCGGCCAACCGCGCCTTGCTCGTCGACTTCGTCCACCAGCACTTCGATCTCACGGCCGATGCGCATTTGCAGGCGTGCCGAGCTGATGGCCTGCTGGTGCGCCATGAAGCGATCCCAGCGGTCTTGCTTGACGTCGTCCGGAACGATCTCCAGGTCCAGATCGTTGGCCGGTGCGCCTTCGACCGGCGAGTACTGGAAGCAGCCGACGCGGTCCAGCTGGGCTTCGGTCAGCCAGTTCAACAGGTACTGGAAGTCTTCTTCGGTTTCGCCGGGGAAGCCGACGATGAAGGTCGAACGGATGATCAGGTCCGGGCAGATTTCGCGCCAGTTCTTGATGCGCGCCAGGGTCTTGTCTTCGAAAGCCGGGCGTTTCATGGCTTTGAGGACTTTCGGGCTGGCGTGCTGGAACGGGATGTCCAGGTACGGCAGGATTTTCCCGGCGGCCATCAGCGGGATCAGCTCGTCGACGTGCGGGTACGGATAAACGTAGTGCAGGCGAACCCAGACGCCGAGGGTGCTCAGGGCTTCGCAGAGTTCGGTCATGCGGGTTTTCACCGGCGCGCCGTTCCAGAAACCGGTGCGGTATTTCACGTCGACGCCATAGGCGCTGGTGTCCTGGGAAATCACCAACAGCTCTTTGACACCGGACTTGACCAGGCGCTGGGCCTCGTCAAGAACATCACCGACCGGACGGCTGACCAGTTTGCCGCGCATCGACGGGATGATGCAGAAGCTGCAGCTGTGGTTGCAGCCTTCGGAAATCTTCAGGTAGGCGTAGTGGCGCGGGGTCAGTTTGATCCCTTGCGGCGGCACCAGGTCGATCAGCGGGTTGTGATCCTGACGCGGCGGCACGACGTCGTGCACGGCGTTGACCACTTGCTCGTACTGCTGCGGACCGGTCACGGCCAGCACACTCGGGTGCACGTTACGGATATTGCCTTCTTCGACGCCCATGCAGCCGGTCACGATGACCTTGCCGTTTTCCTTGATGGCTTCGCCGATCACTTCCAGGGACTCAGCCTTGGCCGAGTCGATGAAGCCGCAGGTATTGACCACCACGACGTCGGCGTCCTGATAAGTGGACACAACGTCATAGCCTTCCATGCGCAGCTGGGTAAGGATGCGCTCGGAGTCGACCAGTGCTTTCGGGCAACCCAGGGATACGAAGCCAACCTTTGGATTGGCCGGCGCAGGAGTGGTGGACATGTCTAACCTCGGTATTTGTGACGCCTCCAGCCGATGACGGCAAGGCGACAGACGGGCGCTATGTTGCACCCTCTGGTCAAAAAGTGCGCAATTCTAACGATGGGCGGCGCACTTGACCAGCTTTATGCAGGGAAATACGACGAGTGCTGCGCTATGCTTCGCGCCTTTACGCTTTACCGATTTTTTACAGTCAATAAATCGTCTGTAACAACAAGTAAAACAGTGCATGCTGCACCACAAATCATAGTGCTTCTTTGAAGAAGCCCGGATCTGAGTAGTAGGAGTGATGGATGGGGCAGGCAAGTAGTCAGGCGATAGCCGGTGGACATTCGGCGGCGAAGCCGATCAGCATGCTGGTTGCGGCGGTCGGAGTGGTTTATGGCGACATCGGCACGAGCCCGTTGTACACCCTAAAAGAAGTGTTTTCCGGTGGCTATGGCGTGCCCGTCAACCATGACGGCGTGCTGGGCATTCTGGCGCTGATCTTCTGGTCGCTGATCTGGGTCGTGTCGATCAAATACATGATGTTCGTGCTGCGTGCTGACAACCAGGGCGAAGGCGGGATCATGGCCTTGACCGCGCTGGCACGACGAGCGGCGGGGGGGCATGCAAAATTGCGCACGCTGCTGGTTGTCTGCGGGCTGATCGGCACGGCGCTGTTCTACGGCGACAGCATGATCACCCCGGCGATTTCCGTTCTTTCGGCGATCGAAGGGCTGGGGCTGGCCTTCGAAGGCATTGACCATTGGGTGGTGCCGCTGTCGTTGATCGTGCTGGTGGCGCTGTTTCTGATCCAGCGTCATGGTACGGCCCGGATCGGCATTCTGTTCGGGCCGATCATGGTCACCTGGTTTCTGGTACTCGGCGCGCTGGGCGTGTACGGCATCAACCAACACCCGGAAGTGTTGCAGGCGATAAACCCGGTCTGGGGCGTACGCTTCTTCATGGACCATCCAGGCATGGGGATCACGATTCTTGGCGCCGTGGTGCTGGCGTTGACCGGTGCCGAGGCGCTGTACGCGGACATGGGCCACTTCGGGCGCAAGCCGATCGCTCGGGCCTGGTTCATCCTGGTGTTGCCCGCACTGGTGCTGAACTACTTCGGTCAGGGCGCATTGCTGCTCGGTGATCCGGAAGCCGCCCGCAACCCGTTCTATCTGCTGGCGCCAAGCTGGGCGCTGATCCCGTTGGTCGCGTTGTCGACCATGGCCACGGTGATTGCCTCGCAAGCGGTCATCTCCGGTGCATTCTCCCTGACCCGCCAGGCGATCCAGCTCGGCTACATTCCGCGCATGCGCATTCAGCACACCTCCAGTGCCGAACAAGGGCAGATTTATATCGGCGCGGTGAACTGGGCGCTAATGGTCGGCGTGATCCTGCTGGTACTGGGCTTCGAGTCCTCCGGCGCCCTGGCCTCGGCCTACGGCGTGGCGGTGACCGGGACCATGTTGATGACCACGATTCTGGTGTCGGCGGTGATGCTGCTGCTGTGGAAGTGGCCACCGGTTCTTGCGGTCCCGGTGTTGCTCGGCTTTCTGTTGGTGGACGGTCTGTACTTCGCCGCCAACGTGCCAAAAATCGTTCAGGGTGGCGCGTTCCCGGTGATCGCCGGTATAGCACTGTTCGTCCTGATGACTACCTGGAAACGCGGCAAGCAACTGCTGGTGGATCGCCTGGACGAAGGCGGGCTGCCGCTGCCGATCTTCATCAGCAGTATCCGCGTGCAACCGCCACATCGGGTCCAGGGCACCGCTGTGTTCCTTACCGCTCGCCCGGATGCCGTGCCCCACGCGTTGTTGCACAATCTGCTGCATAACCAGGTGCTGCACGAGCAAGTGGTGTTGCTGACAGTGGTGTACGAAGACATCCCGCGCGTCCCGCCGCAACGACGTTTCGAGGTCGATTCTTACGGCGAAGGCTTCTTCCGGGTCATCCTGCACTTCGGTTTCACCGACGAGCCGGACGTGCCGCAAGCACTGAAGCTGTGTCATCTCGATAACCTGGACTTCAGCCCGATGCGCACCACGTACTTCCTCAGCCGCGAGACAGTCATCGCCTCCAAGCTCGAAGGCATGGCCCGTTGGCGCGAGGCGTTGTTCGCCTTCATGCTGAAAAACGCCAATGGCAACCTGCGTTTCTTCAATCTGCCGCTGAACCGGGTGATTGAGTTGGGTACCCAGGTCGAGATGTAAGCCCCATGAAAAAGCCCCCGTTGCCATGAAGGTAGCGGGGGCTTTTTTGTGTCTGTGCCTTTACTTGCTTTCAGGCAACTCTTCTTCAGATTCGGTCTTTGTTCGGGCGGGTCGCGGTGTCAGCACCTTCACCACATCATCAATCACCGCCTTACTCATCGCCGTCAAATAATGCGCGGCCCAGGCGTGGCGGTCGGTGTCTTTTGCGTAGGCTGCATCCTCGGTAAATGATCTGACGAGGAACAGCAGGTCGGAGGCTTGTGACAAGGCATCAACAATGGGGACGTCGGCGCGGACGTTGAACAACGCCTGATCCGAGCAGTAGATGAGAGGGGTGAAGCCAAGGGTTTTTAGTTCTGAAATCGCGGAAACATCAATTTTAGTCATAGTCAAAAATCCTAGTTGAGGAGCTGACTCATTCGTTTCCAAGCGAATGGGTGACAGCTGTACGCAGGTTGGAAACCGGGAACTAGGAAACCGGCACGCCCGAGGGCGTCCCACGCACAGCTGCCATAACTCATGATCACAAAAAACGCATGCAATCATGAAGGGGCGCTGTTGCGGCTAGTATCCGACGGGTTTCCAAGCCCGATCGCTGAATGGTCAGCGACGTCCGAGAGTATCCCGTCGAAGAAAAACGCAACAAGACGGCAAAGTGCCCAAAAAGAAAGATTCGGAGTTTGCCTACAAGGTCTGCGGGCGTCATCCGATATTGTGACACCTTCTGTAAACGAGACTAAACATGTCCCCATTTATCTGAGTTCAGCGCAGCCCCCTGTGGTGCGGTTAAATTGCGTGCTAATGAAAAAGCCCCCGCAACCATAAGGTGTCGGGGGCTTTTTTGTGTCCGGGGACTCAGATCACTCCTGAGCCGCCGTCTCCTTCGCTTGACGCTTCACGATGGCATCCACCAATCGCTGCGCCAACGCCGGGTAGTTCTCGTCGAAGTGATGGCCGCCAGGCAGTTTCATCGCTTCGCCCACGGCGGTCTTGTCGGTGCAGCCGCTCTCGTCGACTTCTTCCTCACCGTAGATGCACACCACTTTCGCCGGCGGCAGCTTGGCCATTTCCGGGCCGGTGGCGGCTTCTTTGCCGGCGTTGCCGAGCCAGCCTTCGACTTCGATCTCGAAGCTACCGGTGCGGGCGAAGGCCAGCAGGATGATTGCGTCGACCCGCTGCTGTTCGGCTTCCGGCAGGCGGTTGTAGATGGCTGGCAGAACGTCGGCGCCGAATGAGTAGCCGGTCAGGATGAAGCGCTTGGTGCCCCATTTCTGCCGGTAGTGCTGCATCAGTTCGGTCAGGTCCAGGGCGCTTTGTTCCGGGCTCTTGTGCTGCCAGTAGTAGCGCAGGGTGTCGATGCCGACCACTGGGTAGCCGATCTTGGCCATCTCGCCGGCCACGTCGCGGTCCAGGTCGCGCCAGCCGCCGTCGCCGGAGAGGAATAGGGTCACGGTGTCCTTGGCTTGGCCGGCTGGCACTTCGACCACCGGAATCTGCAGGCCGCCAGCGGCTTTATCGCCACCGACGAGGGTTTTGCGCAGTTCGTTGTTCAGCACTTGCGGCAGGTTGATGTCGTAGTCGCTGATGCTGGTTTCGGCGTTGGGCTGGTCACGCACGAAGCCGGCGCTGGTGTCGTCCGGGTTGTCGTTCCAGGCCACCAGCCAGTGACCGTGGGCGGCACTTTTTGGCAGCAGATGAGTGCAGCCAGGTTTTTCCAGGGCCAGGTCAACCGAAATGGCCTGGGCCTTGTCGTCCTTCTGCTCGGCCAGCCAGCGCCACGCCAGCACGGCGCCAGGGCCGATGCCGCTGACCAGGGTTGCCGGGCCTTTGAGCTCTCTGAGGCCTGCCTGCAGAGCGCGACTTTGCTGGATGCAGTCCTTGGGCAGGATCACCTGGACGATCTGCGCCGAGCCGCTGCGGCTCAGGGTCATCAATTGTTTATCGCTGAGCTTCTGCTCTTCATTGACCGCCACCAGCACCTGCGCGCGCGGCGTGGTGCCGGGGATGACGCGGGTCATCGCGGCGCCATCGGCTGGCGTCAGCAGTTCGAGGGTCGGTTCGGGTGCCGGGCGTTTCAGGTACCAGTAACCGCTACCGACAATCAGGGCCAGCACTACCAGTGTGGCCAGTACGTACCGCAGGGAGCGTTGAATCATCAGCGTTTCACCAATCCAGTCAAGCCGCCCGCAATCAGGGCGGCAGTGTCGGCCAGGGCCACCAGCGGATCGAGTCCGGCGGGCACGGCCATATAACGGGGTTCCCAGTCAGGCTGGAACTTGTCTTTGAAGCGGCGCAAACCTTGGAAGTTATACAGCTGCTCACCACGGCGGAACACCATCGAGCCCAAGCGCTGGGTCAGTGGTGCGCCGCGCCGGGGTTGCAACCCCGACAATGGCACCATGCCCAGGCTGAAGCGCGCGTATCCATGATTTTTATAATGTTGAATCAGGCCGACCATCATGAATTCCATGGTCAGCTTAGGGGCGTCGGGGTGTGCGCGCATCAGGTCGAGGCTGGCCAGTTCATGACCGTAGGTCTCGAGCAGGTTGGCGAACGCCACCGGGCGCCCTTCGAAACGAATCACCGCGACACGGAAGTGCTTGAGGTAGTCATCGCTGAAACGCCCAAGCGAGAAGCCTTTCTCGCGCACATTCTTGCCGGTCAGCCAGGCATCGGAAATCACCTTGAGCTCGTCCATCGGCGCTTGCCCCGGCTCATGGATCTCCAGCGAAAGGCCGTCACGGGTGCCACGGTTCCAGGTGTAGCGCAGGTCCTTCATCTCTTTGCCTTTGGCTTCGAGATCGAAACGCTTGAGGTCGACCCGGGCTTCTTCGCCGAGCTTGATCGCAGTCAGGCCGATGTCCATGTAGTACGGCAGGTTCTCGGCACGCACTTGATAAAACACAGGGCGGGCGTGGTGGATATCGCACAGGTCACGGAACTGCCAGATCATTTCCGCCCGTTGCTGGGTCGGGCCGATCGGGTCATACAGCGCTACCAGGCTGCGGCCACGGCGGGCGTACATCAGGAACGCCTCGTCGTTGGGGTGAAACAGCAGCGCCTTGTCACCGGTCAGGGCCAGGCCGCCATCCGGTTGGGACGAGGCCATGAGGATATTAGCCGCGCGCTCCAGTTCATCGGAGGTTGGCAGGTGGATTATCGGACGCGCGGTACGCAGCAGCCACGTCAGGGACACCACCACCAGCAGCACCGCGGCACCCAGCAACGAACGCAAACCTCGCGGGGCGTCGGCGTCGAGGGTGAACTGCCACCAGAGTTGATGGCTGTACGGAACGTCCTGATAGGCGAACAGCAGCAACCAGATCGATGCGCCGAGTACGCAAAGACTCGACACCAGATACAGCGGCGAAAACGGCAGCTCGGTCAGGCGGCTGGGACGGTAAAACGAACGCCGGAAAACCCCCAGCAAACTTGCTGTCAGGGTCATCAGGCTGGCTTCTTCCCAATCGAAGCCTTTGAGCAGAGAGAGCACGGCGCCGACCAACAACAGAATGGTGGTCAGCATCCACGCGGCCGACAGGCGGCGACGCAAGCCCTGAGCCAGCAGCAGGCAGAGCACGCCCACCAGGCTGGCGCCGAAGTGCGAGGCGTCGACCAGTCGATGCGGGATCAGAAAGCCGATGTGTTCAAGACGCGTATCGATCTCCGGCGTTACGCCAGAGAACAGCAACACCACGCCGGACAGGAACACCAGCACCGCCAGAATCGGCGCGGCCAGGCCTGAGGCGGCGCGTAGCGTCTGGCGTGTCTGAAACAGGCGCTGGCCTTCGTTGATCAGCAGCAGTACGCAAGCCACCAGCAGCGGCAAGATCACGTAGATCAGGCGGTAGAGCAGCAGGGCGGCAGCCAGTGGTGCGGCACCGAGCTTGTCGGCGAAGGCCGCCAGCAAAATCGCTTCGAACACCCCGACACCGCCGGGTACATGGCTGAGCACGCCAGCGGCCAGGGCCAATAGATAGACCAGCAGGAACGCACCGAAGGGTGGCGCTTCGGGCAGCAACAGATAGAGCACTGTCGCGGCGGCGGCCACGTCCAGGGCTGTGATGACCAGTTGCAGGAAGGTCAGGCGGCGGCCCGGCAGGCGCAAGGTGCGGCGGCCGACCTTGACCAGTAGGTTGTCCGGGTAAGGCTGTTCCGGCAAGCGACGGCGGTAGATACCGATCGCCAGTACCGTGGCGAGCAGCAGCACGGCCCCTGCAATCGCACCCAGCAACGTCTCGGAGAAACCCAGGGCCAGCGAGGCGGCGGGCAGGTTGCTGAGGGTGGCGAGGGCGGCCAGGGGCGGGAGGGCGCAGCCGAGCGAGAGGCTGGCAAACAGCGTCATGTGCGCGACTTCCGAAGCCCCCACGCCATGCCGTGCATATAGACGGTAGCGAACCGAGCCCCCCGACAGCAGCGACAGACCGATGGCATTGCCGATGGCGAAGGCGGTGAAGCCCCCCAGCGCCACGACTCGCGGCGCCAGTGTCACGCCGGCATAACGGCTGGCCGACCATTCGTAACCCAGCAGAATGATGAAGCCGACGACGGTCGCGCCTAACGCTCCCAGCAAGGCCGGTCTCGGCACTTCCAGGATCGAGTCGTGCAGCGCGTACAGATCGAGTTCGCTCAGCAGGTGACGACAGGCAATCAGCGCGATGGCGAACAGCAGCAAAGTGACCGCCAGACCGATGGGTTGACGGTATTTGCTGATTCGATCCAGCAAGCGCAGACGCTCAGCTTTGATCGGTTGTGTCGCTGTGACGGTGTCTTGTGGATCAGACGAGTTGGCGCGCATCAATCACCTCTTGGATTGTGCGCGACAGGATGGGGGTATCCAGCCAAGTTACCAATCCCTGTAGAAAAAAATAATCACAAATATTAACGCGTCTCACCGGGTATCGGCGATGGCGCATCACCAGTCGTCGAGGGTTTTCCTTGCGGTTCAGCCTAGGTCTGAACTCACAGTCTGGCGACCCTGAACGGCTCACTGCACAGTGACAGATCATTGTTGCGAAAGGACTTTTTCAACAGATACAAAAAAGGCCACTCTTTCGAGTAGCCTTTTTTGATGTTTGGTTGCGGGAGCCGGATTTGAACCGACGACCTTCGGGTTATGAGCCCGACGAGCTACCAGACTGCTCCATCCCGCGTCTGTGTG
>NZ_QKYZ01000034.1:0-11428 GCF_003253625.1 Pseudomonas sp. URMO17WK12:I6
GGCGGCAGCACAACCCTGGGCACCAACAACCAGGCGATCACCGAACAGGAAGGCCTGCGCTTCAGCTTCGTCACCGGTGCCAAGGCGGACTTCACGATCCCCAACCTGAGCCCGGGCGAAGCGGGTGTCGAACAGAACATCGACTTCACCCAGTACTTCGGCGCCCGCTCCGCGACCTTCAAGATCGTGCAGGAGACGGGCGGCACGACTGCGAAGCTCTTGCTCACCGCCGTCAAGAACGCCGACAACGTCAGCGGGTCGCAGAGCGGTGTCAACTTCGTCAACAGCTACGCCAACGACAGCACCGAAAAGGTCGCGATCATTAACGGCAGTGTCACCGTGAAGACGTTCGCGGGCGCCACCGTCAGCACCGCCGTCATCACCTACAACGCCGACGGCACGGTGCTGATCACCGGCGTTCCGACCGATTCGCAGATCACCTACAGCACGGCGACCGACCACAACCGCGTGATGATCGAGAACGCCGGGTTGCTGACCGACAAGAACGGCGACAAGACGCACGCTGACTTCGACATTGGCGGCTTCAAGGTGCTGCAGTCCAGCACGTCAACCGCCGAAATCGGCTCCAAGATGATCTTCGAGGATGATGGGCCGAGCATCAGCACCACCGGCACGGAACCGACCCTGACGGTGGACGAAACGGTACTGGCGACCAACGATACCAAGAGCTTTGCCGCCAACTTCACGTCGGCGTTTGGCGCTGATGGGGCCGGCACGCTGACCTATGCCCTGGGCGTGGTCGCGGGAGGTTCAGGGTTAACGGACACCGCCACCGGTGAGGCAGTCAACCTGTCACTCAACGGTGCAGTGGTCGAAGGTCGCACGGCCACCACCAACCTGCTGGTGTTCACGGTCAGCGTGGCCGCCAATGGCGACGTCACCCTTGACCAGATCCGCGCCGTGGTGCATCCCGATGCGACCAATCCGGATGATTCGAAGACGCTGACCTCGGACAATCTGGTGACGCTGACGGCGACCAAGACCGATGGGGATGGGGACAGCGCCCATGCCACGCTAAATATCGGGCAGAACCTGGTGTTCAAGGATGACGCCCCCAACATCAGCACCACCGGCACCGAGCCAACGCTGACAGTCGACGAAACGGTACTGGCGACCAACGATACCAAGAGCTTCGCGGCTAACTTCAGTTCGGCGTATGGCGCTGACGGTGCCGGCACCCTGACCTATGCGCTGGGCGTGGTCGCGGGCG
Organism: Pseudomonas sp. URMO17WK12:I6; assembly: GCF_003253625.1. Taxonomy (NCBI): domain Bacteria; kingdom Pseudomonadati; phylum Pseudomonadota; class Gammaproteobacteria; order Pseudomonadales; family Pseudomonadaceae; genus Pseudomonas; species Pseudomonas sp. URMO17WK12:I6. The sequence goes on from NZ_QKYZ01000034.1 coordinate 1,232, forward strand.
CCTCAGGGCTGGTGGACACAGCCACGGGCGAGGCGGTGAACCTGTCGCTCAATGGCGGCGTGGTCGAAGGTCACACGGCCACCACCAACCTGCTGGTATTCACGGTCAGCGTCGCCGCCAACGGTGACGTCACCCTCGATCAGCTCCGCGCCGTGGTGCATCCCGACACGACCAATCCCGATGATTCGAAAACGCTGACCGCGGACAATCTGGTGACCCTGACGGCAACCATCACCGACAAGGACGGCGACAGCACCCAGGCGACCCTCAACATCGGCCAGAACCTGGTGTTCAAGGACGACGGACCGAGCATCAGCACCACCGGCACCGAACCGACGTTGACGGTGGATGAGACGGTGCTGACCACCGACGCCACCCAGAGCTTCGCGGCGAACTTCACCTCGGCGTATGGCGCCGACGGTGCGGGTACGCTGACCTATGCGCTGGGCGTGGTGGCGGGTGCCTCCGGGCTGACCGACACGGCCACCGGTGAGGCAGTCAACCTGTCGCTCAACGGCGGCGTGGTGGAAGGCCGCACAGCCACTACCCATCTGCTGGTGTTCACCGTCAGCGTGGCCGCCAACGGTGACGTCACCCTCGACCAGCAACGGGCCGTGGTGCATCCCGATCCAACCAATCCGAATGATTCGACGAGTCTGTCCTCGGACAATCTGGTAACCCTGACGGCGACCAAAACCGATGGAGACGGCGACAGCGCCCATGCCACGCTCAACATCGGCCAGAACCTGGTGTTCCAGGACGACGGCCCTACACTTGCCTTCGGCAATCTGATCGGCACCGGTAGCATCCTTCCACAAACAGGGTACTGGGATCACTCGGCCGGAGCCGACGGATTGGGGGCAACCGGACTGGATATTTCGTTGGTGAATAACCAATTCACCCTCGTCCGGCCAGACAACACGACCACCACCGGCACCGGCACGCTCACCGAGCAGTCGCCCTCACCGGACGTCAATGGCGCCTACCATTTCGCAGGCACGTTGACCGGTGATTTCGACAACAACGCCGCCACCGCGAATACCAGCGTCGACTACACGCTGACCGCCTACACCAATGGCAGCTATACACTGGACCTGGTGCAAGGCTTCAGTTCGCAGATCGTGCTCAGCAGTGCCGACGGCTCGCTCAGTGCCGGCGGCCCGGATCCGGTGCGCACCTTGTTGATTCCGACGACGAATGACCCGACCATTCCTTCGGCCTCCGAGGAGATTGTGTTCTTTTCCGCCAAGGCGACGGCGTCGACTTCGGACATCCTGACCGGCATCGGGCTAGGGAAACCCGACCCCACCGAAGCCCAGCTACAGACCACCCCGCTGCCGTCGTACATCGACCCCGCAGCCATGAACGTCAGCACGTCCGGCATCGGCGTCGGCAATAACATTCTCCAGGGAGATAACCTGGCGGCCATCAGTTCTGCCGATGAAAGTTTCGTGATCAATCCGGAGACCCTGCTGGCGGGCATGAAGATCTTCATCGACAACTCCGTGGGAGGTTACAACACGGCGACCGAAGACCTGTACTACAGGGCCTACTATGAGGATGGCACGTTCTCGGCCCTCACCGAGGTGAACACCGTGACGCCGGAGGCCGGCGGACAGGTGTCCTTCCTCGTTCAGCAACAAGGCACGAAGTTGATTGATGCGGTTCAGCTCACGATGGGCCGAGGCGATGTCAAGATCCCGGTGATCCAGTTCATTCAGCCGACCGAAAGCCTGGCCAGCGATATCAAGCTGGCATTCAACGCGACGCTGACGGACAAGGATGGGGACTCGGCGACGAGTGGTTTCGACGCCAACCTGTTCGCCAACGACTTGGGCGCCACCTTCGACTTCACGCTGGTGGGCACAAGCGGTGAGCGGGATGCCTTCAACGTCGATTTGTCACTCACCCAGAACAAGTACCAGATCACCGGCTTCGATGCGAGCGCAGGGCTGCGCGACACGCTGGTGCTCAACGGCGACCAGAGCGCCGTTGTGCAGTCGATCGACAACAGCGGCGCCAACAGCGTCGTGACGATTGCCGAAACGGGCGGACAAATCACGACCATCACCTTGGTCGGGGTTGATGTTCTGAATACCGACATTGTCCATGGCAGCGCCTGAGGCAGCGCGTGTGTGAAAGGATGCGAGGGTGGCGAAAGTCACCCTCGCATTGTTTTTGCAGTTCCAAAATGAGATCGGCACGGATCGAATTCGCTGTGGGTTCTCAAACACCACAAGGCTTAAACACGGCAGAAAACAACGAGAACGACATGCAGCAGGCCACCAACGAGGACAGCTAGGCCGAAACTCCTATCCCGCATGGGAGTATCGGCCGATGTGCAATCCCCGGCGATTAGTCATAGTTGCAGAGGTCAATGGTCAGGCCTCGATGACCGTAATTGCTCAGGAGAACGTCATGACTATTCGCGAGCAAAACTCATCGCTAACGAGCGATCCGACCTCCCTCAACTTAACGTCGATTACAGCCAACGCCCTGAGCGTGACGCCCGGCGCAAACGTTACGCTGGACGAAACGGCCGGGCTGCAGAACCTCACCGCCACGCCAAGCCCCGCGGGAGACGCTGACGACAACGACATTCTGGTGGCCTCCCTGCCCTCGGCCTTCTCTACCCGTTTGACCGCACTAGGTGCAGGTACCGCAACGGGTGCGGCCTTGAGCGGCTATACCGGTGCCGCGGGCAACACGGGCAGCAATGCATTCACCCTCACCGACCCGTCCGGCGTTACCGATATCAGATTCGTCGACAGCGCTGGCGCACCGCTCAATGGCGTGGACAGCGGGCTGGATACTCTCGATGGCACCAGCATCCTTCTCTATACCGATACGAACGACAACAACATCGTTGTGGGCCGAGCCGGGGCCGCAGATGGCGCGATCGTGTTCGCGGCCTATATTGAAGAAACCGGATCGCCAGTCTCGGGCGGCAAGATCTGGACCGTGGAATACCAACCGCTCAAGCATCCAGATGCGACGAACCCCGATGATTCGCTCAATCTGCAGGATAAGGTGTTCGTCGGAGTCAGTCAGGACCTGGGATTCAGCCTGGCCGGTGCGCCCTCCGGTCAGAACCTCTTCCTGATGTTCACGAAAGCGAACCCGACAACTGAAGTTATCAATGGTGTCACACGGATCACCGATCCCTCCATCATCGCCACCGGTAAGGACCCCGCAGACCAGTCAAGTGGCGCCAACATAAACACTGGCGACACGATCAATACCAGCCAGGGCGGTGGCCCGACCACCATCGGCACCAATAACCAGATGATTACGGAACAGGAAGGTATCCGCTTTTCGTTCGTCACGGGTGCCCGGCAGGATGTGACCGTTCCCAACCTTAGCCAGACCGAAGCCGATGTTGAATCCAACATCGACTTTACCGGTGTCTACAATTCGACATCGGCCAATTTTGACATCGTGCAGTTGCAAAGCGGCAAGAGTGCGGTGGTAAAAATCAGCGCATTCAACACCGCAGCTGAACCTGGCGCGAATTTCGTCAACGGCTATGCGAATGACACGCCGGTTGCCATCACCAATGTTCAAGTCATCAACAATAGTACCGGGCTGGTGATCGAAAATTCCGACGGTTCGGTGAATGATCCGACCATCACCATCAGCTTTACGGGTGGGGTTGCAACACTCACCGGCATTAAAGCCGGCTACCAGATTGAATACACCACGACATCGGATCACAACCGCGTACTCATCGAGAACGGCGCGGCCCTCGACGCCAGAGGCGATAACCACGCCGATTTTGATATCGGCGGCTTCTCGCTGCGCCAAGCCTCCACCTCGATCGCCGAAATCGGCTCCAAGATGATCTTCGAAGACGACGGGCCGAGCGTCAGTGCGGCCGGCACGGAACCAACGCTGATCGTGGACGAAACGGTGCTGACCACCGACGCCACCCAGAATTTTGCCGCCAACTTCAGCTCGGCGTTTGGCGCTGATGGCGCGGGCACATTGACCTACGCGCTGGGCGTGGTCGCGGGCGGCTCCGGACTGACCGATACCGCCACCGGTGAGGCCGTCAACCTGTCGCTCAACGGCACCGTCGTGGAAGGCCGCACGGCCACCACCAACCTGCTGGTGTTCACGGTCAGCGTCGCCGCCAACGGTGACGTCACCCTCGACCAGCTGCGGGCCGTGGTGCATCCCGACGCGACCAATCCGGATGATTCAACGAGCCTGACCTCGGACAATCTGGTGACGTTGACCGCTACCATCACCGACAAGGACGGCGACAGTGCCCATGCCACGCTGAACATCGGCCAGAACCTGGTGTTCAAGGACGACGGACCGAGCATCAGCACCACCGGCAGCGAGCCAACGCTGACGGTCGACGAAACGGTGTTGACGACCGACGCCACCCAGAACTTCACCGCCAACTTCACCTCGGCGTTTGGCGCCGACGGTGCGGGAACGCTGACCTATGCACTGGGCGTGGTAGCCGGTGCCTCCGGGCTGACCGATACGGCCACTGGTGAGGCAGTCAACCTGTCGCTCAACGGCACCGTAGTCGAAGGCCGCACGGCCACCACCAACCTGTTGGTATTCACGGTCAGCGTTGCTGCCAATGGTGACGTCACCCTCGACCAGCAACGGGCCGTAGTGCATCCCGACGCGACCAATCCGGATGATTCGACGAGTCTGACCTCGGATAACCTGGTGACCCTGACCGCCACCATCACCGACAAGGACGGCGACAGTGCCCATGCCACGCTGAACATCGGCCAGAACCTGGTGTTCAAGGATGACGGGCCAAGCATCAGCACCACCGGCAGCGAGCCAACGCTGACGGTCGACGAAACGGTGTTGACGACCGACGCCACCCAGAACCTCGCCGCCAACTTCACCTCGGCGGGGCGCTCATGCCACGCTGAACATCGGCCAGAACCTGGTGTTCAAGGATGACGGGCCAAGCATCAGCACCACCGGCAGCGAGCCAACGCTGACGGTCGACGAAACGGTGTTGACGACCGACGCCACCCAGAACCTCGCCGCCAACTTCACCTCGGCGTTTGGCGCCGACGGTGCGGGTACGCTGACCTATGCACTGGGCGTGGTAGCCGGTGCCTCCGGGCTGACCGATACGGCCACTGGTGAGGCAGTCAACCTGTCGCTCAACGGCAGCGTAGTGGAAGGCCGAACGGCCACCACCAACCTGTTGGTATTCACGGTCAGCGTTGCTGCCAACGGTGACGTCACCCTCGACCAGCAACGGGCCGTGGTGCATCCCGACCCAACCAATCCGGATGATTCGACCAGTCTGACCTCGGACAATCTGGTGACCCTGACCGCCACCATCACCGACAAGGACGGCGACAGCGCTCATGCCACGCTGAACATCGGCCAGAACCTGGTGTTCAAGGACGATGGACCCAGCATCAGCACCACCGGCACGGAGCCAACCCTGACGGTCGATGAAACGGTACTGACCACCGACGCCACCCAGAGCTTCGCGGCTAACTTCAGCTCGGCATTTGGCGCCGACGGTGCGGGCACGCTGACCTATGCGCTGGGCGTGACTGCCGGCCCGTCGGGACTGACGGATACAGCCACCGGTGAAGCGGTGAACCTGTCACTCAACGGCAGCGTAGTGGAAGGCCGAACGGCCACCACCAACCTGTTGGTGTTTACCGTCAGTGTCGCCGCCAATGGTGACGTCACCCTCGACCAGCAACGGGCCGTGGTGCATCCCGACCCAACCAATCCGGATGATTCGACCAGTCTGACCTCGGACAATCTGGTGACCCTGACCGCCACCATCACCGACAAGGACGGCGACAGTGCCCATGCCACGCTGAACATCGGCCAAAACCTTGTGTTCAAGGATGACGGACCCAGCATCAGCACCACTGGCACGGAGCCAATCCTGACGGTCGATGAAACAGTGCTGGCGACCAACGACACCCAGAGCTTTACCGCCAACTTCAGCTCGGCGTTTGGCGCTGACGGTGCGGGTACGCTGACCTATGCACTGGGCGTGGTCGCGGGCGGTTCCGGGCTGACCGATACCGCTACCGGCCAAGCGGTGAATTTGTCGCTTAACGGTACAGTCGTGGAAGGCCGCACGGCGATTAGCAACGATCTGGTATTCACCGTCAGCGTCGCCGCCAATGGTGACGTTACCCTCGATCAGCTCCGCGCCATGGTACATCCCGACCCAACCAATCCGGATGATTCGAAGACGCTGACCTCGGATAATCTGGTGACCCTGACCGCCACCATCACCGACAAGGACGGCGACAGTGCCCATGCCACCCTCAACATCGGCCAGAACCTAGTGTTCAAGGATGACGGACCGAGCATCAGCACCACCGGCACGGAGCCAACGCTGACAGTGGACGAAACGGTGCTGGCGACCAACGACACCCAGAGCTTTACCGCCAACTTCAGCTCGGCGTTTGGCGCTGACGGTGCGGGTACGCTGACCTATGCACTGGGCGTGGTCGCGGGCGGTTCCGGGCTGACCGATACCGCTACCGGCCAAGCGGTGAATTTGTCGCTTAACGGTACAGTCGTGGAAGGCCGCACGGCGATTAGCAACGATCTGGTATTCACCGTCAGCGTCGCCGCCAATGGTGACGTTACCCTCGATCAGATCCGCGCCGTGGTACATCCCGACCCAACCAATCCGGATGATTCGAAGACGTTGACCTCGGACAATCTGGTAACCCTGACCGCCACCATCACCGACAAGGACGGCGACAGTGCCCATGCCACCCTCAACATCGGGCAGAACCTGGTGTTCAAGGACGACGGACCGAGCATCAGCACCACCGGCACGGAGCCAGTCCTGACGGTCGACGAAACGGTGCTGGCCACCAACGACACCCAGAGCTTTACCGCCAACTTCAGTTCGGCATTTGGCGCCGATGGGGCCGGCACGCTGACCTATGCACTGGGTGTGGTAGCGGGCGGCTCCGGGCTGACCGATACGGCCACCGGTGAAGCGGTCAACCTGTCGCTCAACGGCAGCGTGGTCGAAGGCCGCACGGCCATCACCAACCTGCTGGTGTTCACCGTCAGTGTGGCCGCCAACGGTGACGTCACTCTCGACCAGCAACGGGCCATAGTGCATCCAGACCCAACCAATCCGGATGATTCGAAGACGCTGACCTCGGACAATCTGGTGACCCTGACCGCCACCATCACCGACAAAGATGGCGACAGTGCCCATGCAACACTGAACATCGGCCAGAACCTGGTGTTCAAGGACGACGGGCCAAGCATCAGCACCACCGGCACGGAGCCAACCCTGACGGTTGACGAAACGGTACTGACCACCGACGCCACCCAGAGCTTTGCGGCCAACTTCACCTCGGCGTATGGCGCCGATGGCGCCGGCACGCTGACCTATGCGCTGGGCGTGGTGGCGGGTGCCTCCGGGCTGACCGACACGGCCACCGGTGAGGCGGTCAACCTGTCGCTCAACGGCAGCGTGGTGGAAGGCCGCACAGCCAATACCCACCTGCTGGTGTTCACCGTCAGCGTGGCCGCCAACGGTGACGTCACCCTCGACCAGCAACGGGCCGTGGTGCATCCCGATCCAACCAATCCGAATGATTCGACGAGTCTGTCCTCGGACAATCTGGTAACCCTGACGGCGACCAAAACCGATGGAGACGGCGACAGCGCCCATGCCACGCTCAACATCGGCCAGAACCTGGTGTTCCAGGACGACGGCCCTACACTTGCCTTCGGCAATCTGATCGGCACCGGTAGCATCCTTCCACAACAGGGATACTGGGATCATTCAACCGGAGCCGACGGACTGGGGGCAACCGGTCTGGATATTTCGTTGGTGAATAACCAATTCACTCTCGTCAGGCCAGACAACACGACCACCACCGGCACCGGCACGCTCACCGAGCAATCGCCTTCGCCGGATGTCAATGGCGCGTTCCACTTCGCAGGGACGTTGACCGGTGATTTCGACAACAACGCCGCCACCGCGAATACCAGCGTTGACTACACGCTGACCGCCTTTGCCAATGGCACTTATGCCCTGGACCTGGTGCAAGGCTTCAGTTCCGAGATCGTGCTCAGCAGTGCCGACGGCTCGCTCACTGCCGGCGGCCCGGATCCGGTGCGCACCTTGCTGATCCCACCGCAGAATCCGCCGACGATTCCTTCGCCATCTGAGGAGATTGTGTTCTTTTCCGCGAAAGCAACGGCGTCGACTGCGGACATCCTGACCGGTATCGGGCTTGGAGCCCCCGACCCCACCGAAGCCCAGCTACAGACCAACCCCCTGCCGTCGTACATCGACCCGAGGGCCATGAACGTCAGCACGTCCGGCATCGGCATCGCCAATAACCTGTTCCAGGGAGACAACCTGGCGGCCATCAGCAATGCCGATGAAAGCTTCGTGATCAACCCGGAAAGCCTGCTGACGAGCATGAAGGTCTTCATCGACAACTCCGTGGGGGGTTACGACACGGCGACCGAGGACCTGTACTACAGGGCCTTCTACGAGGATGGCACGTTCTCGAACCTGATCGAGGTGAACACCGTGACACCGGAGGCCGGTGGACAGGTGTCCTTCCTCATTCAGCAGCAGGGCACGAAGTTGATCGACGCTGTTCAGCTCACGATGGGCCGAGGCGAGATTAAGATCCCGACGATCGAGTTCACTCATGAGACCGAGAGCCTGGCCAGCGATGTCAAGCTGGCGTTCAACGCGACGCTGACAGACAAGGATGGGGACTCGGCGACGAGCACGTTCGACGCCAACCTGTTCGCCAACGACCTGGGCACCACCTTCGACTTCACGCTGGTGGGCACGAGTGGTGAGCGGGATGCCTTCAACATCGATTTGTCACTCACCCAGAACAAGTACCAGATCACCGGCTTCGATGCGAGCGCAGGGCTGCGCGACACGCTGGTGCTCAACGGCGACCAGAACGCCGTTGTCCAGTCGATCGACAACAGCGGCGCCAACAGCGTCGTGACGGTTGCCGAAACGGGCGGACAAGTCACGACCATCACCTTGGTCGGGGTTGATGTTCTGAATACCGACATTGTCCATGGCAGCGCCTGAGGCAGCGCGTGCGTGAAAGGATGCGAGGGTGGTGGAAACCACCCTCGCATTTTTTTGCAGTGCCAATATCAGATCCGCACGGATCGCATTCGTTGTGAGCGCTCTAGCACCACAAGCCTTGAACACTGGCCCCCTGCGGCCAGGCCTGCGACGAGGACGACTAGTCTGAAACTCCCAGCCCGCGTGGGAGTTTCGGCTGATGTGCAATCCCCGGTGCTTCTCCATAGTTGCGACCAATGGTCAACGGTCAGGCCTCGATGACCGCAACTACCCCAGGAACAAGTTATGACTATTGTCGAGCAAAATTCATCGCTGCCGGGCGATCCGACTTCCCTCTACACTTCGACCCTCGACCCATCGCTGACAACGTCGATTACGACCAACGCGCTGAGCGTCGTGGCCTCCGGCGCGAACGTTACGCTGGACGAAACGGCCGGGCTACAGAACCTCACCGCCACGCCAAGCCCCGCGGGAGACGCTGATGACAACGACATTCCGTTGGCGTCCCTGCCCTCGACTTTCTCTACCCGTTTGACCGCACTGGGTGCAGGTACCGCAACGGGTGCGGCCTTGAGTGGCTATACCGGCGCCGTGGGCAATACCGGCAGCAATGCGTTCAGCGTCAGCGCTGACCCCGGAGCAACCATTACCAATATCAGCTTCGTCGACAGCACTGGCGCACTGCTCAATGGCGTGGACAGCGGACTGGATACCCTCAATGGCACCAGCATCCTTCTCTATACCGATACGAGCAACGACAACATCCTGGTGGGCCGAGCCGGGAGCGCAACCGGCGCAATCGTGTTCGCAGCCTATATCGAAGAAACCGGGTCGCCGCTGTCGGGCGGCAAAATCTGGACCGTGGAGTACCAACCGCTCAAGCATCCAGATGCGACGAACCCCGACGATGCGGTCAATCTGCTGAATAAGGTGTTCATCGGAGCCGGTCAGGACGCGGAATTCAGTCTGGCCAATGCGCCGTCGGGCCAGCAGTTGTTCCTGATGTTCACGACCGCGGGCGCGACGGCCGATGCGAACGGCCGGATTCCCGGCGTCTCGATCGTCGTCACCGGCAGGGATCCGCTGGATCAGTCGGCAAGCAGTGCTGCCATCACCAGCGCCGACACGGT
>NZ_QKYZ01000035.1:0-5205 GCF_003253625.1 Pseudomonas sp. URMO17WK12:I6
CTGACTCCACAAGCACCCACACGAATTGCTTGATTCAGTTGTTAAAGAGCGGTTGGTTAAGATCTTTCGTCTCAACCGAGGCGCGCATTCTACAGCAGCCTCTGTTGCTGTCAAGCGGTTATTTTCAGAAGTTTTCAAAGTTTCCCTTGCAACTTCAACCACTTGCGCTTCCGATCTCTCGTTAGCGGGAGGCGAATTCTACAGCGTTAGTCGCTGCTGTCAACACCTCTTTTTCTCCGCTTTCGACCGAGAAGATCGAACCGTCAATAAGGCGACAATACCCTGCCTTACCAACTCCTTCTGGCTTCGATGAACTGAAGCGTAACCGCTGTCAAAAACTGCGTAACTCGTTGTTTACCAAGGAGTTTTCCGTTTCGACTGCGCCGGAAGTGGGGCGAATTATAGACGTCCAGAATCTGCCGTCAACCCCTGATTTCAGCTTTATTCGGATTTGAGCGTAATACGCGCAAATGCCTTCTTCCCCGCCTGGCAAACGTGGGTCGCGCCCAGCGCGTATATAAAGGTGCGATCGACAACTTCACCATCTATACGCACACCACCAGAACCCAGAAGGTCACGCGCCACGGCGGAGTTCTTCACCAAGCCCGCCTTATTAAGGACAGCAGCGATCGGCATGTCTTCGGTAGCGGTCAATTCGATCTCTGGCAAATCATCCGGCAGCTCGCCATCTTTCATACGATTGCCCGCCGCACGGTGAGCATTGGCCGCAGCCTCTTCACCATGGAAACGCGCAACGATCTCTTCGGCCAACTTGATCTTGATGTCACGCGGATTCGCACCCGCCTCGACGTCAGCCCGCAAAGCATCGATCTCTTCCATGGAGCGGAAGCTGAGCAATTCGAAGTAGCGCCACATCAGCACATCAGGAATAGAGACCAGCTTGCCGTACATGACACCCGGCGCCTCCTGGATACCGACATAGTTGCCCAACGACTTGGACATCTTCTTCACGCCATCCAGCCCTTCGAGCAACGGCATGGTCAGAATGCATTGAGCCTCCTGACCATAACCACGCTGCAGTTCACGCCCCATCAGCAGGTTGAACTTCTGATCCGTACCGCCCAGCTCGACATCCGCGCGCAAAGCGACCGAGTCGTAACCCTGAACCAGCGGATAGAGGAACTCGTGAATGGCGATTGGCTGATTGGTCGTGTAGCGCTTGTCGAAGTCATCGCGCTCGAGCATGCGCGCCACGGTGTATTGCGAAGTCAGACGTATGAAGTCAGCCGGCCCCATCTGATCCATCCAGGTGGAGTTGAACGCCACTTCGGTTTTGGCCGGATCAAGAATCTTGAAGACCTGAGTCTTGTAGGTCTCGGCATTCTCGAGAACCTGCTCACGAGTGAGCGGTGGACGTGTCGCGCTCTTGCCACTCGGATCACCGATCATCCCGGTGAAGTCACCGATAAGGAAGATCACCTGATGGCCCAGATCCTGGAACTGGCGCAGCTTATTAATAAGCACGGTGTGACCCAGGTGCAAATCCGGCGCGGTCGGATCGAAGCCTGCCTTAATACGTAGCGGCTGGCCACGCTTGAGCTTTTCGATCAGCTCGGACTCGACCAACAGTTCTTCTGCACCACGTTTGATCAGCGCTAGCTGCTCTTCAACCGACTTCATAACAGACCTGCAAGACTCGAATTCAAAGGGGACCAACCATACAAGATCGGGCGTCAAATACAAGTTTTGCCCGGCGCACGGACGCCAATCCACGGACAGAGCGTCCGCAGGCTTGCTTCAGAGATGATTTGGTTATATTTTATACAGTTATTTCGTCTTCATCATGTCATTCATCTTTTCCAATTCATTTTTTCAAAGTCAAAATTACTTATGACCAAAGAATCGTCTAAAGCGCCACCGCTTTACCCGAAGACCCACCTGCTCGCAGCAAGCGGTATCGCCGCCCTTCTGAGCCTGGCGCTTCTGGTATTTCCTTCCAGTGATGTTGAAGCCAAAAAGACGACCCTGAGTCTTGAACTGGAAAGCCCTGTAGAACAACTGACACAAGATCAAGACGCCGCCGACGTCGTCCAAGCCACAAATGATCCGGCAGCCTCCCCTTTCGCGCAGATCGAAAACAGCGCCGAAAACACTCAGGAAGCCGCCCAGGCCGCCCCCGCGCCAGTCGTCGAAGAAAAGAAGGCGCCAGGCCACAGGGAAGTGATCGTTGCCAAAGGCGACACTCTCTCGACCTTGTTTGAGAAAGTCGGCCTTCCGGCCACTTCGGTGCATGAAGTGCTGGCCAGCGACAAGCAGGCCAAGCAGTTCAGCCAGCTCAAACATGGCCAGAAGCTCGAGTTCGAACTCGGCCCGAACGGCCAACTGACCAATTTGCACAGCAAAGTCAGCGACACGGAAAGCATCAGCCTGACCAAGAACGGCAAGGGTTATACATTCAACCGCATTACCGCCAAGCCCACTGTTCGCACCGCCTACGTACATGGCGTGATCAACAGTTCGCTGTCGCAATCCGCAGCCCGTGCCGGTTTGTCCCATAGCCTGACCATGGATATGGCCAGCGTGTTTGGCTATGACGTCGACTTCGCCCAGGATATTCGCCAGGGTGACGAGTTCGATGTGATCTATGAACAGAAAGTCGTCAACGGTAAAGCCGTCGGTAACGGTCCCATTCTTTCCGCGCGCTTCACCAACCGTGGCAAGACTTACACCGCTGTGCGCTACACCAACAAACAAGGCAACAGCAGCTACTACACGGCTGACGGCAACAGCATGCGCAAGGCGTTCATCCGTACTCCGGTAGACTTCGCCCGCATCAGCTCGAAATTCTCCATGGGCCGCAAGCACCCGATCCTGAACAAGATCCGCGCCCACAAGGGTGTCGATTACGCAGCACCGCGCGGCACACCGATCAAGGCTGCCGGCGACGGCCAGGTATTGTTGGCCGGTCGCCGGGGCGGTTACGGCAATACCGTGATTATCCAGCACGGCAGTACTTACCGTACGCTGTACGGCCACATGCAGGGCTTCGCCAAAGGCATCAAGACTGGCGGTAGCGTCAAGCAAGGTCAGGTGATCGGCTACATCGGCACCACCGGCCTCTCCACCGGCCCGCACCTGCACTACGAGTTCCAGGTCAATGGCGTGCACGTCGATCCACTGGGTCAGAAGGTAGCGATGGCCGATCCGATCTCCAAAGCTGAACGCGCACGCTTCCTTGCGCAAAGCCAACCGCTGATGGCGCGTATGGACCAAGAGAAAGCCACCCTGCTGGCTTCGAGCAAACGCTAAGCCATGGCGCTCTATATAGGTGTGATGTCCGGGACCAGCCTTGATGGCCTGGACATTGCGCTGATCGAGCAAGCCCCGGCGATCAAGCTGATCGCCACGCATTACATCCCCATGCCCGAATCCCTGCGCGCCGAGCTGCTTGGCTTGTGCGCCAGCGGTCCGGACGAGATTGCCCGCTCCGCCATTGCCCAGCAAAACTGGGTGAAGCTGGCCGCACAGGGCATTCACACCCTCCTCGCCCAACAAAACCTCAAGCCCGACGACATTCGCGCGATTGGCAGCCACGGCCAGACCATTCGCCACGAACCGGCACGCGGGTTCACGGTGCAGATCGGCAACCCTGCGCTGCTCACCGAGCTGACCGGCATCACCGTGGTCAGCGATTTCCGCAGCCGCGACGTAGCCGCTGGCGGACAAGGCGCCCCATTGGTTCCGGCCTTTCACGAAGCCTTGTTTGAACAGCAGCCCGGTAACCGCGCGGTGCTGAACGTCGGCGGGTTCAGTAACCTCAGCCTGATCGAACCCGGCAAGCCTGTCGCGGGTTTTGACTGCGGCCCGGGGAATGTCCTGCTGGATGCCTGGATTCACCGGCAACGCGGCGACAACTTCGATCGCGATGGCCAATGGGCCGCCAGCGGCAAGGTTGAACCGGCTCTGTTGAATGAGCTGCTCAGTGATCCGTTCTTTGTAACTCAAGGCCCGAAGAGCACTGGCCGCGAAGTGTTCAATCTGCCATGGCTGATGCAGCATCTGTCACAACTGCCAACCTTCGCAGCCGAAAACGTACAGGCCACACTGCTTGAGCTGACCGCCCTGACCATCGTCGAGTCATTGCAAAGCGCTCAATCGGATACCCGGGAGCTGCTGGTCTGCGGCGGTGGCGCACACAACGCCACGTTGATGAAACGGTTGGCCAGCCTGTTGCCGAACGCGAAAGTCAGCAGCACTGCCGCTTATGGTGTAGACCCGGACTGGGTTGAAGCCATGGCCTTTGCCTGGCTGGCTCATTGCTGCCTGGAAGGTATCGCGACCAACCGCCCAAGCGTCACCGGCGCCCGTGGCCTGCGCATTCTCGGCGCCATCTACCCCGCCTGAACCTTAACTCCAGACAGCAAAACGCCGCAGAATCCTGAGACCCTGCGGCGCTTGTTGATGCGGAGAGTTGCGATCAGATCGAGAACGAAGAGCCGCAGCCACACGTGGTGGTGGCGTTCGGGTTCTTGATCACGAAACGCGAACCTTCCAGACCTTCCTGATAATCCACCTCGGCACCTGCCAGGTACTGGAAGCTCATCGGATCGACCACCAGGCTGACGCCTTCGCGCTCGACAATGGTGTCGTCATCGGCCACTTCTTCATCGAAGGTGAAGCCGTACTGAAACCCTGAACAACCGCCGCCCGTAACGAATACGCGCAGCTTCAAGCGATCATTCCCCTCTTCATCGACCAGGCTCTTCACCTTGTGCGCAGCACCGTGGGTGAATTGCAAAGCCGTGGGGGTGAAGGATTCGACGCTCATGCTGACTATCTCCCGGCGTTACGCCGCCATAATGCGTGATGACGCGCATTATCCGCTTCTCCCAGAAAATCGGTCAACTATTGTTACGGTATATCAATCAATCCAATTGTCAGACCAGTGTCTAGTCCTGAAATAGGTTTACACCTGTTTCACCCTCAAAACGCCCGATGCACCGCATCGGGCGTTTTGCATTTCAACGATAGGTGCGGACGTTTGCTGTTGTAGATGCTTATCGACTCGTCGACCATTCGAATCGCCTCGGCCAGATCTCTAGGTCGGTGAAGCAGAAACTCTGTCTTCAAGATCCCGTTCACACGCTCTGCCAAAGCGTTCTGATAACAGTCATACCCGTCGGTCATCGAGCACCTGATTCCATGTTTGGCGTGCAACTTCTGGTAGAGATCAGAGCAGTATTG
>NZ_QKYZ01000036.1:0-2348 GCF_003253625.1 Pseudomonas sp. URMO17WK12:I6
GTGGTCGCCGACAACGCACTGAAAATCGGCGAAACCTCACTGGTGACCATCACCTTCGATCAGGCGGTGAGCGGTTTCACCAACGCGGACCTGACGATCGCCAACGGTACGCTCACAGCGGTGAGCAGCAGCGACGGCGGCATCACCTGGACGGCGACGTTCACCCCGACTGCCAGCATCACCGACGCGACCAACCTGATCACCCTGGACAACACCGGCGTGCAGGCGGCCGTCAGCGGTAACGTAGGCACTGGCACGACCGATTCCAACAACTATGCCATCGACACCGTGCGCCCGACGGCTACCATCGTGGTCGCGGACACGGCACTGAAAATCGGCGAAACCTCGCTGGTGACCATCACCTTCAGCGAAGCGGTGAGCGGTTTCACCAACGCTGACCTGACCATCGCCAACGGCACACTCACTGCGGTGAGCAGCAGCGACGGCGGCATCACCTGGACGGCGACCTTCACCCCGAGCGCCAGCATCAACGACACCACCAACCTGATCACCCTGGACAATACCGGGATCAGCGATTTGGCGGGCAACGCTGGCAGCGGCACCACCGATTCCAATAACTACGCCATCGACACGGTACGCCCGACCGCCACGATTGTGCTGGCCGATACAACGCTGACCGCGGGTGAAACCTCGCTGGTGACCATTACCTTCAGCGAAGCGGTGAGCGGTTTCACCAACGCCGACCTGACGATTGCCAACGGTACGCTCACGGCGGTGAGCAGCAGTGACGGCGGCATCACCTGGACCGCAACCTTCACCCCGACCGTCGGTGTGAATGACCCGACCAACCTGATCACCCTGAACAACACCGGGGTCAGTGATCTGGCGGGCAACACCGGCAGCGGCACCACCAACTCCGGCAACTACACCATCGATACGGTGCTGCCGACGGCGACCATCGTGGTGGCCGACAACGCGCTGAAAATCGGTGAAACCTCACTGGTGACGATCACCTTCAGCGAAGCAGTGAGCGGTTTCACCAACGCTGATCTGACCATCGCCAACGGTACGCTCACGGCGGTGAGCAGCAGCGACGGCGGCATCACCTGGACGGCCACGTTCACACCGACCAGCGCCATCACCGACACCAGCAACGTCATCACCCTGGATAACAGCGGTGTGACCAACGCCTCGGGCAACGCCGGTAGCGGCACCACCGACTCCAACAACTACGCCATCGATACCGTGCGCCCGACGGCCACCATCGTGGTCGCGGACTCGGCGCTGGCGGTGGGTCAGACTTCGATAGTGACCATCACCTTCTCCGAGGCGGTGACCGGCTTCAGCCTCGCCGACCTGACGGTGAGCAACGGTACCCTGAGCAGTCTGAGCACCAGCGATAACATCACCTACACCGCAACCCTGACACCGGCGGCGAGCATCACCGATGCGACCAACCTGATTACCCTGGACAACACCGGGGTGACCGATGGGGCCGGCAATACTGGAAGCGGCACCACCGACTCCAACAATTACGCCGTCGACAGCCAACGCCCGACGGCCACCATCGTCCTGGTGGACGCCGCCCTGAGTGCCGGAGAAACATCGTTGGTGACGATCACCTTCTCCGAGGCGGTGACCGGTTTCACCAATGCCGACCTGACCATCGCCAACGGTACGCTCACGGCAGTGAGCAGCAGCGATGGCGGCATCACCTGGACCGCGACCTTCACCCCAACCGCCGGCGTGAATGACACGAGCAACGTCATCACCCTGAACAATACCGGTGTGACCGATGTGGCCGGCAACACCGGCAGTGGCACCACTAACTCGGGCAACTACACCATCGATACGGTGCTGCCAACGGCCACCATCGTGGTGGCCGACAACGCGCTGAAAATCGGTGAAACGTCGCTGGTGACCATTACCTTCAGTGAAGCGGTGACCGGTTTCACCAATGCCGACCTGACCATCGCCAACGGTACGCTCACCGCGGTGAGCAGCAGCGATGGCGGCATCACCTGGACGGCCACGTTCACCCCGACCACCAGCATCACCGACGCGACTAACCTGATCACCCTGGACAACACCGGCGTGCAGGCGGCCGCCTCCGGTAACGTGGGCAGCGGCACCACCGATTCCAACAACTACGCGATCGACACCGTGCGCCCGACGGCTACCATCGTGGTCGCGGACACGGCGCTGCAAATCGGCGAAACCTCGCTGGTGACCATCACCTTCAGCGAAGCGGTGAGCGGTTTCACCAACGCCGACCTGACCATCGCCAACGGTACGCTGAGCGCGGTGAGCAGCAGCGATGGCGGCATCACCTGGACGGCGACCTTCACGCCTTCGGCGGGCATCAACGACACCACCAACCTGATCAC
>NZ_QKYZ01000037.1:0-1438 GCF_003253625.1 Pseudomonas sp. URMO17WK12:I6
ATTTCCGGCCAGACCACCAGTTATGTCTTCGACGGTGCCAACCTGGTGCAAGAACTGACCGGTACTGTCACCCCCACGGTACAGGCCAATCTCCTTACGGGCGGTTTGGACGAAGTATTCAGCCGCACCGAGGCCAGCGGCAACACCTACAGCTACTTGACTGATGCGCTGGGTTCAACCCAAGCGCTTACCGACAGCACTGGCGCGTTCACCACGCAATACACCTATGACCCTTATGGCCAAACCAGCAGCACCGGCTCCGCCAGTACCAACAGCCAGCAGTACACCGGGCGGGAAAATGATGGCACGGGTGTCTATTATTATCGGGCACGGTATTACTCTCCAGGCTTTGGACGGTTTATCTCGGGAGATCCGATTGGACTTGCGGGGGGGATTAATACGTATGGTTATGTTGGCGGGAATCCGATTGGCATTACTGATCCATATGGCCTCGCATATCAATTGACGATTTCTGGCGGCGTAGCTTTGATAGTCCCAGGAACAGGGGAAGTCTTAATGTGGTCGTAGGTGTGAATCTCGATTGGATGAACACATCGGTGTACTCACAAGGTCAAGCCAATGGTTGGCTCGGTGCAGGCTATTATGTTGGATGGGGAGTCAGTATCGTTGGTGGAGATGGTGATGCCCCTACTACAGGTTTTGATCACACATCGTACGCGGAAGCCGATATCGGCTGGGGGCCAGCATTCGGTATTAGTGCCTCAGGAAACAGCTGCGGTAACATATCGGGTGTATCTGGAGCAGTCCCATACAAATTTGGACTTGGTAAAGGGCTTGGTGCGTTTGTCGGTCAGTCAGGAACTGCAACAGCAGTATCTCCAACGATCCAGAGTGCTAAAAACTGGTTTAACTCATTCAAACATTGAGATAAGCCCCATAAACATCTACAGTTACGAAAAAATCACATCACTTGAGGTTTTATAAAATGAAGTCTCACGATAAAAATTATTTTCTAAAGGAAATACGTCATCGACGTAATTTGTTTTGGTTGTGGTTGCCAGTCGCGCTCTTGATCCAGCTGGCAGTCATATCAATTATAAAAATTTCTTGGGGGGAACCACCAGCATGGATTTTCACAACACTTAATGCCGGCAGCGCTATAATTGGATTTATACTAATAATCCGAGTTTCAAAAATACGCTGTCCTAGGTGCGGAAATAAGGCACTTCGATTCATCCCGCTAACAACCATGAAATATGTTTGCTGTCAATGGTGTAACTATCCAGAAAATGAATAATTCAACGTGTGTGGCAGGGTATTTTTAGTTAAACATGCCATTGAACATTTTAACGACAGTGACGGGAGCAATACCTACACCTGGGATTCGCGCCAGCGCCTGAGCACGCTCACGGGCGCCGTATCCGGGAGTTTCAGTTATGACGCGGCCAACAGGCGCAGCCAGAAGACAATTTCCGGC
>NZ_QKYZ01000038.1:0-1313 GCF_003253625.1 Pseudomonas sp. URMO17WK12:I6
TGTCTCGTCCTGAATAAGGTTTACACCTTCTGACTTATCTTCAGGAGGAACCAATGGATACGGGGAAAAGGCGCAGCCAGCGAGATTACACGCTGGGCTTTAAATTGGCAGTCGTCGATCAGGTCGAAAAAGGCGAGTTGAGTTATAAAGAGGCTCAACGGCGCTACGGGATTCAGGGGCGGTCGACTGTGCTGGTGTGGTTACGCAAGCATGGGCGGCAGGACTGGAGCCAAGGCGCCTCTATTCGCGCCCAGAGGAGCCGACCGATGGACGAACAAAGTTTGCCGCTGACCCCTGAGCAGCGAATCAAGGAGCTGGAGGAAAAACTGGCCCTTGCCAATCAGAAAGCCCAATTCTTCGAAGCGGTGGTTGACGTGTTGAAGAACGATTACGGGGTTTCTATCATAAAAAAGCGATCCGGCAAGTCCTCACCCAAGGGCAAGTCCAAGGCCTGAGCATTCAGAGGGCTTGCCAGTTTCTGGGTATATCCCGGCAGGCGTACTACAAACGAAACCGGGCTCATGACGCGCAAGCCAGTCATGCTCAGAAAGTGCTGGGTTTTGTCCTGGAAACACGTCTTCAGATGCCCCGGTTGGGCACTCGTAAGCTGCATGGCCTTATGCAGGCGGAGCCTGAGCTGACGCAAACGGTAGGTCGAGATCGGCTATTCGATATCTTGCGAGACAATCGGCAACTGGTTCCTCGCAAGCGCGCCTATCACAAGACCACTGACAGCCATCATCGCTTCCGCCGACATCCGAACCGGTTAAAACCTGGCCCTGATCAAGTGACTGCCACGGGACCCGAGCAGGTCTGGGTGGCGGACATCACCTATTTGCCGACCCAACAAAGCGTTGCCTATGTGAGCTTGGTGACCGATGCCTACTCTCGCAAAATCGTCGGCCATCACGTGCATGAAACCCTGCACACCGAATCGGTCATCCAGGCGATGAGTAAGGCTCTACGGGGCAGAAGAACGGATCAGACGCTGGTGCATCACTCAGATCGCGGCTCGCAATACTGCTCTGATCTCTACCAGAAGTTGCACGCCAAACATGGAATCAGGTGCTCGATGACCGACGGGTATGACTGTTATCAGAACGCTTTGGCAGAGCGTGTGAACGGGATCTTGAAGACAGAGTTTCTGCTTCACCGACCTAGAGATCTGGCCGAGGCGATTCGAATGGTCGACGAGTCGATAAGCATCTACAACAGCAAACGTCCGCACCTATCGTTGAAATGCAAAACGCCCGATGCGGTGCATCGGGCGTTTTGAGGGTGAAACAGGTGTAAACCTATTTCAGGACTAGACA
>NZ_QKYZ01000039.1:0-1274 GCF_003253625.1 Pseudomonas sp. URMO17WK12:I6
GCCTGACCGTAATTGACCTTGGCCAGAATCCGGCTTTGCAGCCCCCGGGAAAACCATTGATACACCGGCGGCGTACCGACATAGGCCACATCCAGCTCGCCAGCGGCCAGTGCCTGCTGGATCACCGGACCATCGCCCAAGGCCTTGAGATCGACATTCAAGCCTTCCTCGCGGTAGTAGCCCTGTTTGTCGGCGATCAACGCCGGGGCGTTGGCCATGGCGAATACGTAACCCACACGCAAGGGTTTCTCTTCGCCAGCCACGGCGAATACGCTGCTTGCCAAGGCGGCAACAGACAAGGAAAGGGCAAGCAGCGAATGTTTGATCATGCTGTCAACTCAGGTTGGCGGGTTGGGTAAGCGGAGGCTGCAGGCACTTCCATGACCTGGGAAATGCGCTCCATCAGCTCATTGCGGTAATCGAGAAAGGCCGGCAACCGGCGGGTTTTGAGGTTGGAGCGAGGGCGCGGCAAATGAATATTCAGTTCGCTGTGGATACCGCCGGGGGCGATGTTGAGCACGATGACCCGATCCGCCAGAAACACCGCTTCGTCGATATCGTGGGTAATGAACAGCACCGTCTGACCCAGTTCGGCCCAGATGCGCAAGGTCTCTTCGTTCATGCTGTTGCGGCTGATGGCATCCAGTGCAGCGAATGGCTCATCCATCAGCAACACGCTGGGCTCCAATGCCAGGGTCCTGGCCAGGGAAACCCGCTGCTGCATGCCGCCAGACAACTGATGCGGCAACCGATGCGCGGCATTCTCCAGACCGACCAGACGCAGGTACTGCAAGGCTTGAGAACGCTGCTGCGATTCGTTGATCCGAGCCGCCATTCGCAGGCCGAAACGGACGTTTTCCAAGGCGCTCAACCAGGGAAACAACTGCGGCGCCTGAAACACATAACCCAACTCCGAACGCTCTGGACGCACCGCCGTCTGGTTGATACTGATCTGACCACTTTGCGGTTGCACAAAACCTGACAACAAGTTCAGCAAGGTGGTTTTCCCGCAACCGGATGGCCCCAGGATCGCAACGAACTCACCGGGCCTGGCGTTCAGGCTGAAAGAGGAAAACACGCGATGCCCATTGGGGTAGCTGAAGCTGATGTCATCGACCGTCAGCGCATCGGCTTGCTGCTGTGCGTAAGGGAGGGTTTTGAACATGGCAAGTGTCGTCAGGTCGTTTACAATGGGAATACCTGACATAATACGTATTAATACAAGTCGTCCCAATAACCTATTTTTATAACCTTAGAAGTGAAGGCGCACCGCC
>NZ_QKYZ01000040.1:0-1172 GCF_003253625.1 Pseudomonas sp. URMO17WK12:I6
GCCGTATCTATTGCGACCATTTTCGCAGTGACATTCGGACAAATGGAAGCTTACACAATAATCACTTCTATGCCGCACCCAATGACTGACAACTTTTTCTTTATTGCATTCTCCATCGAGCACGCCGCGTCCATCTTCTTTATCTTCTACGCTGCAATTAAAAGACGAGCAAACAAAGGGGACGGATTTATTTTCTTCAATTACCGACCAGAATGGCGCCGTGGGCGCCCAATTTGTGGGGGCCGGCAATGGGCCAAATGCTACTCTAAACCAGTACATTGGGCCGGTAATTTTCAGTGCGCTGGGTGTTGCTGGCTATATCAACCTTAATCCTAGTGTAGGAACTGGACCATGAGTCAACTAGAAAAAAGGAGCAAAGTAGGAGTCCGTATTGCATTAACTATTGTCTTGTTATTGACATGCATTGTTTTTTTTATTGGCATTGAGCTGTATTCTGGAATTGCACCACAAAAAGCCGTTGGCTACCCCAATTCCGGCCAACTTAAGCTTTATGTATTATTTCCAGCCGCATCAGTTCTTATTAGCGCTTTAATGCTGACCTTCTCAAAAAAACTGCCGAACTGGTTGTTGATTTTTTTATACCGATTCAATTCATCGCTATTTTTACGGTTTTTATTTTTTTTGGTGGTGGTGTGTAAGGGCGTCGCTTGTCGGGAAATGGAATTAACGCTACCGCTGGCTGCTGGGGGGGGCGTTTCTGATTCGTGGTCACTAGGTAATGGGGTCCGCATCAGGGTTTGGATTCGTTTCTCCACAACTAGGTGCTAATTATAACTACTCCTTCCAGGCTGCAAGGAAGATTGGATCAGAATGGTGGAAATTATGACTATTGGGCTATTGGCTTTTATTATAATACTGTGCTTACTGGGAATAATGTGCTTGTTTTTTTCTGAGAAAACGCAAGGCATTATAATCAAGTTAATTGACCGGGCAGGCGCATCAAAAAATTACCCATTCAAGAGCTTGATCAGGTCAAGCAATTATCTATATATTCTTAGATCAGTTGGCGCATTAGCTCTTCTAATGTCTTTTTTCTTAACATGGGGACTGATAAATAACTTATAAAAAATATACACACATATGGAGATCACTCTTGGCATCTGCATGGAAATACCCCACCCCGGCGAGCTTCCAGATCAGAAAGCATGTCC
>NZ_QKYZ01000041.1:0-1103 GCF_003253625.1 Pseudomonas sp. URMO17WK12:I6
CAGCGACAACCTCACCGGTGTCGGCAACGCCCTGAACAACGTGCTGACCGGCAACAGCGGCAACAACATCCTCAACGGTGGCGCGGGCCTGGACAAGCTGATCGGCGGCGCCGGCAACGACACCTATGTCCTCGACCAGGCCGGCGAACTGGCGCTATTGCAGGATGACGTTGATCAAGGCCACGACCTGCTGTACATCAACTACACCTCGACTCCGGCCACCAACACCGTCGACCTCAGCCAAAGCAACCTGCAAAACGTCGAAGATGTCACCGTCACCGGCCTCGGCAACTTCACCGTGATCGGCAACGACCTGAACAACATCCTGCTCGGCAACAACTACGACAACACCCTGCTGGGCGGGGCCGGCAACGACTGGCTGGATGGTTGGGCCGGGGCTGACAAGCTCATTGGCGGTAGTGGCGATGACACCTATGTCATCTTGAACAATGGTGTACAAGTCACCGAACTGGCTGATGAAGGCCACGACCTGATCAAGACAGCAGTGAGCTACTTTTTGGAAGCCAACGTCGAGGATGGCGAGCTGCTCGGATCTGCAGCGCTGAGCCTCACAGGTAATGAACTCGATAACAGCCTCACCGGCAACGCCGCCGCCAACGTCCTCGACGGCAAGGCCGGCGCCGACACCCTGGACGGCGGTGCTGGCAACGACACCTACTACGTCGACAACCTCGGCGACACAGTGATCGAACGCGGCACCTCGCTGAGCGAAATCGACACGGTCATGTCGTCGATCAGCTACACCCTGGGCAGCAACCTCGAGAACCTGACCCTCACCAACTTACACGACCTGAATGCTACCGGTAATGCCCTGAATAACCGCCTCGTCGGTAACTTCGGCAACAACACCCTGGACGGAGGCCTTGGCGCCGACATCATGATCGACGACCGCGGCAGCGACACCTACATCGTCGACAACCTCAAGGATGTGGTCATTGAGACCGGCTCCTCGCTGTGGGATATCGACACCGTGCGCTCCTCGGTCAACTGGACCCTGGGTGCCAACCTGGAAAACCTCACCCTGACTGGCAGCGACAACCTCAACGGCGTCGGCAATGCCCTGAACAACGTGCTGACCGGCA
>NZ_QKYZ01000042.1:0-1019 GCF_003253625.1 Pseudomonas sp. URMO17WK12:I6
TCGGCGGACACCTCGGTGACCGACACACCGGACACCACCAACCTGTCGCTCACTGCGACCGGCGCTGTAGATGAAGGCGGTCAGATCACCTATACCGCGACCCTGACCAATGCCGCCGGCACACCGGTCACCGTCACGCTGAGCAATGGCGCCGTCATCACCATCGAAGCAGGCAAAACCACCGGTTCCGTAACCGTCGATGCGCCGAAGGACGACGTCTACAAAGACGCCGGCACTGTTGAAGCAACCATCAAGGACGCAACCGGCGGCGACTTCGAGAACCTGGTAACCAGCAATACGCCTGCGGTCACTACCGTCAACGACACCATCGACACCAGCACCGTTTCGCTGAGTGCGACCGCGAACGTGGCCGAAGGCGGCACCGTGGTTTACACCGCTTCCGTGTCGGCGCCGGTCACTGGCTCGCCAGTGGTTGTGACCCTGTCCAATGGCCAGACCATCACCATTCCGGTCGGTGCCAGCAGCGGTTTTGTCAACTTCGTTGCGCCAAACGATGCCCTCGCTGGCAGCGGTTCTTTGAGCGTGAAAATCGACGACGCCAAGGGCGGCAACTACGAGAAGCTGGAAGTCGACGGCAAGTCGGCGGATACCTCGGTGACCGACACACCGGACACCACCAACCTCAGCCTGAGTGCGACCAACTCGGTAGCCGAAGGTGGCCAGATCACTTACACCGCGACCCTGACCAATGCCGCCGGCACTCCGGTCACCGTCACGCTGAGCAACGGCGCCGTGATCACCATCGATGCCGGTAAAACCACCGGCACCGTCACCGTCCCGGCTCCATCCGATGACGTTTACAAAGATGCCGATACGGTCCAGGCCACCATTTCCACCGCCACCGGCGGCAATTTCGAGAACCTGGTTCCGAGCACTGCCCCGGCAATCACCACCGTCACCGACACCATCGACACCAGCACCGTTTCGCTGACTGCGACCACGAACGTCGCCGAAGGCGGCACCGTGGTGTACACCGCGTCCGTCACTGCTCCAGTGAC
>NZ_QKYZ01000043.1:0-1003 GCF_003253625.1 Pseudomonas sp. URMO17WK12:I6
TTCCGAACATAGCTACCCGGCAATGCCACTGGCGTGACAACCGGAACACCAGAGGTTCGTCCACTCCGGTCCTCTCGTACTAGGAGCAGCCCCTCTCAAATCTCAAACGTCCACGGCAGATAGGGACCGAACTGTCTCACGACGTTCTAAACCCAGCTCGCGTACCACTTTAAATGGCGAACAGCCATACCCTTGGGACCGGCTTCAGCCCCAGGATGTGATGAGCCGACATCGAGGTGCCAAACACCGCCGTCGATATGAACTCTTGGGCGGTATCAGCCTGTTATCCCCGGAGTACCTTTTATCCGTTGAGCGATGGCCCTTCCATACAGAACCACCGGATCACTAAGACCTACTTTCGTACCTGCTCGACGTGTCTGTCTCGCAGTCAAGCGCGCTTTTGCCTTTATACTCTACGACCGATTTCCGACCGGTCTGAGCGCACCTTCGTACTCCTCCGTTACTCTTTAGGAGGAGACCGCCCCAGTCAAACTACCCACCATACACTGTCCTCGATCCGGATAACGGACCTGAGTTAGAACCTCAAAGTTGCCAGGGTGGTATTTCAAGGATGGCTCCACGCGAACTGGCGTCCACGCTTCAAAGCCTCCCACCTATCCTACACAAGCAAATTCAAAGTCCAGTGCAAAGCTATAGTAAAGGTTCACGGGGTCTTTCCGTCTAGCCGCGGATACACTGCATCTTCACAGCGATTTCAATTTCACTGAGTCTCGGGTGGAGACAGCGCCGCCATCGTTACGCCATTCGTGCAGGTCGGAACTTACCCGACAAGGAATTTCGCTACCTTAGGACCGTTATAGTTACGGCCGCCGTTTACCGGGGCTTCGATCAAGAGCTTCGCGTTAGCTAACCCCATCAATTAACCTTCCGGCACCGGGCAGGCGTCACACCCTATACGTCCACTTTCGTGTTTGCAGAGTGCTGTGTTTTTAATAAACAGTCGCAGCGGCCTGGTATCTTCGACCGGCGTGGGCTTACGCAG